>CAWIZN010000026.1:0-22382 GCA_963840495.1 uncultured Candidatus Rokubacteria bacterium
CCGCCGGGGAGGCGGCGAAGCGCTCCAGGTGGTGCTCGGCGTCGCCCCACGTCTGGCCGATCATGGTGAGCCGCCGGAACGTGTGGCTGACCTTCAGCTCCTCGGTCATGCCCATGCCGCCGTGGAGCTGCACGGATTCCTGGCTCACGTGGCGGCACGCATCGGCCACCCGGATCTTCGCCGCCGACACCACGCGCCGCCGCTCGGCCGCATCCGCCGTATCGACCTTCACGCAGGCGAGATAGCTCATGGATCGCGCCTGCTCATAGCTGATCACCATGTCGACCATCCGGTGCTGCAGCGCCTGGAAGCTTCCGATGGGCACCCCGAACTGGCGGCGGGTCTTCAGGTAGTCGAGCGTCGCGTCGTTGGCGTAGCGGATCGCCCCCACGGACTCGGCGCAGAGCAGCGCGGTGGCGTAGTCGGTGACCTCCTCGATGAGGGGGAGCCCCGCCCCTTCGAGGCCCAGCAGCGCGTCGCGGCCGACCGCGACACCGGAAAAGCTCACATCGGCGGCGCGCTGCTCGTCGATGGTGCGGAATTCCTTGACCGTCACGCCGGGCGCATTCTTGTCCACGAGAAGCAGGCTCACGCCCTGGCGATCGGTGCCGGCGCCGGAGGTCCGGGCGGAGACCACCAGCACGTCGGCCGCGGCCCCGTGCAGGACCACCCGCTTGTCGCCGTCGAGCGTGAAGCCGTCGCCCGTGCGGCGGGCGCGCAGGCCCACCTGGGCCAGGTCATAGCGCGCGCCGGGCTCGATGTGCGCGAAGGCCATGCGGCACTGGCCCTGCGCGATCATGGGCAGGAGGCGCTTCTGCTGAGCGGGCGAGCCCCCCCGCGCCACGAACTGGCCGCCGATCCCCACCGTCGGCAGGTAGGGCTCGACGATGAGCCCCTCCCCGATCGCCTCCATGACGACCATCACGTCCACCGCCGAGCCGCCGAAGCCGTCGTGCTCGGCGGGAAACGGCAGGCCCATGAGGCCCATCTCGGCCAGCTTGCCCCAGGCCTCCTCGCTCCATCCCTTGGGCGACGCCACGATCTTGCTGCGCGCGTCGAACGTGTAGTCATTGGTGATGAAGCGCTTGAGGCTGTCCGCGAGAAGCTGCTGCTCCTGCGAGAGATCGAAGTTCATCGCGTCTGTCCGTCCTCAGAGCCCGAGCGTCGCCTTGGCGATGATGTTCCGCTGGATCTCGTTGGAGCCGGCGTAGATCGAGGTCTTCCGCATATTGCAGTAGCGCGCGGCGAGGCGCGCGGTGAAGTGGTCGAAGTCCATGTTGTCGACCGGGCGGAACGCCTGGGCGAAGGCCCCGCCGCCTGCATCATCAGCTCGCTGAGCGCCTGCTGGATCTCCGTGCCCTTGATCTTCAGCATCGAGACCTCGGCGCCCGGCGGCCGCCCGCCGCGGAGCTGGTCGAGAAAGCGCAGGTTCGTGATCTCGAGCGCCATCAGCTCGACCTCCACGCGCGTGAGGCGGTCGCGGAAGCGCGGGTCCTCCATGAGGGGCTTGCCGTCCTTGAGCTGGCGCGCGGCCACCTCCTTGAGCGTGTTCAGCTCGCGCTTGGAGTTGCCGATCCGGCCCGTGCCCATGCGCTCGTGGCCGAGGAGGAACTTCGCCACCGTCCAGCCCTTGCCCTCCTCGTGGACGAGGTTCTCGACGGGCACCTTGACCTCGTCGAAGAACACCTCGTTGACGTCGTGGCCGCCGTCCATCAGGATGATCGGCCGCACGGTGATGCCCGGCGTGCGCATGTCGATGAGCACGAACGAGATACCCTCCTGGCGCTTGTCGCTCTTGGCATCGGTGCGCACGAGGCAGAAGATCCAGTCCGCGAAATGCGCCTGCGTGGTCCAGATCTTCTGGCCGGTCACCACGTAGTGATCGCCCTGCCGGACCGCGCGCGTCTTGAGCGACGCGAGGTCGGAGCCCGAGCCGGGCTCGGAATAGCCCTGGCACCAGAAGTCCTCGCCCTGGTAGATCCGCGGCAAGTAGCGGCTCTTCTGCGCGTCGGTGCCAAAGCGCAAGAGCACGGGCGCGCACATCCGCAAGCCGAACGGGATCAGCGGCGGCGCGCCCGCGTAGCCCATCTCCTCTTCGAAGATGTAGCGCTCGACCACGGTCCAGTCGGTGCCGCCCCACTCACGCGGCCACTCCGGCGCGACCCACCCCTTCTTCGCGAGGATCTTGTGCCAGCGCAGCAGATCCTCCTTGTTCATCTCCCGGTAGTTCACCACCTTGTCGCGCAGCTCGGTGGGGAGGTTCTCGGACAGCCACCCGCGCACCTGGTCCCGGAATGCGGTTTCCTCGGCCGAATAGTTGAGGTCCATGGAGCTCTCTCCTCTCTAAGTGAGGTCCGTCAGGCGATGCCGAGGAAGGCGCGCGCGTTATCGCTCCGGAGCCGGCCGAGCGTGCTCGGCCCGAGCGCCAGCGGGGCCAGGGCGCCGACCGGATCGCGCGTGCCCATGCGGAAGGGATAATCGCTGCCGAGAACCACCCGCTCGTCTCCGAGGCTGTCGAGGATGAGCTTGAGGCCCCGAGGAGAATGCGTGAGCGTGTCGACGTAGATTCGGCCCATGTACTCGCTCGGCGTCTTCGGGATCGACGCGCGGCCTTCGGCCGTCACGTCCCAGCCGTGGTCCACGCGTCCCAGGACAAAGGGGAATGCTCCGCCGCCGTGCGCGAAGCACCAGCGAAGACGCGGCCAGCGCTCGATGACGCCGCCGTAGATCACGCGCGTCATGCAGAGCGCCGTCTCCAGCGGGAAGCCGAGGGACTGCATCAGGTTGTACTTCTTGAATCGCTCGCCGCCGAGCACGGGTGCCGTGGGGTGCACGAAGAGCGCCACGTCGAGCGCGGCGGCCGCCTCCCACACGGGGTGCAAGGCCTCATCGTCGAGGTCGCGCCCGTCGACGTTGCCACCGACCTCGATGCACGGGAACTTGAGCGCTCGAGCTACGCGCTCCAGCTCCTTCACCGCGAGATCGGGCGACTGGAGCGGCAGCGTGCCGGCACCCAGGAAGCGGTCCGGATGCCGCGCCACGACCGCCGCGATGTTGTCGTTCTGCATCCGGCAGAACTCGGCCGCCGCCGGCCCGTCGGCCGAATAGCAGAAGAGCGGCGGAGGCGGCGAGAGCACCTGCCGCTCGATGCCCGTCTTGTCCATGTCGGCGATGCGCCGGACGGGATCGAAGCTGTCGGGCCCCAGGTTCCGATTGAGCGTCTCACCGAGATAAAGCTGGCACTGCGTCGTCGGATCGCCGACCAGGCGCGGCCAGTTCTTGCCGCCGAATCGCGCGGCCCAATCGTCCCAACGTGGAGGCAGGATGTGAGTGTGGACGTCGATGGCCCCATTCATGGGGCCGATCGTGCCACGGCCAATGCAACGCGTCAACCGCCGCTTGCGCGCCGCCGCTGGCGCGGAAGGGTACAGGGAGCATCGGCGCAGGCGGCGCGGGAGTTAGACTCGTTCCGCAGGGACCGGGATCTTCCACGGGATCTGGAGCGCCTCGTCGCCGAAGGGATCTGAAAAGGACCGGCCATGGACTTCGGGATCGTGCACCGCGAAGGTGGACGAGATCGGCTTCATCACCCATGCGGAGAACCTCGGATACAGCCACTGCTGGGTGACCGACAGCCCGATGATCCGATCCAATTGCTGGGCCGTGCTGGCCCTGGCCGCCCAGCAGACCCGCCACATGCGGCTCGGCACCGCGGTGAACGTGCCGGGCTTGAGGCTCGCGCCGGCCGTCGGCCAACGGCATCGCCACCATCAATCGCCTGGCACCGGGCCGCTGCCATCATCGGCCTCGGCACGGGACATACCGGCATGCGCATGCTCGGGCAAAAGCCCATGCGCCTGCAGCCCGTTCCGCGAAGACTTCGCCGATCGCGTCCTCTCCCGGCTGTAGGACTCCTCGAGGGTGGCGAAGGCCCCCTCCGAGACCTCCCCCCGACAACGGATTACGCCGGCGAAGCCGGCGCTCGAAGTGAAAACGCCACACTCGCGCAGGCAACCTCCCTGCATGCTCACACGCTCCCATTCCGCGGGGTCGCCGCAGCGTCCGTCAGGACTTCGGCCGCGCGGCCATCTGCTCGGGTGACATCCCGTAGAACGCCGCGCGCTTCCCCGCCGCGGGCCCCGGCCACGGGTGGGCGCGCAGCACTTTCTCGTCGATGTCCGCGCCCCAGCCCGGGCCCGTCGGGAGATGGATATACCCGTCCTTGATGACGGGCGGCCGCGTGACCAGCTCGCCCTTCCACGCCACGTCGTCGATGTCGATCTCCATGATCCGCACGTTCGGCAGCACCGCGCAGAGGTGGATCGAGTGCAGGTCGGCCAGGTGGCTGTAGTAGTTGTGCGGCGCGATATTGATCTCGTATGCCTCGGCCATCCGCCCGATCTGGACCGCCTGCGAGAAGCCGTTCCACGGCACGTCGATGATGCACACGTCCATGGCGTGCAGCTCGAGAAAGGGCCGATACTGGCGCGTGGTCACCAGGCTCTCGCACGACGCCAGCCGCGTCGATGTGGACTGCTTGATCTGCAGGAGCGCCTGCGGATCCCAGTTGTCGTACTCGACCCACTGCATGTCGAACGGCTCCAGCAGCTTGGCGATGCGGAGCACGCCCTCGGTGCGGAAGTTGTAGTTGAGGTCGAGGCAGAGCCCGACGCTCGGCCCGACGGCGTCGCGGAACGTGCCGATGAGACGCTCGACGGCCCCGAGGATCTCGGACGTCGGCGCGCCGTCGGTGGTATTGATCCCGCTCGCGAAGCCCGGGAAGTACACCGTCGCCGGCTCGCCCGGGATGACCATATTGGTCTTGAGCGCGGTGAACCCCCGCGTGACGACCTCCTTCCCGAGCGCCGTGATGTCCGCGTAGCTCCGGAGCGGCGGCGTGCCGAGGACGTCACCGAGCCGTGCGCGCGTGGTGCCGCAATGCGACCAGTACAGGCGCATCCGATCGCGCAGCGGCCCGCCGAACAGCTCGTAGACGGGCACGCCGAGCGCCTTGGCCTTGATGTCCCACAGCGCCAGCTCCACCCCCGCGATGGCCTTGTGGGTCACGCCGCCGAGGTTCTGCCGTGTCCGCCTCAGCATGTCCCAGTACAGGCGCTCCACCGGCCGCGGATCCTGCCCCAGCAGGAGGTCCTCCATGTCGCGCACCGCGCCCGCGATCCCGTAGGGGCTGCGGCTGTCGCTGCACTCACCCCAGCCGACGAGGCCGTCGTCCGTCTCCACCCGGACGAACGTCCACGGCCGCCAGCCTCCGTCGCAATGCAGGGTCTCGACCTTCGCAATCTTCATGTCGGCTCTTCGCCCTCCGTGTGATGGATGCGCTTGCTGCACCGCTGCACGCGGGATACCACGCGCCTTCCCGGTCCGTCAAGCGCCGGCCCCGGATTCGGGTGACCCTGCCACGGCACTTCCTGTACACTCCTCGCGCGATGGAGCCGGGCCCGTGAACGACCTCTGCTTTCTGACCGCCACCGCGCTCCGCGAGCTCGATCCGCTCCCGCCGCGCCTCGGTGACCGAGGTGCTGCAGGCCCACCTGGCGCAGATCGAGCGCGTGAACCCGAAGGTGAACGCGATCGTGACGCTCCGGGCGGACGAGGCGCTCGCCGAGGCCCGCGCCGCCGACGCCGCCCTCGCCCGCGGCGAGGAGGGCGGCCCGCTCTTCGGCTTGCCCGTGGCCCACAAGGATCTCGTCCCGACCCGCGGGCTGCGCACCACGTGGGGCTCGCCGATCTACAAGGACCACGTGCCCGAGCACGATGGGCTCATCGTGGAGCGCATCAAGGCCGCCGGCGCCATCACGATCGGCAAAACCAATACGCCGGAGTTCGGCGCGGGCTCGCAGACGTTCAACGAGGTCTTCGGCCGGACGCTGAACCCGTATGACCCGTCCAAGACGTGTGGCGGCTCGAGCGGCGGCGCCGCGGTCGCGCTCGCCTCGGGGCTCGTCCCGATCGCCGACGGCAGCGACCTCGGGGGCTCCCTGCGCAACCCCGCGAGCTTCTGCAATGTCGTCGGCTTCCGGCCCTCGCCCGGACGCGTGCCCACGTGGCCGAGCGAGCTCGGCTGGGCGCCGTTCTCCGTCGAGGGGCCGATGGCGCGCACGGTGGCGGACGTGGCGCTGCTGCTCTCGGCCATGGCGGGGCCCGATCCGCGCTCGCCCATCGCCATCGACGAGCCCGGCGCGCGCTTTCGCGGCCCGCTCGGCCGCAGCTTCGCCGGCGTGCGGGTCGCGTGGAGCCGGGACCTCGGCGGCCTGCCCATCGACCCGCGCGTGACAGCCGTCATCGACGCCCAGCGGGCGACATTCCAGGCGCTCGGCTGCGCCGTCGAGGACGGCCAGCCCGATTTCTCGGACGCGCGCGAGATCTTCCAGGTGTGGCGCGGATGGCAGTTCGAGTCGCGCTATGCGCCGCTGCTCGAGCACCATCGCCACCAGTTGAAGGACACGATCATCTGGAACCTCGAGCAGGGGCAGAAGATCACCGGCCCCCAGCTCGCCGCGGCGGAGCGCAAGCGCACCGCGCTCTACCATCGCGTGCGCGAGTTCATGGCGGCGCGCGAGTTCCTGATCCTGCCCGTCACCCAGGTACCGCCGTTCGACGTGCACGCGCCGTACGTCACCGAGATCAACGGCGTCACGCTGCCGACCTATATCGACTGGATGCGCGCCTGCTCCGACATCACCGTGACGGGCCTGCCCGCCATTTCCGTGCCCGTGCGGCTTCACGGCGGACGGGCTGCCCGTGGGCGTCCAGATCGTCGGTCGCCACCACGACGACTGGGGGGTCCTGCAGCTCGCCTACGCGTTCGAGCAGGCCACGAGCTTCTGGAAGCGCCGCCCGCCGCTCGCAACCTAGACCATCTGCTCACTGAATCAGAGATAAATACTCGCCATCGTTGCGTGTTGCTGATCAATCTACGACATTTTCATTGACACTCTACACGTGATGAGCTATATCTCTCGATGTCATGACCTTCGCGCTGACCGAGCAGCCCAGCCTCTTCGGTCAAGGAGTGGCCGGCTTCGACGCGACGTTCTCGGGATTGCGGAGGATCGCGCTCGGGCGCGGGGCCTGGGTCGACCATCTCCCTGCCTGGGTGGAGGGACACGAGGCGCTCTTCGAGGCGTTGTGGACCACGACACGGTGGCGCGCCGAGCGCCGCGAGATGTACGAGCGGATGGTCGATGTCCCGCGGCTCGTGGCCACGCTGCCGGACGACGGGCCCGGGCATCCTGTCGTGGTGGAGATGGCCGTGGCGCTCTCCACCCGTTACGGCAAGCCCCTGCGCGAGATCTCGCTTGCCGCCTACCGGGACGGGCGCGACAGCGTGGCGTTTCATGGCGACCGCATCGGGCGGCAGTCGGGGCATACCGTGGTGGCCATCGTCTCGCTCGGGGCGCCGCGCCGCTTCCTGCTGCGGCCGGCCGGCGGCGGGACGTCGCGTGCGTTCGATCTCGGCTGGGGCGACCTCCTGGTCATGGGCGGCACATGCCAGCGGACGTGGGAGCATGCGGTGCCAAAGATGGCGAGCGCAAAGCCGCGGATGAGCGTCCAGTTCCGCCCGGAGGTCCCAGACAGGGCGACGTGATCTTCGAGCGCGCATTGTCGCGACCGCGCACACGGTGACCGGGCGGGTGACGTCGGCGGGGGCCGGGAGGGGATGGGTCCGTTGCCCCTTCCCGCCTCTGCCCAACGACGACACAGCGGCGCCAGAGTGGGAACGGCTGGCGCCCGGACGGGTCGGCGTCGGCAGGGCGGACCCATTCCGCCGGCCGCCGCCACGTCACCCGGCCGCCGCGGAGGTGATCCGTTCGAGAATGATGCGCGCTACGCCGCTTTGGCGCCCGCGCCGACGAACTGCTGCACGCGGCGCCAGGCATCGGCCGAGGCCTCCTTGAACTCGTCGTACTTCCTGTCGAAGAAGCTGTGCGGCGCCCCGGGATAGACCGTCGAGTCGTGACGTACCCCCGCGCGCTTGCACGCGGCTTCGAACTGGTCGACGTCGGCCTTCGGGATGCCTTCGTCGGCGCCGCCGAAGATCGACAGCACCGGACACGTGTAGCGATCCACCGCGTCGATCGGCTTGGGCCGATCCGGCCAGCGCTTGAGGCCGAGCGGCCAGCCGTAAAAGCCGATCACGCCGGCAAAGCCGAGGCCACTCGCCGCCTGCAGGTACGAGATCGCGCCGCCGAAGCAGAACCCCACCGCGTAGAGCGACTTCACCGCCCCGCCCTCAGGACTGCGGAGATATGCCGCGGCGGCGGCGATGTCGGCCTGGAGCGTTTCGGGCTTCGTCAGCGGCACCTGGCTCATGAAGTCGAAGCTCTCGCTCCGGTCCTCGGTCGACGCCGTGCGCGCGAAGAAGTCGAAGGCGACCGCGTCCACGCCGACCTCGGCGAAGCGGGTCGCCAGGTCCTTGTAGTAGCGATGCAGCCCGCGCACGTCGGGGATCACGATCATGCCCGCCCCCGTCGGCGCGGTCGCGCGCGCTCCGAAGGCCATGAACCGCGTTCCGTCGGCGGAGGTGAGCCGGAGGTCCCGGGTATCCGTGGCACCACCGGCGATGGGGGGAATCGGCGGATAGGAGTCGTCATCGACGCACATGGGAGTCTCCTCTCGCGGTCGAAATAGTGGGCTGCGAGTGCTTCGGCCAGACTACGAACCTCCGATGCGGTCGTCAAGGGTCCCGCGAGGAGCCCTCTCCGTGGACACGGGCGTCCAGAGGTCGCGCAGGAACGGCGGATCCCGCCAGTCCCAGACGCGCGCGGGACGGACGTCGACGTCCACCGGGTCGGCGTTCCACCGGTAGACGGCGCGCGCCGTCGCGCCTCGGAGGTTGATGAAGAAGCTCACGGCGACGAGGCAGCAGAACGCCGTTCCCCACACCGCCCGCCGGGCGCGAGGCAACGCTCCGATGCGCGCGATGACCGGGATCAGGAAGTACGTGAGATACGGCACCATGTCGGAGAACAGACGGTAGCCGAAGGAGTGGCCCCCCCACCAGATCGGGAACGACGACAGGGCGATCCAGTGAAGCACCACGATCGCGGCAAGGGCATGGCTCAGCAGATCGCCGCGCCGCCCGAGCGTGAGCCAGGCGCCATAGACCGATAGCAGCAGGATCGGCGAGAAGACGAAGAGCCCTCGCCCTGGGCTCCACAGCGTGCCGACCGCCGCCTCGGCGAAGCTGCCGCCGTGGCCGATCTTCGACGCCATGTAGTACGGCGGCAGCGCCGCGTGATAGACGGCCCAGTTGAACGCGACGAACGGGACGGCCACGGCGAGACCCCACGACAGGTAGCGCAGGACGTACCTCCGGTGCTCGGCGAGGACGACGGCACTCATGCACGGCGATGGCGATGGCATTCGTCGGTCGGATGACGTACGAGAATGCGAGCGGCAGTCCGGCGAATTGGACCACCCACGGCCGCTCGCGCGCGAGGACGAGGATCCACAGCGCGAGCGTCAGCATCAGCATGGAGGGGCCGTGCTGCCAGAGCGCGCGGGTGGCGGTCGACCACGCGGCGGTGCAGAACGCGAAGATCAGCGCCACCAGGAGCGAGCCCGGCACGCCGAGCGCGCGGCGGGCCACGAGATAGAGCAGCACGGCGGTAAGGCCGACGATGATGGACGCGGTCACCCGCTCGATCTTCCCGTCGGCCAGCGCCACGCCCGCCACATCGAGGCTGAACACCACCGGGAGGGCCAGGAGCGACGCGCCGATGGGGTACAGCGAGTAGTGATGGCCGCCGATCGACTCGATGGCGTAGAAGCGGTTGGCGGCCAGGAGGGCCGCGTACTCGTTGAGGTCCGTGTTGCCCTCGCGCAGGAGGCTTCGCGCGATCGGGATCGACCAGCGCGAATCGTACGAGGTGATGACGCCCATGCAATGCGTCGCGACGACGACGGCGAAGAGCGCGACGGGCACCGCGACCCGAATCATCGGCCCGGTCGGCATCGCCCGGCCCTCAGCTCCGCGCCCGGCCCGCGCGGCTAGATGACGCCCTGGTCGGTGAGCGCCTGCTGCTCGGCATCGGTGTAGCCGAGCTCGATCAGGATGTCGGCGGTGTGCTGGCCGAGCAGCGGCGCGGGACGATCGACTGCACCGGGCGTGTCCGAGAGCTTGACGGGAATGCCGAGGGCCTTGATGGGCCCCGCGCCCGGGTGCACGAGGTCGACGACCATCTGTCGCGCCAGCGCGTGCGGATCGGCCAGCGCTTCCGCATAGGTGTTGATGGGGCCCGAGGGGACCCCCGCTTGCTCGAGGCGCGCGAGCCAGTGGGCGCGCGGCTCGCCCGCGGTGGTCTTCTCGATGGCCTCGATGAGCGCGGCGCGATGCTCCATCCTGAGGGCGCTCGTGGCGAAGCGCGCGTCGTCGCGAAGATCCGGCCGTCCGATGGCCCGGCACAGCCCCTCGAACAGCTTGTCGTTGTTCGCGCCGATATTGAAGTACCCGTCCGCCGCCCGCACGGCCTGATACGGCGCGGTGAGCCGATGCGCGGAGCCGAGCGGCTTGGGCGCCTGGCCGGTCACCCAGTACTCCGTGGACTCCCACACGGTGAGCGCCATCGCGGCCTCGAGCAGCGAGGTGTCGACGAGCTGCCCGAGGCCCGTGCGCTCGCGGTACTCGAGCGCGCAGAGAATCCCGTAGGCCGCGAAGAGCCCGGCGCAGAGGTCGGACAGCGGCACGCCGGACTTCGCGGGCGCGTCCTCGTCCCCCGTCACGCTGATGATCCCGCTCATGCCCTGGGCGATCAGGTCATAGCCGCCGCGCGCCGCGTACGGGCCCGTGCCGCCGAAGCCGCTCACCGAGCAGTAGATGAGCCGCGGATTCACCGCCGAGAGCGCCTCGTACCCGAGGCCCAGCCGCTCCGCCACGCCCGGCCGGTAGTTCTGGACGAAGACGTCCGCCGTCTTCGCGAGGCGCTTGACGACCAGGACGCCCTCGGGCGTCTTGAGATCGACCGTGAGCCCGCGCTTGCTGCGGTTCATCGTCATGAAGGTAGCGCTGTGTCCGTTCTGCGTGACCGACGACAGCTCGCGCGTGGGCTCGCCCGTGACCGGCGGCTCGATCTTGATGACGTCGGCGCCCATGTCGGCGAGGTTCATCGTGCCGAACGGCGCCGCCATCGCCTGGGTGAAGTCGATGACGCGGAGGCCCTCGAGCGCCTTCACGACGTCGAGGCCCCCTTCGATTCCGGCCACCCGCTCGGGTTGCCCAGGTAGTCGCGCTGCCAGAGGTTCAAGTAGTCCACGGCGTTCTTCCGGATGTCCTCGAGCTCGTCCTCGCTCATCTTGCGCACGGGCTTGGCGGGTACGCCCATCACCAGCCAGCCCGCCGGCACCACCTTGCCCTGCGGAACCACGGCCCCCGCGCCGACCTGGGCCCACTCTTCCACCACCGCGCCCGTCAACACCACGGCGCCGATGCCGATCCGCACGTTGTCCATGATCGTGCAGGCGTGGACGACGCAGCGGTGGCCGATGGTGACATTCGCGCCGACGATGCACGGAAATTCGGGAGTGACGTGCAGCACGGAATTGTCCTGGACGTTCGAGTTCCGCCCGAGGGTCACGTAGTTGTCCTGATCGCCCCGGAGCACGCTGAACGGCCAGACGCTCGCGCCCTCCTCGATCGTCACGTCGCCGATGATCTGGGCCGCGGGATCGATGTAGGCGCCCGCGTGAATGCGCGGCTTCCGCCCCGGGACCGACCGGATCATCGGGCCGCCGCGGCCGCCCTCGACGAAGCGCCCTTCGCTCATCGGCGCGCGCTCACATCGCGCCGCCGGCTCGAAGGGCGGCGATCTCGGCTGCGTCGAGGCCCAGCTCGCCCAGCACCGCGTCGTTGTCCTCCCCGAGGCGTGGCGCGCCCTTGCCCAGCCGTGCGGGGGAGCGCGAGAGCTTCACTGGATTGCCGAGGGCCTTGACGCGCCCGGCGCCGGGGTAGTCGTACTCCTGCACCATGCCGCGCGCCACCGCATGCGCGTCCGCCAGAGCCTCGGGCACGTTGTAGATGGGCCCGGCGGGGATGCCCGCCTCCTCGCACCGGGCGAGCCAGTACGTGCGCGTGCTGTCCGATCGTGACGGCCTCGATCTCGCGCTCGAGCTCGCGCTGGTTGTCGAGGCGATCGCCGACGGTGGCGAAGCGCGCGTCATCCACGAGGCGGTCGAGCCCGAGGATGCCGCAGAAGCGCGGCCAGAGCCGGCTGTTCGCCGCGCCTACGGTGAAGCGGCCGTCGCTCGCGCGAAAGGCCTGGTACGGCGCGTTGAGGCGATGGGCCGTGCCGAGGCGGCGCGGGATCTGTCCCGTATACCAGTACTCGGTCGCCTCCCACGCCGACAACGCCAGCCCCGCCTCGAAGAGCGAGGTGTCCACGTGCTGCCCGCGCCCCGTCACACGCCGCGCCCGGAGCGCGCAGAGGATGCCGAACACGCCGAAGAGGCCCGCGCCGAGGTCGGTGATCGGCACGCCGACCTTCACCGGCGGGCCGTCGGGACTGCCCGTCGCGCTCATGATGCCGCTCATCCCCTGGGCAATGAGGTCGTAGCCGCCGCGGTCCGCGTAGGGCCCGGTTTGCCCGAAGCCCGAGATCGAGCAGTAGACGAGCCGCGGATTGATCTGCCGCAGCGCCTCGTAGTCGATGCCGAGCCGGCGCGCCACGCCCGGCCGGTAGTTTTCGACCAGCACGTCGGCCGTCGCGACCAACCGGGTGAGGACCGCCACGGCTTCCGGCCGCTTCAAGTCGAGCGTGAGGCCGCGCTTGTTGCGGTTCACGGCGAGAAAGGGCCCGGAGACGCCGGGCGCGATCTCGAACGCCACGTGTCGGCTCGCCTCTCCCCCCGGCGGCTCCACCTTGATCACGTCCGCGCCCATGTCGCCGAGCAACATGCAGCAGTACGGGCCGGCCATGACCTGCGTCAAATCGATGACGCGAATGCCGTCGAGTGCGCGTTCGGTGTCCATGGACCGGCGTAGGCTAACACGAAGCTAGAGCGATGATAAGGGCCCATCTGCGGAGGTACGGCGCCCTCGACAGCCGGCTCACGCTGGGCGAGCCGAAGCCGGAGGCGAGGCGAGCGAATCCGGAGATCCTGGCGAGCGCGAGCGAGCCACAGAAAGTACGCCTCGCCGGCTGCCTTCGGGCGCCGCCTCGCAGCTGGACCCTTCTCATCGCTCTAGCCGGTTTTCTCCGACTGGCCCTAGGCCGCGGCTAGAGAGGTCTCTTGAGGATCCGCGCGAGCTCGCCGACGAGCCCGCGGCGGAACGTGAGCACGCAGACGACGAAGATCGCGCCCTGCACCACGGTGACCCAGGCGCCGAGCTGGGCCAGGTAGTTCTCGAGGGCGATCACCACGAGGGCGCCCACGACCGGCCCGAAGACGGTGCCGAGTCCGCCGAGCAGCGTCATCAGCACGACCTCGCCCGACATGGTCCAGTGCACGTCGGTGAGCGAGGCGAGCTGGAAGACGATCGCCTTGGTACCGCCCGCCAGCCCCGACAACATCGCCGAGAGCACGAAGGCGATCAGCTTGTACTGGTCCGCCTTGTAGCCGAGCGAGATGGCCCGCGGCTCGTTCTCCCGGATGGCCTTCAACACCTGGCCGAACGGCGAGTAGATGGTCCGGTAGATCAGGAGGAACCCGCCGAGGAAGATCGCCAGCACCACGAAGTAGAGCGTCATGGTCTGGCGCAGATCGAAGAGGCCGAGGAGCGTGCCCCGCGGCACGGCCTGGATCCCGTCCTCGCCATGGGTGAACGGCGCCTGGAGGCAGAAGAAGTAGATCATCTGGGCGAGGGCCAACGTGACCATCGCGAAGTAGATGCCCTGGCGCCGGATCGCGAGCCCGCCCACCACCAGTCCCAGCGCCCCCGCCGCGGCCGTCCCGCCCAGGATGGCGAGCTCCGGCGGCCATCCCCACACCTTGGCCGCATGGGCCGTCACGTACCCCGCCGAGCCGAGGAACGCCGCGTGCCCGAACGACAAGAGCCCCGCGTAGCCGATCAAGAGGTTGAAGGCGCACGCGAACAGCGCAAAGCACAGCGCCTTCATGAGGAAGAGCGGATAGACGACGAACGGCGCCAGCACGAAGAAGGCGACCATCAGCGCGAAGGCCACGTACTGATGCCGGAGCGCGCCCGATGCCGCGGGCAGCGCGCTCGCCTCGGCGTAGTCCGTCGCCATGCTACTGGGCGCGCCCGAAGAGGCCCGCCGGCTTGACGAGCAGGACGATCGCCATGATGACGAAGATCACCGTGTTCGACGCCTCGGGATAGAAGACCTTCGTGAGCCCTTCGATCACGCCGACCCCGAAGCCCGTCACGATCGAGCCCATGATCGAGCCCATCCCGCCGATCACCACCACCGCGAAGACGACGATGATGAGGTCGGCGCCCATGAGGGGATTCACCTGGTAGATCGGCGCCGCGAGCACCCCGGCGAGCGCGGCCAGCCCCACGCCGAAGCCATAGGTGAGCGTGATCATGCGCGGCACGTTGACGCCGAACGCCCGCACGAGCGTGGGATTCTCCGTCGCCGCGCGCAGGTAGGCCCCGAGCTTCGTGCGCTCGATCACCCACCAGGTCCCGAGACAGACCACGAGGGAGAAGACGATCACCCACGCCCGGTAGTTCGGCAGCGTCATGAACCCGAGGTTCTGCGCGCCCGTGAGCTCGGCGGGAATGCGATACGGCAACCCGGACGAGCCGAACTGGTTCCGGAAGAGCCCCTGGATGACGAGGGCGAGCCCGAACGTCAGGAGCAGGCCGTAGAGATGGTCGAGCTGGTACAGGCGCTTCAGCATCGTGCGCTCGAGCGCGATGCCGATGAGGCCCACGACGACGGGCGCGATGAGGAGCGCCCACCAGTAGCCGAGCCCCGCGTACTGCAGCAGGAACCACGCCGCGAAGGCGCCCATCATGTACTGGGCGCCGTGCGTGAAGTTGATGATGTTCAGCAGGCCGAAGATCACGGCGAGGCCGAGGCTCAGGATCGCGTAGAACGAGCCATTGATCAGCCCGATGAGGAGCTGCCCGAACAGCGCCTGCGCGGGGATGCCGAACACCGTTGTCATCGGCGATGCGTCGCTGCCGGCCGAGCGGTGGGGCGGGCCGATCGGGCCCTCCCCCGCCGCTCAGCCGAGCACCCGGCCTACTTCTTCACCAGGGGGCAGTCCCCCTGATCGATCGGCCGGAACGCCTGGGCGGCGGGGATGGTGGCGCGCAGCTTGTAGTAGTCCCACGGCGCCTTGGACTCCGCCGGCTTCTTCACCTCGAAGAGGTACATGTCGTGGATCTTGCGGCCATCCGCCCGGATCGTGCCCTTCCCGAACAGCGCATCGTCGGTCGCCGTCTCCTTCATCTTGGCGATGACCTTGCTCCCGTCATCGGACTTCAGCGCCTCCACCGCCTTCAGGTAGTGCGTGACCGACGCGTACACGCCGGCGTGGATCATGGTCGGATGGATGCCGCGGTTCCGCTCGGCGAACTTCTTCCCCCAGGCGCGCGTCTTGTCGTTCATGTCCCAGTAGAACGACTCCGTGAAGATCAGCCCCTGCGCCGTGGGCAGGCCGAGCCCGTGCACGTCGGTGAGGAAGACGAGCAGGCCGGCGAGGTTCTGGCCGCCCTTGACGATCCCGAACTCCGCCGCCTGCTTGATCGCATTGGTCGTGTCCCCGCCCGCGTTGGCGAGCCCGACGATCTTGGCCTTCGACGCCTGGGCCTGCAGGAGGAACGACGAGAAGTCGGAGGTATTGAGCGGATGGCGCACCTTGCCGAGGACCTTGCCGCCGTTCTTCAGCACCACCGCCTCGGTGTCGCGCTCGAGCGCATGGCCGAACGCGTAGTCCGCGGTCAGGAAGAACCAGCTATCCCCGCCCGTCTTCACGATGGCATTGCCGGTCCCGTTGGCGAGCGCCCAGGTGTCGTAGGTCCAGTGGATGGTATTGGGCGAGCACGCCTTGCCCGTCAGGTCCGAGCTCGCCGCGCCCGACACCAGGAAGGCCTTGCCCTTGTCCCGCGTGATCTGGTTCACGGCAAGGGCCACGGCCGAGTTCGGCACGTCGGCGATGACGTCCACCTTGTCCGAGTCGTACCACTGCCGCGCGATATTCGATCCGACGTCGGCCTTGTTCTGATGGTCGGCGAAGATGATCTCGACCTTCATGCCCTTGGCCGCCGCGCCAAAATCTTCCACCGCCATCCGCGCCGCCACCACCGAGCCCTGCCCGGTGAGGTCCGCGTAGAGGCTCGACTGGTCGTTCAGCACGCCGATCTTGATGATCCCGTCGGAGATTTGCGCCTCCGCCGCCCCGCTGGCCAGCAAGAGGGCGAGCGTTCCGATCACACTGCGAGTCACTTTCATGATTCGTGGTCCTTTCCAGGTGAGAGGTGGTCCGGGTGAGAGGTGGCGGATCATACGCCGAGGTAGCCGTGCAGCTTGTCCATGTGGCGGTCGAGCTCGGCATTGGCGATCATGTCCACGACGAGCCCGTGCTCCATCACGTAGTGCCGGTCGGCCACGGTGGCGGCGAAGCGGAAGTTCTGCTCGACGAGCAGGATGGTGAAGCCCTCGAGCTTGAGCCGGCGGATAGTCGCCCCGATCTGCTGCACGATCACCGGGGCGAGCCCCTCCGTGGGCTCGTCGAGGAGGAGCAGGCGCGCGCCCGTCCGGAGGATGCGGCCGATGGCGAGCATCTGCTGCTCTCCGCCCGAGAGCTTGGTCCCCTGGCTCCGGAGCCGCTCGCGCAGGTTCGGGAAGAGCCCGAATACCGCCTCCACCGCGAGGCCGCCGGGCGCGACGACGGGCGGGAGCAAGAGGTTCTCCTCCACGCTCAGGCTCGCGAAGATGCCCCGTTCCTCCGGGCAGAAGGCGAGGCCGAGGCGCGCGATCCGATTCGACGGCATGCCGATGAGCTCGGCGGCACCGAAGCGGACCGAGCCCCGCCGCTTGCCCACGATGCCCATCACGGACTTGAGCGTGGTGGTCTTGCCCGCCCCGTTCCGCCCGAGCAGGGTCACGACCTCGCCGGGCCGCACGTCGAAGTCCACCCCGTGAAGCACGTGGGACTCGTCGTACCAGGCGTGCAGCTCGCGCACCTGCAGCAGCGGGTTGCCGGTGATGACCGGGGCGCCCGTGCGGGCCGTGGCCTCAGCCATCACCCGCCCCCATATAGGCCTGGATCACGTCGGGATTGCGCGACACGGTCGCGTAGTCGCCCTCGGCCAGCACCTCGCCGCGCGCGAGCACGGTAATGGTCTGCGACAGGTTCTCCACGACGCTCAGGTTGTGCTCCACCATCAGCACGGTGCGGTCCACCGCGACCTGCTTGATGAGGGCGGCGATGCGCTCCACGTCCTCGTGCCCCATGCCCGCCGTCGGCTCGTCGAGCAGCATCATCTCCGGATCGAGGGCCAGCGTCGTGGCGATCTCGAGCGCCCGCTTCCGCCCATAGGGCAGCTCGACGGCGGGCGTGGCGGCAAAGCCCGCCAGCCCCACCGCAGCCGAGCAGCTCCATCGCCCGGTCGTCGAGCGCGGACAGCACGGTGTCCGAGCGCCAGAAGTCGAACGACCGTCCCCGGCGGCGCTGCAATGCGATCCGCACGTTCTCGAGCAGGGTGAGGTGCGGGAAGACGGCGGAGATCTGAAAGGACCGCACGAGCCCGAGCCGCGCGATCTCGGCGGGCCGCGAGCCCGTGATGTCGCGCCCGTTGTAGCGGATGCGCCCGCGCGTCGGCGCGAGGAAATGCGTGAGCAGGTTGAAGCAGGTGGTCTTGCCCGCGCCATTGGGGCCGATCAGCGCGTGAATCGTCCCGCGGCGGACGCGCAGGTCGACGCCGTTGACGGCGACGAACCCGCGAAACTCCTTGGTCAGCCCTTCGGTCTCGAGGATGAAGTCTCGGACCTCATTCGCGGCCAGGCGGAGGCGGGTAGAAGCGCGCCTCGCGCTGTTCGTCCCAGGCGCGGTTGGCTTCGCTGATTTCCCAGGAGGCCATGCAGTCGCTCTGGGCGTGCATCAGCTCCTCGATCATCGCGCGCGGATCCGTGTGAAACGAGGCATGAAGCAGCCGCTTGGCGTGGCCGGTGGCCGTGCGGGAGGACTGCAAGCGCCTTCGCCGACGATCGTGGCGAGGCGAGCCTCCACGATCGGCGCGGGAACCACCCAGTTCACCAGGCCCATGGCGAGCGCCTCGGCGGCGCCGACGTGGTCGTTCAGGAGCGTCAGCTCCTTGGCGCGCCCCTGCCCGACGATCCGGGCCAGCCTCAGGATCGAGCCGTCGGGAATCAGCCCGTGGCGCGTGGCGCCGAGCCCCAGGATGGCGTCGTCGGCGGCGAGCCGCACGTCGCACGCGACCGCGAGCTGCAGTCCTCCGCCGATGCAGTAGCCGTGGAGCACGCCGACCACCAGCTTGTCCATGTCCTCGAGGTGGTTGAGGCCGCGGGTCCAGTGGCGGTAGAACGCCTCGCCGATCCCGTCGGCCGACAGCGCCGTCCTGTCCATCCCGGAGCAGAACGCCCGGCCGGCGCCCCGCACGACGACGACCCAGACCTCTGGATCTCGCGCCGCCCGCTCGGCGGCATCGGCCAGGGACGCCGACAGGTCCCGGTCGAGGGCATTCAGCACGCGGGGCCGGTTCAAGCGTGATGGTCCCGACGCCATCCTTGACCTCGTAGATCACGCTCGCCTCACTCAATCTCGCTCTCCAGACCGCGTTCGGGCTGTGTTCGAGCGCCGGCTTCGCCGGCGCAACTTGCTTCCTCCTGCGGGGAGGCTCGGAGGGGGCCGTCGAGGCCCCCTTCGACTACCTGAATCCGAGGATCTCGCGCGCGATCACCATGCGCTGCACCTCCGAGGTCCCTTCGCCGATCTCGGTGAGCTTGGCGTCGCGGAAGATGCGCTCGATGGGGAACTCCGTGATGTAGCCGGCTCCGCCGTGGATCTGCAGCGACTTGGTCGCCGCCTTCATCGCCACCTCGGAGGCGAAGACCTTGGCCATGGAGGCCGCCACCTTCGCGGGCCGGCCGGCGTCCTTGAGCGCCGCGGCGCGAAGGGTCAGCAGGCGCGCCGCCTCGACCTCGGTGCCGATGTCGGCGATCATCCCCTGCAGCCCGTTGAACTCCGCCAGGGTCCGGCCGAACGCGCTCCGCTGCTTCATGTACTTGAGCGCCTCGTCGAGCGCGCCCTGCGCGATGCCGACCGCCATGGCGGCCATGGCCACGCGCCCGCCCTCGAGCACCTGCATGGTATTGACGAAGCCCATGTGGAGCTCGCCGCAGAGCTGTCCGCGGGCACCCGCACGTTGTCGAGGATCAGCTCCGCGGTGTTCGAGGCGTGCAGCCCGAGCTTCCGGTAGGGCCGGCCCGCGCTGAAGCCCGGCAGGCCCTTGTCGAGGATGAACGCCGAGATGCCCTTCTGCTTCCGCGGGGGATCCGTCACCGCCATCACCACCGCGACCTCGCCGACGCCGGCATTGGTGATGAACGCCTTGGTCCCGCTCAGGGTGAACTGATCGCCCTCGCGCACCGCGCGCGTCTTCATGGCGGCGGCATCCGAGCCCGAGCCCGGCTCGGTCAGCGCCCAGGCGCCGAGCGTCTCGCCGCGGGCGAGGCGGGGCAGGTAGCGGGCCTTCTGCTCATCCGAGCCGAAGAGCGCGATGTGGTTGGTGCAGAGCGAGTTGTGGGCCCACATGGTGATGCCGACGGAGGCGTCGACCCGGTTCAGCTCCTCCACGGCGAGGGCATACGAGACGTAGTCGAGCGCGGCTCCGCCGTACTTCTCCGGCACGAGGGCGCCGAGCAGCCCGGTCTTGCCGAGCTCGGCCATGATCGCGTGCGGGAACTCCTGCGCCTCGTCGAAGCGCTGGATGACGGGGGCGACCTCGCGGAGGCCGAAGTCCCGCGCGAGCTCTCGCACCGCCTGCTGCTCGCGCGTCAGCTCGAAGTCCATCGCGTCCCCCTACTAGCCCGCATTATGCATGAACGCGCACGCGGTGACCGGGCGGGGGCCGCGGCGGGGGCCGGGGGGATGGGTCCGGGTGAGCCCTTCCCGCCCAGCGAGACGACGACACAGCGGCCAAGGAGTGGGAACGAGTCCAGGGTGACCGGTACGGAGTCGGCGGTGGTCAGAGGACCCATCCCCCCGGCCCCCGCCGTGGCCCCCGCCCGCCTCATGGATGGTTCGTTCATGAATGTGCGGGCTAGACCACCGCGCGGATGTTCTCTCGGACGAAGCGGATGATGTCCTGGGTCGAGGTGCCCGGGGTGAACAGCTCCTTCACGCCGAGCGCCTTCAGGGTCCGGATGTCGTCGGCCGGAATGATGCCGCCGCCGAACACCGCGATGTCGTCGGCCCCCTGCTCGCGCAGCAGCTCGAGCACCCGGGCGAACAGATAGTTGTGGGCGCCCGAGAGCACGGAGAGCCCGATGGCGTCGGCGTCCTCCTGGACCGCGGTGGCGACGATCTGCTCGGGGGTCTGATGCAGGCCCGTGTAGATCACCTCGAAGCCCGCGTCCCGGAGCGCCCGCGCGACGATCTTGGCGCCGCGATCGTGGCCGTCGAGCCCCGGCTTGGCCACCACCACGCGGACCTTGCGCTCGGCCATCCTCCGCCTCCTACTGGAGGGCCGAGCGGATGCGCTCGCCCATCTTCATGATCACCTCGCGATTGCCCGGCACCACCTTCCAGTCGAAGCCCTTGCCGTCGTTCGCCCAGCGCGGGATCAGGTGCAGATGGAAGTGCGGCACCGACTGGAAGGCGGCCGCGCCATTGGCCTGGAGCACGTTGAGCCCGTCCGGCCGGAGCGCCTCCTGGATGGCGAGGGCGACGCGCTTGGCGGTGACCATGGCTGCCTCGAGATCGCGGACGTCGGCCTCGAAGATCGTGGCGGCGTGCTGCTTGGGCATGACCAGGCAATGGCCGGAGCTGAGCGGGTTGATGTCCATGAACGTGAGCGTCCTCTCGTCCTCGTCGATCTTCATCGACGGCAACTGGCCGTCGAGGATCTTGCAGAAGACGCAGTCCATGGGCTAGACCTCGACCGTCCACCCGTCCGGATCGGGCGCCTGGCCGTACTGGATCCCCACGATGGCGTCGTAGAGCCGCTGGGTGAGCGGGCCGATCGTGCCGTCGTTGATGATCATGCGCTCGCCCTTGTAGGCGAGCTCGCCTACCGGCGAGATGACGGCGGCGGTCCCCGTGCCAAACACCTCCTTGAGGGCGCCCCGCTTGTGCGCGTGGATCACGTCGTCGATCGAGATCTGCCGCTCGCTCGCCTTGAGCCCCCACTTGCGCATGAGGGCGAGCACGGAGTCGCGCGTCACGCCGGGCAGGATGGTCCCCGAGAGCGGCGGCGTCACGACCTCGTCGCCGATCCGCACCATGATGTTCATGGTGCCGACCTCGTCGATGTACTTTCTGTGCACGCCATCGAGCCAGAGCACCTGCGTGTAGCCGGCGTGCTTGGCCTCCTCGCCCGCCATCAGGCTCGCCGCGTAGTTCGCCCCCGCCTTGACGCCGCCGAGGCCGCCGTCGACGGCGCGCACGTACTTCTCCTCCACGCGGATCTTGACGGGAGCCATGCCCTCCGGATAGTACGCGCCGACGGGCGAGAGGATGATGAAGTAGATGTATGACTTCGCCGGCCGCACGCCGAGAAACGCCTCGCTCGCGATGATCGTCGGCCGGATATAGAGCGAGGTCCCGATCGGTCTTCGGCACCCACTCCCGCTCCATGCCCACGAGCTGGACGATGGACCGCAGGGCCAGGTCGGGATCGAGCGGCGGGATGCACATCCGCTGGGCCGAATGGATCAGCCGCTCCACGTGCTTCTGCGGACGGAACAGCCGCACCTTGCCGTCGACGCCACGGAAGGCCTTGAGTCCGTCGAAGATGGCCTGGGAGTAGTGCAGCACCGCCGCCGCGGGGTCGAGCGCGAGCGGGCCATAGGGCTCGATGCGCGGATCGTACCAGCCCTTCTCGTCCTGGAAGTCGGCGACGAACATGTGGTCGGTGAAGATCTGCCCGAAGCCGAGATCGCCGTCCTTCGGCTTGATCTTGAGCGTCGCGGCCCGCGTGATCCTGATGGGCTCTGTCATGTCTTCGTCACCTCCTGGGTTGACTTCCCGACCGTCGGGCGCGAAAGCGCCAGGACGGCAAATCAAGAACGAGATCAAATTATCAAAAAATAATGGGCTCCCTATAAGGCCGAACACCTGGCGGTACACGTCGGAGATCTGGACAAGCCGTAGTCCTTCGCCGCGCATCCACGAGCACGGGCGTGCGCGTGCCGCCGTTCCGGCGAGGGGACCGCGAGCTGCTTGAGCCGCCTTTCCACGCGCGCGGCGTCGCGGCCGGCCTTGAC
>CAWIZN010000027.1:0-20293 GCA_963840495.1 uncultured Candidatus Rokubacteria bacterium
CGGGGAGGCGGCGAAGCGCTCGAGGTGGTGCTCGGCGTCGCCCCACGTCTGGCCGATCATGGTGAGCCGCCGGAACGTGTGGCTGACCTTCAGCTCCTCGGTCATGCCCATGCCGCCGTGGAGCTGCACGGATTCCTGGCTCACGTGGCGGCACGCATCGGCCACCCGGATCTTCGCCGCCGACACCACGCGCCGCCGCTCGGCCGCATCCGCCGTATCGACCTTCACGCAGGCGAGATAGCTCATGGACCGCGCCTGCTCATAGCTGATCACCATGTCGACCATCCGGTGCTGCAGCGCCTGGAAGCTTCCGATGGGCACCCCGAACTGGCGGCGCGTCTTCAGGTAGTCGAGCGTCGCGTCGTTGGCGTAGCGGATCGCCCCCACGGACTCGGCGCAGAGCAGCGCGGTGGCGTAGTCGGTGACCTCCTCGATGAGGGGGAGCCCCGCCCCTTCGAGGCCCAGCAGCGCGTCGCGGCCGACCGCGACACCGGAAAAGCTCACATCGGCGGCGCGCTGCTCGTCGATGGTGCGGAACTCCTTCACCGTCACGCCGGGCGCATTCTTGTCGACGAGAAACAGGCTCACGCCCTGGCGATCGGTGCCGGCGCCGGAGGTCCGGGCGGAGACCACCAGCACGTCGGCCGCGGCCCCGTGCAGGACCACCCGCTTGTCGCCGTCGAGCGTGAAGCCGTCGCCCGTGCGGCGGGCGCGCAGGCCCACCTGGGCCAGGTCATAGCGCGCGCCGGGCTCGATGTGCGCGAAGGCCATGCGGCACTGGCCCTGCGCGATCATGGGCAGGAGGCGCTTCTGCTGAGCGGGCGAGCCTCCCCGCGCCACGAACTGGCCGCCGATGCCCACCGTCGGCAGGTAGGGCTCGACGATGAGCCCCTCCCCGATTGCCTCCATGACGACCATCACGTCCACCGCCGAGCCGCCGAAGCCGTCGTGCTCGGCGGGAAACGGCAGGCCCATGAGGCCCATCTCGGCGAGCTTGCCCCAGGCCTCCTCGCTCCATCCCTTGGGCGACGCCACGATCTTGCTGCGCGCGTCGAACGTGTAGTCGTTGGTGATGAAGCGCTTGAGGCTGTCCGCGAGAAGCTGCTGCTCCTGCGAGAGATCGAAGTTCATCGCGTCTTCCGCCCTCAGAGCCCGAGCGTCGCCTTGGCGATGATGTTCCGCTGGATCTCGTTGGAGCCGGCGTAGATCGAGGTCTTCCGCATATTGCAGTAGCGCGCGGCGAGGCGCGCGGTGAAGTGATCGAAGTCCATGTTGTCGACCGGGCGGAACGCCTGGGCGAAGGGCCCCGCCGCCTGCATCATCAGCTCGCTGAGCGCCTGCTGGATCTCCGTGCCCTTGATCTTCAGCATCGAGACCTCGGCCCCCGGCGGCCGCCCGCCGCGGAGCTGGTCGAGAAAGCGCAGGTTCGTGATCTCGAGCGCCATCAGCTCGACCTCCACGCGCGTGAGGCGGTCGCGGAAGCGCGGGTCCTCCATGAGGGGTTTGCCGTCCTTGAGCTGGCGCGCGGCCACCTCCTTGAGCGTGTTCAGCTCGCGCTTGGAGTTGCCGATCCGGCCCGTGCCCATGCGCTCGTGGCCGAGGAGGAACTTCGCCACCGTCCAGCCCTTGCCCTCGTCGTGGACGAGGTTCTCGACGGGCACGTTGACCTCGTCGAAGAACACCTCGTTGACGTCGTGGCCACCGTCCATCAGGATGATCGGCCGCACGGTGATGCCCGGCGTGCGCATGTCGATGAGCAGGAACGAGATACCCTCCTGGCGCTTGTCGCTCTTGGCATCGGTGCGCACGAGGCAGAAGATCCAGTCCGCGAAGTGCGCCTGGGTGGTCCAGATCTTCTGGCCGGTCACCACGTAGTGATCGCCCTGCCGGACCGCGCGCGTCTTGAGCGACGCGAGGTCGGAGCCCGAGCCGGGCTCGGAATAGCCCTGGCACCAGAAGTCCTCGCCCTGGTAGATCCGCGGCAAGTAGCGGCTCTTCTGCGCGTCGGTGCCGAAGCGCAAGAGCACGGGCGCGCACATCCGCAAGCCGAACGGGATCAGCGGCGGCGCGCCCGCGTAGCCCATCTCCTCTTCGAAGATGTAGCGCTCGACCACGGTCCAGTCGGTGCCGCCCCACTCACGCGGCCACTCCGGCGCGACCCATCCCTTCTTCGCGAGGATCTTGTGCCAGCGCAGCAGATCCTCCTTGTTCATCTCCCGGTAGTTCACCACCTTGTCGCGCAGCTCGGTGGGGAGGTTCTCGGACAGCCACCCGCGCACCTGGTCCCGGAATGCGGTTTCCTCGGCCGAATAGTTGAGGTCCATGGAGCTCTCTCCTCTCTGAGTGTGGTCCGTCAGGCGATGCCGAGGAAGGCGCGCGCGTTATCGCTCCGGAGCCGGCCGAGCGTGCTCGGCCCGAGCGCCAGCGGGGCCAGGGCGCCGACCGGATCGCGCGTGCCCATGCGGAAGGGATAATCGCTGCCGAGAACCACCCGCTCGTCTCCGAGGCTGTCGAGGATGAGCTTGAGGCCCCGAGGAGAATGCGTGAGCGTGTCGACGTAGATCCGGCCCATGTACTCGCTCGGCTTCTTCGGGATCGACGCGCGGCCTTCGGCCGTCACGTCCCAGCCGTGGTCCACGCGTCCCAGGACAAAGGGGAATGCTCCGCCGCCGTGCGCGAAGCACCAGCGAAGACGCGGCCAGCGCTCGATGACGCCGCCGTAGATCACGCGCGTCATGCAGAGCGCCGTCTCCAGCGGGAAGCCGAGGGACTGCATCAGGTTGTACTTCTTGAATCGCTCGCCGCCGAGCACCGGTGCCGTGGGGTGCACGAAGAGCGCCACGTCGAGCGCGGCGGCCGCCTCCCACACCGGGTGCAAGGCCTCATCGTCGAGGTCGCGCCCGTCGACGTTGCCACCGACCTCGATGCACGGGAACTTGAGCGCTCGAGCGACGCGCTCCAGCTCCTTCACCGCGAGATCGGGCGACTGGAGCGGCAGCGTGCCGGCACCCAGGAAGCGGTCCGGATGCCGCGCCACGACCGCCGCGATGTTGTCGTTCTGCATCCGGCAGAACTCCGCCGCCGCTGGCCCGTCGGCCGAATAGCAGAAGAGCGGCGGGGGCGGCGAGAGCACCTGCCGCTCGATGCCCGTCTTGTCCATGTCGGCGATGCGCCGGACGGGATCGAAGCTGTCGGGCCCCAGGTTCCGATTGAACGTCTCACCGAGATAGAGCTGACACTGCGTCGTCGGGTCGCCGACCAGGCGCGGCCAGTTCACGCCGCCGAATCGCGCGGCCCAATCGTCCCAACGTGGAGGCAGGATGTGAGTGTGGACGTCGATGGCCCCATTCATGGGGCCGATCGTGCCACGGCCAATGCAACGCGTCAACCGCCGCTTGCTCGCCGACGCTTGCGCGGAAGAGCGCAGGGAGCATCGGCCCAGGCGTCCGTCCAGAAAGAAGGGGCCATCTCCAGGCGGCGCGGGAGTTAGCCCAACCTCCGCACCGTGAGTTAGACCAACCTCCACACCGTGCGTTAGACTCGGAGCAAGCCATGAGCCGCGACACCTCGAACGAGGCAGCTGCCGCGCGCCTCCGCGTGGCCTTGGAGCTCTTCGAAACGGGGGTCGAGATGAAGCGGCAGAAGCTTCGTCGCGATCACCCCGACCTCACCGAGGACGAGATCGAGGCGCGCGTCACGGCCTGGCTGCGTGAGCGGCCCGGCGCCGAGTTCGGCGACGCCATAGGCCGCCGAGTGACCTGGCCCCGCGACTCCGGGTGAACCGCATCGAGGTAGTCCTCCGCGCGGCCACGACAGACCTGGCCGACCTACGCCTTCGGTGGGCTCTGGTAGGTGGTCTCGCGGTCTCGGCTCGGACCGAGCCGCGATTCACGCGCGACATCGACCTCGTCATCGCTGTGCGTAGCGACACGGACGCGGAACAAGCGATTCATGCTCTCCGGCTTCGCGGCTACCGCATCCTCGCGCTGGTGGAACAGGAAACGGCAGGGCGACTCGCGACAGCCCGCCTGATGCCGCCCGGGGAGAACGCCGCGGGCATTGTCCTCGACATCCTCTTCGCCTCATCGGGGATCGAGGCGGAGGTCGCATCGATGGCTGACACGATGGAAATCCTTCCTGGGCTTCGGGTGCCGGTCGCCACTGTTGGGCACCTGCTGGCACTCAAGCTGCTGTCTCGCGACCATCGCACGCGGCCGCAGGATCAACTGGATCTGGTGGGGCTCTTGCGAGTTGCGGACCCGGATGATCTCGAAGGAGCGCACCAGGCTGTGTCATTGATTCACGCGCGGGGCTTCCAGCGGGACCGGGATCTTCCACGGGACCTGGAGCGCCTCGTCGCCGAAGGTATCTGAAAGGGACCCAGGCATGGACTTCGGAATCGTGACCGCGAAGGTGGACGAGATCGGCTTCATCACCCATGCGGAGAACCTCGGATACAGCCACTGCTGGGTGACCGACAGCCCGATGATCCGGTCCAATTGCTGGGCCGTGCTGGCCCTGGCCGCCCAGCAGACCCGCCACATGCGGCTCGGCACCGCGGTGAACGTGCCGGGCTTGAGGCTCGCGCCGGCGGTCGCCAACGGCATCGCCACCATCAATCGCCTGGCGCCGGCCGCTGCATCATCGGGCTCGGCACGGGACATACGGGCATGCGCATGCTCGGGCAAAAGCCCATGCGCCTGCAGCCGTTCCGCGAGTATGTGCGGGTGGTGCGCGGTAGGTCAGGACTTCGGCCGCGCGGCCATCTGCTCGGGTGACATCCCGTAGAACGACGCGCGCTTCCCCGCCGCGGGTCCCGGCCACGGGTGGGCGCGCAGCACTTTCTCGTCGATGTCCGCGCCCCAGCCCGGTCCCGTCGGGAGATGGATGTAGCCGTCCTTGATGACCGGCGGCCGCGTGACCAGCTCGCCCTTCCACGGCACGTCGTCGATGTCGATCTCCATGATCCGCACGTTCGGCAGCACCGCGCAGAGGTGGATCGAGTGCAGGTCGGCCAGGTGGCTGTAGTAGTTGTGCGGCGCGATATTGATCTCGTACGCCTCGGCCATCCGCCCGATCTGGACTGCCTGCGAGAAGCCGTTCCACGGCACGTCGATGATGCACACGTCCATGGCGTGCAGCTCGAGGAAGGGCCGATACTGGCGGGTCGTCACCAGGCTCTCGCACGACGCCAGCCGCGTCGACGTGGACTGCTTGATCTGCAGGAGCGCCTGCGGATCCCAGTTGTCGTACTCGACCCACTGCATGTCGAACGGCTCCAGCAGCTTGGCGATGCGAAGCACGCCCTCGGTGCGGAAGTTGTAGTTGAGGTCGAGGCAGAGCCCGACGCTCGGCCCGACGGCGTCGCGGAACGTGCCGATGAGGCGCTCGACGGCCCCGAGGATCTCGGACGTCGGCGCGCCGTCGGTGGTATTGATCCCGCTCGCGAAGCCCGGGAAGTACACCGTCGCCGGCTCGCCCGGGATGACCATATTGGTCTTGAGCGCGGTGAACCCCCGCGCGACGACCTCCTTCCCGAGCGCCGTGATATCGGCGTAGCTCCGGAGCGGCGGCGTGCCGAGGACGTCACCGAGCCGAGCGCGCGTGGTGCCGCAATGCGACCAGTACAGGCGCATCCGATCGCGCAGCGGCCCGCCGAACAGCTCGTAGACAGGCACGCCGAGCGCCTTGGCCTTGATGTCCCACAGCGCCAGCTCCACCCCCGCGATGGCCTTGTGGGTCACGCCGCCGAGATTCTGCCGTGTCCGCCTCAGCATGTCCCAGTACAGGCGCTCCACCGGCCGCGGATCCTGTCCCAGGAGGAGGTCCTCCATGTCGCGCACCGCGCCCGCGATCCCGTAGGGGCTGCGGCTGTCGCTGCACTCGCCCCAGCCGACGAGGCCGTCATCCGTCGCCACCCGGACGAACGTCCACGGCCGCCAGCCTCCGTCGCAATGCAGGGTCTCGACCTTCGCGATCTTCATGTCGGCTCTTGGCCCTCCGTGTGATGGGGTGCGCTTGCTGCTCCGCTGCCCGCGGGATACCACGCGGCTTCCCAATCCGTCAAGCGCCGGCGCGCGCAGGGCAGGTAGCATGTGATCTCGTTCGACGGACGGTTCGGGCGGCGACACTCAGGGCAGCGTGAGCGCGATCAGCTCCTCGGTGATGTTTGCGCCGCCGATCGGGAACGCCACGTACTGCTTGCCGCCCGCCATGTACGTCATCGGCGCGCCGCTCGCGTTCGCCGGCAGCACGACCTCGGCGAGCAGTTGCCCGCTGGCCTTGTCATAGGCGTAGAGCTTCGGTTCCCGGATGTTCAGGTCGTACACCTCACGGTGGGGAGCAAAGGGCGCCGGCCGCCGGTTGCTCTGGAAACCGGACTGAACCACCAGCAGCACCGTCTTCGTCACGAGGACGAAGGACCGGCTCGGCCAGCCCAGCCGCTCCGAGATGCCGAGGTTGCGAACGGCGGTGAAATGGCCGCTGCCGACCGGAGAGCGCCACCGGTGGTCGCCGCTCGACATGTCGATCGCGACGAGGCTGCCCCACGGCGGCTTGAACAGTGGCAGGTCCTGTGGCCCGGATAGGAACCGGGGGTCCCCGACGTAGCGATCGGCACTGAAGGGCATCGAGGTGCTCAGCGTGAGCACGAAGGGCGCGCGCCGCGTCGTGACGTAATACATCTGGGTCTCCGCGTCCCACGCGGCGCCCGACCACGAGGCGCCGCCGCCGATACCCGGCATGGCGATCGTTCCGCGCTCGCTCGGCGGCGTGTAGAGCGGGCCATGATCGTAGCGGCCGATGATGTCGAGGGCCTGCGCGCGGTGCGCCGGCGTCAGATCGATCAGGTCCTCCTCGCGCACGCCCTGGATCTCGAAGGGCGCCGGCTTCGTCGGGAAGGGCTGCGTCGCGGCGCTCTTCTCACCCGGCACTCGCGACTGTGGCACCGGGCGGTCCTCGATTGGCCACAGCGGCTTGCCGGTCACGCGATCGAAGACGAACGCGAAGCCCTGTTTGGTGACTTGCGCCACGGCCTTCACGCGCTGGCCGTCCACGGTGACGTCGATCAGAACAGGCGCGGCCGGAAGATCGTAATCCCACAGGCCGTGGCGCACGAACTGGTAGTGCCAGATCCGCTGGCCGGTGCGCGCCTCGAGGCACACGAGCGTCTCGCCGAAGAGATTGTCGCCGTGGCGGTGGCCGCCGTAGTAGTCGTTCGCCGGCGTGCCGAACGGCAGGTACACGTAGCCCAGCTCCTCGTCGGCGCTAAGCAGCGACCAGGCGTTCGCCGCTCCCGTCGTCGTCCCGGAGTCGTTCTCCCACGTGTCGTGGCCGACCTCGCCAGGGCCGGGCACCGAGCGGAAGGTCCACACGAGCCGGCCCGTCCGGACGTCGAACCCGCGCACGTCCCCCGGGGGCAGCCCACCGGAGACCGGATAGTCGAGGATCGACGAGCCGACGACGATGACGTCGCGTACGACGACTGGCGGCGAGGTGTTGCCATAGACCCAGCGCGGGATGGCGGGCCGGCGCAGCCCGTCCACCAGATCCACCGAGCCCTTGTCGCCGAAGGTCTGGATCGGCCGGCCGGTCTTGGCGTCGAGCGCGATCATCGCGCCGTGGCCCGTGAGCACGATGACGCGCTCGTCCCCGCCGTCCCGCCAGTAGGCGACGCCGCGGTGAAGCCACCCGTTGTTCGTCGGCATGCCGAGCTTCCACACGCCCGGATCGAACACCCACTTCGTCTGGCCGGTTGCCGCGTCGATCGCGGCCACCTGGGAGAGCGAGGTGCTCGTGTAGAGCACGCCGTTGACCATGATCGGCGTCCCCTCGTGGAGCCAGCTCGGATCGATATTGGCGTTCGCGGTGCGAACGGCGTGGTCCGGCGACGTCCACCGCCAGGCGACTTTGAGTTCGCCGGCGTTCGTCGCGGTGATCTGGTTGAGCGGAGAGTACCGGGCGCTCGCGTACGTCCCCGCGTACGCCGGCCACTCACCGCGTGCCAGCGCTGTCATCGACTCGGTGGTGGCGCCGGGTAGGGACACGCCTTGAAAGCCGGTGACCGCAGGCCGGAAGGGTCAGCACGAGGAGCAGGATCGCGGCACCGACGCCGAGCGGGCGCCAGATCACGTCAGCCACTTCCGCTGATGCAAGAAGCCCATGTTGAGACGACCTCCTCCCGCCTGGATACAACGCCACCGCCGAACACGTCGCACCGGTCGCCTCGCTCAAGCGGTAAGCGCGGTCGAGTCACTCGTCAAGCGAACTTGCGTTAGACAGCGCCGGCGCGCGCGGATTCGGGTGAACCGGACTACGCCACTTCCTGTACACTCCTCGCGCCATGGAGCCGCGCCCGTGAACGACCTCTGCTTTCTGACCGCGACCGCGCTCCGCGAGCTCATCCGCTCCCGCCGCGCCTCGGTGACCGAGGTGCTACAGGCCCACCTGGCGCAGATCGAGCGCGTGAACCCGAAGGTGAACGCGATCGTGACGCTCCGGACGGACGAGGCGCTCGCCGAGGCCCGCGCCGCCGACGCCGCCCTCGCCCGCGGAGAGGAGGGCGGCCCGCTCTTCGGCTTGCCCGTGGCCCACAAGGACCTCGTGCCGACGCGCGGTCTCAGAACCACGTGGGGCTCGCCGATCTACAAGGACCACGTGCCGGAGCACGACGGGCTGATCGTCGAGCGCATCAAGGCCGCCGGCGCCATCACGATCGGCAAGACCAATACGCCGGAGTTCGGCGCGGGCTCGCAGACGTTCAACGAGGTCTTCGGCCGGACGCTGAACCCGTATGACCCGTCCAAGACGTGTGGCGGCTCGAGCGGCGGCGCCGCGGTGGCGCTCGCCTCGGGGCTCGTCCCGATCGCCGACGGCAGCGACCTGGGGGGTTCACTGCGCAACCCGGCGAGCTTCTGCAATGTCGTCGGCTTCCGGCCTTCGCCCGGACGCGTGCCCACGTGGCCGAGCGAGCTCGGCTGGGCGCCGTTCTCCGTCGAGGGGCCGATGGCGCGCACGGTGGCGGACGTGGCGCTGCTGCTCTCGGCCATGGCGGGGCCCGATCCGCGCTCGCCCATCGCCATCGACGAGCCCGGCGCGCGCTTTCGCGGCCCGCTCGGCCGCAGCTTCGCCGGCGTGCGGGTCGCGTGGAGCCGGGACCTCGGCGGCCTGCCCATCGACCCGCGCGTGACGGCCGTCATCGACGCCCAGCGGGCGACATTCCAGGCGCTCGGCTGCGCCGTCGAGGACGGCCAGCCCGACTTCTCGGACGCGCGCGAGATCTTCCAGGCGTGGCGCGGCTGGCAGTTCGAGTCGCGCTATGCGCCGCTGCTCGAGCGCCATCGCCACCAGTTGAAGGACACGATCATCTGGAACCTCGAGCAGGGGCAGAAGATCACGGGCCCCCAGCTCGCCGCGGCTGAGCGCAAGCGCACCGCGCTCTACCATCGCGTGCGCGAGTTCATGGCGGCGCGCGAGTTCCTGATCCTGCCCGTCACCCAGGTGCCGCCGTTCGACGTGCACGTGCCGTACGTCACCGAGATCAACGGCGTCACACTGCCGACCTATATCGACTGGATGCGCGCCTGCTCCGACATCACCGTGACGGGCCTGCCCGCCATTTCCGTGCCGTGCGGCTTCACGACGGACGGGCTGCCCGTGGGCGTCCAGATCGTCGGTCGCCACCACGACGACTGGGGGGTCCTGCAGCTCGCCCACGCGTTCGAGCAGGCCACGAGCTTCTGGAAGCGCCGCCCGCCGCTCGCAACCTAGACGATCCCCTCACGGAAAGTGCCGTAAGTACCAGACTCGTTGCATGTTCTATCAGTATGTCGTTGGAGCTATTGACACTCTACACGTGACGAGCTATTCTTCGGTGTCATGGCGTTCACTCTGACCGCGCAGCCCAGCCTCTTCGGTCAAGGTGTGGCCGGCTTCGACGCGACGTTCTCGGGATTGCGGAGGGTCGCGCTCGGGCGCGGGGCCTGGATCGACCATCTCCCCGCCTGGGTGCAGGGACACGAGGCGCTCTTCGAGGTGTTGTGGACCACGACGCGGTGGCGCGCCGAGCGCCGCGAGATGTACGAGCGCATGGTCGACGTCCCGCGCCTCGTGGCCACGCTGCCGGATGACGGGCCCGGGCATCCTGTCGTGGCTGGAGATGGCCGAGGCGCTCTCCACCCGTTACGGCCAACCCTTACGCGAGATCTCGCTTGCCGCCTACCGGGACGGGCGCGACAGCGTGGCGTTTCATGGCGACCGCATCGGGAGGCAGTCGGGGCATACCGTGGTGGCCATCGTCTCGCTTGGGGCGCCGCGCCGCTTCCTGCTGCGGCCGGCCGGCGGCGGGACTTCGCGTGCGTTCGACCTCGGCTGGGGCGACCTCCTGGTCATGGGCGGCACCTGCCAGCGGACGTGGGAGCACGCGGTGCCGAAGATGGCGAGCGCGAAGCCGCGGATGAGCGTCCAGTTCCGTCCGGAGGTCCCCGAGGGCACCGCCTGATGACAGAGGAGCGTGTCGGGGTAACCGCCATTCGAGCGCCGGCTTGCCGGCGCAACCCATTTCTGGGGGAGGCTCGGAGGGGGCCGTCGAGGCCCCCTCCGATGATCTAGGCCGCTTTGGCGCCCACCCCGACGAACTGCTGCACGCGCCGCCAGGCATCGGCCGAGGCCTCCTTGAACTCGTCGTACTTCCTGTCGAAGAAGCTGTGCGGCGCCCCGGGATAGACCGTCGAGTCGTGACGTACCCCCGCGCGCTTGCACGCGGCCTCGAACTGGTCGACGTCGGCCTGCGGGATGCCCTCGTCCGCGCCGCCGAAGATCGACAGCACCGGACACTTGTAGCGATCCACCGCGTCGATCGGCTTCGGCCGGTCCGGCCAGCGCTTGAGGCCGAGCGGCCAGCCGTAGAAGCCGATCACGCCCGCGTAGCCGAGGCCACTCGCCGCCTGCAGGTACGAGATCGCGCCTCCGAAGCAGAACCCCACCGCGTAGAGCGACTTCACCGCCCCGCCCTCAGGACCGCGCAGATAGGCCGCGGCGGCGGCGATGTCGGCCTGGAGCGTTTCGGGCTTCGTCAGCGGCACCTGGCTCATGAAGTCGAAGCTCTCGCTCCGGTCGTCGGTCGAGGCCGTGCGCGCGAAGAAGTCGAAGGCGACCGCGTCCACGCCGACCTCGGCGAAGCGGGTCGCCAGCTCCTTGTAGTAGCGATGAAGCCCGCGCACGTCGGGGATCACGATCATGCCCGCCCCCGTCGGCGCGGTCGCGCGCGCTCCGAAGGCCATGAATCGAGTTCCGTCGGCCGAGGTGAGCCGGAGGTCCCGGGTATCCGTGGCGCCACCGGCGATGGGGGGAATCGGCGGATAGGAGTCATCATCGACGCACATGGGAATCTCCTCTCGGGGTCGAGAATGGTGGTATCGAAGCCACACTACGAACGGCGGACGCCCTGGTCAAGGCCTCAGGCTATCGCGGAGCCTCGTGATCATCCGGGCGAGTCGATCTAGGTGACGCCGCGATCGCGGAGAGCGCGCTGCTCGGCTTCCGTGTAGCCGAGCTCGGTCAGGATGTCGGCGGTGTGCTGGCCGAGGAGCGGCGCGGGTCGATCGACCACACCGGGTGTGTCCGAGAGCTTGACAGGAATGCCGAGGGCCTTGATGGGCCCCGCGCCCGGGTGCACGAGGTCGACCACCATCTGCCGCGCCAGCGCGTGCGGATCGACCAGCGCTTCCGCATAGGTGTTGATGGGACCCGAGGGGACCCCCGCTTGCTCGAGGCGCGCGAGCCAGTGGGCGCTCGGCTCGCCGGCGGTGGTCTTCTCGATGGCCTCGATGAGCGCGGCGCGATGCTCCATCCTGAGGGCGCTCGTGGCGAAGCGCGCGTCGTCGCAAAGGTCCGGCCGTCCGACGGCGCGGCACAGCCCCTCGAACAGCTTGTCGTTGTTGGCGCCGATGTTGAAGTACCCATCCGCCGACCGCACGGCCTGATACGGCGCGGTGAGCCGATGCGCGGAGCCGAGCGGCTTGGGCGCCTGGCCCGTCACCCAGTACTCCGTGGACTCCCACACGGTGAGCGCCATCGCGGCCTCGAGCAGCGAGGTGTCGACGAGCTGCCCGAGTCCCGTGCGCTCGCGGTACTCGAGCGCGCAGAGAATCCCGTAGGCGGCGAAGAGCCCGGCGCAGAGGTCGGACAGCTGGTACGCCTGACTTCGCGGGCGCGTCCTCGTCGCCGGTCACGCTGATGATCCCGCTCATGCCCTGGGCGATCAGGTCATAGCCGCCGCGCGGCGCGTACGGGCCCGTGCCGCCGAAGCCGCTCACCGAGCAGTAGATGAGCCGCGGATTCACCGCCGAGAGCGCCTCGTACCCGAGGCCCAGCCGCTCCGCCACGCCCGGCCGGTAGTTCTGGACGAAGACGTCCGCCGTCTTCGCGAGGCGCTTGACGACCAGGACGCCCTCGGGCGTCTTGAGATCGACCGTGAGCCCGCGCTTGCTGCGGTTCATCGTCATGAAGGTGGCGCTGTGTCCGTTCTGCGTGATCGACGACAGCTCGCGCGTGGGCTCGCCCGTGACCGGCGGCTCGATCTTGATGACGTCGGCGCCCATGTCGGCGAGGTTCATCGTGCCGAACGGCGCCGCCATCGCCTGGGTGAAATCGATGACACGGAGGCCCTCGAGCGCTTTCACGGCGTCGAGGCCTCCTTCGATTCCGGCCACCCGCTCGGGTTGCCCAGGTAGTCGCGCTGCCAGAGGTTCAAGTAGTCCACGGCGTTCTTCCGGATGTCCTCGAGCTCGTCCTCGCTCATCTTGCGCACGGGCTTGGCGGGTACGCCCATCACCAGCCAGCCCGCCGGCACCACCACGCCCTGCGCTACGAGTGCCCCCGCGCCGACCTGCGCCCACTCTTCCACCACCGCGCCCGTCAACACCACCGCGCCGATGCCGATCCGCACGTTGTCCATGATCGTGCAGGCGTGGACGACGCAGCGGTGGCCGATGGTGACGTTCGCGCCCACGATGCACGGAAATTCGGGAGTGACGTGCAGCACGGAATTGTCCTGGACGTTCGAGTTCCGCCCGAGGGTCACGTAGTTGTCCTGATCGCCCCGGAGCACGCTGAACGGCCAGACGCTCGCGCCCTCCTCGATCGTCACGTCGCCGATGATCTGGGCCGCCGGATCGATGTAGGCGCCCGCGTGAATGCGCGGCTTCCGCCCCGGGACCGACCGGATCATCGGGCCGCCGCGGCCGCCCTCGGCGAAGCGCTCATCGCTCATCGGCGCGCGCTCACATCGCGCCGCCGGCGGCAAGCGCGGCGATCTCTGCCGCGTCGAGGCCCAGCTCGCCCAACACCGCGTCGTTGTCCTCCCCGAGGCGTGGCGCGCCCTTGGCCAGCCGTGCGGGGGAGCGCGAGAGCTTCACCGGATTGCCGAGGGCCTTGACGCGCCCGGCGCCGGGGTAGTCGTACTCCTGCACCATGCCGCGCGCCACCGCATGCGCGTCGGCCAGGGCCTCGGGGACGCTGTAGATGGGCCCGGCGGGGATGCCCGCCTCCTCGCACCGGGCGAGCCAGTACGTGCGCGTCTGTCCGACCGTGACGGCCTCGATCTCGCGCTCGAGCTCGCGCTGGTTGACGAGGCGATCGCCGACGGTGGCAAAGCGCGCGTCATCCACGAGGCGGTCGAGCCCGAGGATGCCGCAGAAGCGCGGCCAGAGCCGGCTGTTCGCCGCGCCCACGGTGAAGCGGCCGTCGCTCGCGCGAAAGGCCTGGTACGGGGCGTTGAGGCGATGGGCCGTGCCGAGGCGGCGCGGGATCTGTCCCGTATACCAGTACTCGGTCGCCTCCCACGCCGAGAGCGCCAGCCCCGCCTCGAAGAGCGAGGTGTCCACGAGCTGCCCGCGCCCCGTCACGCGCCGCGCCCGGAGCGCGCAGAGGATGCCGAACACGCCGAAGAGGCCCGCGCCCAGGTCGGTGATCGGCACGCCCACCTTCACCGGCGGGCCGTCGGGACTGCCCGTCGCGCTCATGATGCCGCTCATGCCCTGGGCAATGAGGTCGTAGCCGCCGCGGTCCGCGTAGGGCCCGGTTTGCCCGAAGCCCGAGATCGAGCAGTAGACGAGCCGCGGATTGATCTGCCGCAGCGCCTCGTAGTCGATGCCGAGCCGGCGCGCCACGCCCGGCCGGTAGTTTTCGACCAGCACGTCGGCCGTCGTGACCAACCGCGTGAGGACGGCCACGGCTTCCGGCCGCTTCAAGTCGAGCGTGAGGCCGCGCTTGTTGCGGTTCACGGCGAGAAAGGGCCCGGAAACGCCGGCCGCGATCTCGAACGCCACGTGTCGGCTCGCCTCTCCCCCCGGCGGCTCCACCTTGATCACGTCCGCGCCCATGTCGCCGAGCAACATGCAGCAGTACGGGCCGGCCATGACCTGCGTCAAATCGATGACGCGAAGGCCGTCGAGCGCGGTTCGGCGTCCATGGACCGGCGTAGGCTAACACGAAACGGCTAGATGTGCCGACAATGCGCCGGGCGGGGCCAGGGGGCCCTCCCCGCGGGACACGCTGAGTCGCGACCCGCGACGGCACTCGACGGGGCCACGAGATCGATTGGCTGTCGCTTCGGCGATGCGCAAGAAGCCACGGTCCCGCGGGGAGGGCCCCCTGGACCCCGCCCGGCGCCGTGAGTCCAATGTTTTCCGACTCTAGGACACTAGAGAGGTTTTTTCAGGATGCGCGCGAGCTCGCCGACGAGCCCGCGGCGGAACGTGAGCACGCAGACGACGAAGATCGCGCCCTGCACCACGGTGACCCAGGCGCCGAGCTGGGCCAGGTAGTTCTCGAGGGCGATCACCACGAGGGCGCCCACGGCTGGCCCGAAGACGGTGCCGAGCCCGCCGAGCAGCGTCATCAGCACGACCTCGCCCGACATGGTCCAGTGCACGTCGGTGAGCGAGGCGAGCTGGAAGACGATCGCCTTGGTACCGCCCGCCAGCCCCGACAATATCGCCGAGAGCACGAAGGCGATCAGCTTGTACTGGTCCGCCTTGTAGCCGAGCGAGATGGCCCGCGGCTCGTTCTCCCGGATGGCCTTCAACACCTGGCCGAACGGTGAGTGGATGGTCCGGTAGATCAGGAGGAACCCGCCGAGGAAGATCGCCAGCACCACGAAGTAGAGCGTCATGGTCTGGCGCAGATCGAAGAGGCCGAGGAGCGTGCCCCGCGGCACGGCCTGGATCCCGTCCTCGCCGTGGGTGAACGGGGCCTGGAGGCAGAAGAAGTAGATCATCTGGGCGAGGGCCAACGTGACCATCGCGAAATAGATGCCCTGGCGCCGGATCGCGAGACCCCCCACCACCAGTCCCAGTGCCCCCGCCGCGGCCGTGCCGCCCAGGATGGCGAGCTCCGGCGGCCATCCCCACACCTTGGCGGCATGGGCCGTCACGTACCCCGCCGAGCCGAGGAACGCCGCGTGCCCGAACGACAAGAGCCCCGCATAGCCGATCAAGAGGTTGAAGGCGCACGCGAACAGCGCGAAGCACAGCGCCTTCATGAGGAAGAGCGGATAGACGACGAACGGCGCCAGCACAAAGAAGGCGACCATCAGCGCGAAGGCCACGTACTGATGCCGGAGAGCGCCCGATGCCGCGGGCAGCGCGCTCGCCTCGGCGTAGTCAGTCGCCATGCTACTGGGCGCGTCCGAAGAGGCCGGCCGGCTTGACGAGCAGGACGATCGCCATGATGACGAAGATCACCGTGTTCGACGCCTCGGGATAGAAGACCTTCGTGAGCCCTTCGATCACGCCGACCCCGAAGCCCGTGACGATCGAGCCCATGATCGAGCCCATCCCGCCGATCACCACCACCGCGAAGACGACGATGATGAGGTCGGCGCCCATGAGGGGATTCACCTGGTAGATCGGCGCCGCGAGCACCCCGGCGAGGGCGGCCAGCCCAACGCCGAAGCCATAGGTGAGCGTGATCATTCGCGGCACGTTGACACCGAACGCCCGCACGAGCGTGGGATTCTCCGTCGCCGCGCGCAGGTAGGATCCGAGCTTCGTGCGCTCGATCACCCACCAGGTCCCGAGACACACCACGAGGGAGAAGACGATCACCCACGCCCGATAGTTCGGCAGCGTCATGAACCCGAGGTTCTGCGCGCCCGTGAGCTCGGCGGGAATACGATACGGCAGCCCGGAGGAGCCGAACTGGTTGCGGAAAAGCCCCTGGATGATGAGGGCGAGCCCGAACGTCAGGAGCAGGCCGTAGAGATGGTCGAGCTGGTACAGGCGCTTCAGCATCGTGCGCTCGAGCGCGATGCCGATGAGGCCCACGACGATGGGCGCGATCAGGAGCGCCCACCAGTAGCCGAGCCCCGCATACTGCAGCAGGAACCACGCCGCGAAGGCGCCCATCATGTACTGGGCGCCGTGCGTGAAGTTGATGATGTTCAGCAGCCCGAAGATCACGGCGAGTCCGAGGCTCAGGATGGCATAGAACGAGCCATTGATCAGTCCGATGAGGAGCTGCCCGAACAGCGACTGCGCGGGGATGCCGAACACCTGTCATCGGCGATGCGTCGCCGCTGCCGGCCGAGCGGCGGGGCGGGCCGATCGAGCCCTCCCCCGCCGCGCAGCCGAGCACCTGGCCTACTTCTTCACCAGGGGGCAATCCCCCTGATCGATCGGCCGGAATGCCTGGGCGGCGGGGATGGTGGCGCGCAGCTTGTAGTAGTCCCACGGCGCCTTGGACTCCGCCGGCTTCTTCACCTCGAAGAGGTACATGTCGTGGATCTTGCGGCCGTCGGCGCGGATCGTACCCTTCCCGAACAGCGCGTCGTCGGTCGCCGTCTCCTTCATCTTCGCGATCACCTTGGTGCCGTCGTCCGTCTTGAGCGCCTCCACCGCCTTCAGATAGTGGGTGACCGACGCGTACACCCCGGCGTGGATCATGGTCGGGTGGATGCCGCGGTTCCGCTCGGCGAACTTCTTCCCCCAGGCGCGCGTCTTGTCGTTCATGTCCCAGTAGAACGACTCCGTGAAGATCAGCCCCTGCGCCGTGGGCAGGCCGAGCCCGTGCACGTCGGTGAGGAAGACGAGCAGGCCGGCGAGGTTCTGGCCGCCCTTGACGATCCCGAACTCCGCCGCCTGCTTGATGGCATTGGTCGTGTCACCGCCCGCGTTGGCGAGCCCGATGATCTTGGCCTTCGACGCCTGGGCCTGCAGGAGGAACGACGAGAAGTCCGAGGTATTGAGCGGATGGCGCACCTTGCCGAGGACCTTGCCGCCGTTCTTCAATACCACCGCCTCGGTGTCGCGCTCGAGCGCATGCCCGAACGCGTAGTCCGCGGTCAGGAAGAACCAGCTATCCCCGCCCGTCTTCACGATGGCATTGCCGGTCCCGTTGGCGAGCGCCCAGGTGTCGTAGGTCCAGTGGATGGTATTGGGTGAGCACGCCTTGCCCGTCAGGTCCGAGCTCGCCGCGCCCGACACCAGGAAGGCCTTGCCCTTGTCCCGCGTGATCTGGGTCACGGCAAGGGCCACGGCCGAGTTCGGCACGTCGGCGATCACGTCCACCTTGTCCGAGTCGTACCACTGCCGTGCGATATTCGATCCGACGTCGGCCTTGTTCTGATGGTCGGCGAAGATGATCTCGACCTTCATGCCCTTGGCCGCCGCGCCAAAATCTTCCACCGCCATCCGCGCCGCCACCACCGAGCCCTGTCCGGTGAGGTCCGCGTAGAGGCTCGACTGGTCGTTCAGCACGCCGATCTTGATGATCCCGTCGGAGATTTGCGCCTCCGCCGCCCCGGTGGCCAGCAAGAGGGCGAGAGCTCCGATCACACTGCGCGTCACTGTCATGATTCGTGTCCTTTCCAGGTGAGAGGTGGTCCAGGTGAGAGGTGGCGGATCATACCCCGAGGTAGCCGTGCAGCTTGTCCATGTGGCGGTCGAGCTCGGCATTGGCGATCATGTCCACGATGAGCCCGTGCTCCATCACGTAGTGCCGGTCGGCCACGGTGGCGGCGAAGCGGAAGTTCTGCTCGACGAGCAGGATGGTGAAGCCCTCGAGCTTGAGCCGCCGGATAGTTGCCCCGATCTGCTGCACGATCACCGGGGCGAGTCCCTCCGTGGGCTCGTCGAGGAGGAGCAGGCGCGCGCCCGTCCGGAGGATGCGGCCGATGGCGAGCATCTGCTGCTCTCCGCCCGAGAGCTTGGTCCCCTGGCTCCGGAGCCGCTCGCGCAGGTTCGGAAAGAGGGCGAATACCGCCTCCACCGCGAGGCCGCCCGGCGCGACGACGGGCGGGAGCAAGAGGTTCTCCTCCACGCTCAGGCTCGCGAAGATGCCCCGTTCCTCCGGGCAGAAGGCGAGGCCGAGGCGCGCGATCCGATTCGACGGCATGCCGATGAGCTCGGCGGCCCCGAAGCGGACCGAGCCCCGCCGCTTGCCCACGATGCCCATCACGGACTTGAGCGTGGTGGTCTTGCCCGCCCCGTTCCGCCCGAGCAGGGTCACGACCTCGCCGGGCCGCACGTCGAAGTCCACGCCGTGCAGCACGTGGGACTCGTCGTACCAGGCGTGCAGCTCGCGCACCTGCAGCAGCGGGTTGCCGGTGATGACCGGGGCGCTCGTGCCAGCCGTGGCCTCAGCCATCACCCGCCCCCATATAGGCCTGGATCACGTCGGGATTGCGCGACACGGTCGCGTAGTCGCCTTCGGCCAGCACCTCGCCGCGGGCGAGCACGGTAATGGCCTGCGACAGGTGCTCCACGACGCTCAGGTTGTGCTCCACCATCAGCACGGTGCGGTCCACCGCGACCTGCTTGATGAGGGCCGCGATGCGCTCCACGTCCTCGTGCCCCATGCCCGCCGTCGGCTCGTCGAGCAGCATCATCTCCGGATCGAGGGCCAGCGTCGTGGCGATCTCGAGCGCCCGCTTCCGCCCATAGGGCAGCTCGACGGCGGGCGTGGCGGCAAAGCCCGCCAGCCCCACCGCAGAGAGCAGCTCCATCGCCCGGTCGTCGAGCGCGGACAGCACGGTGTCCGAGCGCCAGAAGTCGAACGACCGTCCCCGGCGGCGCTGCAATGCGATCCGCACGTTCTCGAGCAGGGTGAGATGCGGGAAGACGGCGGAGATCTGAAAGGACCGCACGAGCCCGAGCCGCGCGATCTCGGCGGGCCGCGAGCCTGTGATGTCGCGCCCGTTGTAGCGGATGCGCCCGCGCGTCGGCGCGAGGAAGTGCGTGAGCAGGTTGAAGCAGGTGGTCTTGCCTGCCCCATTGGGGCCGATCAGCGCGTGAATCGTCCCGCGGCGGACGCGCAGGTTGACTTCGTTGACGGCGACGAACCCGCGAAACTCCTTGGTCAGCCCTTCGGTCTCGAGGATGAAGTCCTCGGGCCTCATTGGCGGCCAGGCGGAGGCGGGTAGAAGCGCGCCTCGCGCTGCTCGTCCCAGGCGCGGTTGGCTTCGCTGATTTCCCAGGAGGCCATGCACTCGCTCTGGGCGTGCATCAGCTCCTCGATCATCGCGCGCGGATCCGTGTGAAACGAGGCATGGAGCAGCCGCTTGGCATGGCCGGTGGCCGTGCGGGAGGCGCCAAAGGCCTTCGCCACGATGGAGGCAAGCCGAGCCTCTACGTCGCTCGCGGGAACCACCCAGTTCACCAGGCCCATGGCGAGCGCCTCGGCGGCGCCGACGTGGTCGTTCAGGAGCGTCAGTTCCTTGGCGCGCCCCTGCCCGACGATCCGGGCCAGCCTCAGGATCGAGCCGTCGGGAATCAGCCCGTGGCGCGTGGCGCCGAGCCCCAGGATGGCGTCGTCGGCGGCGAGCCGGATGTCGCACGCGACGGCGAGCTGCAGCCCGCCGCCGATGCAGTAGCCGTGGAGCACGCCGACCACCAGCTTGTCCATGTCCTCGAGGCAGTTGAGGCCGCGTGTCCAGTGGCGGTAGAACGCCTCACCGATCTTGCCGGCCGACAGCGCCGTCCTGTCCACGCCGGAGCAGAACGCCCGGCCGGCCCCCCGCACGACGACGACCCAGACCTCCGGATCTCGCGCCGCCAGCTCGGCGGCATCGGCGAGGGATGCCGACAGGTCATGATCGAGGGCATTCAGCACGCGGGGCCGGTTCAAGGTGATGGTCCCGACGCCATCCTTGACCTCGTAGATCACGCTCGCCTCACTCAATCGGGGGGAGGGGGGGGGGGGGTCGAGGCCCCCTTCGACTATCTAAATCCGAGGATCTCGCGCGCGATCACCATCCGCTGGACCTCCGAGGTCCCTTCGCCGATCTCGGTGAGCT
>CAWIZN010000028.1:0-13812 GCA_963840495.1 uncultured Candidatus Rokubacteria bacterium
GCTACACCAACGCCTAGATCCCGAAGGCATCGAGCCCGGTGATGTCGCGGCCGATGATCAGCGTGTGGATGTCGTGGGTGCCCTCGTAGGTATTGACCGTCTCGAGGTTCATCATGTGGCGGATGATCGGGTGCTCGTCGACGATGCCCGCCGCGCCGAGGATGTCGCGGGCCATGCGCGCGGCGTCGAGCGCCATCTGCACGTTGTTCATCTTGGCCATCGAGATCTGCTGTGGCCGCACCCGGCCCGCGTCCTTGAGCTGGCCGAGGCGCAGGCAGAGGAGCTGGGCCTTGGTGATCTCGGTGATCATCCACACGAGCTTCTGCTGCACGAGCTGGAACGAGCCGATGGGCTTGCCGAACTGGATGCGCTGCTGCGCGTACTGGAGCGCCCAGTCGTACACCGCCATGGCGGCGCCGATCGCGCCCCACGCGATGCCGTAGCGCGCCTGGGACAGACAGGACAGCGGCCCCTTGAGCCCCTTCACCCCGGGCAGCTTGTTGTCGAGCGGGATCTTGCAGTCCGCGAAGGCCAGCTCCGAGGTGATGGAGGCGCGCATCGAGAACTTGCCGTGGATGTCCAGCGTGGAGTACCCCGGCGTGCCCTTCTCGACGAGGTAGCCGCCGATCTCGCCGTCGTCCCCCTTCGCCCAGACCACCGCCACCTCGGCCACCGAGCCATTGGTGATCCAGAGCTTGGTGCCGTTCAGCACGTACTCGTTGCCCTTCTTGACGGCGCGCGTCTTCATCGCGCCGGGGTCGGAGCCGTGGTCGGGCTCGGTGAGGCCGAAGCAGCCGAGCGCCTCGCCGGACTGAAGCCGCGGGAGCCAGCGGTCTTTCTGGGCCGCCGAGCCATAGCTGTAGATGGGGTACATGACGAGGCCGCTCTGCACGGAGGCGAAGGAGCGAAGCCCCGAATCGCCGCGCTCGAGCTCCTGCATGATGAGCCCGTAGGCGACATTGTCGAGCTCCGCGCAGCCATAGCCCTTCAGCGTGGCGCCGAAGACGCCCATCTCGCCGAGGTCCCGGGCGAGCTCACCGGGGAACGTCTCGTCGCGGTGATGCTGGGCCACGATGGGCAGGAACTTGGCCTCCACCCAGTCGCGCACGGCGTCCCGCATCATGCGCTGCTCTTCCGTCAGGAGCTCGTCGATGCCGTAGTAGTCGACTCCGTGAAACTTTTCCATCGCCGTTGATCCTTTCCCGAGTCTTGGCCCGAGACCGGCTGCCTCGTCAGAGATTGGTGGAGTGAGCGGGGCGCTCCTCGCCGAGGGCTTCGTCGAGCGCCGCCGCCAGCAAGGGGTCGTGCTCGTGGCTCGTGGCGAAGATCCGGCACTGCGCCACCTTGCCGGGCAGGTGTTTCAAGAGGTCTTTGAGCGGCTCCGCGGAGACGCTCCGCGACGGCGCGTCGTAGACGTAGATCTGCCGGTCCTTCATGCCGATGGGGTTGAGCGGCCGCGGGTCCTGCTGCGCCATGTCGATCTTGAACGGGAAGTCCCGGAGCGACGCGGGCAGGATTTGCCGGACGCGCTGCTCCACCTCCTCCGCCCTCATGAACGCCTGCACGCCCCGGCGCGGCTCGAAGATGTCGAGCACCACCTCGTGCGACATGCGCCACTTGAGGCGCCGGTCGAGGATCTGCCGCCACTCCTGGCCGAGCGCCTTGCGCTCAGGATCGTCCGCATGCTCCCATCGCGCGACTTCCTCGAGCAAGGTCCACTCGGTCATGGCGAGGTAGGGGTGCAGGTCGCGGTTCAGGTCGTGGGGAAAGACCAGCCGCATGGTCTCGCGGAAGATCTCCTTCAGGTGGAGGTCGATGCCGCGCGTGGTGCGGTGATAGTACACGTTGGTGTACATGTAAAAGCGCGCGTTCAGGAACATGATGAACGCCTGGATCCCGCCGCGGTCGAGGGTCAGCCCTTTCTCGCTGAAGAACGAGTAGTACATGATGCGCTCGATGTCGATGGGCCCGACGGCCACGCCGCACATGTACGAGTCGCGCAGCACGTAGTCCATGTTGTCGGCGGTGTAGATCCCCGACAGGAGCGGCTTGAGATGGGCGAGCCAGCGCGGGTGCAGCGCCTCCGGCTTCGTGTAGCTCTTGCCCATGAGATAGCAGATCCACTCGGGATCGATCCGCTCGCCCGGCTCGAAGGGCCCGGAGGGGCTGCGCGTGAGCCCCCGCAGGAGGTCCCCCAGCTCGTCGCGGATGATGCGCTGGCCGAGCAGCTCGTGGGTCAGGCCGAAGTCGGCGAGGAAGTTGTCGTCGAAGAAGTGGCCGAACGGGCCGTGGCCGATATCGTGCAGCAGCCCGGCCATCCGCATCAGCTCTTCGATCAGCGCCACCGAGGGCGCGTCGGGAAACTCCGCCTGGAGCGACGGGTGAAGCTGGCGCGCGAAGCGCCCCGACAGGTGCATGGCGCCGAGGGAGTGCTGGAAGCGGCTGTGCTCGGCGGCCGGGAAGACCCAGCGCGCGGACTGCAGTTGCGCCACGCGCCGGAGGCGCTGCATCCACGGCGAGTCGATCAGGTCTTGCTCGGTCGACTCTCCCGGCGTGGCATCGGGCCGCGTATAAAGGATGTACCGGTGGATGGGATCGGCGATGAGGCCACGGCCCTGGTAGGTGTCGACGCCTTTCATCGTGGCCTGCCGACTAGGAGCCTGTCGGAGAAACGCGACTTAGGAGCTTGTCGGAGAAATGCCGGCTAGAGCGATGAGAAGGGTCCAGCTGCGAGGCGGCGCCCGAAGGCCGCACGCGAGGCGTACTCTCTGTACGTTGAGCGTGCGGACGAGGGCGCCAACGAAGCAGATGAGCCCTTATCATCGCTCTAGTTGCCGGACATGCGGAAGAAGCGGTAGCGGTCGGTGGGGCGCACGGTGATCGCCTCGAAGCCGCGATCGCGCTGGACGACCACCTGCACCTCCTGGTCGACGCCGCCCTGCCAGAGCTTTCGGTAGAACGCTTCCTGACTGTCCACCTTCTCGCCATTGAGCCGCACGATCACGTCGCCCGGGCGAAAGCCGGCGGCGCGCGCGGGTCCGACGGGCGACATGCCGGAGACGACGATGCCCCGGCCTTCCATCGAGACGGTGTACAGACCGAGCCAAGGCCGCGGCCGCCGGCTCGCCACGCGGCCCTTGGCCAGAAGCTCGTCCTTGCCGGGCAGGAAGTGCTCGATGGGAATCGCAAGGTTCGCGTACGGCGCCTCGCCGAGCCGGAGCGAGGTCACGCCGATCACCGCCCCCGCCGAGTCGACGAGCGTGGCGCCGCCGAAGGCCGGGTTAGAGGGCGACACGACGAAGGCGCGGTCGAGCATGTATTCCCAGGCCGCGGAGAACGGGCGCACCGCGTCGACCCGGCCCGCGCTCGCGCTGAGCCGCCCATCGTCCGAGACGCCGACCGTGCCGACGATGTCCCCAGCCGCCACCTTGGTCGAGTCGCCGAGGGCGGCCACCGGCCAGGGGCCTGGGCCCTCGAGCTTCACCACCCCCATACCCACTTCGAGGTCGAGCGCGACCAGGCGGGCGGGCACCTTGCGGCCGTCCCGGAGCGTGGCCTCGATCCGCTGGGCGTCGAGCACGATGTAGCTCACGGTCAGCACGTGGCCGGCCGCGTCGAAGATGACGCCGCTGCCCCACCGCTCGGCGCCGAGCGTCAGCGCCGACGGGCGGTCGCGGGGCACTTCCACCTGCAGGCCCACGATGGCCGGCTCGACCCGCTGCACGTAGGACGGCAGCGTCGAGAGCTGCCTCGGATCGACGCGCGGCTCGGCCAGGCGCGGCGCCGCCGTCAGGACGGCCGGCGCGAGCGTGGCGAGGACCAGAGCGAGGGCGGCGAGGGCGAGCCGCGTGATCGGGACGGGCCAAGAGTCTGTCGGGGGAACCCGGCTAGAGCGATGAGAAGGGTCCAGCTGCGAGGCGGCGCCCGAAGGCAGCACGCGAGGCGTAGTCTCTCTACGTTGAGCGTGCTGTCGAGGGCGGCAACGAAGCAGATGGGCCCTTATCATCGCTCTAGCCGCGGGTGACGTCCCAGATGTCCGGGCCCGCGAAGTCCCACGGCACGCGGCCCTCGTCACACTGATCGGGCGCCGGCGAGAACTGCGCATCCACGAAATAGATGATGCGCCCGCGCGCGGCGGCGAGGTTCTTCACGCCATGGGCGACCCCCGGGGGGATGAGCACCAGCCGCGAGGCTCCGTCGCCCAGCACCATCCGGCGCCTCACGTCGCGCGTGCCCGAGCCCTCGCGCAGGTCGAGCAGGACGAGCAATAGCTTGTCGCCCGGGGGCACGAACCACACGTCCGTCTGGCGCTGGTGAAGGTGGAAGGCCTTGATGGCGCCGGGCTCCATCTCGCTGTAGTTGATCTGCTTGACCTCGAAGCCCGGGAACGTCGCGTGGAGACCGCGGGAAAGTCGCCCGAGCTCCATGAAGGACCCGCCGTCGTCGGCGAAGCGCTTGAGCTCGGCCACCTCGACGCCGTCGATGGCGGGCGCCGGGGAGTAGTCCTGGAGCGAGAAGGCGCGCTTGGCCGCGTCGGTGAGATCCATCAGATCAGGCCCACCTCGCTGCGATCCCCCAGCATGAAGTTGAACGACCGCGGCTTGCTCGCGGTGCGATAGATCGACACGTTGCGCCCGATCAAGCTCGACTCGATGCGGCCCCCCACGTCGCAGACGCTGGACCCCTCGAGCAGGATCGAGTGCTCGACCTCGCTCCCCCGCACCGTCACGCCGTCACCGATCGAGGTGAAGGGGCCGACGTAGGCGTTCTCGATGACGGCGCCGCGGCCGATGATGGCGGGGCCCCGCACCGTGCTCTGCGTGATGCGGGCGCCGGCCTCCACGACCACCTTGCCCAGGATCTCGCTCTGCTCGACCTGCCCCTCCGTGCGCGGCGTCAGCGTGTCGAGGATGATGCGGTTGGCCTCCAGCATGTCCTCGAGCCGGCCCGTGTCCTTCCACCACCCCTCGATCACGTGCGGGCGCACGAGGTAGCCATGGTCGATCAGCCACTGGATCGCGTCGGTGATCTCGAGCTCGCCGCGCGCCGACGGCACGATGGCCTTCACCGCCTCGAAGATCGTCGCGTCGAACATGTACACGCCGACCAGCGCCAGGTCCGAGGGCGGCGTCTTCGGCTTCTCGACGAGCCGCACGACATTGCCGTCGCGCAGCTCGGCCACGCCGAACTGGCTCGGGTTGGGCACCCGCGCGAGCAGGATCTGGCTATTGGGCTTCTCCTCGCGGAATCGCGCGACCAGCGGGGCCAGCTTCTCGCGGATGAGGTTGTCGCCCAGGTACATGCAGAAGGGGTCGCTGCCCAGGAAGGGCTCGGAGACGAGGACGGCGTGAGCCAGCCCGAGCGGCGCCTCCTGCTCGATATACGTGACCGAGACGCCGAATCGGCTGCCGTCGCCGACGGCGTCGCGGATCTCCTGGCGCGTGTCACCCACCACGATGCCGATCTCGAGGATTCCGGAGGCGGCCAGCGCCTCGATCCCGTAGAAGAGGATGGGCTTATTGGCGACGGGGACGAGCTGCTTGGCGGAGGTGAAGGTGATGGGTCGGAGCCGCGTCCCGCGCCCGCCGGACAGGATGAGCCCTTTCACAGGATTGACCCTTTCATTTCGCGGCCGATTATAGCAGTCTTGCTCTCGAGCCCATAGGGGCGACGGCCTTCCACGGTCACCCGAGCGGGAATGTGGTATTGTGAAAACGTTCGATCTTCCGGATCAATACGACGCGATGGGAGCTTTTCAATGAAGACGCTCAAGGACATGCTGGCCGAGGCCCGACAGGTCATTCCCGAGCAGGGCCCGCAGGAGCTCAAGCGCCGCATCGATGCCAATGAGCCGCTGGTGCTCGTCGACGTGCGCGATCCCGACGAATACCGCGACGGCGCCATCGAGCCCGCCACGAACATCAGCCGCGGCTTCCTCGAATTTCGCATCGGAACCGCCGCCGCCGATCCCAAGACGCCCATCGTCCTCTACTGCCAGTCCGGGCTGCGCTCGATGCTGGCGGCCAAGGCGCTCCACGACCTGGGCTACGAGAACGTGACCAACCTGCAGGGCGGGTTTCAGAAGTGGGCGCAGTCCGGCCTGCCCGTCATGAAGGACAAGCCCCTCACCACCGACCAGATCCAGCGGTATAGCCGTCACTTCCTCCTGCCCCAGGTCGGGGAGAAGGGCCAGCGGAAGCTCTTGCGCTCGAAGGTGCTGCTGATCGGGGCGGGCGGGCTCGGCTCGCCGACGGCCGTCTACCTCGCCGCGGCGGGCGTCGGCACCATGGGCCTGATGGACGGGGACACCGTCGACGTGTCCAACCTCCAGCGGCAGATCCTGCACACCACGGCCAATGTGGGACGGCCCAAGGTCGAATCGGGGACGGAGATGCTCCGCGCCCTCAACCCCGACGTGAACGTCATCCCGCTGCCCACGCGCATCGACGTGGACAACGTGATGGACATCATCAAGGACTACGACCTGGTCATCGACGGATCGGACAACTTCGACACGCGCTATCTCCTGAACGACGCCTGCTACCTCGCCGGGAAGGCCAATATCCACGGGTCGATCTTCCAGTTCGAGGGCATGGCGAGCGTCTTCGCCCCGAACAAAGGCCCGTGCTATCGCTGCCTCTATCCGACGCCGCCGCCCCCGGGCCTCGTCCCTAGCTGAAGCGAGGCCGGCGTCCTGGGCGTGCTCCCAGGCATCATCGGTGTGATCCAGGCCACGGAGGCCATCAAGCTTCTGATCGGCATCGGCGAGTCCCTGATCGGGCGGCTCTTGACCTACGACGCTCTCAGCATGCGCTTCCGCGAGGTGAAGCTGCGCCGCGATCCGAAGTGCCCCCTCTGCGGCGAGCATCCGAGCATCACCGACCTGTCCATTCACAAGGCCGCGAGCGCGGCCTGCGCCGTGGAGAGCAACGGGCATCCCGCGGCGGCCGGCGCGCCGGCGGTCAAGGCGGGCGCGTAAGCGCACGCGGAGAATCAGCGGGCGGGATGGGCGGCGGCGACCTTGCGCATCACGGATAGAGGGTTGCCGGTGAGGACGAAGTCGAGGCCGGTCTCGAGCAGGGCGCGGGTGGCGAAGTACCGGAAGGGCTCAAAGTAGCGGTCGAGCGGCACCGCGTTCATGTAGACCTTCGTGCCGAGGGCGTGGAGGCTCGCGACCTCGGTGGCCCCGATGCGATTGGTGTGGAGGATCTCCGGCAGCCGCCCGCCGAACACCGCGCGCGTGCTCTCCACCGTCACCCGCGGTGTCGAGCAGGCGCACCATGACGATCATCTGGGGGTAGCGCTGCTTCGCGCGCGCGGCGGCCTCCATCTCCTCGCCCGTGTTCGCGAAGAAGATCAGGTCGTCGAAGGACCCGTGGGCGTGAATCCAATCCGCGACCTCCTCCATCATCCGCTCGTGGACCTTGAATCGACGTCAGCATCGTGCCCCGGCTCGTGTGACAAGTGTTGCCGCGCCTCGACCGCTGGGACTACGATTCGGGCATGCGGGAGTACCGGTACACCGTGGACCGCGACGGACGGATCTTCCACGATGGCAGCGAGATCACCGATGGCGCCGTGCTTCGGTTCTTTCTCCTCGCCATGCAGCCCTCGGCCGACGGCCGATACGTCGCCATGTGCCAGGGCGAGCGAAACGACTTCGACGCATCCGACACGCCCTTCGTCGTCCAGCGCCTCCGCCTTGCCGCCGACGGCACCGCCATCGAGCTCTTCTTCGCCGGCGACTACCACGAGCCGCTGGATCCTTCGACGCTGGAGGACGAGGACGGCCGCCTCTATTGCCGGGTCCGCCGGGGGGCCTTCCGCGCCCGCTTCGGCCGCCTCGCCTTACAGCAGCTCGGCGCCCATATGGGCGAGCGGGAAGGCGGCCTTCACCTGCATCTGGCGGGCGCGAGCTACCCGATCCACCGAGCTCCGACAACGAACCCAGGTTAGACGTGGACGTCTCGAGATAGGAGGGAACGCTCTATGGACCTGGATCTGACCGACAGAATGGTCGGCATCACGATGACGGAGACGGATCTCAAGAGTGCCATCGGCCTCCACCCCAAGTTCCCCTTGCGGAAGGACGGGATCTATCAACTCTTTGGCAAGGTGCTCGGACACGCGTCCATCGGAGTCTGGCTGGAGCTGCATTGGGTCGGCAAGCCGAAGCCGCCCGGAGGAGTCCAGCGCTTCGAGTCTCACAGGCTGCCGGCGTTCCTCATCCAATGGTCGTGGGTCATCACCATGACCCTGCATCGAGAGACACCTGACCCCGACGAGTGGCTCCGCCGCGAGCTCGACGGGCTGGAAGAGCCACTGTGCTTGATCGCCGCCCTCTCCGCCCGCACGTCCACCGACCAGTACAGCGCCGAGGAGGAGAGCGCCTAAATGGTCCCCATCGAAATCACGGCCTTCGGGCTGCTCGCGGTCTGCGTGATCGTGCTGGCCGTCGTGCTGGCCCTCCAGCTTCTGCTCCCTCGGCCGGCTCCCGCCCCCGCGCGGGGACTGATGCTGCTCGTGTTGGTCGTGGTGGTGATCGTGGCGATCTACGTGTGGGCCACGACGCGGATGCCCTCGTCGCGCCGCTTGAAATGCTGGTGCGCCTGGCAGGGATCGAACCTGCGACCCTCGGCTTAGAAGGCCGATGCTCTATCCAACTGAGCTACAGGCGCGCCCTGCGATTATCGCTACTTGCACCGCGGGGGGCAACTGCGGCAGGGGTGAGGAAAGAGATGAGGGATGATCCGTCCCAGCTCGCGCTCGAGGGCTCTCACGCGATCAACCTGGGCCGCCACGACGCGCCGGAGATCCGGGGGCAGGTACACCTCCCCGCCGTCATCGTTCTTCGTCATTCCAGGCTCGAGGCGAAGAACGCCAGCCTCGAGGTCGACTTGGGCCCGGGTCAGCTTCGGAAGCCCCTTCGTCCAGGGCACGCTGGTGTTCCTCCACGACCTGGCCCGCGCCTCACGGTCGATGCGGTAACCGGGTGGCCCCTCGGGGATCCTCGGTTGGCGTCCTCCCGCGGCTATCTTCCTGTGCACATCGATGCCAATATGGTCGATGCCTGGCCTCTTCCCCTGCGGCTTTGACCGCGCGGTGCTCTTGCGGGGCAGCGTGTTTGTCTGCCACCACGTCAAAGCGAGAGGCCAGCCGCTTCATCCCATCTACGCTCAAAGGAGAAGAACACGATGAACACGACTCACTTCGCGATCGTCGTCGTACTCTGGGCTGGGCTCGCGATGGCATCCATTGCCAACGCGGCCCAAGAAGGATTTCCCCTTCTGGGCGTGGAAGAACAACAGACCATCAATCCGTATTCCCTGGTCGTTTTCGGCGTGAGGGTGAGCGAGTGCGTCTCTGCACTTCGCCAATCCGCGGCCGTCTCCTCGGCATTTGACGCCTTCTCCTCACCCGAGGGCCGTCCGGGTGCGGGTGGCGGCCAGGTGAGTTACCACGCCGTGGGGACCCCCAGCGACCGCTTTCTGTTGAGGAAGTGTCTCGCGGAACGGGGGATCTCCCTCACGACCATCGGCTCCTCAAACTGACCCCGAGGCTTGAGCAGGCGCGTTGCTGGAGCAGTCCGGTCGCCTGGAAGAGAGAGCTTCGACCGGCCGTCACGGCCAACGCGTTCTGAAACCTCCTGCCACCAGACGCGTGCCCTACCAGAAGGCGTGGGAGCGCTTCCCGAGATCACCCGTGCGCCCGAAGCGCGAGGCAAACAAGAGGAGGGTGATGACGGCAAACGCTATCCCGTAGCCTGGGCGCTTCATCATGTTGCTCTCCCGGATTTCGTGTAGGTCGGGCCCCTTCGCGGTCACAGATCGGACCTTCGACGTCGATCGCGCTTCAAGCTCTCGGCCTATGTCACTTCCGGTGCCCGTTCTTGCACGTCCACCAGGTCTTGAGGGTCCCGAGGATCGTCCGCGAGCTCTCCCGGTTCATCAACGCCGCCCTCTAGGAGTCGATGACCTCATCCCCTTCGGCGAGGACATAGGACCGGCAGGCCGTGAAGGCTGCCTGGGGGACGCGCGCTACCTTCGAACAGGTCTCTCGGGCGGTGTGATCGAGGGCGCCGGATCCGAGCGGAAGGTCGACGAAATGCCATTGATGGTTGCCCGGGGCGCTCCGCGTTGCGAGGTCCGTTCCTTGCCCTTCCGGGCGTCGACGGATGACCGGCGCATCAGGCCAGCGCGCCGGCGCCCTTCCTTTTGCGCGCGCCGAAATCTGGGGCGACTCGGGCGGGCCTAAGGGCCCCCTTCCTGCGTCTCTTTCGTTTGTTTCGTCCCTCCTGTAGCTTTGGTGGCTAGCGGGGCCTTTGTTCTCCGGAAAAATTCGGAGCCGTGGGTGCGAGGGCGTCCGGGTCCCATTTCGAGCGGCGCGCGGGAAGGGTGCTTCGCTCTGCGTACGCCAGCCGAACGTGTACGCGATGGCCGGGGCGGTCTGTACGTCCTCACGGTCCCGTCGGCTGCGTCCTCGGCTTGCCGGCGCCCGATGTACGACCCGCACGCCCGGCGCCGGCTACGCTCCGGTGCGAGCCTGCACGCCGCTCGAGTCGATACTCATGGAAAGGAGGCTACAAGAACGTGGGCTGGCTGGGGGATCGCATATGGCCGCTCCTTTGGAGGATTCGGAATTGGCTGACGCGAGGGCGCTAGCGCCGACGGACCCCTGCGGGAGCGCGCGCGAAACGGGCCCGCCGGCGGAGACAGCGCCCGCGTCGTAGGCCAGCGAGCTCGCGCAGCCAGGCCAGCCCGGGGAGGCGCATCAGCTCGCGGCCGGGACGGCTAAAGGACGGTGCGATCTCGCGCACGTGGAGGTGCGCGCTGGCCGTCGAGCTTCCGCTCGGCGATGAGCGCGGGTCCGCGAGCCGGCGCGAGTCGTCCAGGCGGGTGGGAGCATCAGCCTGGCAATCAGGCTGGCGACACTTGCCAGCGGTCGCGGGCGCGCGCATTCTGTGGGTCCGATGACCTGCCTCCGGTCGCGGCGTGGAGGAGCGCCAGGAGCGGGGCGGGCGCGAGGTTGGCGGAACGAGAACGGCAAGGACGACCTGTGAGCGGTGACCGCCAGGATCCGCTCCACCCGGACTCGCCGACGCGCTCCAGAGCCGGGGCGCGAAGGAGTTTCCAATGCAGAACGTCCAATGGTACGTCAGCAGCATCGGTGGCATCGATCCCGATGAGCCGGCACATCCAGCGCAGCGCGGGAGGTGACGGTCCGACCGTACCTGATGGCGTGCCCTGCCGCGGCGAGCTGAACAAGCGCCGGGTCAGGTGTCCTGATGCCGTCCGTCTCCTCTCGACGCATTTGTTCACCGTGGCGACGACAACGGCCACGTCGGTGGGCTTATGCAACACGTCATCAGCGCCCGCGGTCAGCGCGGCGGCCATGATGGTCACTTCTATGATTCCGGTCACCATCACGATCGGCACGTCTTGGCGGTGGTCGAGGGCGCGAATCTGCTTGATCAGCTCCACACCGTCCACGCCTTCGAATCGATAACCCACGAGGACCGCGTCATAGTGGGCGCTGCCACGGAGGTCCTCACCCACGCGCCCGCTATCTCTGCACGTGGTCACGTGCCAGTCGTGGCTGGCGAAGACCTCGGCGAACATTTGCGCGACACGTTCGTCGCCGTCCACGATGAGTATCGATTTCATAACGTGGGGGGTCGCCCTGCCAGGAAGGCGAGGGCAAACTTTGTGCCCGGCCGAAGTAGCTGATTCTTGGAACACTGGCCGAGGCATCTGCCTAGGCCGCGAGCAGGGTCAAAATCGTGTCGTGGACCTTCCCGGGCCGCACAGGCTTCACCAGGTGCGCATTGAAGCCGGCCGTCGCGCTGTGGGCGCGATCTTCCGGGTCGCCCAGGGTGGTCAGCGCGACCAGTCGCATGGCCGCGCCGTAGACGCGGCGCAACCGCTGCGCGAGCTCCCAACCGTCCATCCCGGGCAGGATGATGTCCGCGATGACGACGGCCGGCGCGCGCGCCGCCGCAATCGACAGCGCGCTTTCCCCATCGTTGGCGAGGTCGACCTCGAACCCACTCTCTTCCAGGGCCCATTTCAGCATGTCCCGTCCATTCGGCTGCTCGACCACCAGCACGCGCCCTACGTGCAGCTCCGTCATCGCGAGAGGCCCTCCCTGGCCTTCAATGGAGATGGCAATTTTTATGCCCGAGCCAAGTCGCTGATTTTTCGATCTAAGGGGATCAGCGGGCGCCGGGTAGGTTCTGCCCACGCGTGAAGGATCTACCCGAGGCCCCGCGGGAGGGAAAGCACTCGCGCCTTGACCGCGAGCGTATGGCGGCGCAGGGTCAGGTGGAATGCACCATCACGTCGCCGGCGACAGCGTCCAGGCCGGCGTTGACGCGGCGGGCAGACCCCGCGCGCGCACGGTGGTCGCGCTCACCTCCGAGCCGCGATCGCGCCACGCCGCGAGCGCCGCCTGCGTCGCCGCGTCGCTGTCGTGCACGATCACGACGATCCGATCGGCCGGCCGCGTCTGGCGGGCGAGCGCCGCCAGACACCGGCGGAGGTCCTCCACCCGATTCAGCGTGGGCACGACCACGGAGATTCAATGAGCAAGGATCTGCTCGACCAGTTGTCGGCGGCCGTGACCCGCGCAAGCGCCGACGCCGCCGTCCGTGCCATCATCATCACGGGAACGGGACCGGCGTTCTGCGCCGGGATGATCTGACGGAGGCGCGCTACTCCCTCGCGCGCGTGACGAGCGCCGCGACCGGCACGCACTGAATCAGACACTCATCCGATCCCCGCGGAGGAAATCACATGCCAGAAGAAAGGATGCACTTCACCCGGATGGACCAGGGCACCGATGAGGACTTCGAGATCCTCGAGCGGGTTCACACGGAGACCATCGAGAAGCTTCCCGGCCTTCTGATCGGCATGCTCATGGATCTCGCGGGTGACTCCGCGTACAACCTGAACCGCAAGGATCACAGCCTGCAATCTGCCACGCGCGCCCTTCGTGACGGCGCCGACGAAGAGCTCATCGTGTGTACGCTCTTTCACGACGTCGGCGAAAGCCTGGGCCCGATGAACCACGGCGAGGTGGCGGCCTCGATTCTTCGCCCGTTCGTGTCGGACGACAACTACAACGTCATCAAGTATCACCCCTTGTTCCAGGCCTACTTCTTCGGTGCGCACCTCGGCCTCGATCCGAACGCGCGCGACCAGTTCAAGAGCGCGCCGTGGTACCAGAAGTGCGTGGACTTCTGCGCCAAGTGGGATGAGGTCTCCTTCGACCCGGCCTATAAGAACGAGCCCATCGAGACGTTCGAGCCGATGGTGCGACGCCTGTTCGACAAGCCCTGGACGCCCCCGACGAAGGCGAAGTGACACGCGCGGCCCGCGAGCCGTTGAGACTACGTCCAGGCGTACGGGTTGACCGAGACGAGCCCCCACCTCCTGATGAGCACGCTCAAGGCGTCCCTGAAGCTACTCCCGCCGGCGCAGCAGATGGCCTACAAGTGCAAGACGGGCCGCCCGTTCATCGCTGTCTCGCTGCGCGTGGTCGACGACGAGGGACGCGCGGTCGCACCCGACGGACGAGCGGTCGGGGAGATCCAGGTGCGGGGCGACACCATCATGGCGGGCCATTGGAAGAATGCGGCGGCCACCGCCGCCACCTTCGACGGCGGGTGCCGGCGAAGGTCGCGGTGACCGACTCGAATTGTTACGGTTTCCCCTCGGGACAGGCGCCGTCATCTTCTTCCGGCAGATGGCGTTCCGGCAGATGGCGGCCCGGAGCCCCGTTCCTGTGGCCCCAGGTCTTGTTGGCGGGTTGAGG
>CAWIZN010000029.1:0-22038 GCA_963840495.1 uncultured Candidatus Rokubacteria bacterium
AGCCCGTTGACGACGTGGAGGCGCTCGCCGCGCGCGAAGGCCTGGACGGTCTCGATCGAGATGCGGAGCATATTGGCGCTGGCCTCGCGCGTGTTGTAGCCGATATGCGGGGTGATCAGCACATTGGGCAGGTCGCGGAAGACGTAGTCGCCGCGCACCGGCTCCTCGTCGTGCACGTCCAGCGCAGCGCCCGCGATGCGGTTGGCGGCGAGCATCTCGGCGAGCGCGACATTGTCCACCAGCTTGGCGCGCGCGGTGTTGACGAACCACGCGGTGGGCTTCATGCGCTCGAGGAGCGCGCGGGTGATGATGCCCTGCGTCTCGGGCCGGTACGACAGGTGCAGCGAGACCACGTCGGCCTCCGCGAATAGCCGCTCCAGCGGCACGAAGACGAGGCCATGCTCGGCGCGCTCGGGCGCGGCGCGGCGGGTCCACGCGATCACGCGCATGCCGAGGCCCGCGCCGAGCCGCGCCATCTCCACGCCGATGGGCCCGAGGCCGACCAGGCCCAGGGTCTTGCCGCGCAGCTCCATCCCCACGAATCGACCGGGCTCCCAGCGGCCCTCGCGCAAGCTCACGTAGGCGGGGCCGATATGCCGCGTGGCGGCGAGGATCATGGCGAGACAGTGCTCGGCCACCGAGGTCGCGCCGTAGTCCGGCGTGTTCGCGATGACCACGCCGCGGCGGGTCGCCTCCTCCACGTCGATGCAGCTCGAGTAGCCGATGCCGAGGAAGCTGATGAACCGGAGCTTGTCGCACGCGCGCAGCACCTCGGCGTCCATCTCCGAATAATCCAGGATCACGGCCTCGGCCGGGCGCAGCCGCTCGATCAGCGTGGCCTTGTCCGGCGGCGCGTCCGTCGTGGAAGTCGACCGGCCCCAGCCGGCGGAGCGGCTCGAGGTCGGCCGGGTCCTGCACGCAGCCCGCGCCGTCCGGGAAGACGATGCGCATCGCGGGTGCTCCTACCGGAGCGCCCCGCGATGCGAGAAGGCCGTCTCCTGGCTGGTGATGAACTCGAGCAGCGCGGCCTGGCCGCTCTCCGTGGCCTTGCGCGCGCGGGCGAAGGCGCCCGAGACCTCCTCGGGCCGCTCGACGCGCTCGGCCCAGCCGCCCATGGCCAGCGCCATGTCCGCGTAGCGCCCGCCGATGTCGCGGGTCCGGTACTTCTCGTGCGACAGGACGAGATGCGGGATCTCGATGGCCATGGCGGAGTTGTTCAGCACCACGGTCAGGATGGGGATATTGGCGCGCACGGCGGTCTCGAAGTCGAGCCCGGTCATGCCGAAGGCGGCGTCGCCCATGAAGTTGACGCAGAGCTTGTCGGGCGCGGCGAGCTTGGCCCCGATCGTGAGGCCGAGCCCGGTGCCGAGCGCGTGCGACTTGCCCCAGCCGAGATAGCTGCGCGGCGGCACCGCGCGGTAGAGCGGCAGGAGCTGATCGCGCGGGCTGCCGGAGTCGTGCGTCACGATGGCGTCGCGCGGGTCGACGGCGCGCATGAACTCGCCGATGACGCGGTACGGGCTGATCGGCACCTCGTCGGAGCCGAGCTTCGGCTTCCACTCGCCGAGCCACGCCGCGCGCACGCGCTCGATCTCGGCGCGCACGCCCTCGCGCCCGGCGGGCCGGCCGCCCTGGCTCTTCACGGCCTCGATGAACTGCCGCAGCACCGCCTTGGCGTCGCCGAGGAGCGGGTAGTCGGCGGGGTAGCTCTTGTGCAGGTCGCGCTCGTCATTGGTCGCGTGGATGATCGTCTTGCCCGCGGGGATGCCGGTGGCCATCGGATGGCGCGTCAGGCTGCAGCCGATGCCGAAGACCAGATCGGCCTCGCGCAGGTAGTGGAGGATGGGCCCCGTCACGACCACGCCGCCGGTGCCGAGGGCCAGCGGATGATCCTCGGGGAAGGCGCTCTTGCCCTCGAGGGTCACCATGACCGGCGCCTCGAGCAGCTCCGCCAGCTCGATCAGATCGTCCCACGCCTGCGCGTAGAGCACGCCCTGCCCGGCGTGGATCACCGGCCGCCGCGCCTCGCGCAGCGCGCGCGCCGCCGCCTCGACGTCCCGCACGTTGGCGCCGGCGCTCGTCGCCTTCACGGGCCGGTACGCGTCGATGCCGGCGTCGGCCACGTCCTCGACCGCGACGTCGGCGGGGATCTCCACCATCACCGGTCCCGGCCGTCCCATCCGCATCAGGCTGATGGCCCGGCGCATGACGTCGGGAACCTGGCTCGCCAGCGCGATCGTCTCGACCGACTTGGTGACCGAGGCGAACGTGCGCGCCGAGCTGAACATGGGGAAGACCTGCGCCCGGTCGCGCTGGTGCCCGAGCGGCAGCACCAGCATCGGCGTCGAGTCGGAGAAGGCGGTGGCGACGCCGGGGAAGGCGTTCTCCGCGCCCGGCCCGTACTGCATGCAGAACGCCGCGAGCTTCTTGCCATTGCTCGCACGGGCATACCCGTCGGCGATGCCCACCCCCACGCGCTCCTGGCGGCAGAGCACGGGGCGGATGTCCGCGCGCGCGGCGGCCTCGATGAGCGGCGTCGTGGGGTAGGCGCTCAGGAACTCGGCGCCCTCGATCTTCAGGATGCGGGCGATGGCATCGACGACTTTCATGATTGGCGCTCCCTTGGGCCTTGGGATTTACGGGCGGCTCGCGCGGGCGAGCGGCCAGCCAGCAGGCCGCCGTCGACTATACCGCATCCCTTGGCGACGGCTTGCTCGGCTGTCACTGGAGGCAAGTTGCGCGCCAGACGAGGCTGCGAGGGGCGGGCAGCGCCGAGGCGTACTTGCTCGTACGTGCCGAGCGGCTGGCCGCGCGCCCCAGTGGTCAGTGGCCGAGCGTCTTGCGGATGCTGCCGAGGTGATCCTCGATGTGGTTGATCAGGATGCCCTCGACGATCTGTTGCGCCGTCATCGCCGGCATGCCGGTCAACACCGTGGCGCTCCGGTCGAGCTCCGCGTCGGAGAGGCCGCGTACCGCCGCGGCCGCCGCCGCCGCGCCCTTCTTGTGGAGGGCGAGGGTTTCGTCCTTGGTGCAGTTGGCGAACTCCTTGGCGTGCTTGGCGTTCCCCTCGTTGAGCATGTCCATGGTGAATGGCGGCATCGGCTTGCCGCTCGCCACTGTCTTCAGGATGCCGGCAATCGCCTCGTGAGAGCTCGCCACGTGGTGCGCGGCGACTCCGACCGTCCACTTCTCGCCGCCGGTCGTCTTCTTCCAGTCGGCGTCGGTGAGCTTCTCGAGGGCGCTCGTCATCTCGGCGGCCTTGGCCTCGAACTGCTTGGCTAGCGTTTCTGCTCGCGCGCTCATGAGGTCCTCCAGTGTGAGAAGTGTCGCGGGGCCCGAAATGGGCGCCGCGCGGGGCCGCCGGTCAGCCGAGGTGGCGCCGGACGGCCTCCCGGAACCATGCTCTTCACTATATCGCGCTCGCGGCGATATTCACCGTCAGGGCGAGCAGCGCGACATTGAACACGAACGACACGACGCCGTGGGCGGCGACGGTGCGCCGGATCGGCTTGCTCGTGATGCCCACGTCGGACACCTGCGACGTCATGCCGATGACGAAGGAGAAATACATGAAGTCCCAGTAGTCGGGCTCCTCGTCGGGGCCCGGAAAGGTGAGGCCGCCGCCCCCTTCGTCGTCATAGAACTCGTGGGCATAGTGCAGGGCGAACATCGTGTGGATGAAGGCCCAGGACAGGACGATCGTGGTGATGGCCAGGACGAGCTGGGTCGGCTGCCGGGCGCCGCCATTCAGGGTGCTGCTGAGCTCCGCGACGATGGCGGCGAGGCTGGCCAGGGCCGACGCGACCGTCAGGACGAGCATGGCGAACTTGCCCTCGTCCTCACCGGCCGCCCGGCGGCGGATGCCGACGACGTCCGAGCCCGCCATCATGTGAAAGGCCAGGACGAGGTAGAGGCCGATGCCGATGTTCCAGCCGACGAGCAGGCGGGGCGACAGCCTCCAGTTGGTCGCGGCGGAGAGAATGGCCGCGATCGCGACGAAGACGCCGAGCGAGATGAAGAGCCGCGGCCGCGCGCGCACGACGCGCACCGGCAGAATCGAGCGGCGGATCTCGCGGGCATCGCCCGGCATCGCGGGCCGCCGGCGTCCCGGCCCGGGGCTATCGCCGGCTGCGGCGCAGGGCCTCGCCGACCGTCATGCCGAAGCCCGTGCCCTTCCGCGAGGTGTCGATATAGCTCTTCGTCTCCGCTTCTTCTTCCATGCGGAGGGCCTGAGCGCGGGAGAGCCTGATGCGCTTGCCGCCGTCCTCGATCGAGAGCACGGCCACCTTGATCTCGGTGCCCGGCGGGAGGTCCTTCCGATAGTCGACGTTCTTCGCCGGTCCCATCTCCGCATTGGGGATGAGGCCGACCTGGCCGGGGCCGACGCGCAGGAAGATGCCGAAGGGCTCGATGCGCTCGACGGTCCCCATCACCACGGCGCCGACCGCGATGGTCGACTCGATCTGGGTGCCGGGAGTGGCGCCCTCGGGGGCAATCGCGAGGCTGACGCGGCGCTTGTCGAGATCGATGCTCGTGACGAGGACGATCAGGTCCTCGCCGGTCTCGGCGGCCTTCTTCAGCTCCCCATGGCGGCTCCGCGGGATCTCCGTCAGGTGCAGCAGGCCGTCGATGCCCGGCAGCAGCTCGACGAAGACGCCGAAGTCCGTCATGCGGGCCACGCGACCGCGGACGATCTGGCGATCGCGCAGCCGGCCGGCGATCTCGGTCCAGGGATCGGTCTCGAGCGCCTTCAGGCTGAGGGAGATCCGGCCCTTGGCCTCGTCGATCTTGAGCACTTTCACCGTGACGATTTCGCCGACGTGCAACCGGTCGGCGGGCCGGCCCACGCGCGAGTGCGAGATCTCGGAGGCCGGGATCAGGCCCTGCACCCCGCCCAGGTCCACGAAGGCGCCGAACTCGGCGAGCGAGGCGACGGTGCCCGGGAGCACGGCTCCGGGCAGGAGCTTCTTGCGCGTTTCCTCCGCGGCCTCCGCGGCCTGCTCTTCGAGGATGGCCCGCCGGGTGAGCACGATGTTCCGGCCCTGCTCCGAATAGCGCGAGATGCGGAACTCCAGCACGCGCCCGACATAGGCCTCCGGGGCGTCGGTGCGGCGGAGATCCATCTGCGAGAAGGGGCAGAAGGCGCGCAAGCCGGCCACCGTGACCTCGTAGCCGCCCTTGATGACCGCCGCGACCTTGGCCTCGACGGGCAGCCCGGTCTGGGCGGCGACGGCGAGCCCTTCCCGCGCCTGGATGCCCTGCAGGAGCCGGTACGACAGGCGGATGTCGTCGCCCGAGCGGACGACGGTCGCCTCGATCTCGTCGCCCACCTTGACGGTCAGGTTGCCGTCGGCGTCGGTCAGCTCCGCCCGCTCGATCAGCGCCTCGCCCTTGCCGCCGACGTCGACGAAGAGGGTCTCCTCGCCGATCTGGAGGATGCGTCCCTTGACGACCTGTCCGACCTGCAGGGCCCGCTTGGCCCCTTCGCGCGCGAACAGCGTCGCGAAGTCCTCTTGCTCCATCTCGTCCAGCGGATCACTCATGTTCGTCCTCTAAGACTAGGCTTTCAGCACGCGGATCGGCGCGCCGCGGAGAAATGCCTGGATGTCCTCGAGCGCGTGCCCGTAGAAGATCCGGTAGGTTTCCTCCGTCACGTAGCCGAGGTGCGGCGTGATCACGGTATTGGGGAGCTTGCGGAACGGGTGGTCGGCGGGCAGCGGCTCCACGTCGAAGACGTCGAGCCCCGCGCCGGCGATTCGGCCCTCGCGGAGCGCCGCGATCAGCGCGGCCTCGTCGACGATGGGTCCGCGCGACGTGTTCACGAGATGCGCGCTCGGCTTCATCAGCCCCAGCTCGCGCGCGCCGATCAGTCCCCGCGAGCGCTCGCCCAGCACCAGGTGCACGGTCAGGACGTCGGCGCGGGAGAGCAGCTCGTCCTTTCCGACCAGGGTGACGCCCACCTCGGCCGCGCGCGCGGCGGTGAGGTTCTGGCTCCACGCGAGCACGGTCATCTCGAGCGCGAGGCCGACCTTCGCCACCCGCGAGCCGAGCGAGCCGAGCCCGAGCACGCTCAGCGTCTTGCCGTTGAGCCCGAGCCCGAGGCTCGTCTGCCAGCGGCCCTCGCGCGTGGCGCGGTCCTCGGCGGGGATGCGGCGGAAGAGCGCCAGGATCAGCCCCCAGGTCAGCTCCGCCGTGGGGTACGGGAGCCCGGCGGTGCCGCAGACGACGACGCCCCGCTCGGTGGCGGCGGCGACGTCGATCGAGGCATTGCGCATGCCCGCGGTGATGAGCATGCGCAGGCGGGGCAGCCGCTCGAGGAGCGCGCGCGGAAACGGGGTCCGCTCCCGCATGGCCATGACGACGTCGAAGCCGGCCAGCCGCTCGGCCAGGGCGCCGAGGTCGGCGAGGTGGTCCTCGAACACCACGACCTCGGTGTCCGCGGGAAGGGACTTCCAGTCGGCCATGCCGAGTGCCACGTTCTGGTAGTCGTCGAGGATCGCCACGCGGGTCATGGAGCCTGAGAGTATCCGGCTGATCGGGGGCGCGCAACATTCATTTCCGGAACGCGCCGGGGTCAGGACATCCGCGGCCGCCCGATGGCGCTGGGAGCCGCCACCGCCGCGCGGAAGAGCCACGCCGCGACGAGAGGTCCGACCATGCACGCGGCGCCCAGCGCATTCAGGGCCAGAAACCCCCAGGCCCCGAGGATCATCCCGCCGGCCGCGCTGCCGAAGGCTCCCATCAGGCCCATGATGAGATCGCCCAGGCCCTGGAACGACGTGCGCTCGGATGGTGAGAGCGCGTCGGTGAGGAGCGCGCTGCCCGCCACGAATGCCAGGTTCCAGCCGATGCCGTTCAGGAAGAGCCCGAGCATCACCAGGCCGCTATTGCTCCCCGGGGCCAGGCCCGCGATGGCCACCGCCACCAGCAGCACGACGCCGCCGAGGCCGATCACCGGCAGCCGCCCGAGCCGGTCGGACAGCCAGCCGGACAGCGGAGAGGTGATGTACATGCCGCCGAGGTGCATCGCCACGGCCAGCCCGATCGTTCCGACGTGATGCCCGTGGTCGTGCAGATGCACCGGCGACGTCGAGGTCGTCCCGATCATGACGAGCTGGCTGGTCATGAGCGTTCCGAGCGCGATCCGCACCCGCGGATCGCGAAAGATCTCGCCGATCGCCCGGGCCCGCTCGGCGAGCGGCGATACCGACGCGCGCGCCTGGAGCTGCCGCGCGATCAGCAGCGGGTCGGGCCGGAGCAGCGCCTCGATCACCAGCGAAGCCAGGGCATAGCTCGCGAGGCTGATGAGAAACGCGCTGCTCGCCGCCGACAGCCCGAGCGGCCGGCCGACGTCCACCGCCAGCCCCATCAGGTTCGGGCCGATGATGGAGCCCGCCGTCGATCCCCAGATGATGAGGCCCATCGCCCGGCCTCGCTGCGCGACCGGCGTCACGTCGGCCGCGGTGTAGCGGGCGAGGAGGTTCGACGTCTGGGCGATCCCGAAGAAGCTCATGCCGATCAAGAGCAAGGGGAAGCGCCGCGTCAGCACCCCGGCCATCACGAGCCCGGCCCCGATGACGGCCAGGCCGTACCCGAGCGCGAGACCCGGGCGGCGTCCGAACCGCGCCATCAGGCGCGCCAACGGCCAGCTCGCGAGCGCGGTGCCGAGCGCGCCGACGGCGACGGGCAAGCCCGTCCAGGCATTGGTGCCGGTGATCTCGGCGGCCATGATCCCGCCGACGGCCATCCCGATCGACTGGCCCGCGCTCGCGCAGACCTGGGCCGCGAAGAGCGCGCCCATCAGGCGGCCGCGAGACCACGTGGCGTCGATCGCGGCCGGGGACACGGGACTCGTCATTGAGCGCGCCACGCAAGAGACTGTCCCCGACCGCGCCGACGACTTGTCAACGAATCCACGCCCTGGGCCACTGCAGCTGCGCCCGTCGGCGCCAGCCCTCGCGGTGCCACCTGCCCGTGTATACCGCTCTCCCGGTGGCGGTATCGTGGCGGCGGCGACCGTGAACAGTAGCTCGTGGGCGGCAGCATAGGTCTCTCCACACCCCACCCCTTCCTTCGGCGCGCCGATCGGCAGGAGCGCCGCAAGTGAGGAGTGTGCCCGGATGGCGGCACTTGATCACCCCAATCTGATCGCCGCGCTCGATGCGGGCCGCGGCGCTACCCACCAGGGGTTCACGTTCATCGTGGCCGAGGGGCAGGAAGAGCTCCTGAGCTGGGACCGGTTGCGGGCCGAGGCGATGAACCGCGCCGCTCACCTGCGCGCGCTCGGACTCCGAATGGGTGATCGTCTCGCGATCGTGATGCCGGACGGGCAGGACTTCGTGCCCACGTTTCTCGGCGCCACGTGGGCCGGCATCATCCCCGTGCCCCTGCCCCCGCCGCTGTCGCTCGGCAAGCTCGATTCGTATCGAGGCAGCCTCGCGGCCGTCATGAACAAGGCCGAGCCCGCCTACCTGGCGACGACCGCCAAGCTCGAGGACGTTCTGGGGAGCGCGGCGTCCCGGGTGCCGTCGCTCCGCGGCGTCGTCACCGCCGAGGATCTTCGCGCCGAGGCGCCCGCGGCGAGCCGCGCGCGAGCCCGTCGATCCGGGCGCGGACGACATCGCGTTCCTGCAGTTCACCTCCGGCAGCACCGCGACGCCGAGGGGGGTCGAGGTGACGCACGGAAGCCTGCGCGCGAACGCCTGGGCCATCATGCGCGACGGGTTGCAGGTCGACAGCGGCACCGATTCCGGCGTGAGCTGGCTGCCCCTCTACCACGACATGGGGCTCATCGGCTTCGTGCTGAGTCCCGTGTTCCACAAGGTCGGCGTGACGTTCATCCCCGCGCTGTCCTTCGTGCGCAATGCCACCATCTGGCTCGACACCCTGCACCGGACGCGCGGCACCATCTCGTTCGCACCGAACTTCGCCTACGCGCTCGCCACGAGGCGCGCCAGGCCGGAGCAGGTGGCGAAGTGGGATCTCTCGCGGGTCCGCGTGCTCGGGTGCGGCGCCGAGCCGATCAATCCCGGCACGCTGCGCGGCTTCGCCGAGAAGTTCTCGGCCTGTGGCCTGAGGCCCGAGGCGCTGCTCCCGAGTTACGGCCTCGCCGAGGCGACGCTCGCCGTGAGCTTCGACGCCCTCGACGAGCCCATCTCCACCGACGTCATCGACCGCGACGCGTACGAGCGCGGCAAGCGGGCGGTATCGGTCCCCCGCGCGGGGCTCGAGGTGAACGACGCCGTCGAATTCGTGAGCTGCGGCCGGGCGTTCCCCGCTCACGAGGTCGGCGCCTTCGACACGGACGGCTCCCGCTTGAGCGATCGGCACGTCGGTGAGCTCTGGGTGCGCGGACCCTCCGTCGCTCGCGGCTACTACAAGGATCCGGAGGCGTCGCAGGAGACGTTCGGGGGCGGCTGGCTGCGCACCGGCGACCTGGGTTACCTCGTCGACGGCAGGATTCACGTCACGGGGCGCTCGAAGGACCTGATCATCGTGAACGGCCGCAACTACGATCCTCAGTGCATCGAGTGGCTGGCCGACGACGCGCCCGCCGTGCGCGCGGGCTCCACCGCGGCGTTCTCGGTGCCCGGCGCGGCCGGCGAGGAGCTGGTCGTCATCGTCGAGTCACGCACCGCGCGGCCCGAAGCGCTCCAGGAGACGATCAAGCAGCGCGTCAACGAGCAGCTCCAGCTCGTCGCGTCGGAGGTCGTGATCGCGCTCCCCGGCTCGCTCCCCAAGACGTCGAGCGGCAAGGTCCAGCGCGCCAAGGCGCGACAGCAGTACCTCGACCTCGACTCCATGGACTCACTCCTGCCGTCCGAATAGAGAGGCCACATGTCAAACGTCGATGTCATCGGATTGTTCAAGCAGGCGGCCCTCGAGGTCCACGGCAGGGAGCTGGGTGCCCTCGATGCGGCCACCGAGATCTCGACGCTCGGCCTGGACTCGGTCGCGGTGATGGAGATGACCGGGTGCCTGGAAGAAAAGCTGAAGATCCGCATCCCCGACGAGGAGCTCGCCGAGGTGGAAACGCTGGGCGAGCTCGACACGCTGATCCGGCGGGTGATCGCCGGCAAGGAGGCCCCATGATCTCCCCCGCGCTGAACGAGAAGTTCTACCGGGAGTACATGACCTTCTTCGAGCAGGCCGAGCGCACCCGCCGCTGGAACCCCTTCACCGACGTCGACTGGGATGCCCTGAAAGACGCCCCGCGAGACGACTCCCTCGCGCTCTGCGCCGAGACCTTCTGCGGGGTCGAGATGTACCTGCCCGACTACATCGACGGCCACCTGGACCTGTTCCGGGACAACTGGGCGCGCGCCTGGTTCGCGGCCGCCTGGGGGTACGAGGAGAGCAAGCACGCGCTCACGCTGTGGCGCTACCTGGTGAAGGGCGGGTACCGCACCGAAGCGCAGATGCACGAGCTGGCCGGGCGCCTGCTCGCGCAGAAGTGGCGCCCGCCGTTCACGACCGGGCGCACGATGACCGTCTACGGCGCGGTGCAGGAAATGACCACGTTCGTCTTCTACGCCAAGCAGCGGCGGCTCGCCGACAGCCGCGGCCATGCCGTGCTCGCCGACATCTACAAGCTCATCGCCAAGGACGAGATGGCCCACGCGCAGTACTACGAGATGATCCTCCGGCACTACCTCGACGAGGATCGCGAGGGCACGCTGAGCGACGTCGCCCACGTGTTCTACAACTTCACCATGCCCGCGTATGACTTGGTGCCCGACTACGACTCGCGCGTGGAGGTGATGCGCACCGCGGGCATCGACCGCGGGGTGTTCCTCACCGAGGTCTGGGGCCCCGTGCTCAAGCGGCTGCGGGCTCACCCGCCACGATCTGCCCCGGCCATCGAGGCAGCCGGCGGGCGCGGCCCCCGCGATGGGCGCGCCGGAGATCGCCCCGTGACGTCCACGCGGGAGGACTTCGCCGACGGTTACGACCTCTCGAACGAGTTCTTCCGCCTCTGGCTCGGCGAGCGCATGTCCTACACGTGCGCCGTGTTCGACGAGCAGCACACGACGCTCGAGGAGGCGCAGCACAACAAGGACCGCATCCTGGCTGACTTCGCCGGGGTCACCGCCGACACGCTGGTGCTCGACATCGGGTGCGGCTGGGGCGCCACCCTCGAGGACCCTGAGTACCTCGCCCGGGAGCGGCACGTGAAGCGCGCGCACGGCATCACGCTCTCGCGCGCGCAGCACGAGGAGGTCACGGGCCGCAAGCTCGAGGGTGTCGAGACGTGGCTGGTCGACTACAAGGACTTCGTGCCGTCTTCGAGGTATGACGCGCTCATCTCGATCGAGATGGTGGACCACCTCGTGTCGCCGGCGCAGCAGCAGCAGGGGCTCGCGGTGGACATCTATCGCGGGTACTTCAACCGCGTCGCGGGATGGGCCAGGGCGGGCGCGCGCTTCGGCTTCCAGGCGATCCTGCGGGACCGGGTTCCGCGGCGGCGCAAGGATCTCGAAGACCTCAAGTTCACCGCCGACGTCATGTTTCCCGGAGGCTTGAACCCGCGGCTCGAGGAGCTGGTCGCCGCGTGCGGTCAGTCGTGGGAGATCCTGAGCCTCGTCACCCGCCGCGAGGACTACGGCAGGACCACGGCGGAATGGCTGCGGCGCCTGCGCGACAACGAGCGGCAGATCATGGACGGCGGATGCGGCGGCCGGGTGATGAAGAACGGCGAGACGGTCTGGACGAACTACGAGCGCTTCCCTCGCCGTGCATCACCGCGTTCGACCAGGGCAGATGGCTCGGCGCCTGCGCTCCAATGAGCGCGCAGAGCCGGCCCGCGTGAGGCCCGGACGGACCCTCGCCTTCGGGGTCCTGGAACGGGATGCGCTGGGCTCGACGCTCCTGGCTCACGAGCGGAGGGGGTCGGCCGCGATGCCCGCTCTCGGCCCGCGCGAGGCCGTGCTGGCGGCCCGGCTGGCCTGGCCGCCGCGTCGAGACGAGTGGATCGCGGGGCGCGCCGTGGCCAAGGCGGCGCTCTTCGAGGCCTTCGCGCTCGCGTCCTGGCGGGTGGAGATTCTGCCCGCCGCGTCCGGCGCGCCCGAGGTGCACGTCGACGGCGCGCGGCGCGCTGGATCTGCACGTGAGCATCAGCCACACGCGTCACTGCGCGCGTGGCCGCGGTCTCTGTCGACGCCCGTCGGTGTGGATCGCGTCGCGATGACGATGACGGGCCGCGGCTGCCCAGGATCGCGCCGCGCGTCTTCGACGACGGCGAGCCCGAGGCTGCCACGCCCACGGCGTCGCCCGGACGACGCAGGCCGCGCGTGTGGGCGCTGAAGCGAGGCAGGCGCCGACAGCTCCGCGGCGGCGCGCATCTCATCGCCGGGGCCCGCAGCGTGCGGGTCGAGTGCGTCGACGCCCGCACGGGCCGCGCGACCGCCCATGACTCGCGCATCGCGCCTGTCGACGACGGACGAGTGCCGAGGCGTGGCACGCCGCACGCGGTCGCCCGAGACGCAGGCCGCGATTGTTCGCGAACTGCTCACGGTGGCGGGGCCGGTGAAGCTCCACGGGCGGCGGGGATGAGTCCGCTGAGGCCTTCGCAGCGCGCGCGTCGAGTCGCTCGAGCGGCGCCGCGAGTGGGACCGATCCTCGGGTCCGGTACAGAGTCGCGCTATGGTCGCGTACCCATCCCGCCGCGGTCGCGGCCGCGTCGCCCGCACGCCGCGCGCGAGCTAGTGTCCTGAGTACCCGATAGCGCGCTACGCCGCGCGCGTTCGAGGATCGAGCAGATCGCGCAAGGCATCGCCCACGAGGTTGAGCGCCAGGACCATCGCGAAGATCGCCAGGCCCGGCAGGAGCACGACGTGCGGGCGGAGGATCACGAACTGGCGGCCCGTGGCGAGCATGCTGCCCCAGTCCGCGGTGGGGGGCTGGGTGCCGAGGCCGAGGAAGCTCAGCCCCGAGGTCGCGAGGATCTTGGCGCCGACGTCGAGGCTGAACGCGACGATGATCGGCGAGTACAGGTGCGGCAGCACGTGGCGGAACAGGATGTGGTGATCCGGGCTGCCGAGGGCGTGCGCGGCCTCGACGAACTCGCGCGCGCGGATCTGCAAGACCACGCCGCGCACGAGGCGCGTGTAGATCGGGAAGCCGACGATGGCGATGGCCACCATGGCATTGCGCAAGCCCGGCCCGAGGCCGGCCACGATGGCGATGGCGAGGAGGATGTACGGAAACGCCATCAGGATGTCGGTGAGCCGCATGATCACGCTCGAGATCGGGCCCGTGTAGTAGCCCGCGACGATGCCGAGGCCCACGCCGACGAGCATGGCCGCGCCCGCCGCGCCCACGCCCGCGACGAGCGAGACGCGGCCGCCCCAGATGAGCCGGCTCAGCAGATCGCGCCCGAACTCGTCGGTGCCGAGGACGTGCCCGGCGCTGAGCGGCGGGCGCAGGCGGTTCGGCGTGTCGACGGTATCGGGATCGGCGATCGGCAGATAGGGCGCGGCGAAGGTGACCGCGACGATGGCCGCGATCGCGAGGCCGGCGGCGGTGGCGAGGCGGTTCTTGCCGAACGCCCGCCGAAGTCGCGCGCGGCCCTCACTCATACCGGATCCTCGGGTCGAGATACGCGTAGAGCAGATCGACGGCCAGGTTGACGAGGACGAAGGTCAGCGCGATCACGAGCACGGCGCCCTGCACGAGCGGGACGTCGCGCGCCAGGATGCCCTGGACCACGAGCGTGCCGAGGCCGGGCCAGGCGAACACGGTCTCCGTGAGCACGGCGCCGCTCAGCAGATAGCCGGCCTGCACGCCGACCACGGTGGTGATCGGGATCAGCGCGTTCTTCAGCGCGTGGCGCACCACGACGGCCCACTCGCCGGCCCCCTTGGCGCGGGCCGTGCGGACATAGTCCTGGCTCAGCACCTCCAGCATCGCGCTCCGCGTGAGGCGGGCGATGATCGTCACGGACGCCGCGGCGAGCGTGACGGCGGGGAGCACCAGGTGGGCGAGGAGGTCCATGAGCCCGCCGCCGCCGTACGGCGCGAACATCCCGGAGGCCGGGAGCCAGCCGAGCCAGAGCGAGAAGATCACCATCAGCACGATGCCGAGCCAGAAGACGGGCATGCTCGCGCCGAAGAGCGACGCCACCGCGCTCAGCCGGTCGAGCAGCGAGTTGGCGCGCGCCGCGGAGGCGATGCCGAGCGCGATGCCGCCCACCGTCGACAGGAGCAGCGCGCTCGCGGTGAGGAGCAGCGTCGCCTTGTACCGCTCGAGCACCTCGGCCAGCACCGGGCGCTTCATCCAGAGCGAGCGGCCGAGGTCGCCGCGGAGCACGTGCCCCATCCAGGTGAGGTACTGCACGTGGATCGGGCGGTCGAGGCCCAGCTCCCTCCGCAGGCGCGTGAGATCTTCCTTCGTCGCGACCGATCCCAGCATCACCTCGGCGGGATCGCCCGGCGTCAGGTGGAGCACGACGAAGACGATCACGGACACGCCGAGCAGCACGGGCCCCAGGTGCAGGAGCCGGCGCAGCAGGTAGAGACCCACGACAGCGCCGGGGCGCGTTACCTGAGCGAGATCGTCTCCACGCGCAGGTCGAAGCTCGGGTGGAGCTTGAAGCCCTGCACGCGCTTGGAGCTGGCGGAGATCTGGACCTCGTGGTCCACGAAGATCCACGGCGCGTCCTCGACGAGGATCTTCTGCGCCTCGCGGTACAGCTTGGCGCGCTCCGCCTGATCGGTCACGAGCCGGGCCTGGGTCAGCAGCTCGTCGAAGCGCGTGTTCTTGTACAGCGCGCGGTTCGGGCCGTTCGGCGTCCACTGGCTACTGTGCAGCAGCGGGTACATCACCATGTCCGGGTCTTCCGTGCCCGCCATCCACGACAGCGCGAACAGCTCCTGCTCTTGCGTGCGCAGCTTGGCGAGGAACGCGCCCCACTCCATCGTCTGGAGCGTCACGTTCACGCCGACGGCCTTGAGGTTCGACTGCATCACCGTGGACATGGCGACGGGCGACTGCATCCCGGAGCCGGACTCCGGCACCCACAAGGTCGTGGAGAACCCGTTCGGGTAGCCCGCCTCGGCGAGGAGCTGCTTGGCCTTCTGCGGATCATAGGGATAGGCCTTGAGCGCCGCGTCGGCCCCCCAGGTATTCGGCAGCACGGGGCCCTTCGAGACGGCGCCCGTGCCCTTGAGCACGTCCTTGACGATGGCGTCCTTGTTCACCGCGTAGTTCAGGGCCTGGCGCACGCGCTTGTCGTCGAAGGGCTTCTTCTGGTTATTGATCCCGAGGTACCAGACGTGCGCGCCGACCTGCTTGGCGATGCTCACCTTGGGGCTGCCCTCGAGCTGGCCGACGAAGTCCGGCGGCACGCCCACGATCAGGTCGACGGCGCCCGTCATGAGCTCGGTGAGCCGGGCCTGGTCTTCCACGATGGGACGGTAGACCACGCGGTCGAGCTTCACCGCCCCCTTCCAGTAGTCCGGGTTCTTCTCGAGCACCACCTGCTGCCCGCGCTGCCAGCTCACGTAGCGGAAGGGGCCGGTGCCGACGGGGTTGAGCGGGTAGTCCGCGCCCCACTTCCTGACCGCGGTCGGGCTCACGATCGACGCGGCGCCCGCGGTGAGGACGGCGAGGAACGAGGCGCGCGGCTCCTTCAGCACGAAGCGCACCGTCGAGTCGTCCATCGCCTCGACGGCCTTCACGTTGCCGAAGAAGAAGTTGGCGAAGGGGTACTTGCCGAGCTTGTTCGCCGGGTGCTCGGGATTGAACTGGCGCTCGATGGAGAACTTCACCGCCTCGGCATTGAACGGCGTGCCGTCGTGGAACTTCACGCCCTTCCGGAGCTTGAAGGTGTAGGTGAGGCCGTCCTTCGAGATCGTCCACGACTCGGCGAGCCCGGGGACGATCTGGGTGCTCTCCTCCGGGAACGTGACGAGCGTCTCGACGATGCGCCGCGCGACGCGCCCGGAGTTGAGGTCCGTCACCTGGGGCGGATCGAGGTTGACCGGCTCGGCAACCAGGCCGACGAGGAGCGTGCCCGCGGGCTGGGCCGCCGCCGGGCCGAGGGCGCCCGCCACGGCGAGGAGCCCGACCGATGTGACCATGCCCCGGAGCCACGTCCGTCTGCTGCTGATCATGCGCGTCCTCCCTCGCCGGCCAACCCTGCCAAGCATGGCGAAACGTGGCGCCACGCTACACCAGTCGCGTGCCGACGCGCAACGGGGTCCAGGCGTCGAGCCCTGGCCCGTTGGATCAGCGAGGCCGGCGCGCGAGGCTTGCCGGCGTCGTCGGGCACGACGATGGCCGAGAGCGTGTCGACGAAGGCCGCGGGGATGCGGACGGGCCGGCCCGTCTCGGCCGTGAAGGCGCCCGTGACCTCGGCCGTCACGACGAGCCGCCCGCTCGCGATCTCGCGGATCTCCTGGATCCACAGCGAGCGCGCGCCGCGGATCTCGCGGATATGCGTGGCGACCTCGAGGGTCTCCGCCGCGTAGGCCGGCGCGTGATACTTGATCGTCAGCTCGGCGGCGACGATGAGATAGCCCCGCTGCCGCATCTCGGGCAACCCGAGGCCGAGGCTCTCGAGCACCTCGACGCGGGCCGTCTCGAGGTAGTGGACGTAGTGCGCGTGGTTGACGTGGCCGTAGGCGTCCACCTCGTGGTGGCGCACTTTGAGATGGAGCCGAGCCCGCTCCCCCATCGTCAGGGCCCGTCACGCCTTGTCGCTCGGCGGCAGGCCGGCGAGCCGCGCCAGCACGTCGAACACGACGGCGAAGTCGTAGTCGCCGAGCCCCAGCGCCCGCGCGGAGGTGAGCATCGACTGGGTCAGCGCCGTCGCGGGCAGCGGGACGCCCGCCTCGCGGCCGAGCTCGAGCGCCAGCTCGAGGTCCTTCTGGATCATCGGCACGTTGAACCACGCCTCCTCGGGCATGCCGAGGACGAAGGGCCCGCGATACTTGATCATCGGCGAGGCGATCACGCTCTTCAGCAGCGCCTCGACGGCGCGCGCGCGGGAGATGCCCGACTTCTCGGCCAGCAGCACCGCCTCGCTGAAGGCGAGCATCTGCACGGCGAGCCCCAGGTTGGTGGCGATCTTCATCGTCACGGCGAGGCCCACGGGGCCGACGTGGGTGATGGTGGGGCCGATGGCGAGCAGATACGGCCGCACGCGCTCGAGCGCCGCCGCGTCGCCGCCGACCATGATCGAGAGCTGGCCCTGCTCGAGCGTGACGATGCTGCCGGAGACCGGCCCGTCGAGGAAGGTCGCGCCCTTGGCCGCGACCAGGCCGGCGAGCTCGCGCGAGACGCCGGGGCTGACCGTGCTCATCTCCACCCACGTGGCTCCCGGCCGGAGCCCCGCGATCACGCCGTCGGCACCGTGGGCGATGGCGGCGAGCGCGCCCGTGTCGGTGACCATGCTGAAGACCACGTCCGCCGCCTCCGCGACACCGCGCGGGGAGGTGGCGAGCTTCATGCCGGCGGCGACGAGCGGCTCGGCCTTGGCCGCGGTGCGGTTGTAGCCGACGAGCGGGTGGCCCGCGCCGAGGAGGCGCAGCGCCATGCGGCTGCCCATGGCGCCGAGGCCGACGAAGCCGAGCGTGGTCACGAGCGGCGTGGCCGGGGCTTGCCGGGCACGCGCCGCGCCGCGCGCGGTCGCGACGGCGTGACGGCGATGGCCGCGCGGGCCCGGCGGGCGCGCGGCGGGTCGGCATCCGCGACGGCGATCGCGGAGATCTCGACCTTGCAGTTCGGATGCGTCGCGAGCCGCGACACCTCCACGGTGGTCGTCGTCGGCAGGTGATCGCCCAGGTAGGACGCCCACACCCGGTTGAGATCGTCCTGCTCGCGGGCATCGGTGAGATAGCGCGTGGCGGAGACGAGGTCGCCGAGCCCGCAGCCCGCCGCTTCGAGCGTCTTCACGAGGTTGTCCATCGCGAGCACGGCCTGCTCGCGCATGGTCGTGGGCAGGTCGAACTCCTCCTCCCGGTGCGGATGGCTGTGGTAGACCGGCGCGGCCGTCACGCCCGACAGGAAGACCAGTGCGCCCCGGCGCACCAGGAGCGCGGGCGCGTACGGCATCGTCACGTCGCGCCGCCGGTCGGCGTGATGCACGGCCACGACGTCCTTCTTCGGCATGCGTCGATAAGATCGCGTGTCGGCAGCGCCTGTCAATAGCGAGCGCAGCTCGCTGCCACGGGCTCGCGTGCTTGCGGAGGTGCAGATCTCCTGGTATCGGTGGGACGGCGCTCGGCGAACGGACCGGGCGCATTGCGCGATGACTTCTGGCGAGAGCGAGACATGCGGCGATGGCACATGAGCCCGGCTTGGTGCGGAGGACGTGCGGGCCGAGCAATCCCTCGGGCGCGCTCCGACGAGATGGCGCTGACGCGCGAGTCGTCGAGCGATTCCGGAGCGGCGGGCCTCGCGCTCGGCTTGACGCCGTCGGGCACGCTCGCGCTCCGGGCGACACCCGACGCCGACCCACTCGACCCCGCCGCCGCTTCGAGGATCGAGGCGGCCTTTGCCCTGGGCGCCGGGCACGGGCTCCTGCACCTCGGCGCGGCGGAGGTGGACACGCCCCTGCCGCCGGGCTTCGCGTTCTGGCGCGATCTGGGCCGTGCCTTCGTCACGCAGCTCTGCGCGATGCCGGAGGTCGACGCGAGCCGCAAGCGCCTGCAAGTCCCGTTGCCCGAAGCCGAGATCCAGGCGCTCGCCGCGGGCGCGCCGCCGATGGTGGGCGGCGAGTACCTGGACACCGCCGCGCTCGCGGCGTGCTGGGAAGCGATGAACGCGGCGTGCCGCGCCGAGCTGGCCGAGTTCGACGGGCCACTCGAGGCGTTTCTGCGCTCGCGGCACGCCGCCTGGCACGTGGTGGGACGCGTGCACTTCCACCTCGCGGAGAACCGCGCCGATCCCGCGGCGCCGTTCGCGTTCCTCGCGACCTACAGCACGCGCCTCACCAGGCAGGGCAAGGCGCAGCACCGTCCGCTCGGCGAGGCGATCCGCGAATACGCGGGCGCGGGGAACCGCGACAAGCTCCTGGCCCTGCTCGAGCCCGTGCAGATCGCGGCGGCGACGGAGTCCCCTGTTGCGCGAGCTGGTGGATTCGGGCGACGTGTATCGGCCGCTCGGCCTGACGCCCGACGACGCGTATCGGTTCCTGCGCGACATCCCCGCCTTCGAGGCATCGGGCGTGGTGGTGCGGGTGCCCGACTGGTGGGCCGCCAAGCGCCCGCCGCGACCGCAGGTACAGGTCACTCTCGGCGCTCGCGCGCCGGGCGGGGTCGGCACGGACGCGCTGCTCGACTTCGACGTCCGGGTGACGCTCGACGGCCAGACGCTGACCGCCGCGGAGATCGCCCGCGTCGCCTCGTCCTCGGCCGGTCTCGCGCTGATCCGGGGGAAGTGGGTGGAGCTGGACGCGGCGCGCCTCAACGAGGCGCTCGCCCACTGGAAGCGCGTGGAGGCGGCGGCGGGCGAGGACGGGCTCAGCTTCATCGAAGGGATGCGCCTCTTGTCGGGCGCCGCGGTGGGCTCGGACGCCGCCGCACCCCCGCCTGAGGCCGCGCCGTGGTCCGAAGTGATGGCCGGCCCCTGGCTGAAGGAAGCGCTCGACGGCCTGCGCGGGCCCGAGGGACTGGGCGAGGCGGCCCTGCCCCGCGGGCTCCTCGCCGAGCTGAGGCCGTATCAGACGGTGGGCGTGCGCTGGCTCTCGCTCCTGCAGCGGCTGGGACTGGGCGCCTGCCTGGCCGACGACATGGGGCTCGGCAAGACCGTGCAGGTCCTGGCGCTCCTGCTCGCGCTGAAGGAGCGGGCCGGCGTCGCGCGCGGTCCCGCCCTGCTCGTGGTCCCCGCGTCGCTGATCGCCAACTGGAAGGCCGAGATCGACCGGTTCGCGCCGTCCCTGCGCGTGCTCGTCGCCCATCCGTCCGAGGCGGACAAGCCCCTGGCCGACATCGGGCCCGACGACCTCGCCCTGTGCTGATCTGATCATCACGACGTATGCGCTGACCCATCGCCTCCGCTGGCTGGCCGCGACCGAGTGGCCGCTCGTCGTCCTCGACGAGGCGCAGGCGATCAAGAACCCCGGCGCCAAGCAGGCGCAGGCCGTCAAGGCGCTCCGGGCGAGGAGCCGCGTCGCGCTCACCGGCACGCCCGTCGAGAACCGCCTCACCGACCTCTGGTCCCTCTTCGACTTCCTGAACCCCGGCTTGCTCGGCTCCGCCAAGGCGTTCGGCGCGTTCGCCAAGCAGCTCGGCGAGCGCGCGGCCGGCTACGCGCCGCTCCGCGAGCTGACGCGCCCGTACATCTTGAGACGCCTCAAGACGGACCGGCGGATCATCGCCGACCTGCCGGACAAGACGGAGCTCTACGCGTACTGCGGGCTGAGCCGCATGCAGGCCGCGCTCTACCAGGAGTCGGTGAAGAGCCTCGCCGACAAGCTCGAGCACCTCGATCAGCTCGGCGGGCATCGAGCGCCGGGGGATCGTCCTGTCGTATCTCATGCGCTTCAAGCAGATCTGCAATCATCCCTCCCAGTGGCTCCGGGACGGCGCGTGGGCGCCCGAGGAGAGCGGGAAGTTCTCGCGCCTGCGCGAGCTGGGCGAGGTCATCGCCGACAAGCAGGAGAAGGCGCTGATCTTCACCCAGTTCCGCGAGGCGGCGGAGCCGCTGGCGCTCTTCCTCGAGGGCGTGTTCGGGCGTCCGGGCCTCGTCATGCACGGCGCCACGCCCGTGCGCCAGCGCCGCGATCTCGTCGATCGCTTTCAGGACGACGAGCGCTTGCCTTTCTTCGTGCTCTCGCTGAAAGTCGGGGGCACGGGGTTGAACTTGACGGCGGCGTCGCACGTGATTCACTTCGACCGCTGGTGGAACCCGGCCGTCGAGGCCCAGGCCACGGACCGGGCCTTTCGCATCGGCCAGAAGCGGAACGTCCTCGTGCACAAGCTCGTGTGCCGCGGCACGGTGGAGGAGAAGATCGACGCGATGATCGAGGCCAAGCAGGGCCTGGCGCGCTCGGTGCTCGAGATCGGGGGCGAGGCGCTCTTGACCGAGATGAGCGATGCCGAGCTGCTCCGCGTCGTGTCGCTCGACCTCCGCGCCGCCCTCGAGGCGGCCTAGCAGAACGATGAAAAGGGCCCATCTGCTTCGTCGGCGCCCTCGGCCGCACGCTCAACGTAGAGCAGACTACGCCTCGCGTGCGGCCGTCGGGCGCCGCCTCGCAGCTGGACCCTTCTCATCGCTCTAGCCGGGTTTTCTCCGACACAGCTCCCGGACTAGGAGGAGCGCTCGATGGCCTACTACGGCTGGGGAGACTTTCCCCGCTACGTGTCGGTCGCGGAGCGGCGCAGCAATGGCGCGCGCCACGCGGCCGCGCTCAAGAAGAAAGGGCGCGTGCTCACGCCGGTTGCCACGAAGGGGCGCGGCCGGGCGCTCGCCACGACGTTCTGGGGCCGCGCGTGGTGCGACAACCTGGCCGCCTATGCCTCGCTCGCCAACCGCCTCGACCGCGGCCGGAGCTATCTGCGGGGCGGAATGGTCATCGATCTCCAAGTATTGCCGGGCGCCGTGACCGCGCTCGTGAGCGGGTCCGACGTCTACGAGATCGCCGTGCGGATCAAGGCGATGCCCGAGCCGCGCTGGAAGGCGGTGGTGAAGGCCTGCGCCGGCAAGATCGACTCCGTGGTCGAGCTCCTCGCCGGGCGCTTCGACGAGAGCGTGATGGCCCACGTCTGCCGCCAGGGCACCGGGCTATTCCCGGCGCCCGCGGAGATCACCTACGAGTGCAGTTGCCCGGACGGCGCGCACGGGGGATGGCTCTGCAAGCACGTCGCCGCCACGCTCTACGGCGTCGGCGTGCGCCTCGACGAGGACCCGCAGCTCCTGTTCCGGCTGCGCCGCGTCGCCCACGCCGACCTCATCGCCCGCGCCACCGCCGGCCTGACGCGGCAACCGGCTCCATCGAAGCGCAGCTCCCGCACGGCGATCGCCTCCGACCGGCTGTCCGCGGTCTTCGGCATCGAGCTCGAGGCCGCCCCGCGCGCGCGCCGCCCGGCCCGCAAG
>CAWIZN010000030.1:0-26040 GCA_963840495.1 uncultured Candidatus Rokubacteria bacterium
GTAGCGTGTGCTAGAGTGCGTGCAGACAAGGGTCGCCGGCGAGGACGCCGGAGCGCACCGGTCGGAGCGAGAGAAGAAGCCATGGCGAAGATGAGGCGGCGGCCGGAGGCCGCGGACGAACTGGTCTTCGGCGTCTGCCACGCCTTTCTCAAGGGCGAGAAGACCGAAGATATCGCCACCTCGTTCGGGCTCACGCGTGAAGGGGTCTATCCCCTGGTCGTGGAAGGGGCGGCGCGCAACTACCTCCTGCTCTGCCCGCCGCCCCAGCAAGAGCTGACGGAGCGGCTCGCCGCCCGCTACAAGCTCGATCCCGCGCGGGTCCGCGTCGTGGCGACGCGGGGCAAGGCGGCGAACGAGCAGGTGTCCTGGGCCGGAAGCGACCTCGTCCTCGATCTGATGCGAGAGGTCGGCGCGCGGAAGAAGCGGGTCCACCTGGGACTCGGGTCGGGATGGACCACGCTCCAGGTGGCCCGGCGACTCGCCCTGCGCCTGCGCACCGAGTTCAGCGGACCGGATCTCGTGCTCCACGCGCTGTCCTCCGGCTTCGACATCACGGATCCGCTGCGCGCGCCCGTCGCCTTCTTCGGCTCGTTCCAGAACCTGCCGATGAAGGTCGACTACTTCGGGCTCTTCGTGTCCGCGGCCGTGCCCTGGAACATGTACGAGGACGTGAAGACGCAGCCGGGCGTCCGCGAATCGTTCGAGCACGCGCCCGAGGTCGACATCGTCGTGACCTCGCTGGCCAGCGCGGCCGACGAGCACGGCGCCCTCAATCGGTTCCTGCGCCACTGGAGCAATGACGCGCTCGGCGACCTCAAGCGGCAGGGATGGGTCGGCGACGTGCAGTACCTGCCGTACTCCACGAAGGCCCCGATCACGGTCGGCAGCGGCGTGCGCGCGGTGACGCTCTTCGAGCTGGCCGACCTGGTCGCGATGGTGCGATCGGGAGACAAGCACGTCGTCCTCATCGGCGGTCCCTGCGGCGATTGCGCCGTGTCCAAGACGGAGGCGCTCCGGCCGCTGCTCGAGGAGCCGAGCCTGCGCGTGTGGAGCCACCTCGTGCTGGACGCCGGCACCGCCGAGAAGCTCCTCGAGCCCGGGCGCGACACTAGAGTGGGGGGGCCCAGACATGGCCCCCCACACCCCCCAACGCTCGGACGCGCCCCGGCCAAGCCGTGGCGCTCCTCGACCGCGCCAGTCGATTCGTTCACGGGCTCTGAGGATCGCCGCCCGCTCGCCGCTCGCGACGTGGCTGCCCGACGGGGCTGCGCTCACCCGCTTCCGCCGGCGGCTCGGCGGTGAGCCAATCGCGCTCCCGCCCGGGATGTCGCAGTGGCGCCGCCTCGCGCCGGGCTGGACGGGCGCGCTCGCCCTCGCCCGGGCCGGCCTGCCGTTTCACCTCGTGTCCGATCGCCGCTACGACCGCTCGGGCGACCGGCGGCGCCTGCGCCCCGCGCTCGACATGGGCGCCACCGCGTATCTGCCCCAGGCCCACGAGGTGCTCCCGCGCGTCGCCCGGCTGATGGTGGCCATCCGCGCCGGCCTCCTCGGCCCGCTCCGCGAGGAGTGCTCGTTCCTGTTCATCGTGAAGGGCCGCGGACGAGAGGGCATGGGCCTGCACCACGACGGCCGCGTCGACGCCTTCTGGGTCCAGCTCGACGGGCGGCGCACGGTGACCCTCGGCCCGCCGGTCCGCCCGGGCACCGCGGAGGACCTGCCGAACGCCCTCGCCGATCGGGGCGGCCCGGGCTGGCGCACGATCGACCTCACGCCCGGCACGCTCTTCTACCTGCCGCCCTTCACGCCCCACCGCGTCCTCTGTCACGGTCGCTCGCTCGCCCTGTCCCTCACCTGGTCCGCCCCGCCACGGCGAACCGCCTCCGCGCGCGCCCGCGCCGCCTCGCTCGCCGCCTGGCCGGTCGCCTCCGGCCGCGCCACCCCGATTCCCCCGGCGAGCCGCGACCGCCTCTGGACCCAGGTCCCGACCGTGCTCGAGCCGGATGCCTCCTCCACGAGGCTCTGGACACCGGCCGGCCACATCCGCCTGCCGCGATCGGCGCGCGCGCTGGCGAGACACCTCGCCACCATGCCGAGCCTTCCCCGCACCATGCTCCGAGGCCCGCATCGCGACGCCATCGACATCCTTCGAGCCCACGGCATCCTCGACCCGCCACGACCTCCCGCAGGTGATCATCCCCGCGGACCCCGCCGCTCTCGACGGCTGGCGCTTCCGCTGAGGCAGGGGGTCGATTTACTTCGCCAGACTTCGTGACTCGGTCGCCAGCGACGCTCAACGTAAGCAAGTACGCCTCGCATCGCTGGCTCCCTCGTGCCCGTCTGGCTCGCAACTACCCCTGCCGCACCTGACCCACTGCCGGCAAAGGCCTGCCGTGCCGATACCGACCGGCCGCGCTATGTTCCGGTCCGGAAGGAGAACCCACACATGGCGTCCACCACTGTTCTCGGATTCGTCGGCCTCGGGGTCATGGGCGAGCCGATGTGCAAGAACCTCGCGGCGAAGTCCGGCGCGCGCGTCGTGGCCTTCGACGCGCGCCCGGCGCCGCTGGACGCCCTCGCCGCGCACGGCGTCGAGCGCGCCGCCTCGGTCGCCGACGTCGCGGCGCGGGCCGATATCGTCTTCGTCTGTCTGCCCGGCGAGCCCGAGGTGCGTGCCGTCTGCCTCGGCGCCGGCGGCCTCATCGCGCGCCTCGACGCCGGCCGCACGCTCGTGGACATGAGCACGGTGCCGGTGGCGCTCGCCCGCGAGCTCGACGCGGCCGCGCGCGCCCGCGGCGTGGCGTTCGCCGATGCGCCCGTGGCCCGGACCGCGCAGGCCGCCGTGGACGGCACGCTGTCGATCATGGTGGGCGCCGAGCCGGCGCTGTTCGAGCGGCTCCGCCCCTATCTCGCGTGCATGGGCAGCGAGATCACGCATTGCGGCCCGGTGGGCGCGGGCGCGGCGGTCAAGCTCATGAACAATATGGTCGTGGCCCAGACCGTGGTCGCCCTCGCCGAGGCGCTCGCGGTGGCCCGGGCGTCCGGCGCGGTCGACCCCGAGGTGCTGTTCCAGACGCTCACCAAGGGCTCGGCGGACAGCTTCGTGCTGCGCAATCACGGGATGAAGTCGCTCCTGCCCGACCACCACCCGACGCGCGGCGCCTTCCCCACCAGCTACATCATCAAGGACCTCTCCTATGCCATCGCGCTCGCCGAGTCGGCCGGGCTCGACCTCGCCCAGGCCGCCACGACCAAGCGCCTCATGGAGCGCACCGCGGAGGCCGGATATCGCGACAACTACTACACGGCGGTGATCCGGACCATCGAGAAGGGCTGACGCGCGCCGCGCCTCCGGTACAATGGTCGCGTGAAGCTCTCGGCCGAGATCATTCGCGCGATCGCGTCGGGTCAGCACGGCGATCCCTTCGCCGTGCTCGGCCCGCACCGGGACGGGCAGGGCCGCGCGACGATCCGCGACCTTCCTGCCCGAGGCGCGGGAGGTGTCCGTGGTCGCGCCCGGCGGCGACGGCCGGACGCACGCCATGAAGGCCCTTCACCCCGCGGGCCTCTGGGCGGCGACCGTGCCGGAGCACGTGGCGGACGCCTATCGCCTCCGCGTGGTGGACCAGGGCGGCCATGTCCGGGAGATCGAGGACCCCTACCGGTTCGCCTCCACGCTGTCCGGCTATGACCTGCACCTGCTCAGCGAGGGAACGCACTACCGCGTCTACGAAAAGCTCGGCGCCCACCTGGCGCGCGTCGCGGAGATCGACGGCGTGACCTTCGCGGTGTGGGCGCCCAATGCCAAGCGGGTCAGCGTGGTCGGTGACTGGAACGGCTGGGACGGCCGCTGCCATCCGATGCGCCTGCATCCCGGCAACGGCATCTGGGAGCTCTTCGTCCCGGGCGTGACCGAGGGCGCGCGCTACAAGTACGAGATCATCGCCCGATCGGGCGAGCCGCTGGCGCTGAAGTCCGATCCCTTCGCCTTCGCCTTCGAGCCCGACACCCCGCGCACCGCCTCGGTGGTCCACCGCCTCGACGGCTACGAGTGGCAGGACGCGGACTGGATGGCCGAGCGCCGCCGCCGGCCCCCCCACACCTCCCCGATGTCCATCTACGAGGTGCACCTCGGGTCGTGGCGCCGCGTGCCCGAGGAAGGCGACCGCTTCCTCGACTATCGCGAGCTGGCCGAGCAGCTCGGCGACTACGTGACGGCGATGGGGTTCACCCACGTCGAGCTCCTGCCCGTCACCGAGCATCCGTTCTATGCGTCGTGGGGGTATCAGACCATCGGGTACTACGCGCCCACCCGCCGCTACGGCAGCTCCCCAAGATTTCATGGCCTTCGTCGACCACCTGCACCGGCGCGGCATCGGCGTGATCCTCGACTGGGTGCCCGCGCACTTCCCCAACGACGCGCACGGCCTGGCCTACTTCGACGGCACGCATCTCTACGAGCACGCCGATCCGAAGGAGCGCGAGCACCCGGACTGGGGCACGCGCGTGTTCAACTACGGGCGCCGGGAAGTCGCCAACTTCCTCATCGCCAATGCCCGCTTCTGGCTCGAGCGCTACCACATCGACGGGCTGCGCGTGGACGCCGTCGCGTCGATGATCTACCGCGACTACTCGCGCCAGCCGGGCGAGTGGATCCCCAACATGTACGGCGGCCGCGAGAACCTCGAGGCCCTCGCCTTCCTCCGCCGGGTGAACGAGGTCATCTACGCCGACGACTCGGGGGCGATGACGATCGCGGAGGAGTCCACGTCCTGGCCGCTGGTGTCGCGGCCGACCTATCTCGGCGGCCTCGGCTTCGGCTTCAAGTGGAACATGGGATGGATGCACGACGTGCTCGACTTCATGCGCCACGATCCCATCCACCGGAAGTACCACCACAACCAGCTCACGTTCGGGATGCTCTACGCGTGGTCGGAGAGCTTCGTCTTGCCGCTCTCCCACGACGAGGTGGTGCACGGCAAGGGCGCGCTCTTGTCCAAGATGCCGGGCGACGACTGGCAGCGCTTCGCCAACCTGCGCCTGCTCTACGCCTTCATGTGGGCCTATCCCGGCAAGAAGCTCCTGTTCATGGGGGGCGAGCTCGGCCAGTCGCGGGAATGGCACCACGACCGGAGCCTCGACTGGCACCTGCTCGAGGCCGGGCCGTACCACCGCGCGCTCTCGCAGCTCGTCGCCGACCTGAACCGCCTCTATCGCCGCGAGCCCGCGCTGCACCAGCTCGACGCGGACGCCGCGGGATTTTCGTGGATGGACTGCGACGACTGGGCCCAGAGCGTGGTCTCCTTCGCCCGCTTCGCCGCGGACCGGAACGATCTCGTGGTCTGCGTGGCGAACTTCACGCCCGTCGTCCGCGAGGGCTACCGCGTGGGCGTGCCCCGCCCCGGCTACTACGCGGAGCTGATCAATACGGACGGGGTCTGCTACGGCGGCACCGACGTCGGCAATGGCGGCGGGGTCATGAGCGAGCCGCTGCCCTGGCACGGACAGCCGCACTCGGTGCTGCTCACGCTGCCTCCGCTCGCCGCGCTCTGGCTCCGCCCCGCTCCCTGACATGAGCCCGGCCGGCGCGCGCACCCGTCCCGGGCGGCCCTACCCGCTGGGCGCCACCTGGGACGGCGCCGGCGTCAACTTCGCCCTCTTCAGCGAGCATGCGACGGCGGTCGAGCTCTGCCTCTTCGACCCGGGCGATCCGGGGCGCGAGACCCACCGCATCCCCATCCGCGAGCACACCGACCAGATCTGGCACGTGTACCTGCCCGAGGCGCGACCCGAGGTGCTCTACGGTTATCGCGTGCACGGCCCATGGCAGCCCGCGGCCGGCCATCGCTTCAACCCGGCCAAGGTGCTGATCGATCCCTATGCCAAGGCCATCGCGGGGGCGACCTCGTGGAGCGACGCCATGTTCGGCCACCGGGTCGGCGTTCCGGACGGCGACCTGCTCACGGACGACCGCGACAATGCGCCGTATCTGCCGAAGAGCGTGGTCGTCGACCCCGCGTTCACGTGGGGCGACGACCGGCCGCCGCGCACGCCGTGGCACCGCACGGTGATCTACGAGGTCCACGTCAAGGGCTTCACCGCGCGCCAGCCCGACGTGCCGCGCGACAAGCGCGGGACCTACTCCGGCCTCGCCTCGCCCGCCGCCGTCGAGCACCTGAAGCGGCTCGGCGTCACCGCCGTCGAGCTCCTCCCCGTGCATCACTCGGTCACCGAGAAGGATCTGCGCGACCGCGGGCTCACCAACTACTGGGGCTACAACTCGATCGGCTTCTTCGCCCCCGACGCGCGGTACTCGTCGGTGGGCGCCCGGGGCGCCCAGGTCGCCGAGTTCAAGACGATGGTGAAGACGCTCCACCAGGCGGGCATCGAGGTCATCCTGGACGTCGTGTACAACCACACCGCCGAGGGCAATCACCTCGGGCCGACGCTCAGCTACCGGGGCATCGACAATGCCGCCTACTATCGCCTCGACGGCCGGGACCGGCGCCGCTACATCGACTACACGGGCTGCGGCAATACGCTCAACATGATGCACCCGCGCACGATCCAGCTCATCATGGACAGCCTGCGCTACTGGGTGCTCGACATGCACGTCGACGGCTTCCGGTTCGACCTCGCCGCCACGCTGGCGCGGGAGCTCCACGACGTCGACCGCCTGTCGGCGTTCTTCGACGTCATCCATCAGGACCCGGTCATCTCGCAGGTCAAGCTGATCGCGGAGCCCTGGGACCTCGGCGAAGGCGGCTATCAGGTCGGCAATTTCCCGGTGGGCTGGGCGGAGTGGAACGGCAAGTACCGCGACACCGTCCGCCGCTACTGGCGGGGCGACGAAGGGCAGCTCTCGGAGCTGGGCTATCGCCTGACGGGCTCGAGCGACCTCTACGAGGCGGGCGGCCGGCGGCCGTACGCGAGCGTGAACTTCGTCACCGCCCACGACGGCTTCACGCTCGGCGATCTCGTCGCCTACGACGCCAAGCACAACGAGGGCAATGGCGAGGACAATCGCGACGGCACCGACCACAACCTCTCCTGGAACGGCGGGGTCGAAGGGCCGACGGACGACGCGAAGATCCGGGAGATTCGCGAGCGGCAGATGCGCAACTTCCTCGCCACGCTCTTCCTGTCCCAGGGCATTCCGATGCTCTGCGGCGGCGACGAGATCGCGCGCAGCCAGAGCGGCAACAACAACGCGTACTGCCAGGACAACGACATCTCGTGGTTCCAGTGGTCCCTGTCGCGGCCGGCCGCGCGGCTCCTCGAATTCACCCAGCGCCTGATCCGCCTCCGGCGCGAGCACCCCGTCTTCCACCGCCGCACGTTCTTCCACGGACGGCGCGTGCTCGGCGCGGCATCGAAGGACCTCTCGTGGTTCCGCCCCGACGGCAAGGAGCTGACCGAGGACGACTGGGGCAATGGCCAGATGCGCTGTCTCGGCCTCAGGCTGGCCGGCGACGCCATCGAGGAGGTCGACGACATGGGCGAGCCCATCGTCGGCGATACCTTCCTCGTGCTCCTGAACGCCCACGACCAGGGCATCGCCTTCATCCTGCCCGCCCACGACGCGCGCGTGCGCTGGGAGCCCGTGCTGGACACGCGCGCGTGGGACGTGGAAGACCGGGGCCGCGCGTACCGCCCCGGCGAGGTCTACGACCTGGACGGCCGGTCGCTCGTCGTGCTCCGGCTGCGCCCCCGGCCCCGCGGCCAATGAGGACACCGCCATGATCACGACCCCCGAATTCGACTCCGAGCTGCATCGGACGGCCATCGCCCAGCTCGACGCCGTCGCCGCGCGCCTGCAGCTCGACCCGAACATCCACGAGCGGCTGCGCTATCCGCGCCGCGCGCTCGTCGTGAGCATCCCGGTCATGATGGACAGCGGGCGCACCGAGGTCTTCATCGGCTACCGCGTGCATCACTCGACGGCGCTCGGGCCGACCAAGGGCGGGCTGCGCTACGACAGCGACGTCAACCTCGGCGAGGTCACCGCGCTCGCCATGCTCATGAGCTGGAAGTGCGCCCTGATGGGCCTGCCCTATGGCGGGGCCAAGGGCGGCGTGCGCTGTCTGCCGCGCAGCATGTCGGCGCGGGAGCGCGAGCACCTGACCCGCCGCTACACCGCCGAGATCATCCTGATGATCGGCCCCGACATCGACATTCCCGCCCCCGACCTCGGCACCGACGAGCAGACGATGGCGTGGATGATGGACACGTACTCCATGACCCAGGGCAAGAGCGTGCCCGGCGTCGTCACCGGCAAGCCGATCATCGTGGGCGGATCGGCGGGGCGGCGCGAGGCCACCGGACGCGGGATCGTGTACGTCCTGTACCAGGCGGCCAAGAGCCTGGGCCAGGAGCTGCGCGGCAAGACGATCGTCGTCCAGGGCTTCGGCAATGTCGGCGCCGTCGCCGCCCGCATGCTCTGGAACGACGGCGCCCTCATCGCCGGCGTGAGCGACTTCAAGGGCGCGATCTGGAACCCGCGCGGCATCGACATCCCGCAGCTCGAGGCGCACGTGGCCGCGACGGGCAGCGTGGTCGACTTCCCCGGGACGGAAGGCGCTGTCCAATGCCCAGATCCTCGAGCAGCCGTGCGACGTCCTCATCCCCGCCGCGGTGGGCTCGCAGCTCCACGCGGGCAATGCGGATCGCATCAAGGCGTCGATCGTCGCCGAGGGCGCGAACGGGCCGACGACACCCGAGGCGGATCACATCCTGCGCGACCGCGGGGTGACGGTCATCCCCGACATCCTGAGCAATGCCGGCGGCGTGGTCGTGTCCTACTTCGAGTGGGTGCAGGGCCTGCAGCACTATTTCTGGAAGGAGAGCGAGATCATCGCGCGGCTGCAGGAGCTGATGGCGCGCGCCTTCACCCGCGTGTGGCAGTCCGCGCAGAAGGACGGCGTCGACCTGCGCACCGCGGCCCTGATGGAGGGCGTGCGCCGCGTCGCCGACGCCCACGTCGTCCGCGGGCTGTATCCATAGCCGCGCGCATCCATGCCAAGACTCGCTGCCGAAGGGAGAGCTCATGACGCCGATTCACGTGACGCGGGAGCCCGGGGCCGGAGCGGGCTCGCGCTCGACACCGGGCGCGCACCGCCTTCGCCGGCCGGCCCGCCGGCTGATCCTGGCCGGCCTCCTCGCCGCGCTGCCCGCGGCCGTGGGCGGATCGCCTTCGCCCAGTCGTCGAGCGTCGTCGTCGAGGACTGGGCGAAGATGCCCGTGGGGACCCACGGGATCCCGCCCGGCTGGCAGGGACACAAGTGGGGCAGCCCGAAATACGACTTCACGGTGGTCCAGGACGGCGCGGGCAAGGCGCTCCAGCTCAAGAGCGACAATGACAGCTCGAGCATCTCGAAGGAGATCAAGGTCGACGTCAAGCAGTACCCGATCCTGGAATGGAAGTGGAAGGTCGTCGCGCTGCCGCCCCGCGGCAATGCCCGCAAGGGCGAGACCGACGACGAGGCGGCGCAGCTCTACGTCACCTTTCCCCGCTTCCCCTCCGCCGTCCGCTCGCGGATCATCGGCTATATCTGGGACAGCACGGAGCCGGCGGGGGCCTCGTTCCCGAGCGCCAAGGTCGGCACGGTGCACTTCATCGTGGTCCGCTCGGGCGGCGCCGACCTCGGCAAGTGGATCACGGAGACGCGCAACGTGCTGGAGGACTTCAAGAAGATCTACGGGGAGGCGCCGGGCGAGCCCGCCGGCGCCATCACTCTGTCCATCAATTCCCAGAACACCGCTCTCGGGCCGAGTCCTTCTTCGGCGAGATCCTCTTCAAGAAGCCCTGACCACTTCGCGAGTCCGCGCGCGGGCGCCGGCGGGCCTCGGCCCGAGCGGGGCGCCAGCGTGTCGGCGGGGAGGCTGAGCCGGCGCATCGATCCCCGCCCCTAGCCAAGAAGCCGTCCGGCACGGCAGCCAGAGACATCGAACGCGCCGCGACCGTGTACCGCCCCCGTGACGACGAGCTCACCGTGCTCTATCACTTCATCGGCCTCAACCTGGAGGCCTTACTCGACGCGGTATTCGAAGGCCGGCGACGGCGTGGCCCTGCCGAAATTTGCCGAGCGCGAGTATACATCAAATATATACATCCAGAAAAGCCGCAAGCGGCAAGCCGTGCTGTGCCGACGGCCCCTGGGGCGGCCAGCGTCCGAGTCTGGCAAATTATCTCACGGTGCCGGCGCCCACGGACGGGAGCACCCCGCCGCCGGAGGGCGTTGATGGGCCTACCGCCCCGGCGAGGCCTACGACCTGGCACGGCCGGTCGCTCGTCGTGCTCCGGCTGCGCCGGCCCCGCGCGCCAACCGCTCCCGGCTCTGATTCCCCGTCCGCTACGCGCGTGGCGCGTTCGCGAATAGCGCGGGCGAGCGGGCGATCATTTCATGCTCTCCCGAAGCTCGACCAGCACCTGGTCGATGGCGTCGACCCGGATCAGTCCCAGCCGGGGGTACTCGACTAGCGACCTGCGACCTGCTCGCGCAGGATGCGGCGGACTTCCTCGATCGTCTCCGGCACGGCCTGGGTCGAGTGACCGGAGTGCACGACCTTCTCCGTCCCCACGCCCTCCAGGTGCGCGCTCTTGTACATCACCACGCCGTCACCCCGCCCGCTGATCGGTCCCTCGCCGAGCACGGCGACGATGGAGTTGACCGTCACCCCGGGGGCGATGGGGCTTGCCGACAGCGTCCGGACGAACGGCTGGCCCGGGCGCATATTGTCCACCGCGGTCGGGATGTCGCCGAGCGTCCTCATCGACACCGCGTCGGGATTCTGCCGCCTGATGTCGGCGACATCCGTCGCCAACTTCTTGGGCAGGCGCACCAGCCACCGGACGAGGTTCAAGACCATCCCGGTGACGCGATAGCTCCCCTGGTGGGGCGTGCAGATGAAGACCACGCGATTCACGAAGGGCAATGGCTCGAAGAACATGCTGGTCTGCAACAACTCCCGGACCTCCGGCGTCATCTTCATGTCGGCCAGGGGCTCGGTGCTCACGTTGTCCCAGAAGCGGCTCCCGCTGTCCGTCACCATCAGCCGGGTCGAGGAGGCCGCCCTGGCTGTGGCCGATCAGGACCATCTCCCGCAAGGCGGGATCGCGCCCCTCCGGATCCACTTCGGTCAGCACGCTCGTGAGCGCGTCCCGGAGCCGCTTGGCCGAGAGCAGGATGGGATTGCTCGTGTCGTAGATGAAGAGCCAGAACTGCACGCGCTCGCGCAGCACCGGGTCGTTCTGCAGCTCATTGATGATCGCCGCCCAGCGCGCCGGGCTCGAGGCCGTGCCGTGGATGAGCACTACGGGGATCCGCCCCCGCCGGTACGGGTTGATCATCGTGAGCCCGTCGCCGAAGCTGCGGCGGCCCGGCGACAGGAACCCCGCGAGCTCGGTGTCCCAGACCGGCGCCCCCTCGAGCATGTAGGCGAGGGTCGCCGTCGGTTCGAGCTCGAGCGGGAGCTTCATCCCGGCGACGTCGACCGAGGTGAACTCGTCGGCCGGGTAGAGCTCGATCCGGCCTCGCACCACGCCGCTGGCGATGGCGGCTTCCACGTGGTCGAGGCGCACGAAGGCGGTCACCGGCACCTTGATCCGCGGGGGAATGCGCTTGCGCGTCGCCTCGGCCTCCGGGCCCTCGCCCGTCGGACTCAGCTCCGCCGCCAGCGGTGCGCCCACGCCCGGCTGGCGATAGCGGTTCGCCAGGCCCCGCACCTCGAACTCCGCGACGGGGATGAATCGGCTCATCCGATAGCCGCCCCAGTTGAAGCTCGCCGGGTCAAGGGTGAGCTCGAGCCGGCCGAACGACAGCGCGCGATCGCCCGCCTCCAGGATCACCCGGGCCTCATCCGGCGCGGACAGGCCCAACGTCAGGCCCAGGTTGTAAAAGTCGGCGGCGAGCCGCATGCGCGGATCGATCGGATTGGCGTCCCGCGCCGGCTCGTCGGGCAGCAGGAACGCATAGGCGTACACCGCGGCGGCGAGATAGTACTCGCGCTTCTTCGCCTTGTCCGCGTGGGCGAACGACAGCTCGGCCAGCGCGAAGAGCCGGTCGCGGCTGAGTCCCGCGCCCGTGCCGCGCAGCTCCGTGAGCACGGCCTCCGGCTCGTCCTCGAAGCGCGCGGCCAGCCCGCGCCGATGGAGCACCTGCGTGGTGGGTGCGCTCGGCTCGCCCGTCGAGAGCACGCTCGACGTCAGGGCACGGTACACCGACTGGGGATTGCCGCGCACGACGCCGATCGGCGTGGCGCAGGCCGACGCCAGGAGCAGCGCGCCGGTCAAGATCGCGAGGTCGGCCCGCGCACGACGTGTCATCGTGGTGGCGATTCTACAACGAGCGCCTCCTCCTCACTCGTTCTGGCACCGGTTCCGAGCGCGACCTGCGCGCCGGCTAGAGGCATCGACGAAGAAGGCATTGACAGCTCGGAGGCTTGTGGTTCAGCATTCCGAACGGTGGATATGTCCAGCGCATCGCGGTCAGACCTCGAAGAAGGAGCCTCGACGATGGGCCGACTCAGGTGGTTCGGTAGTGGACTCATCGCGATCGGCCTCGCGGCCCTCGTCTCCATGCCGGTGGCGGCGATCGCGCAAACCGACGCGCCCGCGACCTACGCGGGCGATCTGTGGTCGCGGCCTCGGCTCACCGGCGACTGGTGGGAGAGCCGGGACTGGCTGGCCAAGCGGGGCGTCACCCTCGACCTCGATTTGCTCCAGGTCCTCCAGGGCGTGGCGACGGGAGGTCGTGACACGGGTGTCGACTACGATGGCCTCGTCAACTACGAGCTGAACCTGGACACGGGCAAGCTCGGGCTCTGGCCCGGCGGCTTCCTCAAGGTCAAGGCCTTCACCGGCTACGGAGACACCGTGGACCAGGATTCCGGAGCCATCGTGCCGGTCAACATGCTCGCCCTGCTCCCCGACCCCGACAACTCGACCACGTCGGCGCTCATGAACCTGACGTTCACGCAGTTCCTCAGCAAGTGGTTCGGGGTGTATGCCGGGAAGATCTACACGCTCGGCGGTGACGACAACGCGTTCGCCCACAACTACAATACCCAGTTCCTCAATACGGCCCTGAACTTCAACACGACCCTCGGCTTCGCCCCCTTCAGCGCCTATGGGGGCGGCATCGCCGTCATCCCCTGGGAGGGCGCCATCTTCACCGCCTCGGTGATCGACCCGAGCGGGACGGCGACGAACAACGACATCTCCGAAGCCTTCAGCGACGGCGTGGCCGTGGGGTCCGAGGGGCGGGTGACCATCAAGCCCTTCGGCCTCGTCGGGCACCAGGACCTCGGGTTCTTCTGGAGCAACAAGACGCACTACGTCGCTCCAGCAGGATCCCGCCAATCTCGTGCGCGGCCTGCTCAGCGAGCGCTTCCCGCGCGTGCAGAACCCCGGGCCGATCCTGCAGCGGATCCTCGAGCGGTTCTTCCCGGAGCTGCTCGTCCCCGTGCAGCCGCTCAACCAGAAGAGCAGTACCTGGAGCATCTACTACAACTTCGACCAGTACCTGTGGAGCCCCGAGGGCGACCCGAACCGTGGAGTGGGCGTGTTCTTCCGCTTCGGCGCCTCCGACGGCAATCCCAACCCGATCAAGTACGCCTACAACGTCGGACTCAGCGTCAACGGCATGGTCCCGCGGCGCCCCAAGGACACCCTCGGGATCGGCTGGGCGCGCACCCAGCTCAGCGGCGACTTCGTTCCGTTCCTGCGCCAGAGGCTCGATCTCGGCCTCAGCGTCGAGGACGCGGTCGAGATCTACTACAACGCGGCGATCACACCGTGGCTGAACGTGGCCGTCGATCTGCAGGTCGTGGATTCGGCGCTCAACAAGACCCTGAGCTCGAGCGGGCAGCTCGTGAGCATGGGCACCGCGGTGGTGGGCGGCCTCCGCATGTACCTGCGGTTCTAGCCGGGGGCCCCTACCGCTTCTTCCCATGGACGACGCGGCTCTCGTGTGCGTGATCGACGACGATGAGGACGTCCGCAAGGCGCTCAAGCGCCTGCTTCGCTCGATCGGGCTCGCGGTCGAGACCTTCCCGTCGCCGCAGGAGTTTCTCGCGTATCCCCTCGAGGACCGGCCCTCATGCCTCGTCCTCGACGTGCAGCTTCCCGGCCAGAGTGGCCTCGACCTCCAGGCGGCCATGGAGGAAGCGCACCTGAACATTCCCATCGTGTTCGTCACGGGGCACGGGGACGTGCCGACGAGCGTCCGGGCCATGAAGGCCGGCGCGGTCGATTTTCTGGAAAAGCCCTTCGAGGACCGGAACCTGCTGGACTCCATCCACCGAGCCCTCGACGAGAGTCGCGAGCGGCGGGCCGACCGCGCGGAGCGCGCGGTGATCCGGCAGCGCCTCGGTTCCCTGACACCGCGCGAGTACCAGGTGCTCGAGCTCGTGGTGACCGGCATGCTGAACAAGCAAGTCGGCAGCGAGCTGGGGGCCGCCGAGAAGACCATCAAGGTCCATCGGGGCCGGATCATGGCGAAAATGCACGCCACCTGCCTGGTGGACCTGGTCCGGATGACCGAAAAGGTGGGCATCGGGCGCGAGCGAAGGTGGCCGGGACCCGGGCCTCCGGGCTCGGCCGGCATAGGACCAAAGCCCCATATCCGCCAGGCAGGAAACCAATCTAGACTCGGGCGACTCGATCGAGGGTCCCTGCGAGCAGCGCCGCGCGAACGAACCCGCGGCCATCTCTCGCGAAAGGCCATGAGCGTCGCGGAACTGAGAGTCTGTGTGATCGATGACGACGAGGACGTCGTGCGGGCGGTGCGCCGGCTCCTCCGATCCGAGGGCTTTGCCATCGACACGTTCGCCTCCGCGGAGGAGTTTCTCGATCTCGGGAACCAGGAGAGACCCGATTGCCTCGTGCTGGACGTCCACTTGCGCGGCCTGAGCGGCTTCGACCTCCAGGATCTGCTGGAAGCGTCGGGGCGCTCGATTCCCATCGTCTTCATCACGGCCCATGACGACACGGGGACGCGCGAGCGAGCGCAACGGGCCCCGACGACGGGGTATGTGTCCAAGCCCTTCGAAGACCAGTCCTTGCTGGGTGCCATCCACCACGCCATTCGCCACGCGTCCGGACGTCGCGACGACGCGCCCTGATCCCCACACACGAGAGGAGGACTCCCCGATGATCCGATGGCTGGCGCTGCTGCTGACGAGCCTCATCCTGACCGGGCCGGCGTTGGGCGCCGAGCTCGACGGCACCCTGAAGAAGATCAAGAGCAGCAATACCATCACGCTCGGCTATCGCGAGTCCTCGCGGCCGTTTTCGTTCGTGGGCGACGACGGCAAGCCCGCGGGGTACTCGGTGGACCTCTGCACGCGCGTCGCCGCGAGCATCGGGGCCGCGCTCGGGCTCCCCGCCCTGCAGGTGAAATGGGTCAAGGTCACGGTGGAGAACCGGATGCGAGCGGTTGCCGACGGCACGATCGACCTCGAGTGTGGCTCGACGACCGCCTCGCTGTCGCGCCAGGAGCAGGTGGACTTCAGCCTCCTGACCTTCATCGACGGGGGCAGCTTGCTGGTCACCGACGCCTCGCGCATCCGAGGCATCTCGACGCTCGGGGGCAAGCGGGTCGCCATCATCCCCGGCACGACCACGGAGGTCAGCCTGGCGGGCGTGCTCAAGAAGCACGCCGTCACCGCCACGATGGTGCCCGTGAAGGACCATGACGCGGGGGTGGCCGCGCTCGACCAGGGCGCAGTAGACGCCTATGCCTCCGACCGCGTCATCCTCATCGGGATCGGCCGGACGTCCAAGAGTCCCGAGAAGCTCTCCCTCGTGGATGAGTTCTTCTCCTATGAGCCGTACGGGCTGATGCTCCGGCGGGGCGACGCGGCATTCCGGCTCTCGGTCAATCGAGCCCTCGCGAACCTGTATCGCTCGGGCGACGTGGCGCCGATCTTCGAGAAATGGTTCGGATCGTTGACGACGGCCGGCCCGCTCATCGGGGCGATGTATCTCATGAACGGATTGCCCGAATGATGCGCGATGGAAACCCAAGTCCCGGCCGGACGCCCAAACGAAACGCGGGCGTGACGGCGGCCTCACGGAGGATCCCATGACGCAATGTCCGAAGCGCCTCGCGGCCTTCCTATTCGTGGTCGGCGCGCTGGTCCTCGCCCTCCCCGCGATGGCGGCGGCGCAGCCCTACGTCTATCCCGCCCGGGGTCAGAGCCCCCAGCAACAGGAGTATGCGGCGCAGCAACAGAACGCCATGTCCCAGGGGCACTGCCACTACAACCAGGCCTTCGGCGCATGCATGAAAGGGCGCGGCTACACGGTGATCTGAGCCGCGCATCGCCTGGTGACCGCGCCGGGCCCCATCGTTGCGCGCACGGTCCCCGGCGCGCTGCTGGTCCCGGCCCCCGTGGACTACGTCGCGTGGACCGAGCGCGTCCCCCGCTTCGCGCAGCGGGCGGTGGCGGGACGGCCCGGAGAGTCGTGACCGCGCAGCGCGCCGCCGGCTCGGTCGGGGAGGCCCGGCGCGCACGGCGCCGACATGGTATCGTCCGAGGGGCCGGGGTGGTCGCCGCGCCCGGTCGGGCCCACCCCGCCGACGCTGAAGGCGGTCTTGCGATAGAGCCGAACCGAAGGACGTTCTCTCTGAGCGCTCGGTCCTCGAACACGGGCAGGCTGTCACCGCACGAGGCCCGCTCTCGTCTGGCCGCTGCTTTCCCTGCTCGCTCTCCTCGTCCTCTTCGCCGGCGAGACGGCGGGCCAGGCGCCCCCGGCCACGACGGCGCCGGCGCCGCCCACCCCAGCGGCGATCCCTGTGGCCCAGGTCGCGACACGGGCGGCGGAGGTGCCCGATCTGCTCCGCGCGTTGACCGGGCCGCTGGCGCCCAGCGCCGAGATCGAGGCGATCCGGAAGCACGCCGCCGATCTCCGCGAGCAGATCGACCTCGATCTTCCCGTCACGGTCAGGATCTTGCGCGACCAGCCGACGCTGGATGTGCTGCAGGCACAGCAGCAGATGTGGCAGCGACGCCATCTCCTGTCGACGTCCTGGCTGAACGTGCTGACCCAGCGAGCCACCGTGCTGCAGGACGCGCTGAACCGGCTGGCCGAGATCCGCGAGACGTGGCGCCGCACGCGTGTCGAGGCACAGGCGTCGAAGGCGCCCGGACCGATCGTGCTCCAAATCGACGGGGTGCTCACCGCCGTCGACGCGGCCGAGGCCCCTCTGCGCGCGCAGCGCACGGCCGTCCTGGATCTCCAGAGCGCCCTCGCCCCGGAGGTGGCCCGATCCCAGGCCACGCTGGCTCAGTTCACCGAGGCTCAGCAGCGCGCCATGGGCGGCATCCTGGCGCAGGATGGCCCGCCGATCTGGGACGCGCAGATGTGGGCGCAAGCCCGCACGGACCTGCCCGCGCGCCTCCGCGAGGTGGCCGCCGACCGCTGGGCGGACATCGTCCGGTACACCAGCGACCCCTCCAGGCGGACGCCACTGCACGTCCCGGTCGCCGTGGGCTTCGCGGTCTTGCTGGTCGCGGTGCGCCGGCGAGTCCGGCAGTGGGCCACATCGGGCCAGGCCAGCTCTCCGGCCATCGCCGTGTTCGAGTATCCGTATTCCGCGGCGGCCGTCATCGGCCTGCTCCTCGTCTCCGCGCCGTTCACGCCGATCCCGCAAACCGTCCGCGCCCTGTTCGTGGTGCTCGGCCTCGCCGCGGCGATCCGGCTGGCGCGGCGGTGGGCGGATCCGCGCCTCGGGCCCGAGCTCTTCATGCTCTGGGGCCTGTTCGCCGTCGGCAACCTCCGAGAGACGCTCGCGGGTGCGGTGCCGATCGAACAGGTCATCCTGGTACTGGAGATGCTCGCGGGCATCGCGGTGATCACCTACGCGCTGAGGATCGGGGCACTCCGGCGCTCCTCGACCGAGGGACCGCAGGCGGGACGGCTGGCCGCCATCCGATTCGGAGCCCACGTCGTCCTGCTGATCTTCGCCGTCGCCATCGTGGGGGCGGCCTTCGGCTACATGCGGCTAGCGCGGCTTCTGGCGTCGGGCGTTCTCGCCAGCGGCGCCCTGGCGCTGACGCTGACCGCGGCCGTCCGGGTCGCCGTCGGCATGGCGGCGGTCGCCCTTCGCGTGTGGCCGCTGAGTGCTCCTCCGGATGGTGCAGGATCATCGAGGATGTCCTCGAGCGCCGCACGCACCACGTGCTCGTCTGGGCGGCGACCATGGCGTGGGTCGCCCGGACGCTGGACCACGTCGGTCTCTTCCAGCCCGCACTGTCCTTCGGGGAAGCGGTGCTCACCGCGAAGCTGGGGCGGGGCTCGATCCAGCTCAGGCTGCAAGACATGCTCGAGTTCGTCCTGACCGTGTGGCTGGCCTACCTGGTGTCCGCCTTCATCCGCTTCGTCCTGAGCGAAGACGTCTACCCGCGCACGCGGCTGACGCGCGGCATCTCCTATGCGATCTCCAGCCTGCTCAACTATGTGATCATCGCCCTCGGGTTCCTGCTGGCTCTCGGGGCGCTGGGGCTGGACCTGACCAAGGTGACCGTCCTCGCCGGCGCCTTCGGCGTCGGGATCGGCTTCGGGCTGCAGAGCGTCGTGAACAACTTCGTGTCGGGACTGATCCTGCTCTTCGAGCGGCCGGTTCACGTGGGCGATGTCGTCGAGGTCGGCAATATCTCGGGTGAAGTGTCCCGCATCGGGATCCGGGCCAGCACGCTGCGGACCTGGCAGGGGGCCGAGGTCATCGTGCCCAATGCGCAGCTGGTGTCGGAGCAGGTCACCAACTGGACGCTCTCCGACCGGACGCGCCGCATCGACCTGCCCGTGGGTGTGGACTATGGCAGCGCGCCCGACAAGGTCGTGGACGTGCTCGAGGCGGTGGCGCGAGCGCACCCGCAGATCATGCAGATGCCCCCGCCCCAGGCCGTCTTCAAGTCGTTCGGCGACAGCGGGATCAACTTCGAGCTGCGCGCCTGGACGAACCACTTCGAGCGCTGGCCCGTGATCCAGACGGAGCTGGCCGCGGCCATCTACGCGGCACTGCACGCGGCGGGGATGTCGCTGCCCTTCCCCCAGCGCGAGGTGCGGCTGCTGCGCGACGATGGGTCTAGGAGGCCGGATCCGATGAGCGGGACGCGAGCACGAGCCATCGACAAGGAGCCTCGCTGAGCATGGAGGTCACGTCCGCATTGCTTCGCGCCGGACTTCGGGCATTGAATCTCGCCGGCGAGGGGCTCGAGCGTGCCGGCGTCGAGCTCGTATCGCTGGACGAGCGGCGGCTTCTCGATGCCGCCTGCCGCGAGACCGGCCTCCCGAGCTTCGGTGACGAGGGGTTCCGCGAGCCCCTGCGTCTGCTGCTCCGGGCCCTCGACGACGAGGGGCGGCTCACGCTCCTCGGGCGGATCGCCGCGCGTGCGGACATCACCGATCTCCTGGCGACCCGGCTGCGCCTCGAGGCGGACCGCAAGCGGCACCCGGCCATCGCCGACGAGGCCATCCGGCGCCCGCTATTCGTCGTGGGACTGCCGCGCACCGGGAGCACGCTGCTGCATCACCTGCTGGCACAGGATCCCGGCGGCCGCGTGGCCCGCGCCTGGGAGGTCATGGAGCCCTCACCGCCTCCGGATCGCGCGCGGTACGAGACGGACGCGCGCATTGGCCGTGCGGCGCGGCGTCTGGCGTGGTTCGACCGGATCGCGCCGGACTTCAAGCGGATCCATCCGCTCGGAGCCGAGCTGCCGCTCGAGTGCATCGCCATCATGAGCGCCTCGTTCGCGAGCCCGCGCTTTCACACGACCTACCACGTGCCCTCGTATCAGGCGTGGCTGGCCGGCGCCGACCTGCACCCGGCCTACGAGTTCCACCGGCGGTTCCTCCAGCACTTGCAGTGGCGGGCGCCGGCCGGGCACTGGGTCCTCAAGGCGCCGTCCCACGTCTTCGGGTTCGAGCCCTTGTTCGGGACCTACCCGGACGCGATCGTCGTCCAGACTCACCGGGATCCGCTGACCGTGCTGGCCTCCGTCGCGAGCTTGACCTTGGTGCTCCAGGGCGCATTCACCGACCATCTGGACCTGGCGGAGATCGGCGCCGAGGTCACCCAGCGCTGGTCGAGCGGTCTGGAGCGCGCCATGCACGCGCGGCGTGACGCCCGAGTGGACGAGCGGTTCGTCGACGTGCGCTACGAGGCGCTGCTGCGCGACCCCATGGCCATCGTGCGCCGCATCTACGACCGGTTCGGCATGACGCTCTCGGCCGAGGCGGAGGCCCGGATGCAGCGCTTCCTCGCGAGCCATCCCAAGGACCGACACGGCGCTCACCAGTATTCGTTGAGCGCGTTCGGGCTCGATGCGCGGGATCTCCGCCCTCGCTTCAAGACCTACTGCGAGCGCTTCGGTCTTTCACCCGAGGCCGCGGAGCCCGGCCGTCATCTGACATAGGTGCGTACACCATGTATCGCATCTGTCGGCAGCTCACCCAATAACCCGTTCCCGACAAGGAGAGCCCATGGCGGAGCGCACGCAGAAGAAGCCGAACATCCTCATCATCTGGGGTGATGACATCGGCCAGTCGAACGTCAGCGCCTACTCGAAAGGCATGATGGGCTACCACACCCCGAACATCGACCGCATCGCCCACGAGGGCATGATCTTCACGGACTACTACGGCGAGCAGAGCTGCACGGCGGGGCGGTCGGCCTTCATCACCGGCCAGAGCGTCTTTCGTACGGGCCTGAGCAAGGTCGGACTCCCCCACGCGGCGGTGGGCCTGCGCGCCGAGGATCCTACCATCGCCGAATTGCTCAAGACGCTCGGCTATGCCACCGGCCAGTTCGGCAAGAACCACCTCGGTGACCGTGATGAGTACCTGCCCACGGCGCACGGCTTCGACGAATTTTTTGGCAACCTCTACCACCTCAACGCCGAAGAGGAGCCGGAGCTCCGCGACTACCCGCCGGAGAAAGATTTCCCCGACTTCCGGAAGAACTATGGGCCCCGCGGCGTGCTGCACTGCTGGGCCGACCCGGACGGCCCCCAGCGGATCGAGGACACGGGACCGTTGACCAGGAAGCGTATGGAGTCGGTCGACAATGAGTTCCTCGCCGCCGCGACCGACTTCATCAAGCGGCAGCATCAGGCCGGCACTCCCTTCTTCGTATGGTTCAACGCCACGCACATGCACTTTCGCACCCATGCGCAGCCCGAGAGCCTGGGGCAGGCGGGGCGGTGGCAGTCCGAGTACCACGACGTGATGATCGATCACGACAAGACCGTCGGCGAGCTCGTGCGCTTGCTCGACGAATTGGGGATCGCCAACGACACGTTCGTGATGTACAGCACCGACAATGGGCCGCACATGAACTCCTGGCCCGACGCCGGGATGACGCCCTTCCGCAACGAGAAGAACTCGAACTGGGAAGGGGCCTACCGCGTGCCCGCCATGGTGCGCTGGCCCGGCAAGATCAAGGCCGGCTCGGTCTCGAACGAGATCGTGAGCCACCTGGACTGGCTACCCACGCTCCTGGCCATGGCCGGAGAGACCGCCATCACGGAGAAGCTGCGGCAAGGACACCAGGCCGGGAAGAAGACGTTCAAGGTGCACCTGGACGGCTACAACTTGATCCCGTACCTGACCGGCGCCGAGAGCAAGAGCCCGCGATCCGGCTTCTTCTACTTCTCGGACGACGGCGACCTGACGGCGCTGCGCTATGACCACTGGAAGGTGGTCTTCATGGAGCAACGGGTGGCCGGCACCTTGCGCATCTGGCAGGAGCCATTCGTGTCGCTCCGATTCCCCAAGCTCTTCAACCTGCGAACCGACCCCTATGAGCGGGCGGATATCACGTCGAACACGTACTGGGACTGGGTGCTGGACCACATTTTCCTGTTCCTCCCCGCGCAGACCTTCGTGGGGCAATTCCTGGGGACGTTCAAGGAGTTCCCGCCGCGCCAGAAAGCGGCCAGCTTCACCATCGACCAGGTGCTGCAGAAACTGACGGAGGGCACCAAGAGCTCGTGACCGCCGCGTAAGGTCATGCCGCAGCAGGCGGTGAGCGGTCGGCATGCGATCCCCGGGGGGATCGGGTCGACCGCGCACCACCTGTCGGCCCGAGGCCGCGGAGCCGCCCCACCCGAAATAAGCCCTTCGTCCCATAGCAAAGCGCCCCAACACTCGATACGCTGATCCCATGCTCGACGCGGGAGGGGAATTGACGAGGAAACGACGGCCGTGAGCGCATCCGACCCGGCCCGACCGGTGGCGCCCGCCTCCCTCTATCTGGCGTCTCCCGAGGATGTCGAGGCGGGACGCCTCGCGGTGGCGGGGCTGCCGGTCGCATTTCGGGCGCTGATGAGCGCGCTCCACGCCGGCTGTCCGTTCGTGGCGGTCCCTGCCGTGTATCGCGGCAGTGAAGTCGATCGCGCCATCGGCCGTTCGGCTCGCGCTCGCGCTCATACCGTGTGGCTGGACGGGGACAATAGCGCGGTGCCCCTCGAGCCCATGATCTTGCTCCCGGCCAGCGTGGTCCTGCCGCCCAGGGTGCTCCGCGCGCTGCTGGACCTCCCGCCCGTTGCTGTGATCGAAGCCAGCCCGCCCGAGGCGCCCGTGGTCCTCGCCGATGCGTCACTCCAGGGCGCGGTCCGGCCGCACGCGGCCGTGAGCCTCCCCGCCGGGGACACCCTGCGCCGGGCCCTCGCGGCACGCCGCGCGGGCGTCGTTCGCGGCGGATGGTGCCTGCGCGCCGCGAGCCCGGCCACGAGAAAGGATGCCGAGCGGCGGCTCTACACGGACCTCGGCTCCGCCATCGATACCCGGCTGGACCGGCTGATCCACCGTCCGCTATCGCGCCATCTCACGCGGGTCGCGGTGGCGCTGGGGCTGTCCCCGAACCTGATCAGCCTGGTGAACCTGGCCCTGGGGCTCCTCGCGGTATCCTTTGTGGCGAAGGCCACGGTCGGGAATACCTGCCTCGGCATCCTCGTCTATTTCGTCTCCGCGGTCCTGGACCACGTCGATGGCGAGGTTGCCCGGCTCACCTATGCCGAATCACGGCTCGGCGAATGGCTCGACGTGGCCGTGGACAATCTGGTACACGCCATGATGGCCGTGGCGATGGGCATGGCCGTCGAGCGCGTCGCGGGGACCGGCCTCGCGCTCGGTGTGGCCATGGCGATCGGGTTTGCGTTGAGCGGCCTGGCGGCGAAGATGTCGGGGAATGGCAACGGTGTTCCACGCGCGCTGACCCGCCTGGGCAACCGCAACGGCTTCTACGTGCTCCTGCTGGCGTTCCTCGCCCTGCTCGCGCTGGCGCCTGCGGCGCTGCCCGCGCTCCTCCTGGTGGCCGCGGTGGGCTCTCACGCCTACTGGGTGGGCCATCTGGCGGTTCGCCTCCGTCATCAATCCGGCCGAAGGGCGCTCTTCGACGATACACTGTGACGGTCGGGCCGGGCCGCTGGGACAGGCGGCCCCTGAGCGCATTCGGAGCGATCGGAAGGAGACGGCGACATCATGAGGCTGCTGGCCGTTCATCCTGGCTGTCTGATGTACTCCAAGATCTATCTCCGCCTCGAGCCGCTCGGGCTCGAGCTCGTGGCCGCCGCGGCGCAGCGCGCCGGTCACGAGGTCGAGCTGATCGACCTGCAGGTCGAGACGGAGGCGGACTATTTCCGGCTGCTCGACCGCTGGCGGCCCGACGCGGTGGCGTTCTCTCTCAACTACCTCGCCAATGTGCCGGAGGTCCTCGACCTCGCCAAGGCGACGCGCGAGCGCCGGCCCGGCTGCTTCATCTTCGCCGGTGGCCACAGCGGCTCCTTCACGGCCATCGAGCTCCTCCGTCACGCCGAGGGCGCGCTCGACTGCGTGCTGCGCGGGGAGGGGGAGGCCTCGATCGTCCTGCTGCTCGAGGCGGCGGGTCGCGACCGGAGCGCGCTCGCACAGGTGCCCGGCGCGGTCACGCTCGACGGGGAGGGTCCGCCGCCTATCTTCGTGGAGCACCTCGACGACCTGCTGCCCGCGCGCGACCTGCTGCGCCACCGGCGCAAGTACTATATCGGCCAGCTCGACCCGTGCGCGTCGATCGAGTTCAGCCGCGGCTGCCCGTGGGATTGCACCTTCTGCAGCGCGTGGACCTTCTACGGGCGCAGCTACCGCACGAAGACACCCGAGCGGGCGGTGGAGGAGATCGAGCAGATCCGGGAGCCGGGGCTGTTCATCCTGGACGACGTCGCCTTCATTCAGGCGGAGCACGGCATGGCCATCGGCGAGGCCATCGCCAGGAAGGGCATCCGGAAGCAGTACTGGCTCGAGACGCGGGCCGACGTGCTGCTGCGCAACAAGGAGGTCTTCCAGCTCTGGTCGCGCATCGGGCTCAAGATCATGTTCATCGGCATCGAGGCCATCGACGAGGAGGGTCTCAAGAAGTTCCGCAAGCGCGTCAGCTCCGTCAAGAACTTCGAGGCGCTCGAGTTCGCCCGCCGCATGGGCGTCAACGTGGCGATCAACATCATCGCCGACCCCGATTGGGATCGCGAGCGCTTCCGGGTCATCCGGGAGTGGTGCCTGGAGATCCCCGAGATCGTGAACATCAGCGTCAATACGCCCTATCCCGGAACCGAGACGTGGGCCACGGAGGGACGCAAGCTGGCGACCCGCGATTACCGGCTCTTCGACATCCAGCACGCGGTGCTCCCCACGAAGATGCCGCTCCCCGAGTTCTACGCGGAGCTCGTGCGGACGCAGCAGGTGCTGAATCGCAAGCATCTCGGGGGTGAAGCAGATCTGGGGCACGGCCAGGACCGTCGCGCGCCTGCTCGCCCATGGCCAGACGAACTTCCTCAAGATGCTCTTCAAGTTCAATAGCGTCTATGATTCGAGGCTGCAGATCGCCGACCACGCGCGGCCGGTCCGGTACGAGATGTCGCTGCCACCGGAGCCACGGGCCAAGGTCGACCCGATCGCGCTCTACGTCCACAAGAGCCAGGGCCGTCGCGGCCGTCAGATCGACAATGCCACCGAGCGGTTCGTCGAGGACACGCGCATGGGAGTGGCCGATTAGCCTCACGCGGCAGGAGGGGCCGATGATCGGTGTCCGTCCTCGGGCGGTGGCGCTCGCCTGCGTCGTCGCGATCCTGGTGGCCGGGCCGGCGCTGGCGGGACCGGTGAGCGAGCAGCTCAAAGACGCCATCGACCGCGTGGTGAAGGTCCTGGACGACCCCGCGCTCAAGGGCCCGAACCGGACGGAGGAGCGGCGGGTCGAGGTCACGAAGATCGCGCAGGAGATCTTCGACTTCCCGGAGGTCGCGCGCCGGTCGCTCGCCCGCCACTGGCAACCCCTCACCGACAAGCAGCGCGAGGAGTTCACGACGCTGTTCGCCGACATCCTCGAGCGCTCGTACGTCTCCAAGATCGAGCTCTACAGCGGTGAGAAGATCACGTACGCCACCGAGCGCATCGACGGCGATACCGCCACCGTGGCCACCCGCATCGTGACCAAGAGCGGCGCCGAGGTTCCGATCGACTACCGAATGCTCAAGAAGGGACCCCGCTGGCTCGTCTACGACGTCAACATCGAGGGCGTGAGCCTCGTCTCCAACTACCGCACCCAGTTCAACAAGATCATCCAGACCTCCTCGTTCAATGACCTCCTTGACAAGCTCAAGACGAAGCAGGGTGAGCTCACCGGGGAGCCGCCCAAGGATACGAAGCCCGCGCCGGCGAAGCGGTAGGCGCCTTGCGCTCAGCGTCGATCCGCGGGTGACCCCGGCGGCGAGGACACGAGGTGCGACGCCAGGAACCCGGCCGTGATCCACACGATCTCGCGCAAGCGCCGCACCAGCGTGTAGGTGAGCCCGACGGCTCCCCCGAGGCCGAACGCCGTGAAGATCGCCACGTTGCCGCCCTCGAGCGCGCCCAGGCTGGCCGGCACCATGAAGCTGAAGAACTTCACCGCCGTGCCGAGCGCGCCAATGGCGAAGGCGGACAGCGGGGAGATGGGCAGGCCGAGGAACCGGACCACGAGGTAGATCTCCATCGTCCCCAGGACGAGCCCGAGCACGTGCCACAGC
>CAWIZN010000031.1:0-38974 GCA_963840495.1 uncultured Candidatus Rokubacteria bacterium
ACGGATCGCGGCGCCACGCGCATCATCGACGAGGCCGTCGCCGTGGTGAGCGCCGCGTCCCGCATGGGCTTTTCGTGGGTATCCATCGGCCAGCACTTCGTCTCGCACCCGACGGTGTGGCCGCAGCCCTTCCCGATCCTCGCCCGCCTGGCCCCCGAGACCGGATCGATGCGGCTCAAGACCTCGGTGCTGCTCCTGCCCATGCTGAATGCCGTGGAGGTCGCCGAGAATGTCGCCACCCTCGACCACATCTGCCACGGGCGGCTCGACATCGGCGTGGCCATCGGCTACCGCGAGGCGGAGCTGGAGGCGGTCGGGCTCGCGCGCAAGGACCGCGTCAAGAAGCTCGAGGAGTCGCTCGAGCTCATGAAGCGCCTCTGGGCCGGCGAGGCGGTGACCTTCCACGGCGCCTACACGTCGGTCACCAATGGGCGCATGGGCTTCCCCCCCTATCAGGCGCCCCATCCGCCCCTCGAGATGGGGGCGCAGAGCGAGGGCGCCACCCGCCGCGCGGCCCGGCTCACCGACGGCGTCTTCTTCGGCCCCCAGGTGGCCTGGCGCGACATCGCCGGGCTCGCCCGGGTCTTCCGCGACGCGCGCGGGGCGCAGGCGCCGCGACCCCGGGCTACGTCGGCGCGTCCCGCTCGCTGATCGTCGGCGCCAGCAAGGACGCGGCGCGGGCGGCCGCGCGCGAGTACCTCGAGCGCACCTTCAAGATGTACCGGACCTGGCAGATGCAGGAGTCGACGATGGTCGAGCTGCAGCTCAGCCCCGACGTGCCCCTCGACGACTGGACGGTGAACGGGTCGCCCGAGGACTGCGTCGAGACCATCGCCCGCGCGCGCGAGATGGGGCTCGAGCGGATGGCTTCACGATCTACAGCCTGCCGCGCGAGGTCGAGGCCCGCATCGACTACATGCAGATGATCGCCGAGCGCGTTCTCCGGCCCGCGGGCGCGCTCCATGACGGTCCACGAGCTGCCGGAGGGCACGCGTGCGCGTCACGCGTGAGCTGGTGATCGAGGTGCCGCCCGAGGCGCTCTGGCCGATCCTGTGGGACGTGCCCCGCATGGCCGCCTGCCTCCCCGGCTGCGCCGAGGCCCAGGAAGTGATCCCCCACAGCCGCTATCGCGCGCGCATGACGCAGAAAGTCGGGCCGATCAGCCTCTCGGTGCCGCTCGACGTCGAGATCCTCGCCGCCGAGCCACCGCGCCACCTGGCGCTGTCCGCCCGGGGCCGCGACCCGCTCGTCGGCGCCGAGATCTCCATGCGCGTGACCATCGACTGCGAGCCGGTCGGGACCGGCGCCCGGCTGTCGATCGGCGCCGAGGGCCAGGTGCTGGGCAAGCTCGGCGGCCTCGGCCAGGGCATCATCCAGCGCAAGGCGGAGGAGGCGCTCGACGAGTTCGGCCGCCGCCTCGCCCGCGCGGCGACGGGCGAAGCGAGCGGATGATCCGCCCGTTCGATCTCCGCCGGCCGTCGGCGCTCGGCGAGGTCGGCGCGCTCCTCGGCGAATACGGCGACGCGGCGGCCCTCTACGCCGGCGGCACCGAGCTGCTCCTGCTGATGAAGGAGGGCTTCGTCCGGCCGCGCGTCCTCGTGGACGTCAAGCGCGTGCCGGGGCTCGACGGGTGACGGCCACGGCCGGCGGCATCGAGATCGGGGCCACCGCCTCCCACCGGAGCGTCGAGCGGTCGGAGGCCGTGCGCGCGCACGCGCCGCTCGTGGCCGGCGTGGCGCGCCACGTGGCCAATGTGCGCGTCCGCTCGGTGGGGACGGTCGGCGGCAACCTCGCGTTCGCCGATCCGCACAGCGACCTCGCCACGCTCTTCCTCGTCTTCGACGCCCGGGTCGTCCTCTGGAGCCTCGCGGGCGAGCGCGAGCTGCCGCTCGCCGACTTCGTCCTCGGCCCCTATGAAACCGCCCGGCGCGACGACGAGATCCTGACGGCCGTGCGGCTCCGCCCTGGCCTGCCGGCGCGGCGGGGACCTATCTCAAGTTCGGCGTCCACGAGCGCCCCACGCTCGGCGTCGCCGCCGTCCTGACGCTCGACGCGGACCGCCAGACCGTGGCCGACGCGCGCCTGGCCATCGGCTGCATCGGCCCGCGACCCCAGCGCCTCGGCGTCCTTGAAACGCGTTTGTGCGGCGCCGCGATCTCCGACATCGCCCAGGGCCACACCGGCGTGACGGATGGCGCGGCGGACGCGATCGACGCGATCACCGACCTGCACGGCTCCGCCGACTACAAGCGCGAGATGGCCCAGGTCTTCCTCCGCCGCGCACTCCGCATCGCCGCGAGCCGCGCCATGGGCGAACCCGTCGACGCGCACTATCCCCACACGGTCGTCGTCTCAGGCTTGATCGGCCACCTCCAGGGGGACGCGGTGAGCCACGGCATCACGCTCACGGTCAATGGCCGCCGCGTCGAGATCGACGTGCCCGCGCACGCGCTCCTGCTCGACGTCCTCCGCGACCGGCTCGACCTGAAGGGCGCCAAGCGCTCCTGCGACCTTCAGGTCTGCGGCGCCTGCACGGTGCTCGTCGACGGCGCGCCGGTCAGCGCCTGCACCTACCTCGCCGTCGAGGCCGACGGCCGCGAGGTGCTCACGGTGGAGGGCCTCGGCAGCGCAGACGCCCTCCATCCGCTCCAGCAATCGTTCATCGATCACGGCGCGGTGCAGTGCGGGTTCTGCACCTCCGGCATGCTGCTGTCCGCCGTGGCGCTGCTCGACGAGGAGCCGTCTCCGACCGAGGCCGACGTGATGCACCACCTGCGCGGCAACCTCTGCCGCTGCACCGGCTACCGGAAGATCGTGGACGCCATCCTCGCCTGCGCGGCGAGCGCCCCGTGAGCCCCGCCCGCCCGCTCCGCGTCGTCGGCCGATCCGTCCGCCGGCCCGACGCGATGGACAAGGTCACGGGAAGGGCGCGCTACGTCACCGACCTGACCCAGCCGGGGATGCTGCACGCCGCGCTCTTGCGGTCGCCTCACGCGCACGCGCGGATCCGGTCGATCGACGTGACCGCCGCGCGCGCCGTGCCCGGCGTCCACGCCGTGGTCACCAGCGCCGACCTCGACTGGTGCGACCCGTACTTCGGCCCCGCCTTCCGCGACCGCCCCATCCTCGCCATCGACGTGGTGCGCTACGAGGGCGAGCCGGTGGCCGCGGCGGTCGCCGAGGACGAGGCCGCGGCCCGCGAGGCGCTCGAGCGGATCGACGTCGACTACGAGCCGCTCACCGCCGTCACCACGATCGAGGAGGCGTTGGCATCCGGCGCGCCGCTCGTCCACACGGGGGAGCCCCTGGCCGGCCACTTCGCCGATCTCTCGACGCTCAAGCCCGTCGCGGGCAGCAATGTCTGCCATCAGTTCCATCTCGAGCGCGGGCGCGGCGCCGGCGCCTTCGCCGAGGCCGACCTGGTCCTCGAGGACAGCTACACCTTCCCGCGCGTGCAGCACTATTCCATGGAGCCCCACTGCGCGCTGGCCGCCTGGGACGAGGAGGGCGGCCTCACCGTCTGGGCCTCCACGCAGAATCCGTATTCCGTGCGGGTCGAGCTCGCCGCGATGTTCCGCGTGCCGCTCCACCGGATTCGCATCATCGTGCCGCTCCTCGGCGGGGGCTTCGGCGGCAAGACCTACGCGAAGATCGAGCCCATCGCGAGCGCGCTCGCGCGCGTGGCGCGCCGGCCGGTGCGGCTGGCCATCTCCGCGGAGGACGCCTTCCGCACCGTCCGCCGCTGCGATGCCCGCGTGCGCGTCAAGCTCGGATTGAAGCGCGACGGTCAGCTCTGGGCCGCCGAGTGCAGCGCCGACTTCGACGTGGGCGCCTACGCCGACATCGGGCCGCGCATCATCCAGAAGGGCACCTATACCGCCACCGGCCCGTACCGCGTCGGCCACGTCGCGCTGGCGAGCCGGGCCGTCTACACGAACACGACGCCGGGCGGCGCCTTCCGGGGCTTCGGCGTGCCCCAGCTCGCCTGGGCCTTCGAGTCGCTGCTCGACGACGCGGCCCGGCGCCTCGATCTGGATCCCGTCGAGCTGCGCCGGCAGAACCTCCTCGCCCACGGCGAGGAATTCGCGCCCGGCGAGACCCCCATCGACGGCAAGTTCGAGGAGAGCTTGACGCGCGCCGCGGAGGCGATTCGCTGGACCCAGGCGGCCGCGGCCGATCGGGGACGCGGGGTCGCGATGATGATGAAGGCGAGCATCGGCCCCACGGTGTCGGAGGCGATCGTGCGCCTGCACGCCGACGGCAGCGCGACCGTCCTCGCCAGCACGGTCGAGATGGGGCAGGGCGCGCGCGCCGTCCTCGCGCAGATCGCGGCGGAGGTGCTGGCCATCCCCTTCGAGCGCGTCGGCGTCGCCACGCCCGACACGGCCATCACGCCCTACGATCAGACGACGAGCTCGAGCCGCTCCACCGTCATGATGGGGCGCGCGGTGGAAGACGCCGCCCTGGACGTGCGCGGTCAGCTCCTGCACATCGCGGCCGGGCTCCTCGCCGTGCCGCCCGCCGAGATCGAGCTCGACGAGGGGCACGCGGCCGCCGGGGGCGCGCGCCTGCCGTATCCGGATCTCCTCAAGGAGCGCTTCGGCATGAGCGGCGGCGAGCTGATCGGGCGCGGCATCGTGGCCCCCGGCCGGAGCCGCGCGCCGCTCGGGGGGAGCACGCCGTTCTGGGAGATGGCGGTGGGCGCGGCCGAGGTGCACGTCGACGAGGAGACCGGTGCGGTGGTGGTCGACGACTACGTCTCGGTGGCGGACGTCGGCCGCTGCATCAATCCCCAGCAGTGCGAGGGCCAGGACGAGGGCGCGGTGATGCAGGGGCTCGGCCACACCCTCTACGAGGAAATGGTCTACGACGGCGGCCAGCTCCTGAACGCGAACCTCGTCGACTACCGCGTGCCCCGCGCCCTCGACCTGCCCGCGCGCCTGCGCTGCGTGTTCGTCGAGAACGGCGACGGCGCCGGCCCCTTCGGCGCCAAGGGCGCGGGCGAGGGCAGCCTCATCCCCGTGAGCCCGGCGGTGGGCAATGCGCTCGCCCGGCTCACCGGCGTGCGCTTTCGCGAGCTCCCGCTGACGCCGGAGCGCGTGTGGCGCGCCCTCCGCGCTCGACGGGCGCCCTGATCCTCACCACATCCAGCGTCACTCCCACTCTCGCTGTATGTGGACGGCACGAAGGACGGCGAAGGCCGGGTCGGCTATTCCAGCACTTCCACGGTGCAGCCGGGCATGCGGCGGAAATCGGCCGCGTTCGTGGTCAGCACAGGAAAGCCGTGGCGGATTGCTGTAGCACCAATGATGAGATCGAGCGCTCCGAGCGTGACTCCTCGTCCGAGCGAGCTGACGAGGTGCGCGTGGACGCGCGCGACTTCAAGGTCGAAGGCCAGCGGGCGAAACAACTTGAGGATTGCCTCCACGAACGCCGAGCGACGCGCGCGGCGCTGCTCCGTGTTGGCGAGATGCACGCCGACGAGAAGCTCCGAGCAGGTGGCGGCCGATATGAAACCCTCGCCGTATGCACGTTTGTACGTTGAGAAATCGACGGCGGCGGGCTCCCTCTCGAGCCTGATCAACACACCGGTGTCGATGATCGGTCCCATTCGACGGCGTCCGGACGCATTCTGGCCAGCCCGCGCCCGATGTCCAGCGCGAAACGCTCGGCCTCGCGCGGACCCAGGCGGGGCAGCGAGCGCGCGAGCTCGTCGAGCCGATCGAGGGCGACACCTCCCGGCGGGGCTGCCGGGACGAGCCGTGCAACCACTTCCTTGCCGCGCACGATGTCGAACTCCTCGCCCTGATAGCGCACCTGGTTCAGGAGCTCCGAGAACTTGCGCGCCGCGTCCGTTGCGGTGATCTTGCCTGCCATCGCGATACCTCCTATGACCAATCGAATTCTTATTGTCAGATAATCATGTAATACACAAGGACTCCCAGACGGCCCCAACCTTGAAATCTCGGCGCGCCTCGCCGGGATTTCAAGGTCGGGCTCGGCGGCCGCTATTCGATCGCGACGCGCCCCATGCGCGGGTCGAGCGCGTCGCGCAGGCCATCGCCGAGACAGTTGAAGCCCATCACGGCGACGAAGATCGCGAGGCCGGGGAAGAGCGAGACGTGGGGCGCCTCCATCAGATACGAGCGCCCGTCGCTCACCATCTTCCCCCACTCCGGCGTCGGCGGCTGGACGCCGAGCCCCAGGAAGGACAGGATCGCGGCGAGCAGGATGGCCGTCGCGACCTGCATCGAGGAGAAGACGAGCAGCGGCGAGATGCTATTGGGCAGGATGTGGCGAAAGAGGATGCGCGGATGCCCGGCGCCGAGGGCCTGGGCGCCCTGCACGAACTCGAGCTCCTTGATGCTCAGCACCATGGAGCGGGTGAGCCGCGCAAAGCTCGGGATGGAGCGGACGCCCACCGCGATCATGACGTTCGGCAGGCTCGGCCCCAGCGCCGCGACGATGGCGATGGCGAGCAGGATGCTCGGGAACGCCAGGAGCACGTCCATCGTCCGCATCACGACGCTCTCGACGCGCGGGAAGTAGCCGGCGAGGAGCCCGGACAGGATGCCCGCGGAGGCCCCGATGCCCGTGGCGATGACCCCGACGAGCAGCGACAGGCGCGCGCCGTAGAGAATGCGCGAGAGGATGCAGCGGCCGAACTCGTCGGTGCCCAGCGGGAAGTCGGCGGACGGTCCGGCGAGCGCGCGCGGCAGGTCCTGCCGGAGCGGATCGTGCGGCGAGAACGCGCGCGCCCCCACGGCGAGGACGACGAGGATCGCGATCACCCCGAGCCCGAGCACGGCGAGCCGGTGCCTCAAGAAGCGCCGCCACGCGTCACGCATCGCGCGTCACTCGTACCGGATGCGGGGGTCGAGCCACCCGTAGAGCACGTCCACGAAGAGGTTGACGAGGACGAACGCGACGGCGACGAGGAGCACGCAGCCCTGCACGACGGGGTAGTCCCGCTGCAGGATGGCCGTCATGGCGAGGCGGCCCACCCCCGGCCAGGCGAAGATGGTCTCGGTGACGACGGCCCCGCCGAGGAGAAAGCCGTACTGCAGCCCCACCACCGTCACCACCGGGATCAGCGCGTTCTTCAGCGCGTGCTTGCCGACCACCCCGAGCGGCGAGACGCCCTTGGCGCGCGCCGTCGTCACGTACTCGCGGCCGAGCACGTCGAGCATGCCCGAGCGCGTGAGCCGGCTGATGATCGCCACCGAGGTCGTGGCGAGCGTCGCCGCGGGCAGCACGATGTGGCGCAGGCCCTCCCACTGCCACACGGGGCCGGCGCGGCCCGAGACGGGGAGCCAGCCGAGCTGCAGGCTGAAGAGCCAGATCGCGACGATGGCCACCCAGAAGATCGGCATGGAGAGGCTCGACAGCGAGGCGCCCATCGACAGGTAGTCGACCCACGTCGACCGGCGCACCGCGGCGAGGAGTCCGAGCGGGAGACCGACCGCCACCGCCATCAGCATGCTCACGGTGGTCAGCTCGAGGGTCGCGGGGAAGCGCGTCAGGATCTCGTCGATCACCGGCGCCCGCGAGCGGAGCGACCGCCCGAGATCCCCCTGGATCGCGCGGCCGAGGAACGACAGGTACTGGACGTGGAGCGGCCGCTCGAGCCCCAGCTCGGCGCGCACCCGCTGCACGACCGACTCCGGCGCGTCGGGGCCCGCGATCAGGCGCACGGGGTCGCCCGGCACCACGTGCATGATCGCAAAGGCGAGGAGCGACACGCCGAACAGCACCGGCACCGTCTGCAACAAGCGCCGGATCAGATACCGCGTCATGCGGCTAACGGAGTCGGAACGTCGGACGGGGCCCGTCGAGGCCCGCTCCGCGGCGTCAGTCCCACTCCGGATAGGTCTGGGGCGAGAGCTGGTCGGCCCCGCGGCCGGCCCAGTCGTACTTGGTCATGCGCGGCCACATGCGCTCGCCCCCGGCCTGGAGCGCGCCGAGGATCTTGTCCTCGTCGGCGCCGAGCACGCGGCCGCCATCCACCACGAGGCGGCCGTTGACGTAGACGCGGTCCACGTCCTCGTCGCTCGCGTTGTAGACGATGTTCTTGACGGGATCGCGCAGCGGCGTCATCCGCCACGAGCGCGCCTTCCACAGCACGAGGTCCGCCTTGGCCCCGGGCGCCACGCGCCCGAGGTCGTCGCGCAGGAGCGCCCGCGCGCCGCCGAGGGTGGCGGCGTCGAAGGCGTGGGCGGCCGTCGTCGCCTCCGTATTGCGCTCCATCATCTTCGAGACCACCGCGGCCCAGCGCATCGCCTCGATCACGCTCTGGGGATTGGTGTCGGTGCCGAGCGACATGTTGACGCCCGCCGCCCGGTACCGCCCGAAGGACTCCATGGCCACGCCGCGGCGGGCGAACACCCACACCGCGTGCGCCACCGTCGCGCCCGCGTCCGCCATGAGCTGCACGTCGCCCGCCGGGTAATTGGTCCACGACGAGCCGCCGATGATGATGGCGTGGCCCAGGATGGTATTGGACCCGAGCACCCCCAGCTCCTTCATCCAGGCGATGGGCGTCTTGCCGTAGCGGGCGACCATCTCGTTGAACTCGACGACGGACTGCGAGGTGTGCACCTGGTACGGGCGCTTGACCTCGTCGGCGAAGCGCTTGGCGTCGCGGAGCAGCTCGGGCGTGCAGGTGTCGATCTGCGACGGCGACACGAAGCAGCGCACGAGGCCGCCGTGGGCGCCGTCGTGGCGCTTGTGGAACGCGATGGCGCGCTCGAGGCCCGCCCGCCCCTGCTCCTCGTTCCACTCCCACTCCACGCGCTTGCCGTCACGCGTGAGCCACCGTCCCGACCGGAACGCCTGCCCCATGTAGACGCGCAGGCCGTAGTGCGGCGCGCGCTCGACCACGTACTCGCCGAGCGTGCCGATCTCCATCACGGTCGTCACGCCGCCCCGCAGGAGCTCGGCCATCGAGAAATCGACGCAGGCCCGGCCCCCTTCCTCGTCCTGCGCCTCGCTGCGCACCGGCAGCATCTCGAAGAGCCCCGAGTACCAGAACTGCGGGTTGCCGCGGTCCTCGATGAACGACCGGTCGAGCGGCGACCCGCTGATGTGGGCGTGGGTCGAGATCAGTCCCGGCGTGACGATGCGGTCCGGTGCCTCGACCGTCTCGTCCACCCGCCCGTCGAACCGCGGGCCGACGTACAGGATGCTGTCGCCCTCGATCACCACCACCCCGTCCCGCAAGAGCCGGTGCCCCTTGCCGTCGAACGCGATGACATACCCAGCCCGAATAGCAGTCCGCCGAGACTCAGCCATGCAAGTCATCTCCTCATGAGGACGAGCTGGAGCACATCAGATACCGTGCGCGCCAGAACTCACCGCTCCGAGCGCCGGCTTCGCCGGCGCAATCCGCATTTTCCCGGGGGGAGGCTTCGGAAGGGGGGCAGAGCCCCCCTCCGAGTCTATGTCACCCACGCGTCCATGAGCTTGTAGATGCCGTGGATCGGGTGGTACTTGAGGCCGTGGGCGCGGGGCCGGCTGCCGAAGATCCAGCGCACGTGCTGGATGGGCACGACCACCGCCTCGCCCACCAGCCGCTGCTCGATGCCCTGGAAGGCCTTGACGCGCTCGGCTTCCTTCAGGCTCGTCTGCGATTGCTGGAAGAGCGCGTCGGTCCGCTCGTCGCGCCAGCGCGTCGTGTTCGGGCTCGGGATGGCCGCGGAGACGAAGAAGTACAGAAAGTCCGCGGAGGAGTAGATCATGGGCAGGAAGCGCGCGTCGTGCTCCCCCGCCCGCGTGGCCGAGGTGAAGGCCGCCGCCTCGAGCCGCTTGAGCTGGAGGTCGAAGCCCACCTGGCGAAGCTGCGCCTGCACCGGCGTCACGATGCGCTCGTGCAGCTCGGTGAACACGTAGAGGGTGGCCGACAGCGGCTTGCCGTCCTTCTGGCGCATGCCGCCCGCGCCCGGCGTCCATCCCGCCTCGGTCAGGAGCTGCCTCGACTTGTCGAGCCCGAAGTCCGCCATGAAGGGCCGCATCTGCTCCTTCGTGCTCGCGCCGGCGACGAGCGGATGCAGGAAGCCGTGGGACACATCCGCCTGCCCCTTCATCACGAACTGGACGATCTCCTGGCGGTTGACGGCGTGGGCGACCGCCTTGCGCACCCGCGCGTCCTTGAAGACCTCCTTCTCCACGTTGAAGCCGATGTGGTTCGAGGACAGCCGCGGGATCGAGGTGACCTTGACGCCCCGGCCCTCGAGGCGCGCGATGTGCTGGGGCGACACGTCGATGTCGAGGTCGATGCCGCCCGCCTCGAGCTCGGCCGCGCGCGCGGCGTCCTCCGGCAGGGTGCGGAAGACGATCCGGTCCACCCACGGGGCTGCCGTATTGTCATAGGCGGGCGAGCCCCAGGCATAGCCGTCGTGGCGCACCAGCTCCATCCGGTCGTCCTTCGACCAGTCCTTGAGCCGAAACGGCCCGGTGCCGCACACGCTCGCGGGGACGACGCCGTAGTCCTGGCCGTACTGCGCCACGTGCTTGGCGTGGGGGATGCTGGCGTACGACCACTCGGTCTGGCTGACGTTGTTGAGGAAGACGAGCGTCGGGTTCTTGAGCTTGCAGACCACGGTGTGCTCGTCCACCACGCGTGTCTCGGCCAGGCTGGCCACCTTCGCGCGCGTCGGGAACGCCTCCTTGGGATCGATCCAGCGGTCGAAATGGTCCTTCACGTCCTGCGCGGTGAGCGGCGCGCCGCAATGGAACTTGACGTTCTTCCTGAGGTGGAAGGTCCACGTGAGCCCATCCGCCGACGTCTCCCAGCGCTCGGCGAGCGCGGGCCGGATCTTCATCTGGAAGTCGTGGAGCACCAGGCCGTCGTAGAGCAGGAGATTGGTCGCGATGGCCGACAGGCCCGTGGACCGGCCGGGATAGAGCGTATCGGCGTCGTGGTTCCGGCCGATGGTGAGGGTGCCGCCGCGCTTGGGCTTGTCCTGCGCGATGGCGGAGGCGGTCGGCACGGCGAAGGCGGCTGCGCCCGCCGCGCCCAGCTTCAAGAGAGCTCTGCGATCGAGCATGCTGTCCATGAGTCCTCCGAACGAAAACGCGTTATGAGGGTCGGGGCAGCGCTGCCCGCACCGCGTCGACGACCTGCTGCAGGTCGTATGGCTTGCCGATGATCTCGATGGCCTCGGTGCCGCCGACCAGCGCGTCGAGCGCCGGTTTATTCGTCGTCGTGATGACGAACGGCTTGCCCGAGACCGCCTGCGAGCTTCGGACGAGCCGGAGAAAGGTCCAGTTCTCCTCGTAGGGCGGCGAGACGTCGTACACGATCACCGCGGGAGCGTGGCGCTCGATGAAGGCGATGAGGTCGAGCCCGCCCTGCTTGATCTCCGGAATATGACCGACGACGGTCTGCAAGCCGTCCTGCTCCAGCACCCGGCGCAGGAGGTCCACCGTGTCGGCGCTGGAGTTGAACACCGCGATGACCGCTCTGGTCGCGACGCCGCCGTCGACCGCCGCCTCCTGGGTTCCCGCCTGGGCGTCGTCTCGGCTCACCGGGCATGCTCGGCCGGCACGGGCTGGGGTGACTCGAGCACGGGAAGGCGCACGGTGAAGGTCGTGCCGCGGCCCTCGCCCGGGCTCGCGGCCTCGATCCCGCCGCCGTGCAGCTCGATCAGGTGACGGGCGATCGCAAGGCCGAGTCCGAGCCCGCGCGAGCGGTCCGGCACCCGGTTCGCGCCCTGGGTGAACTGGTCGAAGATGTGCGGCAGGAGGTCGGGCGCGATGCCGATGCCGGTGTCTTCGACCTCGAGGACGACCGCCCCCTCCGCGACGCGCATCCGCACCGTGACCGCCCCCCCGCCGGGCGTGAACTTGACCGCGTTGCCGAGGAGATTGTGGAGAACCTGCAAGAGCCGCTCGGCGTCGCCGAGCACCATGAGGTCGCGGGCGGCCCACTCGTAGCGGAGGTCGATCCCCTTGGCCTCGGCGGTTGGCCGGACCGCGTCGAGGGCCTCCGAAAGGACGGGGCCGAACGCGATCGGATCGAGCCTCACCTGCACCTTGCGCAGAATCATCGCCGACACCTCGAGCACGTCCTCGATGAGCCGCGCCTGGACCCGCGCATTTCGATCGATCACCTCGAGTCCGCGCTTCAGATCGCCCTCGGCCACACCCTCGCGGCGAAGCAAGCTGGTCCACCCCAGTACGGCATTGAGCGGGGTGCGCAGCTCGTGCGCCAGGACGGCCAGGAATTCGTCCTTCGCCCGATTGGAGGCCTCCGCCTTTCGGCAGGCGTCCTCGGCCGACCGCTTCTCGGCAGCCACCTGACGGGCGAGCGACTCGAGGTCGCCATCCGGCTTCGCCACCGCGGCGCCAAGCACATCGCGGGCCCGCTTGATCGCCACCAAGCTCCGCGCCCGGACCCGAAGCTCCTCGGCGGAGACGGGCATGCGCACGCGATCCTGGGCGCCCTCCCGAAGGAGCCGAGCGCTCCAGGCATCCTGGTCCGGATCGGACACGACGAGGATCGGAACCCCGGCGAGCTCCTCGCGGGCCCGGATCGGCCCGATGGCCGGGGCGCCGGTCCTGCTCGCCCCAGCATCGAGGACGACGAGGTCAATCCCGCCCAAGGGCACCGTGTCGAGCGCCGCGATCCCATCGGCCGCCGTCACGACGTCGAAGTCCTCCGCCAGCATCTGCTCGATGAGCCGGCGGCCGGCTTCGCTTCCGATGACGAGCGCTCGAGGCCGATCCACGGGCCGGGCAATGGAAGGGGCTCGCGACGATCGGAATTCCCGCTGAGAATCGGTACTGTCGGCCAAGTCCAGGACTCTCTTTTCGCTCTCTGGTGGCGCAACGGCCTTCGAGCCCACCGCGGATGACCCTCACTGACCGGCAACAGGGCGCTATGGTACCAGATTGCATCGAAGGGGGCCGTCGGTGACCGGTACAGAGTCGGCTTCGACGGGGAGGACTCATTCCCCCGGCCCCTGCCGCGTCCCCGGCGTCGCGGGCGCGCGACCTGTACTAGGAGCCCGTCGGAGTAACCGCCGTTCGAGCGCCGGCTTCGCCGGCGCAATCCGCTGTTCGGGGGGAGGCATCGGAAGGGGGGCGGAGCCCCCCTCCGAGTTCTACTCGACCGTCACCGACTTGGCGAGGTTGCGCGGCTGATCCACGTCGCGGCCGAGGCGGACGGCGACGTGATAGGACAGGAGCTGGAGCGGGATGGCCATGAGCATCGGCGAGAGCAGGTCGCCCGCCGCCGGCACGGCGATCATCGCCTGCGACTTGGCGGCGAGCTCCCGGTCACCCTCGTGCCCGAAGGCGAAGACCCGCCCGTCGCGGGCGCGCACCTCTTCGATGGTGCTCATCATGCGGTCGTAGGTGCCGTCTCGCGGGGCCAGCACGACCACCGGCATGGTGTCGTCGATCAGCGCGATGGGCCCGTGCTTCATCTCGCCGGCCGGATATCCCTCGGCGTGGGCATAGGACAATTCCTTCAGCTTGAGCGCGCCCTCGAGCGCGACGGGATAGTGGATCCCGCGCGCCAGGAAGAGGAAGTTCTTGTACCGCGACAGCTCGCGGGCCATCTCGGCGACCTGCGGCTCGACCTCGAGCGTCTTTTCCATGAGCCGGGGCAGCTCGAGCAGCCCCTGGATGTGCTTCTTGCCGTCCTCGGCGAGGAGATGCCCGCGGCGGCGCCCGAGCCAGAGCCCGAGCAGGTAGCAGGCCACGAGGGTCGACGTGAAGGTCTTCGACGAGGCGACGCCGATCTCGGGCCCCGCATGCGTGTAGAGCACGCCGGTCGCCTCGCGGGCGAGGGCCGAGCCGACGACGTTGGTGATGCCCACGATGGGTGCGCCCTTGGCCCGCGAGGCCTTCACGGCGCCGAGCGTGTCCGCGGTCTCCCCCGACTGGGACAAGGCCACGACGAGCGTCCCGGGCCCGATGGGCGCATCCCGGTAGCGGAACTCCGAGCCGAGATCCACCTCGGCGGGGATGCCGGTCAGCCGCTCGATCATGAAGCGTCCCACGATGGCCGCGTGGTACGACGTGCCGCACGCGATGAGGACGATGCGCTCGATGGCCTGCGTCATCTCCCGGTCGAGCCCGATGTCGGCGAGGACGACGGTGCCGCCCTCGGGCTGGACGCGCCCGCGCATCGTGTCGGCGGCGGCGCGCGGCTGCTCGTAGATCTCCTTCAGCATGAAGTGGCGATAGCCGCCCTTCTCGGCGAGGATCGGGTCCCACTGAATGCGCACGGGGGCGCGCTCCACCGGGGCCCCGTCGAGATGGCTGATCTCCACGCCGTGGCGCGTCACCACCGCCAGGTCCTCGTCCTCCAGGATCACGACGTCGCGCGTATGCGCCAGGATGGCGGGGATGTCGGAGGCGAGGAAGGTCTCGTCCTGACCCAGGCCCACCACCACGCTGCCCGCCCCGTGCTTGGCCGCCACGAGGCGGTCGGGCGCGTTCTTCGACAGCACCACGATGGCGTACGAGCCGCGCAGCTCGCGGAGCGCCCGGCGCACCGCCTCGTCGAGGCGCGGCGTGTCCGCCAGATGCCGCTCGATCAGGTGGGCGATCACCTCGGTGTCGGTGTCGGAGGTGAAGCGATGCCCCTCGGCCTGCAGGCGCTCCTTGATGGGGAGGTAGTTCTCGATGATCCCGTTGTGCACGACGACGAGGCTGCCCGAGCCGTCGGTATGGGGATGCGCGTTCTCGTCGGTGGGGCGCCCGTGAGTGGCCCACCGCGTGTGGCCGATGCCGATATTCCCCCGCAGCGGACGCTCGCGCAGGAGCCCCTCCAGCACCTTGATCCGGCCGGCGGCGCGCCGGATCTGGAGGCCGTCCGCGCCCACCACCGCGATGCCCGCCGAATCATAGCCGCGGTACTCGAGCTTCTTGAGCCCTTCGATGATGATGTCGACCGAGCTCTTGTCTCCGACATACCCCACGATTCCGCACATGGCGTCGTTACTCCGCGTGTTTGGGTTTCCGGGTTTTCTGCTTGCGCGCCGCCCAGCCCTCTTTGACCACCTGCTGCGGGCGCGTGACGGCGAGGGCGCCCGGCGGCACGTCCCGCGTGATCACCGAGCCGGCGCCCACGTACGCCCCGTCCCCCACCGAGATGGGCGCGACGAGGCTCGAGTTCGTGCCGATGAAGGCCCCCTCGCCGATGATCGTCTCGTGCTTGTTCACGCCGTCGTAATTGCACGTGATGGCGCCCGCGCCGAAGTTCACGTCGGCGCCCAGCGTGGCGTCGCCGACATAGGAGAGATGCGGCACCTTGGCGCCGCGGCCGATCTTCGATTTCTTCAGCTCGACGAAGTTGCCGATCTTCGCCCCCGCGCCGACATGGCTCGCCGGGCGCAGGTGGCAGAAGGGTCCGAGCTGCAGCGTCGTCCTCCACCACCGCCTCGTTCAAGACGCAGTAGGGCCGCAGCGTCACGCGGTCGCCGAGACGGCTCGCGCTCACGCAGGAGCCCGGGCCCACGGTGCACTCGGCGCCGATCACGGTGTGCCCCTCGAGCGTGACGCCGGGATAGAGGATGGTGTCGGCGCCGATCTGGACGGTGTCGTCGACATAGGTGCTCGCGGGATCGAGCACGGTGACGCCGTCGGCCATCAGCCGGTCCAGGATGCGCTCGCGCATGACCCTAGCCATCGCCGCGAGCTGCTTCCGGTCGTTCACGCCGAGGCCCTCGCGGGCATCCTCGGCGATCACCGCGTCGAGATGGTGCCCGCCCTGCCCGAGGATCTCGATCACGTCGGTCAGGTAGTACTCGCCCTGGGCGTTCCTGGGGGTGACGCCCGCCAGGGCCGGCCAGAGGCGGCCGTCGAAGCAGTACGTGCTGGTGCCGACCTCGCGGATGGCGCGCTGCGCGGGCGTGGCGTCGCGGTGCTCCACGATGGCCACCGGCAGGCCGCCCTCGCGGATCACCCGGCCGTAGCCGGTGGGATCGTCGAGCTGCGCGGTGAGGAGGGTCGCCGCCGCGCTCGTCTCCCGGTGGCGCTCGACGAGTCGGCGGAGCGTCGTCTCGGACAGGAGCGGCATGTCGCCGGGCAGGACCAGGATGGCGTCGCTGTCGTCGCCACAGGCCTCCCGGGCCTGGAGCACCGCGTGGCCGGTACCCCGGCGCTCGCGCTGCTCGACGAAGGTGGCCTCGGCCTCGCGGCTCACGGCGGCGCGGACGTCGTCCGCCCCGCGTCCGACGACCACGATCACGCGGGCGCCGAGGGCGCGGGCAAGATTGACCGGATAGTGGATGAGCGGCCGGCCGCAGATCTGGTGAAGCGACTTGGGGCGCCGGGAGCGCATGCGGGTCGACTCGCCGGCAGCAAGAATGATGGCAGTGAGCTTGTTCATGGCGCGCAAACATCAAGCACGCGGCATGCCAGAGCCTGTCCCTCACCCACCTGTCCGGAATGGCGCGCACTTAGGGGCATGCCCGGCACTCTTGTCAACCCGATTGACTGCGAAGATGACACAGGACCCCCTCAATTCTGTTGGGAAGAGGAGACGAAAACTCGCAGGGCTCTCCCGTCTCCGGATGGACGAAGGCGAGCCCGGCGGCATGGAGCGCCACGCCGCCGAGTCCCGACACGAGGGCTTTGAGGTCGGGATCAGCATGGCGGGCCCGGGCCCGACCGGCATAGGTCTCGTCACCGATGAGCGGATGGCCGACCGACGCCAGGTGGACCCGAATCTGGTGGGTGCGGCCCGTCTCCAGCCGGCACTCGACGAAGGCGGCCCCGGCGAAGCGCTCGAGCACCCGGAACCGGGTCACCGCGCGCTTGCCCTTCCCGGGCGGCATCACGGCCATGCGCACCCGCGAGCGCGGGTCGCGCCCGATCGGCTGGTCGATCACGCCGGCCGGCGCTCGGGGGACCCCGTGGACGAGGCAGAGATAGCGGCGCGTCACGCTGCGGCGGGCGAGCTGGGCGGTGAGCGCATCGTAGGCGCGCTGGGTCTTGGCCAGGACGATGAGCCCGGAGGTGCCCTTGTCGAGCCGGTGGACGATGCCGGGGCGCCGCGGTCCGCCGACCCCCGCCATGCTGGGGACATGCGCGAGCGCCGCGGCGGCGAGCGTCCCCGTCGGCTGGCCGGCGCCCGGATGCGTGACCATCCCGGCGTCCTTGTCCACCACGAGGACGTGCTCGTCTTCGAAGACGATGCGCAGAGGGATCGGCTCGGCCGCCATCTCCTCGGGCGGAGAGCGGAGGAATCTCGGCCGCGACCGCCTCGCCCGCGCGGAGCCGGTGCGCGGCCTTCGCCGCCCGCCCGTCGACCGTGGCCATCCCCTGGTCGATCAGCTTCCTGATCCGGGTGCGGGACAGCTCGGGGAGGCGCGCCGTGAGCCACTGGTCGAGCCGCGTCCCGCTCTCCGCCGCGATCACCGTGGCGCGAACGTGCCGCGGCGCCCGCCTCGCTCACCTCGCGCGTCCGGAGACCCCCGCGCGCCCGGCCGCCCGTCGCCGGGACCCGGCGGGGTCACGAGGAGCTTGAGGGCGAGCAGGGTCACGCCCACGCTGATGGCGGAGTCGGCCACGTTGAAGGCGGGCCAGTGATAGCCGCGCCAGTAGAAATCGAGGAAGTCCACGACGGCGCCGAAGCGCGCGCGATCGATCAGGTTGCCGATGGCGCCGCCGAAGATCAACCCGAGCGCCAGGCCCGACAGCCAGCCCCCGGCGGGCAGGAGCCGCAGCCCCACCACGCCGAGCACGGCGAGCGCCCCGATGGACAGGAGCGCCACGATCCACCGCCAGGTCACCGGCGTCGAGGACAGAAATCCGAAGGCCAGTCCCGGATTCATCACCAGGGTGAGCGAGAAGAAGCCGTCGATGATGCCCACGGGCCGCCCCGGGGGCAGATGCGCGAGCGCCAGGGCCTTGGTGACCTGGTCCAGGATCAGGACCACGACCAGCGTCACCGCGGCAAGGGTCACGGGCGGAGCGCGCGGATGACGGGCGTGCAGCGCTCGCAGAGGGCGGGGTGCTCCGGGTCTTCGCCGACGCGAGGGCTGAAGGTCCAGCAGCGCTCGCACTTCTTCCAGCCGAGCGCCTGGGCGGGCAGCACCTCGAGGGCGAGCCCGGGGATGTCCTGGCTCTCGTAGGCGACGGCGGCGCCGTCGGCCGCGCGCTCGCCGAGCCGCACGCCCGAGACGTTCCAGAGCGTCGCGAGCAGGGCCTCGCCCTTGGCGGCGAGGAGCGGGCCCCATTCCTCCTCGGGCGCACTCGGCACGTAGACGACGGCATCCACGCTCTTGCCGATCTTGCCCTGCTTTCGCGCGGCCTCGAGGGCGCGTGAGACCTCACCCCGCACCTCGAGGAGGCGCTCCCACTCGGCGCCGAGCCGCTCGTCCAGCCACTCGCCGCGCTCCTCGGGGAACGTGACCAGGTGCACGCTCTCGGGCTTGCCGCGGCCCGGGATATGCGACCACACCTCGTCGGCGGTGAAGGTGAGGACGGGGGCCAGGAGCCGGGCGAGCGCGGTCAGCACCTCGAAGCACACCGTCTGCGCCGCCCGCCGCCGCGGATCGTTCGCCGCCGAGACGTACAGCCGGTCCTTGATGATGTCCAGATAGAGCGCGGACAGGTCCACCGAGCAGAAGTTGTGCGCCGAGTGGAAGACCACGTGGAACTGGTACTCGTCGTAGGCCCGGCGCACGCGCGCGATCAGCTCGCCGAGGCGCAGGAGGGCCCAGCGGTCCAGCTCCTCGAGCTGATCGTAGGACACGCGATCCCGCTCGGGGTCGAAGTCGGCGAGCGCGCCCAGGAGAAAGCGGCACGTGTTGCGGATGCGCCGGTACGCATCGGCGACGCGGTTCAGGATCTCGTCGGAGAGGCGGATGTCCTCGCTGTAGTCCTCCGCGGCCACCCAGAGGCGCAGCACCTCGGCGCCGTACTTCGGGATCAGCTCCTCGGGCGTGATGTAGTTCTTCTGCGACTTCGACATCTTGCGCCCGTCGCCGTCGACCACGAACCCGTGGGTCAAGACCGAGCGGTAGGGGGGCTTGTCGCGCGTGCCCTCCGCCTCGAGCAGCGAGGAGTGGAACCACCCGCGGTGCTGGTCGGATCCCTCGAGGTACATCTCGGCCGGCCAGCGCAGCTCGGGCCGCTGCTCGAGCACGGCGGCATGGCTGCACCCCGAGTCGAACCAGACGTCGAGGATGTCCGTCTCCTTCCGGAAGCTGGTCCCGCCGCACTTCGGGCACTGGGTGCCCGCGGGCAGGAGGTCCTTCGCGTCGCGCGCGTGCCACTCGTCCGCCCCGTGCCCGTCGCGCATGATGTCGGCCACGTGCTGGACCAGCCGCTCCTCCACGAGGAGCGTGGTGCACGCCGTGCAGTAGAAGGCCACGATCGGCACGCCCCAGACGCGCTGGCGCGAGATGACCCATTCGGGACGGTGCGCGACCATGTTGAAGATGCGCTCCTCGCCCCAGTCGGGGATCCAGTCGACCTGGTTCCGGATGGCGTCGAGCGCGCGCTGGCGCAGGCCGTCCTTGTCCAGCGCGATGAACCACTGCTCGGTGGCCCGGAAGAGCGTCGGGTTCTTGCAGCGCCAGCAATGCGGATACGTGTGGATCAGGGGGACGGAGGCCACGAGCGCGCCGGTCGCCTTGAGATGCTCGACGATCTTCGGGTTCGCGTCCCAGACCGTGAGACCGGCGAAGTGCGCCACCTCGGCGATGAAGCGCCCGTCGTCGTCGACGGGATTGTAGATCGGCAGGCCGACCTGCTTGCCCAGCTCGTAGTCCTCTTCGCCGTGCCCCGGGGCGATGTGGACGAGCCCCGTGCCCGCGTCCATCGCGACCCAGTCGGCCGCCACCACGGGCGCGTCGCGATCGATGAAGGGATGGCGACCGACGGTGCCGGCGAGATCGGCCCCCGACACCTCGAGCGCGGTCAGCGCGCCCCGCCCGTTCACCCCCGGCAGCTCGAGGAACGCCGGCGCGAGCGCGCGCGCGACGACCAGCGCCTCGCCGTCCACCTCCACCGCGGTGTACGTCTCGCCCGGATGCACGGCGATGGCGAGGTTGGCGGGCAGCGTCCACGGCGTCGTCGTCCAGATCACGAGGGCCGCGGGGCGACCGTTGACGCGTTGGCGAGCGCGGCCGCGAGGGCGCCCGACGGCGCCTTGACCTCGAACTTCACGTAGATGCTGGGCGTCCGCTGGTCCTCGTACTCGACCTCGGCCTGGGCCAGCGCCGTCTTGCAGTGCATGCACCAGTGCACGGGCTTCAGGCCCTTGTAGACGGTGCCCCGCCCGACGAAGCGCCCGAACTCCCGCACGATCGTCGCCTGGTAGGCCGGCTCCATCGTCACGTAGGGATGCTTCCAGTCGCCGAAGACGCCGAGGCGCTTGAATTCTTCCCGCTGGATCTCGACGTAGCGCGCGGCGTACTCGCGGCAGCGGCCGATCTTCTCGAGCGGATCCATGGCGCGCCGCACGTCGAGCGACGCCGTGTCGAGCCCGAGCTCCTTGTCCACCTCGTGCTCGATGGGCAGACCGTGGCAGTCCCAGCCGGGCACGTAGACGGCATTGTGCCCCAGCATGGAGCGCGATTTGACGATGAAGTCCTTGAGCACCTTGTTCAGGAGATGCCCCATGTGGATATGGCCATTGGCATAGGGCGGCCCGTCGTGGAGGATCCACAAGGGGCGCTTGGCCGCGGCCTGGCGAATCCTGCCGTAGATGTCCGTGGCCTCCCAGTGCTCGAGCATCTGGGGCTCGAGCTTGGGGAGATTGGCCTTCATCGGGAAGGACGTCTTCGGCAGGTTCAGCGTATCTTTGTAATCCATAGGGGCTAAACGCTAGCACCCGTGGACGTTTCCAGCAAGCCGGCACTGGGTCAATTGCTTCGCCATACTCGTGCGAGCGCCCTGGCAGCCCTCGACGTACACCCACGTACGCCTCGGGCTGCCAGCGCGCTCGCGCCTCGCCTGGCTCGCAACTGCCCCGTGCCGGAGCCAAATTGGCCCCGGCGGCGTCACTTCGGGGTGAGCGTGACGAGCCCGGCGGCGTTGTCGATATTGACGCTGAACTGATCGAGGAAGTCGCGGCCGAGCAGGCCGTCGCCCTGTCCGAAGCCCGTGTCGTGGGAGACCACCAAGAGGGGGCCGGACCGGGCGCCGCTCGCCTCGATGCTCTCGACCCGCACGGCCAGCACCGGGGCCTCTCCGGTCACGCCCCGGATGGTTCCGCGCTGGGCGTCGCGATAGCTCACCCCGATCGCCTCCAGCACCTTGGGATTGATCACCGTGCGCGTCGCGCCCGTGTCGAGCATCAGCGTGGCGGGCGTCGAGCCATTGATCCGGACCGACACCATGATGGGCTGGCCGGGCGTGAACCGCACGCGGCCGATCCCCACCGGCGCCGTCTCCGCCGCGGGCGCGGGCGCGCCCGTGTCGGGTCGCTCGTACCCGATGATCACCGCCCCGTCCCGAAAGCGCGGAGGCACACTCTCGATCCCCTGGGAGTAGTGAATGCTCCCCTCGCCATCGATCCACCGAAACACCTGGGCCCCGGCACCGCGCGGCCCGCCGGGAACGTCCCCGAGCGCCACCGTCGCGATCACCGCCGCCACGACCACCAGTCGCTTCATGACTGGCATTATACGGGCCTCACCTCGCGCGACCGTCATCGGCAGCCGGCCGATGTCCAGGGCGTCTTGTAGACGACCATCTCATCCGCCCCCGCGACCGTATTGTGGGCGAGCGTGATCCGGTAGATCGGGCGGAAGCGGTCCGTCATGGCCGACAGCATCGGAAACCACGCGGGGAAGATCACGAGGTAGTCCGGACAGGTGCGCTCGAGGTAGCTGAGGACGCCGGGCTCGCCTTTCTGGCGATAGGCAATGATGGCGGGGGTCACGAGCCCCATCACGTCCACCACCTCGCGCCGCGAGACATAGGCGATGGCGCCCACGTCATTGAGGGCGACTCTGGATCCGGGTGGCGTATTGGCGGCGATCCACCGGCCGAGCTGCACCTGCATCGCGTCGATGTTCTGCACCGCCCACGCGTAGCGCGTCGCGGCGGAGGGAAGCGTCCAGAGCGCGGCGGCGAGCAGCCCCCCCGCGAGCGCGGGGCGCATGAGCCTCCACGGACCGAGCGCCGCGACCCCGGCCAGCGCCACCGCGATGGCGAGCGGCAGCAAGTGAATGGAATATCGGCCCTCCTGGAACCCCGGCCCGCGATAGGGCGCGAGCAGCGCCATCCCGACCGGATGCAGGACGAGCACGAGCGCGGGGAACCCCGCCGCACGCCCCCGCATCCGCCAGAGCCCCCAGAGCCCGGGAAGCAAGAGCACGGGCAGGAGGACATCGACCGAGAAGAGCCATCGAATCCATTCCATCTCGAACTGCCAGGGACGCTGCACGAGCGCGGCGGCGAGCGAGTCCCGGCTCCCCGAGAGGACCCCGATCAGCCCGCCCTCGACCTTGGCCGACGCGGTCGCCGGCAGTGGAGTACCCGCCGTGGCGAGATTGAAGGCGATCCACGGGGCCAGGAGCGCGCCGACGATGCCCGCGAAGATCGCGGTGCGCCGCGGTGTGATCGGCCGGCCCAGCCAGACGAGCGGGACGAGGAGCAGGCTCTCGGGCCGGGTGAGGACCGCGAGACCGAGGAGGAGGGCGGTCGGCGCGTCGCGCCCCGCCGTGTGGAGCACGATCGCTCCCGTCACGAGCAGCGCCGCGAGCGACACCTCCATTCCGGACAGCGCGCCCCAGACGAGCGGCCCGGCCACCGCCGCGATCACGCCGCCGGCGAGCGCGAGCGCCCGACTCTCCGTCCACATCCACACGAGGCGCCGGGTCAGAAGCGCGGTGGCGAGCGCGGCGGCGATGCCCAGCGCCTTGGCCCAGGCGGGCGCGATGCCGGCGAGCGAGAAGGTGCCGGCCAGCAGCAGCGTCCAGAGCGGCGCCGTCGATCCCGAGACGGGCACGCCGGGGTTATAGGCGAAGCCCGCGCCCTCGGCCAGGTTGCGCGCGAAGTGCAGGTGGATCCACGAGTCGTCGAGGGGAAAGGAGGAGAGCGACGCCGCGCCCGCGATGCGCGCCTCGGCGATCCAGTACACCGCGAGCGCCGCCGCCAGGGACAGCGCCACGCACGCGCCGTCGACGAGCCCGCCCCTTGCCTGCACCACCGCGATCGACCGTCAGTTGCGCGCGGCGCGAACGAAGGTGTAGCCGGCGTGCTCGGCAACCCGGCCGAGCGGCAGCACGTACAGGAAGCGGCCGTACGGGAGCGGGATCTCGAGCAGCCCCGGGGGCCTCGGCACCGTGGGATCCCAGTGATCGACGAACCACACGAGCTGCTTCACCCGGCGCGGCAGCTCGATGTACGAGCCCGGCGTCAGGATCATGGTCACCGCGGACTGGGGCGCGTAGTAGCCGGGCGCGTCGCCGAGCTGCACCTGGTAGATCGGAAACTCGGGCAGGTAGAACATGGCGTGACGCAGCCACGGATACGAGCGCGGATTGCCGAGCTCCGTGAGCAGCGCCGTGTCGTCGGGATCGTACACCGCGCGGATCGTCTCGACGTAGGTGCGGATCACCGCTTCGTGCTCGCGCAGCGCCGCCGCCGTCCGGCTCATGATCCAGTCGTGGATCTCGTCGCGGGCCCGCCAGATCCAGGGATCGCCGGCCCGGTGCTCGAACTCGCGCGGGAGCGGACGGGCCCGGGCGAAGAAGCCGGTATTGACGAGCACGAGCGCCACCAGGGCCGCGGCGGTCAGCGCCCAGCGCCAGTTCGGCCGGCGCAGCCGTTCGGAGCCCGCCGCGACCGCCTCCACCAGGGCGCGCGCGAGCAGAATCACCAGCGCGGGCAGGAAGGTCAGGACATAGCCCGCCTGTCCGAAGTGCACCAGCGTGTAGAAGGCGGCGGGCGGGAGGATCCAGGCGAGGAGAAACCACTCCTGGCGGCCCCATCCCGCCCGGCGCACGTACGCGGGCAGCGCGACGAACGCGAGCGCGAGCGGTCCGAGGCCCACGACGACCGACTCCGCGAGGTAGCGCGCCTGGGCGAAGGTGACGTTGAGCGACCCGCCGAGCACCGAGGTGGGCAGCACCACCGAGCCGTAGAGCTGGGTCGAGGCGGCGACGTAGGCGGCCAGGCCACCGCTGAGCCAGATCGTCGGCAGGAGCCAGGCGAGGACGGCGGCCGCGAGCACCCCGCCCGCGGCGGCGACGCGCTGCCACGAGCGCATGCCGAGCACCGCCGCGCCGAGCCAGAGCGGAAAGATCAGCACGAGAACGGACTGGCGCATGCCGCCCACGAGGCCGAGGGTGAGCGCGCCCAGATACAGGTACCGCGCCCGGCCCTCGAGCGCCCCCCAGGCCCACCAGGCCACGAGGGAGGCGCCGAAGGCCTCGCCCGCATACGTGAGCCCGACCGAGCCGTAGAACCAGAAGAGCGGGCTGACGGCGAGGAGCGCGGCGGCGGCAATGGCGGTGGTGCGATCGTAGAGGCGCCGCGCCAGCCAATAGACCACGAAGGTCGTCGCCGCGCTGAACAGCATCGCGAGGCCGACATAGGCGAGCGCCGGATCTCCCACCCAGCGATTGGCGAGCCGGCCCAGCCCGACGTAGAGGAGATAGCCCGGGGGATGCGGCTGATGCTTGGCCACGTCGAACTCGGTGAGCGCCAGGGCAAACTGGACCGCATCCCAGTTGTAGAGCATGCGGGCGCGGTACGGCCAGCGGGATGCCAGGGTCAGCATCGCCAGCCCAAGCGCGATGCCGAGGTCAGCGTGAGGCAGGAGCCACGAGGAAGAGGATCGGGCGAGACGCTGGAGCTTGCCCTCGCCCACAGGTCGGGGAGCTACGCCTTCTTCTCCCCTTCCTTCGGCGTCGGTGGCGGCGTCGTCGTCGTTGCGGCGGTGTCGTCCTTGGTGATCTCGCTCACGCCCTTCTTGAACTCCTTCACGCTCGAGCCGAGCGACTTGGCGAGGTCCGGCAGACGCTGGGCCCCGAAGAGGATGAGCACGATGACGAGGATGAGCAGCAGCTCTTGATATCCCAGACCGAACATGGCGGGACTCCTTTCCGTACCTGACGCCCTCCTCACCCTACGCGGCGCCTCCCACCTTGTCAACGCGTCACGGCGCCCTCGCCCGCGGAGGACGCGGTGCTCGCCCTGCCGGACGGTCACTCGCTGGGCGTCGAAGTATTCGAGCAGGGGGATGGCGTACTTTCGGCTCACGCCGAGGAGGTCCTTGATGCCGGACGGGCCGATCTCCTTGTTCGCCTTGAGATAGGCGACCAGCGCCTCCTGGATGTCCGCGAGGGCCAGCGCGTGGAAGTAGAGCCCCTCCCGCACCCGGACGAGGCGCCGATCGGCCACCAGGACCTGGTAGAGCTCGTGCCGCTCATTGCCCTTGACCCCGTGCCGGGCCAGCGCCTCCTCCGGGCTGGCCGGGGCCGCCCGGGCCTCGCGATAGTCGGCCTCGAGCCCGTCGACCACGCGCTGCTGATCGGCGCTCAGCTTGATCGAATGCGCGGCGAGGCGGACCTGGTCGCGCTCGCTCCTGACCACGCCCTCGGCCTCGAGGCCCGTCAGGAGCTGGGCGAAGACCCGCTCTTGCGCGTGGCCGGCGCGGCTTCTGAGCTCCTCGCGCGAGATGCCGGACCGCAGAGGATTGTCGGCGTGGAAGGCCTCGAGGAGCGCGAGGGTCTGGGAGCGCAACCGGTCATTGGCGTCCCGGTGCAGATACCACTCGCGGTCCACCGCGAGCACGGTGCCCGCCTTCACCCCCTCCTCGAGAAGCTGGCGGAGCTCGTCCGGGCCGAAGGGCGTGCGCGCCCGAAGATCGGCCGCCCGCGCTCCCGCCGGGCCGGCCTGGCGGAGGTGCTCCTCCAGAACCTGGGCGGCAGTGCCCTGGTCGAGGAGCTGCAGGTGCGCGAGCAGCGCCGGGCCCTTTCGCTTGAAGCGCGGCGGCGCGATGTCGAGCAGCGTGCCGCCCCCGATCGTGACGATGGGGGAATACGAGCGGATCACGTAGCGGTCGCCGGGCAGCGCGACGATCGGCGCCTCCAGGCGGAAGCGCCCATAGGACACCTGGCCCGGCTCGAGCTCCGCGCGGTCGACGAGGAGGACCCGGGCCATCACCTCTTGCGTGCCCACGTGGAAGCGCACCCGGTCGCGCACCTTGAGCGGCCGCGGCGCATCGGCCAGGAGCTCGAGGGTGGCGTCGGCCAGGAGCGCGGGCAGGAGCGCGCCCGCCGGCGCCACCACGTCACCCCGCTCGATGGCCGCCCGCTCCACCCCTTGCAGGTTGAGCGCGGTGCGCTGGCCGGCGGAGGCGGCCTCGACGGCGTGGCCATGCACCTGGAGCCCGCGCACCCGCGACTCGACCCCCCGCGGGTAGACCTCGATCTTGTCCTCCACCGCGAAGCGTCCCGCGGCGAGCGTTCCCGTCACGACGGTGCCGAATCCCCGGATCGTGAAGACGCGGTCGATCGGCAGGCGCGGCGTCTGATCCGTGGATCTGGCGGGCACCGCGCGCGCCAGCTCGGCGAGCGCGGCCCGCAGCTCGCCGAGCCCCTGCCCCGTCTTCACCGACACCGGCACGATGGGGCAGCCCTCGAGGAACGTGGGCTCGAGCAGCGCACGCACGTCCTCTTGCACCAGCTCGAGCCAGTCCGGCTCGGCGAGATCGGTCTTGGTCAGGGCGACCATCCCCGACTTGATCCGCAGCAGGGAGCAGATGGCGAGGTGCTCGCGCGTCTGGGGCATCACCCCCTCGTCGGCGGCGATGACCATCAGGGCGAGGTCGATGCCGCCCACGCCCGCGAGCATGTTCTTGACGAAGCGCTCGTGGCCGGGCACGTCCACGATCTCGACCGTGAGCCCGTCGGATTCTTCCAGGAAGGCAAAGCCGAGATCGATGGTGATGCCGCGCGCCTTCTCCTCGGGGAGCCGGTCGGTGTCGGTGCCGGTCAGCGCCTTGACGAGCGACGTCTTGCCGTGGTCGATATGCCCGGCGGTCCCGACGACGACGTGCTTCATGCCAGCGCGGTGAGGATGGCGCCGAGCACCGGGACCTCGGCCGCCTGGATCGTGCGGCAGTCGAGGAGGAGACGGTCGTCGGCGAGCCGGCCGAGGACGGGGGGCCGGGCGAGGCGCAGCGCCTCGTCGAGGCCCTGGGCCGGGCGCGCCGCCGAGCCGAGGGCCAGGGCGGCCGTCGGAAGCTCGACGGTGGGGAGGGCGCCGCCGCCGACCTGGGAGCGGGACTCGACGATCGCCGCGCCGAGCGCGTGCGCCGCGTCCGCGGGGAGCCTCCGGAGCAGCCGGCGGGCGCGCGCCCGGATCGACGCGAGCGGCTCGGTGAGCATGGCCAGCGTGGGGATGGTCGTGAGCGCATCGCCCGCCTCGTAGGCGTAGAGCGTCGCCTCGAGCGCGGCCACCGTGAACTTGTCGATGCGCAGCGCGCGGTTGAGCGGGTTCCTGGCCAGGCGCGCCACCAGGTCTTCGCGCCCCACGACGATCCCCGCCTGCGGGCCACCCAGGAGCTTGTCGCCGGAGAACGACACGAGGTCCACGCCCGCCGCCACGACCTCCGGCACGGTGGGCTCGTGGGGAAAGCCGTAGCGCGTCAGATCCACGAGGCAGCCCGAGCCGAGATCCTCCATCACCGGCACGCCGCGCGCGCGCCCCAGCTCGACGAGCTCGGCCGTGGACACGGAGGCGGTGAAGCCGACGACGCGGTAGTTCGATGCGTGCACCTTGAGGAGGAGCCCGGTCTCGGGCCCGATGGCCGCGGCATAGTCCTTCAGGTGCGTGCGATTGGTCGTGCCCACCTCGCGCAGCACCGCGCCGGCGCGGCGCATGATGTCCGGGATGCGGAACTCGCCGCCGATCTCGATCAGCTCGCCGCGCGAGACGACGACCTCCTTGCCGCGGGCGAGCGTCTCGAGCGCCAGGAGCACCGCCGCCGCGCAATTGTTCACGACGAGCGAGGCGGGCGCCCCGGTGAGGCGGCGGAGGAGGCCCTCGAGATGCGAGTAGCGCGAGCCCCGCTCCTTCCTCGCGACGTCCATCTCGAGGTTGGAATAGGCCTGGGCGGCGCTCACGAGCCGCTCGCGCGCCAGCGGGGACAGGAGCGCGCGCCCGAGATTGGTGTGGAGCACCACGCCGGTCGCGTTGATGACCGGGGCCAGCGAGAAGGCGCCGCCGCGCGCGAGCAGTCCGGCGACGCGCTCGGCGAGCGCGTCGATCGCCAGCGGCGCTCCGCCGGCCTCGAGCACACGCCGGCGCTCGGCCGCCAGCACATCCCGCACGGTCTCGGTCAGGCGCCGGCGCGGGATGTCGCGGAGCGCCGCCACGCCCTCGAGCGAGAGGAGCAGCGCGTCGACCGAGGGCAGCGCGCGGAGCCCGGCCGGCGCCGCGGGCCGGCGCTGGCTACCCCCCGGCGGCAAGCTCGCCCTCCACGCGCTCCCTGACGCGGGCGATCACCTCATTGGCTTCGCGCCGGATCGTCTCGGCACCGGCGCTCTGCGTCGATTCCTTGGCGAGCCGCCGCACCGCTTCCTCGGTCAGGCCCGCCCAGAGCTCTTCGAGGTCCCGCGGCGAGAAGCCCTGCCCCTTGAGCGCGGCAACCCAGTCCCGCGCCAGCTCCTGAATCAGCCGATCGCGGTCGAGGGCCAATCGCCGGGCGCGCTTGATCAGCTCGGGCAGGCGCGGCGGCATCGCTATGGCTTCACCAGCCGGCGCACGGTGTCGCCCAGATTGGCCTCGAAGCGGCCGGTCGACACGCACTGGTAGACCTGGTCGGACTTGAGCTTGCCGGATGACCCGCGCCGATACGCCTGGGTGCGCATCTTGGCATTGATCTGGATGTCCGTCGCGCTGTCGCCGCTCGGCTGGACGAAGACCGTGAAGGCGACGAGCGCCTCGCCCTCGATGCGCTCGTCACCGAGCCTGCCGCAATCGGCGTAGACGCCGATCGGCGACACGAAGTCGTCGGAGGCGATCACGCCCGAGTCCTTGGCCACCGTTCTGAGCGGCACGTTCTCCGTCTGCAGCGCGCGGACGAGCGCCCTCCACGTCGCGTCGTAGCCCGCGGGCGCCTGGTTGCGATAGGGGGGCTCGGCGAGCGGCGACACGAAGGGACGCGAGCAGCCCGTCACGGCGAGAAGGCCGAGGCCGATGGCGACTGGCGGCCCCAGCAGCGAGCGGATCGGCCACGTCATGCCGCCCATTCTACTGCTTGTGGTGATCGATGCCCTGGTACGCCTTGATGAACCGGTTGATGCGGCTCTCGTCGAAGGCGTCGAAGGCGTCGAGGCGCGTCCACGCGGTGAGCGCGATGCGCGTCTTCATCCCCGGATAGGGCGCCAGGAGCACGTGCTCGGGATAGCGGCCGACGATGGCCTTGAGCTTCTCCACCAGGTCGGGGCACCCGGACGGGCAGTTGTACTGGACCACCACCCCGCCGTCCTCCAGGTTGTGGACCTGCAGCTCCTTCGAGACCGGCTCGGTGTGCACGCCCCACGGGGCGACGTAGGGCATATGCGGGCCCGACGTGGGCGGATCGGAGTTATAGGGCACGTGGGCGTCGGTCTCGAGCTGGATGTGCAGGTTGCCCTGATCCGGGCAACGAGACCCCCGGCAATTCCGCCGCGGAGCGGTAGACGAAGTAGCCGATGACGGCCGCCACCACGACCACGATGCGCACCGCCGATCAGCCACCACGGCTGCCGCCGCGTCGCGGGAGTGAGCGGTCGCTTGCGCTCACCCGCGGCGGCCTTGTCCTTCACCTGGTCTTTCGCCATGCGCTCCCCCCGAAACGCCAGTGGCGGAAGCGTGTGGGAGTCGAACCCACCTCCGACTTGTCTAGAGCCGGACGCCGGATTTGAAGTCCGGGAGGCCCACCGGGATCCTATACGCCTCCGTGTCGCTAACTACCCGTCAGATCAGCGGAAGGAGTGTACCACCGCCACGGCCCGGACGCGCTACTGTCACCTAACTCGGCCAAATTGTCACCTCCTAACTCTGGTGACACCGTACGGTTTCGGCCGCTGGCACTGACGCGTACAGCTCCCGGATCAACTCTGCGCGGAGGCCAACCAGGTCGGGCGACACCTCCCCCGTCATGCACCCGGTGACCCACTCCCGGAGCACCTCCCAGGCGTCCGGGTGAAGGCGAAGAGGCAGGGCTCCGGCCGCCAGCGTGTCAGCATGAAACGATTGAACCCGGTCGAGGCGCCCGATCGACTCGTAGACGACCGGGTCCGACTCCGTGGAAGAGGGAGGGAAGTAGAAGAACTGGTTGTACATGAGCGCCTGGATGCGATCGACGACGATGTTGGGAAACTCTCGCTCGGCCTCACCCCGATGACGTCCGTATAGCGGCAGGCCCAGGAACGAGCGCTCGTGGATCTTGCGATCCTTGCTCACCTGCTGGCGAATATCCTCTTGAACCGTGTTCGGCTGCGAGAGGAGCACGACCAGGCGCCGCTTGGCCTTCACCGCGACCAGCTCCTCGGTCGCCTGCAGATTGATCGATTTGAGGGGCCGATGCGAGCCGCGAAAGGTGCGATCGCCCGCTCGCCGAATGGCATAGCGCCGGTAGACAGACTCGGTCTTGTGTCCGGTCATCTTCATGGCCACGGAACGTGACACGCCCGCACGTTCGAGATTCCGGGCCGCGGTGCGCCGAAGATCATGGAGCAACCGTCCAGGCGCGCCCGCCTTTTTGCAGGCGGTCCTCCACGACTTTGCCATCGACTTGACCTGCAGGCCCTTTCGGTGGATACGCACGGGATGATGCGACCCTGGGCACGTTCGCATCGACGCGTGTAGTCCAGGCGGCGTTCCAGGATCGCCCGGAGCGCCGGCGTGATCGGGAAGGCTCGGCCCTCTCGATTCTTCGTCGTGCCTGGCTCGAGACGCACCAAGCCGCCCGTCCAATCTACCTGCGCCCACGTCAGCGGGAACACCTGCGACTTCGTGCGCCAGCCCGTGTGATAGCAGAACCGCGCGATATCCACCTCCGTGTCGCGGAGCCGGCGACACACGGCCTCGAATTGATCCGCTTCGAAGAAGCCTGTGCGCACGTTGTCCTCGCGCAACGTGGTGATTGGCGGCATCGTGATCAGCAGCCCTTGGCGGATAGCCAGACGAAACGCCCTACGCAGCGCTGCGAGCTCGCGGTTCACGGTGGCAACAGCGGTCTTCTCCTGAAGGCGCAAGTCAGCGTAGCCGACGACGTCGACTCCCCTCACCGTAACGGCCGAGCGGCCGCCGAAGAACCGCTTGAGATGTCGGCAAGAGAGGTCGGCGCGATCGATGCTCCGGCGGCCATTCGTTCGGTACTCCGCCAGCAGGGCCTCGAGGATCATATCCACCGAGACGCGGCGGGGGTCCGGTGGCACCGGGAGTCCACGGTCACGATGTATCGCGAACCGAGCCGCGCCAGCGAAGCGCATTTCGGTAATATGGATCGGCCCACTCTTCCTTCGGAGGGATCGCCCATGGCGCGCGCGTACAACGTGGTGGACGCGGATGGCCACATCCTCGAGCCGCTCGACCTCTGGGACAACTACATTGACCCCCGAATTCCGCGAGCGCCGGCCGCGCTTCGTCATCGACGAGAACGGCAAGGAGCGCCTCAGCGTCGAGGGCAAGCTGCTGGGCAACCCAGGGCGTGAAGCTCGCCAAGGAGGCGGTGGCGCACGGCGCGTGGCCCGTGGTGCTGGCCGACCATTCCGACCGCTCGGGCTCGGCGACGTGGGTCCTGCAGCAGGTGATCGCGCACGACCTGGCCGACGTACTGATTGCCACCATCGCCGACCGCGCCGCCGTCGAGGCGGTCGTGGCCAAGGGTTTGAAGGCCAGCGATCCGTTCGACATGGACGTTGGCGGCCTGGCAGACGAGTCCGCCGGCCAGCCGGTCCGGATCGAGGGCACGATCGCGGGAGTGGCGCACATCGCCGGCAGGCACTGGGTGAGCGTCGCCTTCGGGCGGGGCAACGTGGTGCTGATCAGCGAGTACCTCACCCAGGTCATGGACCCGCTCGACCTGACCGGGCCGGGATTCACGATCGAGCAGTTCAAGGTCTTTGCGATCAAGTCGCGCGTGCACTTCCGCCGCGGTTTCGACGATTCGGGCTTCGCGAAGACGATCCTGCTGGTCGAGCCGGAGCCGCCGTTCCTCGGCACGGTAAGAGTCGAGGCGCTGCCCTACCGGAACGTCGACATCTCCAAGTTCTATCCGTACGGCGACGTCAGCTTTCCTGAGTGAACAACGATGCAGTCATCCGCGCATCACGCGCGCCCCTTCCCGCAAAGGAGCCGACCATGCTGATCGTCGACGCGCAGATTCATCTCTGGAATGCGGGCAACCCCACGAGCCCGTGGCACCGGCAGGTCCCGGCCTATCTGAAAGAAGATGCCCTGAAGGAGATGGACGCCAGCGGTGTCGATGCCGCCATCCTCACGCCCCACACGCCGTGGGATCCGAACGCGAACGAGCTCTGCATGGAGGCCGTGCGCGCGCATCCCGACCGGTTCGCGATCCTCGGCAACTTCCCCCTCGACAAGCCCGAGAGCCGCGCGCTGGTCGACACGTGGAAGCAGCGCCCGGGAATGCTCGGCTGCCGCTTCACCTTCATCGGGCCGGAGCAGAGCACGTGGCCGACGGACGGCACCATCGACTGGCTGTGGCCGGCAGCGGAGCGGGCCGGCCTGCCGATCGCGCTGATGGCGGCGAACTTCCTGCCGAAGGTCGGCGAGGTCGCCCAGCGACACCCAAACCTCAAGCTGATCCTCGATCACCTCGGTCGCCCGAGGGGGGATACGAGCGCGAGTGAGCGGTGGGCGAATCTGGGGGACGTGCTCGCGCTCGCGAAATGTCCCAACGTCGCGATGAAGGCGACCGGCGCGCCGAGCTACTCCGATCAGCCCTACCCGTTTCGCGATATCGACGACAACCTGCGCCGGCTCTACGACGCCTTCGGCCCCGCGCGCTGGTTCTGGGGCACCGACATCACGCGCATGCCCTGCCCGTGGCGTCAGTGCGTGACGCTGTTCACGGAAGAGCTGCCCTGGCTGAAGGGCCGCGACCTCGAACTGGTCATGGGCCGGGCCGTGTGACTGGCTGGGATGGAAAAGATAGGGAGACGACATGAGACCCAACAAACTGCGCGAGCTGCTGAAGTCCAACAAGCCCACGCTGTCCACCCACATTCACACCACGTGGCCGTCCATCGTGGAAGCCATCGGGCACACGGGTCTCTACGACTACGTCGAGTTCGTGGGAGAGTACGGCCCCTACGACCTCCATGACCTCGACAACCTCGCTCGAGCCGCGGACATCTACAACATGTCGATGCAGCTCAAGGTCGACCAGGAGCCGCGGGGCTTCCTCCCGCAACGCGCGATCGGGTCTGGCTTCCACAGCATCCTGTTCGCCGACTGTCGTTCCGCCGCCGACGTGCGGGAGTGCGTGCGCATCGTGCGCGCGGAGACCCCGGAGGACGGAGGAACCTACGGCGTGGCCACCCGTCGGTTCACCTACATGGGGTATGGCGGCACGAAGGAGTACGTCCAGGCGCTGCGCGACATCGTCGTGGCGATCATGATCGAGAAGCCGGGCACGGTCGACACGCTCGAGGACGTCCTGTCCGTCAAAGGTGTCGACATGGTGCAGTGGGGCGGCTCCGACTACTCGATGGGCATCGGACGCGCCGGCAAGCGCTATTCGCCCGAGCTACGAGTGGTGGAGCGCCGCGTGTTCGAAACGGCCATCACGATGGGCGTGCCGCCCCGCGCCGAGATCGCCACCGCGGATCAGGCGAAGTACTTCCTCGACATGGGCGTCCGCCACTTCTCCGTCGGCACCGACATCACCATCCTGCACCAGTGGTGGAAGTCCCAGGGTGAGGACCTGCGCAAGGCGCTCGGCGGTGGCTGATTCGCGGCCGCCGCGCAGCGTGCCACTGGGCATGGCGCGAGTTGCTTCCGGTCTTCGGTGCAATCGTGGATGAGGGCCGCATCGTCAGGGACGGCAATATCCTGTCCGGGGGCGGCGTCACGGCAGGTATCGATTTCGTGCTGGCCCTGATCGCGGAATTGCGCGGGCCGCGCGCGGCCGAAATGGTCCAACTCGGCTTGGAATATGCGCCTCAACCGCCCTTCAACGCCGGACGCCCGGACACCGCGCCGGCAGAAGTATGGGCGGCGGTGAACGCGCGCACGGCAACGAGCCGCGCTCAACGCCGTGTGCGCCTGGACGCCTGGGCCGCCGCTCATCGTGCCGCTCACCATGCCTGACGTGTCGGCACGACCGCCAATCCTTTCCGACCGTCAGCGGAACGCGAGCCACTGGGGGTTCGGTCCGGGTTCCGCCACGCCGATCCGCACCCCGCGAGTGCGGTCAGACCACGCCCATAGATGACCTCCACGGAGCGAGACATCAGCGGAAACGAAACGCCTAGTTTCAGCGGTGCCAACGCTCGGGTTCAGCCGCGGGCCGAGCGCGCAGCGCGAGGACCGTCGGCTGGAACCCGTTGTTAGCCCTCACCCAACTCACGATGTGTTAAGGACCACGGCGGCGCGGACGAGGGTCTTGAACGCCTCCTCGTCGATCTTGTCGCCTTCGCGGATGTCGATGGCGCGCCTGGCGTTGCCCTCCAAGCCGGAGTTGAAGAGGCGGGAAGGGTCCCTGAGCGCGGCGCCCTTGGCGAAGGTCAGTTTGACGTGGTCCTTGTATGTCTCACCGGTGCAGATGATCCCGTCGTGAGACCACACCGGGACCCCCGTCGGGTTGGATGGCTTCTTCCATTTCGACTCCTCGACGACATCTGGGTCGGCCTGCTTGATGAGAGCGCGGACGCGCGCGCGAGTCTTGCCCCGCCAGTCGCCCGGCTCTTTGATCCTGACGTCGATCAGCCCGGAGGGTGACTCCGGGCTCGCCTTCTTCGCGACGGGCTTCTTCGCTGCCTGCTTCCTGGTGTCCCCCTTCTGGATCATTGGCCTTTCCTTCCCCTGTGAGGTTAACGCCGCGGTGAGCGGCTCGCGCAGCGCGTCCGCTCGACTGCGAAGTTATGGGCCACATCGTTACACCACACCGACCGTCCCCCATCCTTCCTCACTGAATCACTTCGTCGGCACGCGCCAACACGGACGGCGCGATCGTCAGTCCGAGATCTCCTTGAGCATCGCCTTGTTAAATGGTGTCCCCGGGTCCCAGAGCACGGCCACCCGCGAGACTTTCGGTACGGCCTCCTTGAGGAGCTGCAGGCGCTTCACGCTCGTTTCCGCGAGCATGACCGAGTTGCCCGTGACGTTTCCACCCGGACGCCGAGATTGCTCACGAGCCCGGCGCCCACGGCATCGGCACCAATCCCCATGACGATCGGGATCGTCGAGGTGGCATGCATGGCGGCGCGAGTCGCGAGCGTTATGTCCGTAACGATCACATCCATATTGAGCCGGACCATCTCCGCCGCCATAGTAGGCAGACGATCATCGCGCCCCTGAGCATACCGCCACTCGATGACGAGGTTCTGGCCCTCGACATATCCGAGAGTACGCAAACCCTCCCGGAGGCCCTGAGGCACATCCGCGTCAGGGGGATAAAGGGACATCAGGACGCCGATGCGCCAGACTTTGCCGGTTTGTTGCTGTGCCTGCGCGGCGCGCGGACTGACGAGAAGACCAATGACAAGGATGAGGATCAGCGCCGTGCCTTTGACCTCCATACGGGTCGCCCACCTCCTGTACGTCTTGAGGATGTACTTGATGAGTGGGTGGTGGCCGGTCTCCCAGTACAGGTCCTGCTCGACGTACGTCTCCTCGCTCACGATCCCGGCCTCGAGCACCGCGAAGTCGCCGGCCTGAGCGCGGGGAACCGCGCGGCCACGAACTCTGCGAAGTCGCCCGTGAAGCCCGGCTCGCCCGGCCAGGTGGGTCAGGTGACGTTGCGGGTGACGGAGGTGTGGAAGAGCCGGACCCGGGCCAGGTCACGGTCGAGGGTCTCGACCTTCAGGAGCAGGCCGCCCGTCCCGCCCTCCAGCGGCCCGCCCACGATCGTCACCTTGACATCGGCCCACTGTCCCCGGCGCAGCGTGGCCACGGCGTCCCGGCCGTCCATGGTCGGCGAGAAGAGCACGCGGTCGTAGTTCGTGCGGCGATCGTTCGTGGAGTCGTAGATGTAGGCGTTGAGGCCGTACTTGTCGACGCCGAAGTCGAGGACGCGCAGGCGCATCTACATCGGCGGACTGTACGACCGCGGCACGTTGACCCAGCCGCCGGCCGGCGACGGCTGCGCCTCCGGGAACGGCGGAAGGCCGGCGAAGCCGGCCGGATGATCGAACTCAGCCCGAAGGCCGCGACGAAGGCCGCGTCGCCCGTGGACCGATGTAGTTCGTGGCGACGCCGCGCCCCGAGAGGAAGGTCCGGAAATCGACGGTCGGTCCCTGGATCACGCCGTTGCGCCCGCCGGCCCACTCGATCTGGGCCACTTTCTTGCCGCCGCGCTCGGCGGCCTGGGCGATGGTCTCCGCCTGCAGGACGCCCGGGTTGAAGGAGCCGGTCCGATTCGCGAAGGGTTGGCCGTTGACGTGGAAAGTGTTGTTGGTCGAGCCGTGCCCCCCCGCCCAGGCGCCGGTCGTGAGGCTGTACCAGCCCGCGCCCGTGTTGGTCGGGGCCTGCGTCCGCAGGCCGTGATGCTCGCCGCTGTCCCGTGGTTGAAGAGCGGGGCCAGGGCGGGGAGCGCGCCGTCGTCCACGAAGGCCTCGACGAGGTCCTGCCGGAGGCCGTCGGCGGCGAAGAGGATCACGCTGTCCACCCGGGGCCGCGAGGGCCGGTGGGACGATGCGATGGCCGTCACCGCTGTCGGGGTCGGCCAGCTCGCCGGGCGTCCCGGGGCGTCGTGCATCTGAGCCCTTGGACTGGAAGTGGTTCACCACCGAGCGCATAGCCCTTGTGCAGGAAGGTCTGCGCGAGGGCCGGGCCATGTAGGGACCGTAGGCAGCGTGGGGCTACTTGGGAAACAGACCACCGCGAGGCCTCCGTGCCATCGCGTGTGTCGTCGTCAGAGCGTGCTCATCCCGCCGTCGACGACGAGCTGACTGCCAACCGTGAACGGGGCTTCGTCGGAGGCCAGGAAGACGATGGTCGGGCGACTTCGTGGTGGAGTGGCCGAAGGGCCTGACGGGAATCTGGCCCACGAAGTCGCCCTCGGACAGCCCGAGTTTGTCGTGCAGCGGCGTCGAGATCGTAGAGTTGGCCTCACCGCGTTCACGCGGATGCCGCTGAGGAACTTCGCCAGCGACAGCAGGGCGCCCTTGAAGGCCGCATAGATGCTGGACGTGGGCATGCCCATGTGTGCGTTGATCGAGGTCGTGAGAACGATCGAGGCGGGGTTGGCGAGTCTGACGGACCCTGGGCGAACGCCTCCTTCTAAGACACGTCTGAAAAGTTTTTTCTGTGGGCTCAGATTCCTTGAGATGCGTTGCGAACGTGACGAGTTGTGGCCGAAGGGGTCAGTCACGACGCCGTAGCGGTCGCCCGAGAACATGTCCTGCGCGGGCATCCGGACCGTGTGAGGGCGTTCGCGGCGCGCTTGATCGCGGCGTCGCAGTCTTCAGACATAGTGATGGATCGTGACGGGAGAGCCGTTGAAGCTGGACCTTGGGCGTAGACGACCAGCGCCTTGCCGTCGAAGCAAGTCTGGAAAGTCGTCGACGAGAGAACACGAAGTTGCTTGCCTATTCGGATGGCCTCGTGCAGGACCCTGGCGCCCGTCGGGCGCCGGGACGCGGTGCACTTTGCTCTGCTTCGAAGGCCCTCTGGTCCCTCTCTATCGCACCTGGGCGAGGGGTCGTACCTCAGGTGCGGAATCAGACCCTCGTGGCCGGTTCAATCGGGCGCTTGCCCTTGCCCATCGTCAGGACCTCCTCGATCCATGGGTTTGGATGTGCCGGGGTTTTCCCTGGTGCCCCCGGGAGTTAGTCGAGCGGAGCTCGACCAACCCGACAGCCATTGAGAGAATGTGGAGGTTCGCCCGGCATGAGGTCGAAAAGCCTTCTAGGGCCATGGGTTACTGGCCATCCCTGGGCCCGGTCATGGACCCGAGAGTAGCGGGTTATAGCCTCAGGTCATCACGTCTATCCGGGCTGTCCCCGCGTCACCGAGCGACGAGGACGTCGCGCACGTCCTCGCCACTGTCCCCGTCCCGGTCGGTCGGCTGCTGGCCCGTTGCCCGGTAGAGTCGCAGCCGGAGGACGACAACGCCCCGGCCGACCCGCTCACGGAGGCTTCCCCGGTTTGGCCAGCCAGCCTCGCCGCGCCTCGGCGGCGGCCAACCTCGGAATCCGGGGGCAGTTAAGCGAGTTTCTCGGCGGACCGCTGCTTCAAAAGTGTCGAAGCCCAGCTGGATCTCTGGATGTGTCCACCTTCTGCCTTGGGCCTACAGCTCGCGTCCGCCGCCTCCGCCGCCGCACGCCTTGCCGACTTCCTTCGCAATATCGCCCGCCTTCAAGCCCTTTGACGTCACGAGATCTTCGCGGATGCTGATCACGAAGGCGGGACGCTCGCCCGGCACGGCGAGGATCGCCGCCCCGATCTTCCGCTTCTTGGTCAGTTCATCCATCAGCAGCCGGACGTGACCTGGCCGTACTTCGGCTTGGCCTCGATGATGTTCTCCGCGCCGATCGCCTTCGCCTCGTTGACGAGGGCGTCGCCATCCCCTCGCTGACTGAAGAGAAGCGACGGGTCGTTCGAGGGGACGAGCGAGTCCGATGGGGTACCCGGGAGTGGCCCCGGGTCTCGTAAAACGAGAGATAGTGCTCGCGGATCTCGTCCGTTTTTATTCGCGGACGATGAGGGCGCAAGGGGAGGGGTTATCAAGCGGATGGGCGGACCCGGCCTGTGCCTGCAGGATCTGCGAAACCGCCAGAGCGGAGTTGAGCTGGAGAACTGTCGATTCGGAGGACGCCGATCCGGTCGTGTCGCACGGTACGCCGCAGCCGTCGAAGGTCCACCCGGTGGT
>CAWIZN010000032.1:0-18887 GCA_963840495.1 uncultured Candidatus Rokubacteria bacterium
CTCCAGCGCGTCCATCGCGCGGGCCTCCTCAGATCGTCGTCGAGCCGGGATCGAGGCCCAGGAGGAGGCGCCCGGCGAGCTCGTAGGTGTCGGGAGCGACCCAGACGTGGGCGGCGGCGGTGTGAACGTCGCGCAAGCAGCGGTCGAGCCGGCTCCGCGCGTAGATGGACGTCGCGCCCCCGGCCGCGTACATGAGGTCGACCGCCTGCACGGCATTGGCCATGGCATGGGCGATGGCGAGGCGATAGACGGCGCGCTGGTCGGGCGACGGGCGGTCGCCGCGGCAGACGGTCTCCCACATGTCCGCCGTGGCCTCGCGCACGTACGCGCGGCCGGAGCCGACCAGCGCCTCGGCCTGCGCCACCTTGGCCTGGATGGTCGTGCGCTGTGCGAGCTGGCCCTCGCCCGCCATCCACGTGGCGCGCTTGCCGCCCGCGAGGCCGACGAATTCCTCGATGGCGACGCGCGCGATCGCGAGGCCGAGGGCGGCGTGGGCGATGTGGGTCCACCCCGCGAACTGGTAGAGCGGCTGCGGCCGAAGGGACTCCGCGATGGTGCCGTGGGTCAGCGAATCAGGGACGAAGAGATCCTTGACGGCATAGTCATGGCTGCCCGTCCCGCGCATGCCGGTCGTCGTCCAGGTGTCGATCACCTCGGCGTCGGACGCGTCGAACGTGCACTGAAGGTAGACGGGGCCGCCCTCGGGGCCCAGCCGCTGCTGGTCGCCGTCCCAGATATGGCAGCCCACGTGAAACCAGCCCGCGATGCGGACATTGCTCCCCTGGGTCCAGCGGCCGGTGACGCGATAGCCGCCGGACACGGGAACGGCGCGGCCGCGCGGGGGCGCCGAGCCGCCCATGATCGTGCGCCGGGGCGAGGTGAACAGCGGCACCAGCACCGGGTCGGCGAGCGCGCGGACCGTGCCCGTCATCGTGCTCGTCGAGATGAGCACGCTCCAGCCCACCGCGCTGTCGGCCCGCGTCAGCTCCTCGACCACGTCGAAGTACGTGAGCGGGTGGACCTCCCCGCCCCCCAGCGAGCGCGGCAGGAACATCCGGTAGAGCCCGGCGTCGGCGAGCGCCTGCACGATCGGCTCCGTCAGCGTCCGCCCGCGCTCGATCTCGTCGGACGCGGCGCGAATGCCGGGCGCCAGCTTGCGCGCCGCCGTCAGCAGATCGTCGCGCGTATAGCTCGGGGACTCGGGACCATCGGTCGACATCGGCTCGGTGGGCTCGGGGCCCGAGATCGGCGACATGCGCGTCCTCCTCGGCGGCCATTGTCGCCGAAGCGTCGGCGCGAAGTCGACCGCGGCGCCGCTCCTTGGCGCGCACGACTCGCGAACGCACCACGCGCGCGGCGGGCGGGGGGCGCGGCGGGGGCCGGGGGGATGGGTCCTGCGACCACCGCCGACTCCGTACCGGTCACCCTTGCAGGCGTTCCCACTCTGTGGCCGCTGTGTCGTCGTCTCGCGGGGCGGGAAGGGCTCGCCGGACCCATCCCCCCGGCCCCCGCCGCGCCCCCCGCCCGTCCTCGGCCCTTCGCGATCATGCGCGCTAGCTGGTGGGGAAGCGGGCCCCGTAGGCTTCGCTTGGGATGCGGAGCGCGTTGGTCATGAACGAGATGAGGTGGTAGAAGCCCGCGAGGGCGATCAGCTCGATGAGCTGCTCGGCCGTCCACTCGGCGGCCAGCGCTTGCCAGAGCGCATCAGACACCTGGGCCGTGTCGTGGAGCTCGTCGACGAGGTGGAGGAGCAGTCGCTCGCGCGGGGAAAACGCGCCCTTCTCGGGCTCGGCGCACGTGCTCGCGACTTCCGCCGGTGACAGGCGCGCGCGCTCCGCGAAGAAGGCCACGTGCACGCCCCACTCGTACTCGGAGCCGCAGCGGGCGCAGGTCCGGTCGATCACGATCTCGCGCTCGCGCAGCGTGATCGAGCCGCGGTCGAGCAGGCCCCCCGCCATGACGCGCAGGAACACCCGCTCGTTCACCGCGAGCGTGCGGAACAGGGCGAGCGGGGGCACGCCCGCGGGCATGATGCGCTCGAGCGCGGCGGCCACGGGCGCGGAATAGGGTGGGTCGAGCGGCGCGATGCGGGGCTCGGTCATGGCTTGCCTCCGGGTGGAGCTGGTGCTATGTTTTCCGTAGCATCGTACTGCTACTATTTCGATAGCGCAAGGGGGATCGCGGAGCCCCGATGGGGAAGACGGGGAAGACGCCGGCACCGGGCCGGCGCGTGCGGGGGTCGCGGACGGGTCGCCCGATCATGGCCCTCATCGACCTGCTGGGCCGGCGCTGGGCGCTGCGCGTGATCTGGGAGCTGCGGGACGCGCGCCTGACGTTCCGGGCGCTCCAGGAGGCCTGCGACGGCGTGAGCCCCACCGTGCTCAACGAGCGGCTGCGGGAGCTGCGGGAGAGCCGGCTCGTCGATCTCGCGGACAGCGAGGGCTACGGGCTCACGCCGCTCGGGCGCGAGCTCCTGGCGGTCTTCCTGCCCCTCGTCGAGTGGTCGAAGCGCTGGGCGAGAGCACTTCCCGCGACCCCCGCGGACTGACGGAGGAGAACACGGCCGTGAGAGAGCACGTGGCGAAGACCGTCGTCGAGTGGGCGCACTGCGATGCCGCGGGCATCGTCTTCTATCCGTACTTCTACACGTGGTTCGATCAGGGGACCGAGCGGCTGTTCCGCGCCAATCGCCTGTCCTATGCCGAGCTGCGCCGCGACTTCGGCGTGGCCGGCATGCCGCTTCTCGAAACGGGCGCCCGCTACACCAATGCCTGCAAGCTCGGCGACGAGCTCGTGATGCGCACCTGGGTCGACGAGTGGGCCGGGCGCACCTTCCTCGTCAAGCACGCCATCGTCCACGCCGACGGCCGCCCCGCGCTCGAGGGCTTCGAGCGGCGCGTGTGGGCGGTGCCCGATCCCGCCGCGCCGAAGGGCCTCCGGGCCATCCCGATCCCCGAGGAGGCGATCGCCCGCTTCGCGGACTGAGGCCGGTCCGCCATCGCCGGTTGACGCTCGCGCGCCAAGCGCCGTAGAGTTCCGGCGGCGAGGGCCTGTCGGGCGTCGACACCAACGAGGGAGGGCTCCTCCATGGAGAAGCCGGCGAGCAGGGCGACGTGCGCGGTGATCGGAGCGGGACTGGGCGGCTGCGCGCTCGTCGCCAGCATGGCGCTGACGGGCTATCGCATGCGGCTGCACGACCTCGACGACGGCCGCCTGAAGGACATTCGCGACCGCGGCGGCATCGAGGTCGAGGGCCTGCTCCAGGGGTTTGCATCCGTCGAGCTGGCGACGCCGGACCTGCGCGCGGCCGTCGACGGCGCCGACATCATCATCGTGTGCACGGGCAGCAACAAGCACGCGGAGGTCGCGCGACTCCTCTCGAAGCTGCTGAGGAACGGCCAGACGATCCTCCTCGTCCAGGGCGGCACCGGAGGCTCGCTCGTCGTCCGCAACGAGCTCCGCCGGCACCGGATGCCGTGCCGAGGTGGACGTGGGCGAGATGGACAACTACCCCTTCTCGCTCGCGTGGCCGCGACCGACATCCATGAGCTTCACCATCAGGAAAGAGTGGCTCCAGATCGCCGCGCTCCCCGCCGCGCGCGGAGAGGCCGTGCTCGCGAAGCTACAGGCCGCGTTCCCGCAGGCGGTGGCCGCGCCGACCACGCTTCACACCGGCCTCAACAACGCGAACGGCATCCTGCACGTGGCCAACATGGTGTGCAATATCGGGCGCCTCGAAGGCGACCGGCAACGGCTATCGGTTCTACGCGGAGGGATATACGCCGAGCGCCATCAAGGTGCTGGAGAGCGTCTCGGCCGAGCGCCTCGCCATCGCGCAGGCGCTCGGCGTGCGCCTGCCGGGCATTCATGAATGGCTACTCGCCACCTATCAACTCGGCGGCGACACCCTCGCCGACACGTTCCAGCGACTCACGTCCGGCGCCGAGCGGGCCCGTACCAGTGGACGCCGACGCCTCCGTCGATGGCTCACAAGTACGTCACGGAGGATGTGCCGTGCGGCCTCGTCCCCATGTCCGCTCTCGGCGAGGCCGTCGGGGTCGCCACGCCCGTGATCGATGGACTGATCGCGCTCAGCTCGGCCATGCTCGGGCGCGACTTTCGAACCGAAGGGCGCAACCGCGAGTACCTGGGCCTCGAGGGCCGCAACGCCGAGCAGGTCAGACACCTCTTCGAGGTCGGCCCCTCGGCATAGGGCCGGGAAAGCTCTCAGTCGACGATCGCCGCCTGGACGAGCTGGCGGAACAGGTCCCGATCCTGGCCGCGCATCGGGCCGGGCTGCCCCTGCGTCATCCACACGACGACCATCTGCTCCTTCGGATCCACCCAGAACGCGGTGCCCCCGGCGCCGCCCCAGCGGTACTCGCCGGCCGAGCCCGTCATCGAGTTGAGGCCCGTCTCCTTGCGGACGGCGAAGCCGAGCCCGAAGCCGTAGCCCCGAGCAAGTATCGGCGACGCTGCGCGGATGTCGCCGACGTGATCCGCGGCCATGTGCGCGACGGTGGCGCGGCCCAGGAGGCGGACGCCGTCGAGCTGCCCGCCGTTCAGGAGCATCTGCGAGAAGCGCGCGTAGTCCGCCGCCGTCCCCGCCGTTCCGGCGCCGCCCGCATCGTTCTTCTGCGGCACCGTCACATCCAGCAGCGCGACGGGATTGCCCGTCACCGGATCCTTCGCGAACGGCTGCGCGAGGCGCACCGTCTTGCCGTTCGGCACCAGGAAGGAGGTGTCCGTCATCTTGAGCGGCACGAAGATGCGGGCCTCGAGAAACTGCCCGAGGGGGGCGCCGGTGACGGCTTCGACCACGCGGCCCAGCACGTCGGTCGAGAGGCTGTACTCCCACGCCATTCCGGGCTGGTGGGCGAGCGGCACTTTCGCGAGGCGCTCGATCTGCTCGGCCGGCGTGACCTTGTTCCAGTCGACGCCCTCTTTGGCGTACAGCTCCTTCACCTTCGCGTGGCTCGTGAACGTGCCATAGACCAGCCCCGAGGTGTGGCGGAGCAGATCCTGGATCGTCATCTCGCGCTCGGCGGGCACCAGCGCGTAGACGGCCTTGCCCGTGTCGGGGTCGAATCGCGGGACGCTCACCTGGAGATTGGCGAGCTTCGGAATGTGCTTCGAGACGGGATCGCTCAGGAGGATGCGGCCGTCCTCCACCAGCATCATGGCCGCCACCGACGTGAACGGCTTGGTCATGGAGTACAGCCGGAAGATCGCGTCCTTCGTCATCGGCGCACCCGCCTGCGGGTCGCGCTGGCCGAGCGCCTCGAAGTAGGCGACCTTCCCGCGGCGCGCCACCAGCCCCACCGCGCCGGGGTAGCGGCCCTTGGCGATCTCGGCCTTGACGACGTCCGTCACCCGCGCGAGCCTCTGCGAGGACAGGCCGACCTCTTCCGGTGTGGCCGTCGGCAGGGCCTGCGCCCAGGCCTGCACAGCCCAGGGCTGGGCAGCGAGGACGACCACGTGGCGAGCGTGAGGAGCGCGACAAATCGCTTCATGATGAGCCTCCCTACCTTCCGGCGGGTTGGACGGACGTGGCGATCACCTTGCGGCCGTCGGGCGACACCACACCGCTCACGACGACCGGGTCGCCCTGCGTGAGCGTCCGGTAGTCGTCCAGGGGAACCTGCTTGATATCGACCTCGATCGGAAGAGCCCCGTCATCCGGGATCAACATCATCTTCTCGCCGGCGATCCACTGCACGCGCCCCTGCAGGCGCACGACCCGGTCCTGAGCGGCGCCGGGCGCGACCGCCCCGAACAGAACGAGCGAGGCCACGACGGCAACCAGGCAGCGCTTCCCGATCACGGCAGCGTTTGCGCGGCGCATGGCCACTACCTCCCGGATGTAAGGGTGAATCCCTCGTAGCCCTTGGCCGCGACGTCATCGCAGCGTTGCCGGTAGGTCCCGACCCCGCCGACATAGGGCATGAAGATCCGCGGCTTGCCGGGGATGTTCGCCCCCATGTACCAGGAATTGGCGATGGGGTAGAGCGTGGCATGGCCCACCGCGTTGACGTGGGCCACCCACGCCTCCTCCGCGTCGCCCGTGGCCTCGATGGCGCCGAGACCCTGCGCGCGCAGGTGCGCGAGGCAGTCGGCGATCCAGTCGACGTGCTGCTCGATGGACACGATCATGTTGCTGATCACGGAGGGGCTGCCGGGCCCGGTGATGGTGAAGAGGTTCGGGAACCCGGCGATCGCGAGGCCGAGGTAGGTGCGCGGGCCCTCCCCCCACTTCTCCCGCAATGTCACGCCGGCCCGGCCGCGGATATCGATGCTGAGCAGGGCGCCCGTCATCGCGTCGAAGCCCGTCGCGAACACGATGCTGTCGAGATCGTACTCGGCGTCCCGCGTCCGCACACCCCGCGGGGTGATCGCGTCGATCGGGGTCGCGTTGACATCGACCAGGGTGACGTTGTCGCGGTTGAACGTGTCGTAGTAGTCGGTGTCGACGCACATGCGCTTGGTGCCGAGGGGATAGCCCTTCGGCACCAGCGTCTCGGCAACGGCGGGGTCGCGGACCGCGGCGCGGATCTTGGCGCGGAAGAACTCGGCGGCGGTGTCGTTGGACTCCCTGGCGATCAGCAGATCCGAAAACGCCCCCGTGAACCCGAGGCCGCCGCGGTTCCAGCGGTCCTCGTACTCGCGGTGGCGCACGTCGGGCGCAGCCGCCATGGCGGAGTAGTCATTGGTGGGAACGACGAAGCCCACGCGCGACTGGCGGGCCTGGCGCCGATACTCGGCATAGTTCGCCTTCACTCGCCGCTCGTGCTCCGGGTCCAGCGGGGCATTCCGCGCGGGGATGCTGAAGTTCGGAGTCCGCTGGAAGACGACCAGCGAGGCGGCCTGCCGGGCGATGAGCGGGATGGATTGGATGGCGGACGAGCCCGTGCCGATCACGCCGACCCGCTGGCCGGTGAAGTCGACGCCCTCGTGCGGCCAGTGCCCGGTGTGATACCACCGGCCCGCGAAGGCCTCGAGTCCCTTGAACGGGGGCACCTGCGCGGTGGACAGGCAGCCGGTCGCCATGATGCAGAATTGCGCCGAGACGCGGTCGCCGCGGTCCGTCTGAATCGCCCAGCGGTTCGTCGCTTCGTCGAAGGCCGCCGCGGTCACGCGCGTCGAGAGCTGCACGTCCCGGCGCAGGTCGAACCGATCGGCGACGTGATTGATGTACCGCAAGATCTCCGGCTGGGAGGCGTACCGCTCGGTCCACGTCCATTCCTGCTGGAGCTCGTCCGAGAACGAGTACGAGTAGTCCATGCTCTCGACATCGCAGCGGGCGCCCGGGTAGCGGTTCCAGTGCCACGTGCCCCCGACGCCGCTGCCCGCCTCGTACACCCGCGCCGAGAGCCCGACCTGGCGCAGGCGGTGGAGCATGTACAGCCCGGCCAGGCCAGCCCCGACGATGACCGCGTCGAAGGCGCCGCCCGGCCTGAGCACCGGCGTCCATCGGTTGTCGCTGCACGTCCGTGTCAGGCGGCATGCGGTCCTCCTGGTCGCAAGGTCTTGGTCATGGGGGAAGGCGCGAGCGTCAACTATAAGCCGGGATGGGCAGGCGAGTCGAGGCTCTCGCGGACGTCGCACCCGGCGATGCCCGAGCGGTCAGCCTGCGCGTCGCCGCGCACGCGAATGCGTCACGGACGATACGGTGCGTCGGGTTTACCAAGTAAAGATTCCGGCGGGCCGACGCCGAGCCACGACGGAGCCCGTGTCAGCCGGCGTCGCGACGCCACGATGCGCCGGAGTGCAGCGGTCGCGCGGTGGCAAGTTCACTGCCTCCCCAAGTCCGATGATGCAGTTCCGGCCTCCGCCCGATGAGGCAGAGCCGCGCGCTGGCATTGCTCCCAGTCAATGCCGTCGACTCCGAGGGAGAGGAGAGATGAAAGACAGCATTCGCGACGTCATGACGCCGAATCCAAAAGCGCTCGCACAGAGCGCAACGATCATGGAGGCGGCCTGCGCCATGCGTGACAACGACATCGGGGACGTGGTCGTCCTCGACAACGGCCGCCTCTGCGGCATCCTGACGGACCGCGACATCGTCGTGCGTGCCCTCGCCGCGGGTTGCGATCCGAACCGCACGAGCGTCGGTGAAATCTGCAGCCGGGCACTGGTCACCCTTGCGCCCGAGGACAGCACGGGGCAGGCCGTCCGCGTGATGCGCGAGCGCGCCATTCGGCGGCTGCCGATCGAGGAAGGCGGCCGGGTGGTGGGAATCGTCACTCTCGGAGACGTGGCCGTCGACGCGGACCGCCGGTCCGCGCTGGCCGACATCAGCGCCGCCCCGCCCAACGTCTGACCGGTCATCAAGAGTGCGGTCCAGAGCTTCATCCGAGGTACACGAGGCGAGCCCACCGCTCGATCGGCGCCAAGGTGTGACCCCGGCGGGAGGTGCGATCTCGGGCCCACGCGGGGTCACGGCTGCCTCAAGCTCGGGCGGGAGGCTCGCTCAGGCGGTCGCCGCCTTCAGGTCGTCGAGCTGCCGGCGCGCGCCCGCGGTGAGGCAGGCCACGTCGGAGGTGAGCATGATCAGGTCGAAGCCGCGCTTGATCGCGCCCGCCGCGAACGCCGCGCTCGCGCAGTGCATGCACGCCTTGATGCCGTGCTTGTGCGCCGTGTCGCGGATCTGGTCGCACGTCTTGAGATGCACGGGATCCGGGTTGTCGCCGCGCGGCGCCATCCCCAGCGCGTAGGACAGGTCGGCGGGCCCGATGTAGACCGCATCGAGTCCGGGCGTGGCGCAGATCGCGTCCAGGTTGGCGAGGCCTTCCTTGGTCTCGATCATCCCGAGCACGACGATCTCGCCGTTCGCCTCGGCCTGATAGTTGGCCCCGCCGTACAGCGCGGCGCGCAGCGGCCCCGACGAGCGCATCCCCACGGGCGGATAGCGGCAGGCCGCCACCGCCGCGGCGGCTTCCTCCGCCGTATTGATGAGGGGCACGATGATGCCGTAGGCGCCCGCGTCGAGCGCCCGCATGATGATGGCCGGCTCGTTCCACGGCACGCGCACGACGGGCACGGTGTCGGTCTGGGAGATCGCCTGCAGCATCGGCCAGAGATCGCTGAAGTCGGTCAGCCCGTGCTGCATGTCGACGCAGAGCGCGTCGAAGCCCTGGCGGGCCATCACCTCGGCGGTGAAGCCATTGGGCACCGAAAGCCAGCCCAGGGACACGCACTTGTTGTCGCGCCACATCTGCTTGATCCGGTTCGGTCGCATCATTGCACCTCGCGTTGTGGAGTGTCCGGGGGACCCGGCAAACGCCCGCAGCGTAGCACGAGTCGGGGAGAGCTCGGCCTGCGTCAATCGTCGCGAGGCTCGTCTCGGATGAAGCGCCCGTTGCGAAGATCCTGGAGCGCCTGCTCGATCTCGGCGCGCGTGTTCATGACGAACGGGCCGTGCCGGGCAATCGGCTCGCCGAGCGGCCGCGCCGCGGCAAGGAAGAACCGCCCCCCGGTCGCCCCCGCTCGCGCTTCCACCACGTCGCCGTCACCGAAGATGACGAGGGCGGGCGCGCTCGCCGGGCTCTGCGTCGGCCCGAAGAGGACATCGCCCTGGTCCACGTAGGCGAACGCGGTGTGGCCGCGCGGCACGCGCTCACTGAACGCGGCGCCGGCAGGCAATGTCACGTCCACGAACTTCGGCGCAACGGCCAGGCCCTCCACCGGGCCGCGGAGCCGCCCGCCCCCGCCCTCGCCCGCGATCAATCGTATCCGGGCCCCGCCCTCCGTCTCGGACTCGGTCAGGCGACTGCCCTGCAGGTCGCGGTACTTCGGCCGGCTCATCTTCTCGCTCGCCGGCAAGTTCAGCCAGAGCTGCAAGCCGCCAATCCCCTCGGGACGGACTTGCGGCATCTCCTCGTGCAGGATGCCGCTCCCCGACGTCATCCACTGGATGTCGCCGGCCCCGATCGCCCCCTGGTGGCCCAGCGAGTCCCGGTGCTTCACTTCACCCGTGCGGATGATCGTGACGGTCTCGATACCGCGATGCGGATGGTAGGGAAACCCGGCCTCGTAGTCGGCCGGCGCGACGGATTCGAAATGGTCGAGGAGGAGGAACGGATCCAGGTGGTCGAGCCGCCGGGTGCCGATGCTCCGCCGCAGATGCACCCCCGCCCCTTCGATGACCGGCTCCGGCTTGACCACCTGCGCCACCGGACGCGAGGTCTCGCTCATGGCGCTCGACGCCTCAGGCGGCCTGCGCCGCGGTCGGACCGTCGCCCGCCAGCGTGGTGCGGCGCATGTCGCGCGGCTCGTGCGCGGGAAAGGGCCGGGCGCGGTGCATGGTCTGGCGGTTGTCCCACATGACGAGATCGCCCACCCGCCACTTGTGCGCGTAGACGAACTGCCGCTGGGTGGCGTGCTCGACCAGGTCGCGCAGAAACGCGCGCGCCTCCGGCACGGGCCAGCCGAGGATGCCGCCCGCGTGCGAGGACAGGTAGAGCGACCGGCGCTTCGTCACCGGATGCGTGCGGACCAGGCATTGGCGGACGGGCTTGAAGCGCTCGCGCTCGTCATCGGTGAAGTCGGTGAAGCCGAGCTGCTGGCGCGAGAAGATCTGCGAGTGCTCACAGATCAGGCCCTCGACCTCGGCCCGCGTCTCGTCGTCGAGCGCGTCGTACCCCGCGCGCATGTCGGCGAACTCGGTATTGCCGCCCTTGGACGGGATGCTGCAGGCGTGCAAGAGCGAGTACTTCGCCGGGGTCACCTTGAACGAGCTGTCGGAGTGCCAGAGGCGGTTGCCGAGGCCAAAGAGCCTTCGCCGGTCGTCCCGGGCAAAGGTCTGATCGTGCTTGTCGAGGTTGGAGACGTCGGCGAAGGTGGTGGGCAGGCGCAGCTCTTCCGGCGCGCGCAGGCTCGTGCCGATCGCGTGCTCGATCTCTCCCAGGCTGCGGGTGAAGGCGAGCTGCTGCGCGTCGTCGATCTGCTGGTCGTGGAACACCAGCACGGCGTAGCGGTCCATTCCGGCGTGGATCGCCGCGACGTCCTCGGGGGACAGCGGCTTGGTCATGTCGACGCCCTCGACTTCGGCGGCGAAGCAAGGGCCGATCTGGCGGGTGCTGACGGGCATGGCGGCGGCCTCCTCTCGGCGTTGGTGTCCCGATTCTAGACCCGTCGGGGCTCGGAGTCACCTGCCGAGCCCGAAATACGATAGACTGCTGTCCGCAGGCCATCATCCGCAGACAGGAGACCGATCGCCATGACGCCACTCGAGACCCTGCAAAAAGCCGAGGCGGCCGACCACGCGCTCGCCGAGGAGATGGACCGGCTCGTGATCGTGAAGTCGACGATCTACACGTCGGGAGAGCGAGATCCGCGGGAGCCCCAGCCGCGCCAGGATGACAAGGGGAAGCTGTACCTGATGGACCACGATCCGCGCCTGCCGCGCATGCCGGAGCGGCCGACGCTGTTCGACTTCTTCAAGTATCGCATCGGGCCCGCCACCCACATGCTGCAGAGCGCGCGCCTCGCCCAGAAGAACGGCGTGAGCGAGAAGATCATCCTCGCGTGCCTCGTGCACGACATCGCCACGAGCGGCTTCATCCGGTCCGATCACGGGTACTGGGCGGCCCAGCTCCTCGAGCCGTACGTCGACCCCGAGGTGACCTTCGCGATCCGCTATCACCAGGTGCTGCGCTTCTACCCGGACGAGTCGGTCGGCTACCACTACCCCGAGTCCTACATCCGGCTCTTCGGCGCGGACTTCAGGCCGCAGCCGCATCTCGAGCGCGCGTACAAGACGGCGCGCGAGCACAAGTGGTACATGACGGCGCGCCTGCTCACCGTGAACGACCTGCTACTCGTTCGACCCGAGCGTGCAGGTCGAGCTCGAGGAGTTCACCGACATCGTCGGCCGCCACTTCCGCCAGCCCGAGGAGGGCCTGGGCTTCGACGACAGCCCGTCGGCGCACATGTGGCGGACGATCAACTGGCCGACGCGCTACCTCTGAGAGATCCTGACGGGAGATCCAGAATGAACGGAGCGGAGAGCCTGGCGCGGACGCTGGTGGCCGGTGGAGTCAACGTGTGCTTCACCAACCCGGGCACCTCGGAGATGCACTTCGTGGCCGCCCTGGACAAGGTCGACGGCATCCGCTGCGTCCTCGGCCTCTTCGAGGGCGTCGTGACGGGGGCCGCGGACGGCTACTGGCGCATGGCCCAGCGGCCCGCCGCCACGCTCTTGCACCTGGGGCCGGGCCTCGGCAATGGCCTCGCCAATCTCCACAACGCGCGCAAGGCCAGCTCGGGCATCGTCAACGTGGTGGGCGAGCACGCGACCTACCACATCAAGCACGACGCGCCGCTCACGTCGGACATCGAGGGCATCGCGCGGCCCGTCTCGGCCTGGGTGCGCACGTCGGCGAGCGCCAAGCACGTGGCCGCCGACGGCGCGGCGGCCATCGCCGCGGCATGGGCGCCGCCCGGGCAGGTCGCGACGCTGATCCTTCCCGCCGACACGGCATGGAACGAGGGAACCGGGCCGGCGCCCTCGCCCCCGAGAGCCGAGCGGGCTCGGGTCGACGCCGACGCGGTGACCCGTTGCGCCAAGGCCCTGCGCTCGGGCGAGCCGACCATGCTCATGCTCACGGGTCAGGCCGTGCTCGAACGGGGGCTCGCCCTGGCCGGGCGCATCGCGACATCGACCGGAGCGCGCATCCTGGCGCAGGGCTCGAACGCGCGCATCGCGCGAGGCGCCGGGCGCGTGGCCATCGAGCGGCTGCCCTACCCCGTCGACCAGGCGCTCGCCGTCCTGAAGGACGTCCGCCATCTGATCCTGGTCGGCGCCAAGGCACCCGTCGCCTTCTTCGCGTACCCGGACAAGCCGAGCGTCCTCACCCCCGACGGCTGCGAGATCCACCGGCTGTCCGACCTCGCCCAGGACTCGATCGGAGCCCTCGAGTGGCTGGCTGACGAAGTAGGCGCCCCGGTGAACGGGGAGGTCGTGCAGCAGCCCGGCCGTCCCGCCCTGCCGAGCGGTCCCCTCACGCCCGAGACGCTGGCGCTGTCCCTCGGCGCCCTCTTGCCCGAAGGCGCCATCGTCTCCGACGAATCGGTGACGACGGGACGCAGCTTCTTCAAGCAGACCGCCGGCGCGCCCCCGCACGATTGGCTGAACAATATGGGCGGCTCCATCGGCCTCGGAATGCCGCTCGCCACCGGCGCCGCCGTCGCCTGCCCCGACCGCAAGGTCGTCTGCCTCGAAGGCGATGGCAGCGGCATGTACACGCTCCAGGCGCTCTGGACGCAGGCGCGCGAGGGCCTCGACGTGACGACGGTGGTGTTCGCCAACCGCACCTACGCGATTCTGCGCGGCGAGCTGGCCAATGTCGGCGCGGGCACGCCGGGGCGGAAGGCGGTGGACATGCTCGACATCGGCCGCCCCGATCTGGACTGGGTGGCGCTGGCGCGCGGCATGGGGGTCGAGGCCACCCGCGCGACCACCGCGGAGGAGTTCAACCGCCAGTTCGCCGCGGCGCTGGCCACCCGCGGCCCCTCCCTCATCGAGGCCGTGCTGTAGCCCGTCAATAGTGAAGGGAGCGCCGCCCATGACATCGATGACAGGAATTGCGAAGGATTTCTTCGAAGCCTGCGAAGCCGGGAAAGGTTGGGAGACGTGCAAGAAGTACTGTAAAGACCAGGCCACGTTTTCTGCGCAGGCCGAGCCACTCGCCGACGTGCGGACCCTGCAACAGTATGCGGACTGGATGAAAGGCTTGCTGACATTCATTCCGGATGGACGATACGAGCTGAAGTCGTTCGCCACCGATGCTGAGCGGAAGAGCGTCTGTGCCTACGCCGTCTTCTTCGGCACTCATACGGGTCAGGGCGGCCCCTGCCCGCCGACCGGCAAGAGCCTCCGATCGGACTATGTGTATGTGATGGAGTTCGACGGTGAAAAGATCAGGCACATGACGAAGATCTGGCATGCCGGACTCGCCATGAAGGAGCTCGGCTGGGTCTGAGCGACGATAAGGGCCCATCTGCGGAGGTACGGCGCTCCGACCCCCCTTCCACGTAGCGCGGAACTGCCTCGCGCCCCGGACATGGCCCCGGATCCTGCGCGAGGGCGTTGCCTGCCTCGGGCGCGCCTGCAGCTGGACCCTTCTCATCGCTCTAGGCGGGTTTCTCCGACAGGCCTCTAGGCTAAGCCTTCCCCTCCGGGCGCTCCAGGGTGAACGGTCCCCACCGGCCGTCCCTCAGGGCTTTGAGCAGAAACAGGACGGCGCGGCGCTCGTCGAGCTCGCTGCCGGGCAAGAGAAAACCCCGAGCCCGGCAGAGCGCCTGCAGCCACTCGTGCCAGGGTGCTCCCTCGGGAGGCGGGAGCCCGTCCCCAAACGCGTGTGAGCTGAAGCCCCGAGCCTGGATCAGCGCCGCCAGGCGAGGTGCCAAGTCGTCTAGAGGCAGCACTTCCTCCTTGATCGTCCCCGTAACGGCGAGGGACAGCAGGCTCTCGGGACCCAGCCGGCCGGGCAGCATCACGCCCGGGGTGTCGAGAAGCTCGATGCCGTCGGCGAGCTGTACCCACTGCGGTCCGCGGGTTACCCCGGGACGCTTGCCGGTTTTCGCCCGGGCAGAGCCGGCGAGCTTGTTGATCAGCGTGGACTTCCCCACGTTGGGAACACCCACAACCATGCAGCGCAGCATGGCGTGCTGGATGCCGCGGCGTCGTGCCACGTCCAGCGACACCTTGTGGCGCGCCTGGAGGATCTGCAGCAGGCCGGCACGCCCTGCGCCGGTCGCTCCCGAGACGGCCACGGCGTCCTGCCCGTCTCTTTGCAGATCGCGCACCCACGCCTGAGTGACAGCCGGGTCGGCCATGTCGGCTTTGCTGAGCACGAAGAGAAGTCGCTTGCCCCGGCCCAGGAGAGTCTTTTCCAGGGTCGCATTGCGGGACGTGGCGGGCGCTCGAGCATCCAGGAGCAGCAGCACCAGGTCGACCAAGAGGGCGTCGGATTCGATCCGGCGCAGGGCCTTGCGCATGTGGCCCGGGAACCAAGTGAACGTCATCTCAGGCCTCGTGACGCTACTCGCTGAACCGATCGCCGAGCCAGATGCCAAGGATGCCGCCCACGCCGCTCAGGATCAGCGACGAGAACGAGAAGAGGTCCCCGCCCCATAGCGCCGGCAGGTAACCTCCGAGCGCCGAGCCGACGGTCATTCCGATCCAGACCAGGCTCTTTCGACCCATCGATCACGCATGCTGCCGGCACAGGATCATTTTGGGGCACCCGGTCGATACTACACGGCGACATGTTCCCGGCGCAGGCGATGAAGAGCCAGCCTGGGCGCCCGGACAGGGCATAAGCCGCTCGATGACGCGCTTTTCGTGCGACGCCGTCCAGGGGACGTATTCGGCACGCGCATTGCTGTGGCAATGCGCCTCGGGCCCTGCTCGGCCAGTCAGTCGTCGGAACGGATGGAGGGGTTTCTGTCGCTTCCTCCTCCTTAGTCGATTCCCGAAGCGGAGCGACGTCAGGGGATCGAACGGGCCGGCAGCGCGACTGATCGACGGGGCCCAGCTTGCTTCACGCGCCCCCCTTGCTCTGCCCGGCGGGAGTGAGCGGCAGCTTTCGCCTTCGTCATCGCTGCCTCCTGCCTTATCATTCGGCGACCCTTTCCGATCTCTCGCTGACCGCGCGGATGAGCGCGATACGACGGCCGCCGGCATGGCGATGACGGCAGCGGAACGCTCCGGCGTGTCCAGCAGGCGCGCGCACGGTTTGCCCGGGACCCGTTTGCGGAATGTCTCGGCCTCACCATCGAGCGAGGTGGCGCCCGATCGCGCCGTCGTCGTGCTGCCGTATCGTCCCGAGCACATGAACGCGGGCGGCGTCCTGAATGGCGGTGCGAGCGCCTCGCTCTGACCATGGCCGCGACACTGGCGGCCTGGACGGACGTCGATCTCGAGGCGGCGCCACACCTCGGCTGCGTCGATCTCTCGGTGCAGTACCTCGCCGCGGCAACCGAGGAGGACGTGGTGGCGGAGGCGCGGGTCCTGCGGCGAGGCCGCGATCTGGCCTTCCTCGACGTGGCGCTCTCCACCCGGGCCGGCCACGCGATCTGCCGGAGCCTGCTGATCTCAGTACCGTCCACGTCACCTCTGCCGTCTCCGGGCAGCTCGTCGCCATGGGCCAGGTCACCTATCGCCTGCTGGAGCCCTGGCCGGAGGGATAGGCGGGGGTCACGCGTCCATTCGCTGCTCTTCGAGGTCGAGCTCGCGCTCGAGGCTTCGCATCACGTCGTCGTCGATCGCGCCCTCGGCCCGAAGGCGCAGGAGCGCCTCGCGCTCCGAGTCGATGACCGTGCGCCTGATCTCGCGGTGCTCGATGAGCTCTCGATCCTCCCCGTCGGTCGACGGATCGCGCTGCCGCTCGACGTGCTCGGAACGGTCCCGATACATGTCCCGCAGCCGATCGAGAAGCGGGCGGTGCCCCGGCCAGACCTCGTAGAGCTGATCGATCCGCCGCGTGGCGGCCTGGACGAGCTCCTGCCTGGCGCTGGCCTCTTCTTCGCGGACCTCGACGTCGGCGCCGAGTCGAAGCGATCGAATGAGCCACGGCAGCGTCAGCCCCTGGCCCACGAGCGTGAGCACGATGACCGTCAGCGTCACGACGAGGAGTGCGTCGCGCGCGGGGAACGGCCCGCCCTCCGGGAGGGAGAGCGGAAGCGCGAGCGCGACGGCGAGCGAGACCACGCCGCGCATGCCGGCCCAGGACAAGACGAGCGAATGCGCGAACAGGTGCGGTGTGCGGGGCTGTCCGCGCAGGAGCGGCGGCACATAGGCGGTGGCGAAGATCCACAGCGCCCGGACGGCGACCAGGACACCGGTCACCGCGACGCCGATGCCGACGAGCTGGATCGCGGTCGAGGGCGTGAGCGAGCGCAGGAGCTGCGGCATCTCGAGCCCGGTGAGGATGAAGACGAACCCGTAGAGGAGAAACGTGACGGTCTCCCACACGGCACGCCCCGTCAACCGGACGTCGGCGCCCATGATCTGCGAGCCACGACGGCCGAGGTACAGGCCGGCGACCACCGTCGCGATCACGCCGGAGGCGCCGAGCTGCTCGGCCGGGAGGAAGGCGGCATACGGCGTGAGGAGGGAGATCGTGATCTCCACGGGCGTGTCCTCGATGCGCGATCGGATCTGCGCGATCACCCACCCCACCGCCAGGCCAATCGCCCACCCGCCCAGCCCCGCGACGGCGAAGGTCGTGAGCGCCCCCGTCCAGGAGAGCGCGCCCCCGACCGCGGCCGCGACGGCGATTCGGTAGATCGTCAGCGCCGTCGCGTCGTTGAGCAGGCTCTCCCCTTCGAGGAGCGTCACGATCCGTCGCGGCACGGCGAGCCGCGCGACGATGGCGGCGGCCGCGATCGAGTCGGACGGCGCGACGATCGCGCCGAGCGCCAGCGCGACGGGCCACGTGATGCCCGCAATCAGCGCGTGCGCGACGACAGCCACCGCTCCCGCGGTCGCGATGATCAGGCCGATCGCGAGGGAGGAGATATTGCCCAGGTTCGCGCCCAGGCTGCGCAGCGGCGTGAAGAAGGCCGTCGTGTAGAGGATCGGCGGCAGGACGAGGAGGAAGATGAGGTCTGGCTCGACCTCGGGCCGCGGCAGGCCCGGCACGAGCCCGAGCAGCAGGCCGCCGATGACCAGGAAGATCGGATAAGCGATGCCGAGGCGGCGCGCGATCGTGACGAGCGCGGAAACCGCGATGAGCAGCGCCAGGACGAACTCGGCGCTTCGCACGCTACCCCCGGCTGTTCCGGATCGCATGGCGCCGCCGGCGTGAGCCGTCCCGTCCGGGTCAGAGGTCGCGAATGGCCGGCATGACGTGCCGGCCGATCCGCCCGAAGGACTCGAGCATCTGGACATGGTCCCCGGTGATGTGGCGCACCATCACGTGCTCGAAGCCCATCAGACGGTATTCTCGAAGCTGCTGCACCACCGTCGCCGGCCCGCCGACGAGCAGCGTGTCCCGGCCCGTCCCGCGATAGCCCTCGGCAAGGATCGGGTCCACCACCGCGGCTGCGTCGGCGTCGCTGTCGCCGACGAAGATGTCGCGGCGCAGCACGGGCAGAGCCCGCCGACCGGCGCGAGCCGCCGACTCGCGATACGTCTCGAGCTGCTCCTTCAGGTCATTCGGCGGAGCGTTCTGGCCCGTGAGCCAGCCGTCACCCAGCCGTCCTGCGCGCTCGGCGGCGGCCCGCACGGTGCCCGCAATCCAGAGCGAAACGGGCACGCGCGGCAGCGGGCTGACCTGCGCTCCCTCGACGGTGCAGTAGCGGCCATGGAAGGTGACGCGCTCGCCGGCCAGCAGCGGGCGCAGGATGGCGGCCAGCTCTTCGAGCCTACCGACGCGGCTCTTCTGCTCTCGACCGAAGGCAGCGAAGGTCTGGGCGCGGCCGCCCAGCGCCAGCGTCACGATGAGCGGGCCCTCCGCGAACGCCGCCAGCGTCCCGATCTGCTCCGCCAGCACGATGGGCTCGTAGAAGGGGGCGAGGAGGACCATGCCCACCGGCATGTCGCCGGTGACGGCCATGAGCCGCGCGAGCGACGGCACGGGGGCGAAGCAGTTGGCGTAGGCGGCGGGCACGGCGTGGTTGTCCCCCACGAGCAGGCCGTCGAGGCCGGCGGCGCGGGCGGCCGCCGCCACCTCCAGCCAGTTGCGCGCTTGCTCGGCGGTATCGTACGCCCCCATCGGCCGCTCGATGAAGGAGCCGGCGGGGACTGCGGCGAGCGCGCGCCTGAATGCCTCGTGGGTCCGGGGCGAGGTGGGGAAGAGAAAGCGCAAGGACGTCCCGAGCTTCATGGTGGATCATGGTCTGTTACGACGACGCCCTCGTCAACTGCGGACGCATCGCCC
>CAWIZN010000033.1:0-169163 GCA_963840495.1 uncultured Candidatus Rokubacteria bacterium
CCCTGCACGACGCGCTCGTGAAGCCGATGCCGGGCAACCCGCAAGCGCCGTGCCTGGCCGAGTCGTGGAGCGTCTCGCCCGACGGGCTCACCTACGAGTTCGTCCTGCGCAAGGGCGTGCGGTTTCACAACGGCGACCCGGTGACGGCCGAGGACGTCAAGTTCTCCTTCGAGCGGTATCGGGGGGCTTCGTCAGGCCACTTCAAGGCGCGCGTCGCCGCCGTCGAGGTCGTCGATCCGCAGCGGGTTCGCTTTCGCCTGAAGCAGCCGTGGCCCGACTTCCTGACCTTCTACGGCACGCCGGCCACCGGCGCCGGCTGGATCGTGCCCAAGAAGTATGTCGAGAAGGTCGGCGATGACGGGTTCAAGAAGGTGCCGGTGGGAGCCGGCCCGTACAAGTTCGTCTCGTTCACGCCGGGGGTGGAGCTGGTGCTCGAGGCCAACGAGCAGTACTGGCGCAAGGTCCCGAGCGTGAAGCGCCTGGTGTTCAAGTCGGTGCCCGACGAGTCGACCCGCCTGGCGATGCTCAAGCGCGGCGAGGCCGACATCGCCTACTCGATCCGGGGCGCGCTGGCCGAGGATCTCCAGCGGACCCCGGGGCTCACGCTCAAGCCGAACTATCCCCCGGGGACGTTCTGGCTCGTCTTCGCCGAGCAATGGGACCCGAAGTCGCCGTGGGCGGACCGGCGCGTGCGGCTCGCCGCGAATCTCGCCATCGATCGGCAGGCCATCAACCAGGCCGAGACCCTGGGCTTCTCGAAGATCACCGGGAGCATGATCCCGCACACCTTCGAGGCCTTCTGGCCGCCGCCCCCGCCGTCGTACGACCCGCAGAAGGCCAAGCAGCTCCTCACCGAGGCCGGGTACCCGAACGGGCTCGATGCCGGCGACTACTACTGCGACGCCTCCTACGCCAACCTGGCCGAGGCCGTGGTCAACTACCTGAGGGCGGCGGGCATCCGGACTCAGCTCCGCCCGCTCGAGCGGGCGGCGTTCATCGCGCAGAACAGCCAGAAGAAGCTGAAGAACATCATCCAGACGGCCAGCGGCGCGTTCGGGAGCGCCGCCACGCGGCTCGACTCCTTCGTGGCCGCCGGGGGCGCCTTCACCTACGGGAGTTACCCCGACATCGAAGGCCTGCTCAGCGAGCAGGCGGGCGAGCGGGACGCCAAGAAGCGGGAAGCGACCCTGCACCGGATCCAGCAGATGATCCACGACAAGGCGATGGTCGCGCCGATCTGGGAGCTGGCGTTCCTGAACGGGCACGGGCCGCGCGTGGCGGAGTCAGGCCTGACGCTCATCACCAGCCACCCGTACTCGAGCCCGTACGAGGACTTGAAGCTCAAGGCCAAGTAAGCGCCGTAGATCGCCGGCAGCCGGTGCTTGCTACGGGAGCAGATCAGCGACGGCGATCTCCGCTGCCGGGGCCGCCAGCGGGGCGATGCGTTCGTCGGGGCCGAGGGTGGCCGAGCGTCCGTAGCGCCAGCCGAAGGATGCCGCGCCGTCCGGCACGGGCTCGCGGTAGATCTCGACGCGCCGATCCGGGAGATTGACAATCCAGTAGTCGGTGATGCCCGCCCGGGCATAGAGGCTGCCCTTGTGCTCCCGGTCGAAACCGAGGCGCGACAGCGACACCTCGACGATCAGTACCGGGCGCTCGGGGTGCGCATCGCGGTAGTCCCGCGGATCGCCCCGCACCACGCAGACATCAGGCTCCGGCTCCGAATCCTCGGCAAGGGCAATGGGAAGCTGGGGCCGCACGCTCCAGCCCGGGCCGAATGCCCGGTCAAGAGTACGCTGGACGAGCTGGATCGCCGTGGCGTGAGGGCTGTACTGCGGCTCCTTGACGATCATCTGGCCGCCGAGCAGCTCGATCCGGTCCTCCGGCCCGAGAATCTCGGCCTCCACCAGTCGGTCGTACTCCAGCCGCGTCCACTTCCGCGTGCCGATCGCCGGTTCACCCATGCTCCGCCATCTCCACTGCTGCTGAGGGTATCGGCAGCCTGCGCCCGGGTCAATGCGTCCGTTCGGATACATCGCCTCCCCGTGCTGCCGGAGCGTACTCGATATCGGTGCGCGCGGCCACGGGCTCACATCCCGCGCTCGAGGCGCGGGTCGAGCAGGTCGCGGAGCCAGTCGCCGACCAGGTTGATGCCGAGCACCACCGCGAGGATCGCGAGGCCGGGGAACAGGGCGAGCCACCAGCCCGTGGTGAGGTAGTTGCGCCCCTCGTCGAGCATCGCGCCCCAGCTTGGCGCCGGGGGCGGGATGCCGAGGCCGAGGAACGACAGCGAGGCCTCGGCGATGATCACGCGGGCCACGGAGAACGTCGCGACGACGATGATCGGCGGCCAGACATTGACGAGGATGTGCCGGCGGATCACATGGCCGTCGCCGGCGCCGAGGGCGCGCGCCGCCGCGACGAACTCGCGCTCGGCGAGCGACAGCGTTTCCCCGCGCACGATCCGCGCGTAGGTCACCCAGCCGCTCAGGGCGAGCACGGCGATGAGGTTGCCGAGGCTCGCGCCCAGCACGGACAGCAGCGCGACGCCGAGGAGCAGCACGGGGAAGGCGAGCTGGATGTCGCCGACGCGCATCAGGACGTCGTCGAGCCAGCCGCGGTAGTAGCCGGCGATGAGCCCGAGCACCACACCCGCCGCCCCGGCGAGGACCACGGCGGTGAGTCCGACCACGAGCGACACGCGGGCCCCGTACAGCAGCCGACTCAGCACGTCGCGGCCGAGCGTATCGGTGCCGAGCGGATGCGCCCGGTCGCCGCCCGTCACCCACATCGGCGGGGTCAGGCGTGCGAGGAGGTCGTTCTTCACCGGGTCGGTGGGCGCGAGCGCCGGCGCCGCCACCGCGGCGACGGTGCTCAGGATGATGACGGCGAGCCCGAGCAGGGCCGGCCAGTCACGCCCCAGGCGCCGGGCCGCGGCGGCCGCGCCCGTCACGACAGGCGCACCCGCGGATCCACCACGGCGTAGAGCAGGTCGACGGCCAGGTTGACGAGGACGAAGATCACCCCGAAGAGGAAGACGCCGGCCTGGATCACCGGGAAATCGCGGGCGGAGGCGGCCTGGACCAGGAGGCGCCCGAGGCCCGGCCACGAGAACACGGTCTCGATGATGATGGCCCCGCTCAGCATGAAGCCGAGGGAGAGGCCGGCGACGGTCACGAACGGCAGGGCCGCGTTCTTGAGCGCATGGCGGTAGAGGACGAGGCGCTCCGGCGCCCCCTTGGCGCGGGCGGTGCGGATGTAGTCCTGCTGGAGCACCTCGAGCATGCCGGCGCGGATGAGCCGCACGTTCTGAGCGAGGGGAGCGGCGGCGAGCGCGACGGCGGGCAGGATCAGATGGCGCAGGCTCCCCGACCCATAGGCGGGCAGCAATCCCTTGAGCTCCACCGCGAAGATCAGGATCAGCATCAGCCCGAACCAGAAGCCCGGCATGGATTGGAGAAAGAGCGACGCGATGCGGCTCGCGTGGTCGGCGGCGCGGTCCTTGCGCGTGGCCGAGACGATGCCGAGCGGGATAGCGAATACCGTCGAGAGCGCGATGGCGGCCGCGGCCAGCTCCACGGTGGCCGGCCAGAAGTGCTGGAAGACCATGACCATGGCGGGGCGGCGCTCGCGGATGGACGTGCCGAAGTCGCCGCGGGGCACCGCGGCCAGGAAGTCGAGATACTGGACGAGCCACGGGCCGATCGAGCCCGAGCTGCCGCTGCACCGCGGCCACCTCCTCGCGCGTGGCGGCCTGGTCGACGAGGAACGCGGCGGGATCGCCGGTCAGGCGGACGAGGAAGAAGACGACGGTCACGACGCCCCACACCACGATGACGGCGTGGACGAGGCGCCGCAGGAGGAACCGCCGCATCGCCTCCGCTACTTCCGCAAGCCGACGGGGCGGAAGTCCATGTGCAGCTCGGACAGCGGCTGGAAGCCCACGACGCGGGGGCTCAGCGCGTAGATCCTGATCTCCTGGTAGAGGGGAATGACCGGCGTCCAGTCGCGGACCTTCTTCTGGAGGTCGGCGAGGAGCGCGAGCCGCTTCTTGGGGTCGAGCTCGCGGCGGGTCGCCTTGTAGAGGTCGGCCAGCTCCGGCGGGAACGGCGCCCAGTTGATCAGGGTGACCGAGGCCCAGTCGCGCACGTAGTCGTCGGCATCGAGGTTATTGCTGGTGCGGCACGCGGTGAACCCGCCATTCCACGGCAGCGTGCCCTTGGTCACCGTCTGGAGCAGGGTGGCGAAGTCCACCAGCTTGATGTCGACCTTGACGCCGACCGCCTTGAGCATCTCGGCCACCGCCGGCGTGGTCTCGTCGAAGCCCTGGCCATAGTGCTTGGCGGGAAACAGGAGCTGGAGCGCGAGCATCTCGCCGCCCTTGTCGAGGATGCCGTCGCCGTTCGTGTCCTTCCAGCCCGCCTCGGCGAGCAGCGCCTGCGCGCGCTTCGGGTCGTAGGGGTAGGCCTCCTGGGCCGCGTAGCCGATGGGACACCGTGGAGACCGGCGAGGCGTTCGGCTGGGCGTAGCCGTGGAAGAGCTTCTTGACGATCGCGTCCTGGTTGACGGCGAGGGCGAGCGCCTGGCGGACACGCACGTCGGCGAACAGGCCGTCCTTGCCGCCCGAGTCGAAGGCCTCCTTGGGGCGGCCGTTCAGGTAGAGCCGGCAGATGAGCTTCTGCGGGCTGGAGGCGACCTTGATGGCGCCATCGCGCGCCAGCACGCTGGCGTCGAGCGGGGGCACCGAGTCGACCACCGCGACCTGCCCGGCCCGGAGGGCGGCGAGCCGCGCGGCGGCCTCGGGGATCACCTGGAAGCGAAGGCGCCGCGCCTGGGGCTTCGCTCCCCAGTAGCCGTCCCAGCGCTCGAGGCGCATCGAGTCCTTGCGCTTCCACTCGACGAGCCGCCACGGCCCCGTTCCCACCGGGCGCTCGTTCAGGCCGTCGATGCCGTTCTTGATCGTGTAGTCCTTGGGCACCAGAGGCTCGCGGCCGATGAAGTCCCAGAGCGTCGGCGCGGGCTCGGTGGTGTGGATGCGCACGGTCAGGTCATTGACCTTTTCCCAGCGCGAGACGAACGGATAGGTCCGGTCGAAGCCCGCGGTGGGCACGTCCTTGATGTTCCACTTGTCCAGGTTCTTCTTGAACATCCGGTCGAGGTTGAAGACCAGGGTGTCCGCGTTGAACGCCTCGCCGTCGTGGAACCGAACGCCGGGGCGCAGGGCCCACTCCCACGTGGTGTCGCCCACCGGCTTCCACGACACGGCCAGGCCAGGCACCGGGCGCCCCTGGGGATCCGTGTCGACGAGGCTCTCGAACACCTGCCGGATATAGGTCGATCGGACGGAGCCCATGCCGAGCCGCGGGTCCATGTTCTGGGTGTCGTCGGGCATGGCCACGACCAGCTCGGCCTCGGGGTCGATCGCCTCGGGCCGGGGCTGCGCGCCGAGGAGGCCCGCGGTGAGCACACAGCCGAGGAGGGCAAGAGTCGTCGCCGTCACGATTCGTCGCGTCATGGCATCGTCCTTTCGGCGCAGGGCATGTTCTCGGGATGCGCCGGTCGCGCGCATCGCATCGTCCGGATTGCGCCCCCCACTAGACACCAGCGCTCGCCGCCGTGTCAACGCGCGGTCATGTCCGCAGTGTCTCAGCGTGGGACGATAGACCCGATCCGTATCGGAGCCTGGCTACCTCGCCTTCGCCAGCTCGCTGAACTGGGTGATCCGCACCGCCCCATCCGGGAACACGGCCCGGATCTCGAGCCGCCCACCCATCGCCTTCACGAAGTCCTGGAGCGTGCTCACGTACATGTCGGCGCGCCGCTCCATCTTCGAGATGGCAGATTGCTTGACGTTGAGGATCTTCGCGAGGTGTTCCTGAGTCATCGCCCGCGCCTCGCGGAGCTCGTCAAGCGGCATGTCGCGCAGCAGCGCCTCGACCCGCGCCGCCACCTTCGCCCGCCGCTCCGGGCCCATCTTCGCTTCTAGCTGCCTGAAGTTCTTTGCCATCATTTCGCTCCTGTTCGTGACTACTGCGCGTCCCGCCTGTGTTCCTCTCGCTTCAGGGTCTCCAGATGCTCCTCGTACAGCCGATCCGCCAGCGGGACATTGACGTCGTACCAGCGGTCATCCCCCGTCTTGTCGCCACCGATCAGCAGGATGGCGACCCGCCGGGGATCGAAGGCATAGAGCACTCGGTAAGGATGGCCGGCGTGCTGTACCACGAGTTCCCGCATGTTTGGATAGGCCGACCCTCGGATCGAACCGCTGTGTGGCCGCCGGAGTGCCGGGCCGTGCGCCCGAAGCAGCCCGACACCTACCGCGATGGAGTCCTGTTCCTCGGCCGTGAGACCGTCCCACCATGTTTCGAACTGGTCGGTGTACTCGACCTCCCATTCCACTGACAGACTATGCCTCTAAAGGAATATGCTGTCAAGGGAATGGTCAGAGGGTTCCACTCTCGCTGCCGATGCGAGCGAGACGAACCGTGAACGTGTGGCGAGGGCGAGCGAGCCGAGGGCGCAGGCAGCAGCTTCACGACCTGCGCCGCCGAGCGAGTGCGGCAGGTCAGGTCGATTCGGACAGGAGGCGCTCGCAGAGCTGCGCCACGAGCTCCAGATTCCGAACTGCCCGCCGCGCGTCGGCCTCGTCAAATAGCTCCTGCGGCCCGAGCTCCTGGCGCTCGTCACCGTAGAAAGCGAGGCCGCGATCACCGGCCATTTCCGTCGAGATCGTAGCGAGGCGATCGACCGCCGCGCGAAACCACTCAGGGAAGCGGTTGACTTCTCGTCGGAGCATCTCCGCGACGTCGTGAGTCCGGGCCGGTTCGACGGCAACCAGGCGGAGGGCGCCCTTCAAGAAGAGCTCGACGCACTCCTGAGCCTCGCGCACCGTGGCCGCCCAGAGGCCTTTCTCGATGGCGACCTGAACCAGGGCCACTCGCCCGCGCGCCTCGTCCACGTAGAGGCGGCCCATGCGCGAGCTCGTCATATCTCGACGACCTCGCCAAAGCGGAAGTCCGGCTTCAGGTCCCAGTACCACGTGCCGTCGTCGAGAAAGACGCGACGGCTCCCCAGCACGCGCATGCGTGCCCGCATTCCCGCAAGCACCCCTTCGAAGAAGCGGTCCCGGTCAAGGATCAGGACGCCCTCCTCCACGATGTCCAGGTAAAGGGGGCTGCGGAACCGGGCCTCGGCCGTCGATTTGGTGACCAGGTTCCACTGGACAGGCGGCAGCGCCCGCGCTGTGCGCGCACGCTCCCAGGACTCGAGGAATGGGCGCCGGCGATCCGCCAATCCACGCGGGAGCCCCTCGGCCACCAGGACGAGGTCGATGTCTGAGGTCGGACGCGCCTGTCGGCGCGCGACGGACCCGAACAGTACGATCGAGACGAGGCGGTCGCCCAGGTCGGCGGTCCAGGCGTCCGCGGCGGCCACCAGAGCTGACCGGAACGGCTCCTGCAGGGAAGCCGGGACCTGCGGAACGCTGTCCCGTTGCTCGCCCATGCAGTCAATTGTAGCGCGGTTGCCGGGTAGCCTCGGTGGCTGAATGCCCGTTTGCCGCGAGCTGCTGTGGCTCCCAGACTCCCCGGTTGTCAGTCTCTCGTCAGCCCGAGCTCGCGCGCGAGCCGGTCGGCCCGATCGAGGTAGCGCGGGACGCGCAGGCGCTCGAACGTCCGGCGGGCGGGCTCGAGATGCGTTCGCGCTCGCTCCCGGTCCCGCCGGTGACCGGCGAGGTCGGCCAGTTCCAAGTCGGACACGGGCAACCTCGAACTCCGCGCCGATGGACTGGAACGTCTCGAGCGCCTCGGTGAGCTCGGACTCGGCCTCGTCGAGCGCATCCGCCGACCGGGCGATCCGGGCCAGGACCCGCTGGGCATAGCCGACGCCGAACCAGTACCGGGCGCCCCGGGCGATCTCGAGCCCCCGGTGGGCGAGGGTCTGCGCCTGCGCGGCGTCGCCGGCGAGCCGATAGGCCTCGGCCAGTGAGGCGGTGAACATGCCGTGCCACTGCGGGAAGCCGAACCGCGCGAGCTCCTGGACGGCGTGCTCGAGCAGCGCGATCGCCTCGGCGGGCTCTCCCCTCTCGACGTGGACGTAGCCCAGGAACCCGGAGGCGTACATATGGCTGACGGGATCCGTTGACAGCTTCCGGCTCCGCTCGCAGGACTCGGCCGCGCTCTCGCCGTCGCCCCGCATCGCGTGGACCCATCCTTCCGTGAACGCCGCGTAGCACCCGAGGCGCGGGTCCGCGATGGCTTCTCCGACCGCGTGAGCGCGGGCGGCGGCGCGAAGAGCGTCATCGAAGGCACCGGTCTGGAGGTAGTTGACCGCCACGTAGAAATGCGCCATCCCGAGGAACCACTGCTGGCCGGGCGCCCGTTCCAGCAGCGCCACGGCCTGGCGCCCGTGCTCGATCCCTTCCGCCGGTTGACCTGACCAGTAACCCTCCAGCGCGAGCAGGCCGTGGGCCTTGCCGAGCGTCGCCTCGTCCCCGCAGCGATTGGCCTCCTCGATGGCGCGCCGGGCGCTCCGGGTGGCCAGCGCCTGGTTCCCCAGCCGACTCTGCATATGGGCGAGCCAGAAGTGATAACGCCCGGCGAGGGAGGGGTCGTCGAGCTGCTCCAGTCGGTCCTGCTGCTGATGGAGGAGATCGACGCTCTCCTCGAAGCGCCCCAGGAAGTACAGGGAGAACGCCTGCCGGAGCGCCACCTCGACGGCGAGCCGATCCCGCTCCCGGTCCGCCGGCAGGCGCTCGAGATGCGCGAGAGCCTCGCCGAGGTGGGCCAGGGCCTCCGCATTGGCGTAGACGCGCGCGGCCTTGTCCGCCATCAACATCAAGTAGGCCACCGCCTTGTCCGCGAACTCCGATCGCGCGTAGTGGAAGGCGAGGGCGCCGTAGACCTCGTCCAGCCGATCGGCGTGGATCTCCTCGAGGGCCCGCGCCGCCCCGCCGTGGAGGACCTGGCGGCGGTGAGTCAAGAGCCCCTCGTACGCCACGTCCTGGGTGAGCGCGTGCTTGAAGACGTAGACCGGTTCCTCGCCGCCGGCGCGCTCGTAGACGAACTCGAGGCGCTTGAGCTCGAGCAGGTGAGGGTGGAGCGGGCCGCCGCCGTCCCAGATCTTGTCGAGGAGCTTCACGGAGAACTCGCGTCCGATCACGGAGGCCGTCCGCACGAGGCGCTTGGTCCCTTCCGAGAGGCGGTCGATCCGCGCCGTGATCACGCCCTGGACGGTGTCGGGGATCGCCTGGTCCGCCCGGCGGTCCCCGGTGACGGCGAGCGCCAGCTCCTCGAGGAAGAACGGGTTGCCTTCGGCCTTGCCGAGGATGGTCTCGGACAGCGCGCCGGAGAGCGTGTCCGACGGCGAGGCCGAGCGCACGACGGCCAGGCTGTCCTGGCGGCCCAGAGGGCGCAGGGTGATCTGGGTGGCGTAGGAGCGATCCATCCACGGAGGCCGGTAGCCCGGCCGGTAGGTCGTGACGAGGAGGATCGGCGCCGCGGTCAGGCTCTCCACGAGAGACGCCACGTACTCCTCGGACGTCTGGTCGATCCAGTGCAGGTCCTCGACGACGAAGACGAGCGGCCGCCGGCGGCTGCCTTTGAGGCTCAACTGGCGGAGCGTCTCGAAGGTGCGCGCCTTGATCGCCTGCGGGCTGAGGGCGTCGAGCGCCTCCGTGCCCTCCTTGACGCCGAGCAGGGCCAAGAGGTACGCGGCCTCGTCGGGATTCATGCCGACCTCGCGCAGGGCCAGCGCGACCTTGTCGGCCACCGCGGCCGGGCCGTCGCTCTCGGCGATCCCGCAGTTGCTCCGGAGGATGTCGATCCACGGCAAGTACGGGATCGAGCTGCCGTAGGAGACGCAGCGTCCCTCGAGGAGCGTGACCCGTTCCGCCGCCAGCAGGCCCCGGAACTCGTGGAGCAGCCGCGACTTGCCCATCCCCGGCTCGCCCACCACGCCCACGACCTGTCCCTGGCCCGCGACGACCTGGGCGAACAGGTCCTGAAGCACCCCGATCTCGCGCTGGCGTCCGACGAACTCCCCGAGCGACCGGCTGGGCCGCTCTTCGAGGGGAGACCGCCGTGGACCCAGCCCGAGGAGGCGCCACGCGAGCACCGGCTCGCTCTTGCCCTTGACGTTGAGGGGCTCGAGGCGCTCGGTGCGGACCATGCCCTGGACCAGCCGGTGCGTGGTCTCGCTGATCAGGATCGCCCCGGGCTCGGCGAGCTGCTCGAGCCGCGCCGCGAGGTTGGTGGTGTCCCCGACCGCGGTGTAGTCCATTCTCAGGTTGTCGCCGATCCGGCCGACGACGACGAACCCGGTATTGAGCCCCATGCGCACCTGGATGGTGCCTGTCGCCCGGTCGGCCTTCTCGGCCCGCCAGTCGCGCAGGCGCCGCTCGATCCCCAGCGCCGCGAGGACGGCGCGGCGGGCGTCGTCCTCGTGAGCGATCGGAGCACCGAAGAGCGCCATGAACCCGTCGCCGAGGAACTGGTTGATGGTGCCCTCGTAGCGGTGCACCTCGCCGAGCGCTAGCTCGAAGAACTGGTCGAGGAGATCGTGCATCGGCTCCGGGCCGAGGCGCTCGGCGAGCGCGGTCGAGTTGGCGATATCGCAGAAGAGCACGGTGACTTGCTTGCGCTCGCCTTCGAGCGCGCTCTTGGAGGTGAGGATCTTGTCGGCCAGGTGCTTGGGCGTGTAGCTCTGGGGGGAGGTGAACCGGGCGTCGCGCTCGTGAGCCGGTGCCGGGGCGAGCGCCTGGCCGCACTTCTTGCAGAACTTGTGGCCGGGCGCATTCTCGGTCCCGCACTGCGCGCAGCGCGCGGCGATCGCCGCCCCGCACTCCGGGCAGAAGGCGGCGTCGGGAGGCAACTCGTGCTGGCACCGGCCACACTGCCTCGGCTGCTCGGTCATGACTGATCCGCTACATTCTCCTCACGGCGTTCGGGCCTCCGGCTCAGCGCCGGAACGCCGCGATGACCGCCCGCGCCCCGTCGACGCCAATCGGCGCGACCAGGATCGGCAGATCGAGCCCGGCGGCGCGGAACGCCGCGAGCTGCTCCCGGCAACGCGCCATCGGCCCGATGAGGCACACCGCATCCAGCAGGCGGTCGCTGAGCGAGGCGGGCCCCGCGCCCTGCTCCGCCTTGGCGGCCTCGTCCGCGAAGCCGCTGGCGCGGAACAGCCGCTGGAAGAAAGGGAGGGCCGTGTACAGACCGAGGTTCTGGCGAGCGGCGGTGCGCAATGCCTCCACGTCCTCGCCGATGAAGGTGGGGAGCCCGAGGGTGATCTCGAGCGGCGCCCGTCCGGGCGCCTTGGTCCGGCCCTTGGCCGCCCACTGCTTGCTCTGCGCGACGCGCGGCGCGGACCAGAGGAAAGGCATGACGCCGTCGGCCAGCTCCCCCGCCAGCTCGACGCCCTGCGAGGTCAGGGCGGCCAAGTGGACGGGCACGGGATGCGCGGCGGGGCGCTGGGGCAGGTGGGTCGCGGGGCCCTCGCCCCGAAGCCACTGCTGCACGTCCGTGACGTAGCGCCGCAATGCCGCCGCCGGGGAGGGCATCTCGATCCCGAGGGCCCCGTTGACCGGCTGGTGGCTCACGCCGAGCCCGAGGATCATGCGTCCCCCCGTGAGATCGGAGATCAGGGCGGCTCCCTGGGCGCAGACGTAGGGATGGCGCAGGTAGATATTGGCGATCCACGTCCCTACCTTGATGCGGCGGGTGGCGGCGCCCATGAGCTGAGCGGTCCCCAGCGCGTCATTGTTGACCTCCGCCGTGAAGATCGCGTCGAACCCCGCGTCCTCGGCCTCGCGGGCGACGGACTGGATCTCTCGCGCGGGCCAACCCGTTCCGGGAATGATGGCGAGTCCGAGCCGGTCTGCCATGGCTGTCTCCCTTCAAGACTGATCGGGAACTGCATTCTGACCATGAGGATGGGCAATCATACCTTGTCGCGTCCATCCGTCAACTGTTACACGGTCCCTCGATGTACCGCGTGCGCCGACCCGCCCGAGGTCTTGACGCGCGTTGACGTGTATGCCGATCATCCGTACCATGTATGCCTACGGGCCCGACAGGGCTCGAGCGGAGGAACGCATGGCCCGAACCGCCGGCCTCAAGAGGAAATCCTTCTTCGTCGAAGAGCGCACGCTCAAGCGCGCCAAGAAGGCGCTAGGTGTGCCCACGGACGCCGAGGTGGTCCGTCTGTCCCTCGAGCGTGCGGCCGAGATGGAAGAGTTCTGGCGCTTCATGCAGCAGAGCCGCCGCATTCTCAAGCCCGGAAGCATCAAGAGCCCGTAGAGTGCCCTGGGCCATCATCGACAGCAGCGTCTACATCGGCCACTGGGAGCGCGGGGCCCACCAGCGAGCGCTGGACGACGTCCGCAGAGCATTCATCGTCCGGCATTCCGCCGTCGTCCTGTCCGAGCTCCGGCGGGGCGCCCGGACGCGAGAGGCCGGACGGCTCGTGGATGCGCTGTTCCGGCTCGCCCGCGTGCAATGGGAGCCGACGGCGGCCGACTGGTGGCAAGCCGGACGGCTCATACGTGTGATCGGAGACGCTCGCGGCTGGGATCGCGGCAAGCGGCGGGACTTCCAGAACGATGCGTTGATCGGCTTGACCGCGGTGCGCCACGGGGCGACGGTGGTCACGGCGAACCACGCCGATTTCGAGCTCCTGGCTCGCGAGATCCCGCTGTCGCTGTTCCCGGTGTAGCGTGCCGGCCACGGGTGCATCGCCGGTTGCCCTTGCCCGGGCCGCGTGGTCCGCCATATCCTAGCGGAGCTTCCTCTCACCCCGGGGCGGGAGAGGGAGCGTGAGTCCACCACCCCAAGGAGAGACGCGATGGCCTATTCTCGGGACTCGAAGTCGGCGAAGGTGCGGACGCAGCTCACTCACCCGGTGATCGACGGGGACGGGCACTGGCTGGAGCCGATCCCGATCTTCCTCGACTATCTCCGCCAGGTCGCCGGGCCCAAGATGACGGGCGCGGTCGAGAAGTTCATGAAGAAGGCGTCCGACACCACCTGGTACGACATCTCTCCGGCCGACCGGCTCGACCGGCGCCTCATGCGGCCGACGTGGTGGGGTGAGCCCGCCCGCACGCTCGACCGGGCCACCGCCATGATCCCGCGCCTGTTCTACGAGCGGCTCGACGACTTCGGCATCGACTTCGCCCTGGTCTACACCTCGCTCGGGCTCTTCTACGTGTCGAATCCCGACGAGGAGCTGCGGCGCGCGGTGGCCCGCGCGGTGAACCGCATGAACGCGGAGATGTTCGCCCCGTTCAAGGACCGGATGACGCCGGCGGCGGTGGTGCCGATGCACACGCCCGAGGAGGCGATCGAGGAGGCGACCTACGCCGTCCGCGAGCTCGGGCTCAAGGTGGTGATGATCGCCAATCACGTGCGGCGCCCGGTCCCGGCGGCGGCCGCGCTGGTGGCCGATCCCTTGACCCACGGGCGCATGTTCATCGACTCGCTCGGCTTCGAGAGCGCCTACGACTACGATCCGTTCTGGCGCACGTGTCTCGATCTGAAGGTGGCGGTCACCGCGCACTCCGGCAGCATGGGCTGGCACGGCCGCGAGTCGGTCGACAGCTTCACGTTCAACCACATCGGTCACTTCGCCAATGCCAGCCACGCCTTCGCGCGTGCCCTCATTCTCGGCGGCGTGACCCACCGCTTCCCCGATCTGCGCTTCGCCTTCCTCGAGGGCGGCGTGGGCTGGGCGTGCAACCTCGTCAGCGATCTCGTCGGGCACTGGGAGCGGCGGCGCCGCGAGGCGATGGAGGCGCAGACGCGCCCCACCAATATCGATCGCCAGGAGCTGGCCCGGCTCTTCCGCCAGTTCGGCGGGCGCGTGTACGAGGAGAAGACCGAGGAGATCTTCCGCTGCATCGCCCTCCCCGAGCCCTTCAAGACGGCTGAGGAGCTGACCGACCGGGCCTACCGGCAGCCCGCCTTCGACGACTTCGGGCGGGTGCCGGTGAAGTCCGCCGACGAGCTGCGGCAGCACTTCGCCGAGCGCTTCTACTTCGGCTGCGAGGCCGACGACCCGATGACGGCCTGGGCCTTCGACCCCCATGGGAACCACCGGCTGCGCCCGATCTTCAGCTCCGACGTCGGGCACTTCGACGTCGTCGACATGACCGAGGTGCTCGAGGAGGCCTACGAGCTCGTCGAGCACGGGATGATCACCGAGGACGACCTCCGCGAGTTCCTCTTCACGAACCCGGCCCGCCTGCACACCGCGGCCAACCCCGACTTCTACAAGGGGACGGTGGTGGAGGACGCGGTGGCCAAGGAGCTCGCCCGCTTCTGACAGAAGCTCGCAGGATGCTCAAAAAGGTCCAGATGCGAGGCGGCGCCTCGAGGCGCCGCCTCGCAGAGGCGTCCATGTCTAGCGTCTCCGACGGCTCCTAGAGCACGAGTGGCACGGCCGCCGGGCGTCGTATCGACTCCGGCAGATGCGGCCTTTTCAGCATCCACGCTGAGGAGAGACCATGGTCACGCTCGAATTCCATGACCCGTCCGGCCGGCTCGAGGCGAGGCAGCCGCACGCGCCACGACTCGCCTCGCTCGAGGGCAAGCGCATCGGCTTCGTCAGCAATGAGCAGTGGCAGGCCTATCGCATGCTCCCGCTCCTCAAGACGCTGCTCGAGCGCGATTTCGCCGGGATCGAGGTGCTGCCGATCGACGCCTTCCCGCAGGGCAATGCCCTGATCGGCACCGAGGAGACCGCGGCGCAGGTCAAGCAGAGCGGCGTCGACGCCGTCATCATCGGCAACGCTGCCTGAGGGTCTTGCGCAACCGCGTGCGGCCGGGCGGCCGCCAGGCTGGAAGCACAAGGCATTCCGACGGTGACGCTGACGCGCGCGGATTTCGTGGGCGTCATGAAGAATGCCATCTCCGGCCTCGGGCTCGGGCCCGACGCCGCCATGGTGACCTTCCCGATCGAGCTGTTCCTGCCCGGCAGCGACATCGCGCCGGTCGAGGCGCGCAAGCGCGAGTTCTACGACGGGCTGACGCGCTGGACGTCGGACCTGGCCGGCGACGCGGGCGGGGAGATCCCCATGGTCTCCGTCCGCGGGGCGACGTTCGAGGACGCCCTGGTCAGGGCGAACAATCTGATGATCGCGAACCTGTGGGGCGACGGCCTGCCCCTGTGGCCGGCCACGCGCGAGCGCGTGGAGTGGATCCTGCGGGGCAGCACGCTGCCGCGCGCGCACGTGCTCGGCACGTTTCCGCCGCGCGGCGGGGTCGCCACCGTCGAGATCTGCGCCATCGCGCTCGCGATGGCGGGCGGGCGGCCCGAGTACCTGCCGGTGCTGGTGGCCGCGGTGGACGCCTTCCTCGATCCCGACTCCGGCAGCGAGCAGCTCCAGGCGGCATCGGGCAGCGCCTTTCCGGTGGTCATCGTCAATGGGCCGATCGGCCCGCAGATCCGGCTCAACTCCGGCTTCGGCTGCCTCGGTCCCGACCCACAGCGCCCCGCCGGGGCGAGCATCGGGCGCGCCCTCCGGCTCATGCAGCAGAATGTCGGCGGCGCGCGGCCGGGCGTCGGCACCATGGCCAACTACGGCGGCCTGCGCTACACGAACGTCGTCTTCGCCGAGGACGAGGACAACCTGCCCGCGGGCTGGCCGGCCCACGGGGCGGACCGGCACGGCTTCGCACCAGGGCGCAGCTCGATCTCGCTCGCCTTCGCGAACGGCGCCACCAATATCCGGCGGCGCGGCGCCAAGAAGGAAACGCCCGAGGAGGACGCGCTCCAGGGCATGCACCGCATGGCGGACTTCATGCGCGTGCCCAATCTGGCGGGGCTCGCCGGCTACGAGCGCGGCACGCCCGGCATCCTGATGATTCCCGGCGTGGTGGCCCAGACCATGGCCGGCCTCGGCTGGACCAAGCGCTCGATGCGCGAGTTCCTCTGGGAGCACTCGCGGATCCCGGCCGAGCACCTGCGCCGCGCCGGCGGCCACGCGTGGATCGAGATCGACGCGAGTGCCGTGACACGGCAGAGCCTGGCACTGGACCCGTGGCCGATCACGGCCTCGCCCGACAACATCGTCCTGATCGTGGCCGGCGGCGGCCATCCGACCAATAGCTACTGGCTACAGGGGTATAGCCCGGGTGTCGTCGGCCGCGAGATCCACGTGCCGGAAGACTTCGGGCACCTGCTCGACGAGGCGGCGCGCGATCTGGGTGGGGGCTGACTACCTCTACAACCCGTCAGTGAAGTCGTCTCGGCCTGGGAGCCCCACGTCAAGAACTGGGCGCCCAACAATGGGTTCGACTATGGTGGGCGGATGATGGCGGCCTGGCTCGACCGTTGACGCTGGCAAAGCATCCCGGACGGGCCCGCCCGCTACAGACAATTCTCAAAAGTTGGAATGCCGAACTGAAACTTGTTTGACAGCCGCACGGAAGCGAGGCATGCTTTGACCGCACCCTCCCAAGTATGAAGTCGATACTTATCGCGGACGGCAACGCAAGTGTGGCGGAGATGTTCGCCTACGTCTTCGCCCGCCACGACTGGAACGTGACCAGGTACAGCGACGGCAAGCGCGCGGGCGAAGAGCTCAGTGGCAGAGCCCACTACGACGCGGTGCTCGTCAGTTATCGATTCGATGGCATCGACGGCGTGGAGCTGATCAGGCTGATTCGCGCGCTGGACCACCGCAAAGACATGCCGATAGTGATGGTGACCGGAACCGTAGACTTGGACGTAGTGGCCGCCGCACTGGCCGCCGGCGCTGATGACGTTGTGTACAAGCCCATCGACGTAGCCGTTCTCGTCGCCACGGTGAACAAGTGCCTCGAAAGGGGCAGGCATCACCCCTGAGGCTGGACGTCAGTCCACCATCAGCACGGCGGTGCCCTGCACCCGGTCTCCCGCCACGTCGGCGAGCGCGCGGTTCGCGTCGGCGAGCGCGTAGCGCCGCACGTGCGGGCGGATCGGGATGACGGCCGCCTCGCGGAGCAGCGCTTCGCCGTCCTCCCTGGTATTCGCCGTCACGCTCTGAAGCGTCTTCTCCCAGAAGAGATGGGGCTCGTAGCTCATGATCGGCACGTCAGTCATGTGGATGCCGGCGAGCGCCACCGTGCCCCCTTTGTCGACGGCCTGAAGCGCCCGCGGCACCAGCTCGCCGGCGGGGGCGAACACGATCGCCGAGTCCACCGCGACGGGGAGCTCGGAATCGGCGGCGCCCGCCCACTCGGCGCCCAGCTCGAGGGCGAGCCGCCGGTGGGCCGCATCGCGCGTCACGACGTAGACCGTGCATCCCCAGTGACGCGCCACCTGAATCGTGATGTGGGCCGATGAGCCAAACCCGTAGATCGCCAGGCGCGCGCCGCGCGCGGCCTGGCTGCGCCTGAGCGCGCGGTAGCCGATGATGCCCGCGCACAGGAGCGGCGTCGCGCCGGCATCGTCGAAGGACGAGGGGATCGCGTAGGCGAAGGCTTCCGGCACGCAGCAGTACTGGGCGTAGCCGCCGTCGTGGGTCCAGCCCGTGTACGTCGAGTCCGCGCAGAGGTTCTCGCGCCCGGTCGCGCAGAATCGGCAGCGGCCGCACGTGGACCGGAGCCAGGCGATGCCGACGCGGTCACCCGGTCTGAACCGCGTCGCGCCGGAGCCGGCCGCGTCCACCACGCCCACGACCTGGTGGCCGGGAACGATGGGCAGCCGGCGGGGCGGCAGGTCGCCCTCGACGACGTGGAGGTCGGTGCGGCACGTGGCACAGGCGCGCACACGGACCCGCACCTCGCCGGGACCCGGGTCCGGCACCACCAGCTCGGTGGCCTCGAGCGGGGCGTCCGCTATCGGCCGCTGGACGCTGACGACCATCGCGCGCATCGTGCGCTGGTCGGAGCCGGCCGGCAGGTGGGAGCTCACACGGCGGATTGTGCCACACGGCCGAGCTGTAACGCCTCGGCTGCTCGTTCCACCTCCTTGGTGAGGACGGACGCGCCGTCCCGGCCGATCCCATTCACGCGTACGGAGGATAACGATATGAGTGCCGCCACCGATGCCGGAACGAGCATCCACGAGGTCGCCCCTGACGTGTTCCGCATCTCGACCTTCATCCCCGACTTCGGCCTGCAGTTCAACCAGTTCCTGGTCCGCGACGAGGCGCCACTCCTGTTCCATACCGGGATGCGGAGCCTCTTCCCGGTGGTCCGGGACGCCGTCTCCAGGCTGATCGACCCGTCGACCCTCCGCTTCATCAGCTTCAGCCACTTCGAGGCGGACGAGAGCGGCGCGCTGAACGAGTGGCTGGCGCTGGCGCCGCGGGCCGAGGCCGCCTGCAGCCAGGTCGGGGCCCTGGTCAGCGTGAATGACTTCGCCCTGCGGCCCGCGCGCGGTCTCGGCCAGGACGAGGTGATCGACACGGGCCGCCACCGCCTGCGCTTTCGCGCGACGCCGCAGGTGCCGCACGCCTGGGACGCCGGCCTGCTCTTCGACGAGACGACGGGCGCGCTCTTTTGCTCCGACCTGTTCCTTCAGCTCGGACAGATGGAGCCGTCGACCGAGTCGGACATCCTGGAGCGCGTCCGCGCCGGCTTTCTCGCCTTTCGCGGCACGCCCTTCGACCACGCCACGCCATACACGCCCAACACGCGGCCGCTGCTCGAGGGGCTGGCGGCGCTCGATCCTCGCGTGCTGCTGGCCATGCACGGGTCGACGTATGTCGGCGACGGCCGGAAGGCGATTCTCCAGCTGGCCGACCTGCTCGAAGAGATGTTCGGTGCGCCGGACTAGCGCGCATGACGCGGACGGCCTCGCTCCGCGATACCGGACCGGGCCTCCGGGTCGCCGTCTCCTGCGCCCGTGCTCTGCGCTACATTGGGCGCCGTGCCCCACGCTGAGCCCGAGCCTCCGCCGGTCCCGGATGCCGAGCTGGCCCGCCGCATCGCGGCGCGGCCGGCCGGCGCCGCCACCGTTGAGGAGGCGGAGCTGTACCGGCGGCTGGCGCCGAGGGTTCGGCTCTACGGGCTCAAGCACCTGCGCAGCGAGGCAGCGGCCGCGGACCTGGCGCAGCACGTTCTGGTCCTCGCGATCGAGAAGCTGCGCACGGGCCAGGTGCGCGAGCCCGAGCGCATCGCGTCCTTCGTGCTGAGCACGGCGCGCCTGGTCGCGCGCGACTTGCGGCGGGCGACGGCCCGGCGCCGCGAGGACTCGACGCTCCTGGCGGGGGTCATCGAGACGATGCCCGCTGCCGAGGCGCCGCCGGAACCGCTCGACCTCGACCGGCTCCGCCGCTGTCTCGACGCGCTGGCGGAGCGGGACCGCACCGTGATCGTCCTGAGCTTCTACGACGAGCGGACCTCGGGCCAGATCGCCGGGCAGCTCGGATTGACCGAAGGCAATGTCCGGGTCATCCGGCACCGGGCGCTGGCGCAGCTTCACCGCTGCCTGGAGCTGGCCCCAGCAGGGAGCTGGTCATGAGGGAACAGAGCTGCGCCGAGCCATTGTCGGGCGATCTCCTGGTCGAATACTGGCAGGGTGAGCTGACCGAGACCGAGGCGGAGCGGGTCGAGGCGCACTACCTGTCGTGTGAGGCCTGCGCGTCCAGGCTCGGCGCGCTCGCCGGCGTGGCCGCGGGCGTGGCGCGGTTGATGCGCGGCGGGCGCGTGCTGGGCTTCACGACCGTCGCGGTGCTCGAACGGGCCGCGGCCGAGGGCGTCAAGATCGGGACCTATCGCATGGAGCCGGGCCAGAGCGCTCACTGCACGATCCGTCCCGAGGACGACTGCAATGTGCTGCGGCTGCCGCTGGCGCTCCGGGGCATCGAGCGTGTCGACCTCGACCTGGTGAGGGTGGAGGCCGGTCGGGAGACCTCACGCCTCCATTTCGAAGACGTGGTCCTCGATCGCGAGCGCGAGGAGATCGTCCTCCTGTACCCGGGCGACCTGCTGCGCCAGCTTCCCGAGCACACGTTCGAGATCGCGGCGCACGCCGTGGACGCCCGGGAGCGCCGCGCACTCGGACGCTACACCATGTTCCACTCGCCGTGGCGCGGCTGAGGCGGCTCCGGCCGCGTTGCCGGCGCTTCGAGGCCGCCGCTCAGCGCATCCGCCAGCTCTTGTCCACGTAGCGGCGGCCGTCGACGGTCGACACCTGCAGGGCGGCGCGATACGCGCCGGCGTCCACGGTGTGCGTGCGCGTGTCGGCCGCGACCTGCTCGGCGTCGGGCCCGCCCGCGAGCGCCTCGACCAGGACGCGGCCGTCCATCCCCTGGCCCTCGTCGATGCCGAGCACGGCGAGGACGGTCGGCGCCACATCCACGTTGCCGGCCGGCGCCGTCACCGTCGCGCCCTTCTTGAAGTCGACGCCCCAGGCCACGAGCGTATTGCGCACGTTCCACGGGCTCATGCCGCCGTGATCGCTGGCGAAGAGGGTCGCGCCGCCGCTGACGCAGGCGAGATCGGTCCCCGGCACGCCGAACGCGTTCGCCTCCGAGGTCCACGGAAACGTCACCAGCAGATCGGGCCCGCGCTCGGCGTTCGCCACGTGGATCACGTCCAGCGAGAACGTGCCGTCGACGGCGCCGCGCGGGTCGCCCGCCTCCCGGCCGGCGGTGAAGAGCACGCCTCCCCAGTCGCGCGACTGGACGAAGCGCGCGATGCGCGCGATCCGTTCGCGGTTCCGCCCCGCCACGTGCAGCGCGACCGCCTGCCCGCTGCTCGCCAGGACCACGTCGGCGGAGTCCGCGCTCGCCTTGAGCCCCGCGTCGATCAGCTCGCGCGCGACGTCGACACCGGCCGTATTGGTGGTGAAGCCGTGGTCCGACGCGACGAAGACGTCGGTCGACCCGGCCAGGCCGAGGCCGTCGAGGGCGGCCAGCACCTGCGCGATCTCGCGGTCGGCGTGCCGGAGCGCCTCGCGCGCGGCCGGCGACCCCACGCCCAGGGTGTGCTGCGTGTGGTCGGGCTCGGTGACCCAGTTGATCACGACGGCCGGGGCCAGCTCCGGCAGCACGTACTCGCGCAGCACCCGCTGGGTCCACGTCACCGCCGCGTCGTAGCGCTCCGCCCCGCGGCCCTTCGGCGGCGCGGCCCCGAACTTGGCGAGGATCGCCGCGCTCACGTCGTCCGGCCACGCCACGCGCTGGCCCGGATCGAGGTAGCCGTTGACGAGCACCCCGACCCCCGCCGGCGCCCTGGGGTTCGTCAGCAAGGCGCTGCCCGTCGAGCCCGAGCTGACCGCGGCCAGACGGAGCCCGCGCGCCTCGAGCCGCTCCGCCAGCGTGCGAGTGAGGACGAGGCGCCCGCCCGTGGCGCGGTCGACCTCGAGCAGGCGGCGGTAGGCGGCCGTATCGAGCGCGCGCGCCGGATCGACATCCGGGACGAAGATCTGGTTTCCGGCGATCCCGTGCGTCCCCGGCTGTGTCCCGGTGGCGAGCGTGGCCGCGTTCACGCGGGTGACGGTGGGGAACACGGCGTGGCTGTTCGCGAAGTCCACGCCCTCGACGCGCAGCCGGTGCAGGGTCGGGGTGTCGGCAGGGGTGATCGCATCGGGCCTGAGCCCATCGACCACGAAGACGATGACGAGACGCGCGCTCACCGGCGCCCCGCTTGCCCGGCCCGTGGCGCGCGGCTGCGCTAAGTTGGCGCGTGAGGACACTCCCATAGAGCATCTCGATCTCGCACCGATTGCCCACCTGTCCGGCACGGTTCGCCTTCCGGGCTCGAAGAGCATCTCGAACCGAGTGCTCCTCCTCGCGGCGCTCGCGCACGGGGACACGCTGGTGCGCCATCTGCTCGACTCCGACGACACCGGCCACATGCTCACGGCCCTGGCGAAGCTGGGCGTATCCTGCGCGCCCATGGAAAGCCGAGACTACCGCGTGGCCGGCGTCGGCGGGACGTTCCCGGTGAAATCCGCGGAGCTGTTCATCGGCAATGCGGGCACCGCGGTGCGGCCGCTCACCGCCGCGCTGGCGTTCTCCGGCGGCCGCTATCGCCTCTCCGGCGTGCCGCGCATGCACGAGCGGCCGATCCGCGACCTCGTCGACGCCCTGCGAGGCCTCGGGGCCGATATCGCGTACCTCGGCAAGGACGGGTTCCCGCCGCTCGAGATCCGTCCCGGTGCGCTCAGGAGCCCCGTCGCGGCGCGCGTGCGCGGCGACGTGTCGAGCCAGTACGTCACCGCGCTGCTCATGGCGCTGCCGCTGGTCGGCGGCGGCACGATCGCGATCGACGGCGATCTGGTGTCCAAGCCCTACGTCGAGATGACGCTCAACCTGATGGCCCGCTTCGGCGTGCCCGCCACGCGCACGGGCTGGTCGAGCTTCGCGGTCCCCGCCGCGTCGTACCGCTCGCCGCACGAGATTCACGTCGAGGGGGACGCCTCGTCGGCCTCGTACTTTCTCGCCGCCGGCGCGATCAGCGGGACCCGAACGGGCGGTGCGGTCCGCGTGGAGGGGGTCGGCCGCTCCAGCATCCAGGGCGACGTGCGGTTCACGGAGGTGCTCGAGCGCATGGGCGCCACGGTGCGCGCTCGGCGAGAGCTGGATCGAGGTGGGCGCACGGGCGGGCTCGACATTGACCGCGCTCGACGCGGACCTCAATCACATTCCCGATGCCGCCATGACGGCCGCGATGCTCGCGCTCTTCGCCGATGGCACGAGCGTGCTGCGGAATATCGGCAACTGGCGCGTGAAAGAGACGGATCGCCTCGCCGCCATGGCCACGGAGCTCCGAAAGCTCGGCGCGACCGTCGAGGAGGGGACGGATCATCTCCGGGTGACGCCGCCCACCGCCTTCCGGGCGGCCACCATCGACACCTACGACGACCACCGCATGGCCATGTGCTTCTCGCTCGCCGCGCTCGGCGGCGTCTCCGTGCGCATCAACGACCCCGCCTGCGTGCGCAAGACCTTTCCCGAGTACTTCAGCGAGTTCCTTCGGATGGCGGTGGGCGAGCGCTGAGCGCCGGGCCGCGCGCCGACCGAACCCGCCGGCGCGCGGCCCGCCTATCTCACCCGAGGTCGATGTAGACCTCGCCGCGCTCTTCCTTCAGGCGATAGGTCGTCACCCCGCAGGTGGCATCTCCCATCGGGGCCCCGGTGCGGAGGTCGAACTGCCACATGTGCTCGAGACAGGTCAGCGTCGCCCCGTCGTGGACACCCTCTTCGAGCGGTATCGCCTCGTGGGCGCAGAGCGCCTGGCACGCGAACACCTCGTTCCCGGCGCGGGCGACGACCACGCTGGTGCCGTCGACGGTGAACTGCTTCAGGCCGCCGTCGGGCACCTCGTCGAGGCGGCACACGCGCTTCCAGGCCGCCGGCGGCGGCGCGGCCGCAGCAGGGACGGCCGGGGCGGGCGCCTTGTCGACCTCGACCTTGTTCGCCCCGGGCTTGCCCGGCTCATAGCGGAGCCGCTCCACGGGCCGTCCGCCGAGGATGTGCGAGGTGAGGATCTCGTCCAGGTCGGACGCCTGCACCCCGGCATACCAGACGTTGTCGGGATAGATCACCAGCATCGGGCCGTGGCCGCACTGGGAGAAGCAGCCGGCCTTGTTGACGCGCACCTCGACCTGCTTGCCGGCCTTCTGAACGCCCGCCCGCAGGGTCTTCACATACCCCTCGACGTCGGCCTGCTCCGGGCAGGTATCACCGCTCGTGCACACGAAGACGTGACACTCGTACTGGCCCATGGTCGCTCCTCTCGGTCGATCTCGATTAGCTGAACTTATCGTAGCGGATATCGTCGGGCTTCAGGCGCGCCTCGCGCAGCAAGAGCCGCAGGCTCGCGTCGACCATCGGCGGCGGGCCGGCGACGTAGGCGCGAACGTCGGCGAAGCGTCCCTTCATGCGCTCGCCCGCCGCCGCGTGGACGAAGCCCCGGGCGAAGCCGAAGCTCGGATACGCGGCGGTGAGCGATGGCGGCACGTCCTCGTCGGACAGCGCCACCGTGACGGACAGCCGCGCGGAATGCCGGGCGCGGAGCGCCTCGAGCTCGTCCAGGAAAAAGCAGTCCCGCTCGGTGCGCACGCCGAAGAAGACGTGCCCGTCCCACGCCGAGAAGTGCTCCTCCCGGCCGGCGCGCGAGAGGATCGACATCATCCCCGCGATGCCGCTGCCACCGGCGATGCAGAGGAGGTGCTTGCCGAGGCCGGGGCGGAACGTGGCGTGGCCCAGCGGCCCGAAGACCCCGAGGCGGATGCCCGCGACGGCGTCACGGAAGAGCCACTCGCTCACCGCCCCGTCCGGCTTCTTCTTCACCACGAACGACAGGCACTCCGCGCGCCGATCGAAGTTGACCATGGAATAGGCGCGGGCCCCCGCGATGCCGGGCACGGTGAGCAGCGCGAACTGCCCCGCCTCGAAGTCGAGCGGCTCGTCGAGGCGGACGTCGAAGGCCACCACGTCGTGGGTCAGCCGCCGGTACGCCTCGATCACGCCACCGAGCGCCCGGGGCGCGGCCGTCTCCGCCTCGCCCGGCTTCAAGACACCCACCTCGAGCCGGCAGTCCTCGTGCGCCACGCTCTGGCACGTGAGGATCTCGGCGGCGCTCTTCAGGTGCCGGTGGCCGGGCGCGTCGGGCCAGTGGCTCTCGTGGCGCCCGCTCACGAGCGTGGCCTTGCAGGTGCCGCACGTGCCGGTCGCGCACTCGTAGGGCAGCTCGACGCCACTCCGGAGCGCGGCGTGCAGGATCTTCTCCCCGGCGGCGCACTCGAAGTCCCACGAGCCATTGCGGGCGCTGACCGCGATCTTCATCCGTACAGTTATATACCAGCTTCGCGGGGCGGAGGCGGCGGCGAGTCCGGGCTCGCCCGGGGGCGGCGAAATCCGTGCACGACCGGGGGCCGCCGGGGTATAGATACGTCACCGGCAAGGAGGAGCCATCCGATGAACATCTTCAAGAGCATGGCGGTGAAGGATCTCGAGGAAGCCACGCGGGCCATCCCGGTCATCGACTTCGGACCGGCGTTCCGGGGGGACCCCGGCGGGCTCGAGGCCGTGGCCGGACAGGTGCGGCGCGCGAGCGAGCAGGTGGGCTTCTTCTACCTCGCCGGCCACGGGGTGCCGCAGGAGATCGTCGACGCGGCCTTCCAGGCCTCGCGCGAGTTCCACGCCATGCCGATGGACGAAAAGCGGCGCCTCCCGATAAACGAGAACAATATCGGCTACCTCGCGCCGAACGAGAGCATCCAGGGCGCCTCCACCGTGCACAAGGCCACCCGCCCGAATCTCAACGAGAGCTTCTTCATCAGCCACGACCGCGGCGCCGCCCATCCCGACGTGGTCGCGGGCCTGCCGCTGCGCGGCCGCAACCAGTGGCCGGACGGGCATGACGGGATGCGCACCGCCATGATGCGGTACTTCACGACGCTCGAGGCCGTCGGCCAGCGCATGCTGCCCGTGCTGGCCCGCGCGCTCGAGATGCCCGCGGATGCCTTCGCGCCGTTCTTCACCGACGAGGCCCACGTCAACCTGCGCTTCCTCCACTACCCGCCGCAGGAGACCGACGACGACGAGCAGTTCGGCCAGGGCCCGCACACGGACAACTCGTTCATCACCATCCTGGCGCGGGAGGACGTGCCCGGGCTCGCCGTCCGGCTGCCGAGCGGCGAGTGGCTGGCGCCGCCGGTCATCGAGGGGACCTTCCTCGTCAACCTGGGCAATATGATGAAGCGGTGGTCGAACGACCGCTTCCTCTCGACCCCGCACGGCGTGCTGAACGACACGGGGACGGACCGCTACTCGATCGCCTTCTTCTACAGCCCCAATGTCGACAGCGTCATCGAGTGCATGCCGAGCTGCGTCGGCCCCGACAATCCGCCGCGCTACGAGCCGGCCGTCTACCGCGACCTCGTCCTGGCGTTCTACAACGCCAACTACTTCCACCGGTCGGGATACGGCAAGGCCGCGGCGCTCTGACTCGGCGCGCCGTCAGCCCAGATCGCAACTGATTCGATCCGGCTCCCTTCGAGGACACCATGCCGCCCAGCAGGTCCCCGATCGGGTCCTGCTACGTCACCAGCCGGAGGCCCTCGGGCAGGCTCTCGCCGAACGCGCGCACGCGCTCGACCTCGGAGGGCGGCCGGACCTCGATGAGTCGGATGGGCGGCTCGGGCAAGACCCCGGACGCCACCACTCGGTCGTAGACCTCGCGACCGAGGTCTTCGTCGACGTCCAGGGCCGGGTCGCCGGTGCGCGCGGCGATCTGCACGGCCGTTGCCGCGATGTCCGGGGACAGCGGGCCGAGATCGAGCAATGCGCGCACCCACTGCCCGGCCGTCTGCGCGTCCACGACGGTATTGAGCGGCCCGTACAGCGGCAGGCGGGCGCCCGTTCGCCCGAGCGCCCACAGCAAGCTGCCGTTGCGCGGCTCCCGCTTCAGCCGAGCCAGCAGCTCCGCGCCGAGCGCTCGCCGATGCGCCGCGGGCAGATCCTCCAGGCTCGCGAGCAGGCGCAGCGCTTCGCGCTCGACCTGGGGCGGCAGGCGCTTCGGTCGCTTGCCCGCCGCGGCCACGACAACGGGCGCCTGGCGATCGTAGATCTCGTGCTGCTGCCCGGGCGTGAGTCCGCCGGCGATGCGCTGCCACAGGACCAGCCACTCCGCCTGACACTGGACGTCTGCGGCAAACGCGGGCCCGGCGAGATACAGCCGGCGCGCATGCGTCATCCGCCAGTCGTCGAGCGTGGCGCCGAAGCCCGGGCGCAGGCAGTAGCCGAGGAGGTTCAGCCAGCGGGCCTCGTGCCGGGGCGATCGCCGCCGGCCATCCGGCACCTCGAGCAGGGCGTCGGCGATGGGCCGCAGCGCGCCGAGCGGCCAGGCCTGCCTGGCGAACCCGAGACGCTCCTCGAGGTGGGCCATGAGGGTATCCGGCGTGGCCGCGGCATTGGTGCTCCCGCCGAACAGCGCCTTCACGAGGGCGACCGCGCCGGCGACCGCGCCGGGATCGATCACCGCGGAGGTCGGCTCGGGCTCCTCTCCGCCGCGCCCGCGGCCCGCGCCCGCCGCCCGAAGCTGGAACTGCAGGCGCCAGCGGTGTCCGGTCGCGGGGGCGATGATCCACAGCTCGAGCGTGCCGAGCTCGGTGTAGACCACCTCGAGCACGACGCGGACGTCGGCGTGCCGGGAGCGCTGGCCGAAGCGCAGCTCGGTCACGAGCGGCGCGTGCCGGTGCGCGGAAGGATCCGCGGTGGAGACGTCGCCGAACTCGGCGTGGCTCGTCAGGCTGGACACGAGGGTGAACGACAGCGGGCGGTTGGCCCTCACCACGAACTCCCGCGTCTCGAGCCGTCGCGTGGTGCCCTCCGGCGTGCCGCGCGGCAGCACGCAGACGACCTGTCGCTCGCCGTCACCCGCCCCGCCGCCGAGCGACAGAAAGCACGCGCGGGGAGTGCCGCCGCCGATGCGCAGCCCGAGGCCTCGCCGCACCAGGCCGGAGTACGCCGCGCCCTCGGCCACCGCCACCGCCGGCGCCGCGTTCGCGAGCACGCGCAGGGGCCACGGGCGGCCGTCGGCCTCGGCGAACCAGCCGGACACGACCTGGGCGAGACGCGTCTGCGTCTCTTCCGGCGTGAAGAAGCCCCCGTTGAGCAGCAGCACATCCGGGCGCACCGCGCCTCGATCGCCGGCCGCGGACAGGAACCTGGCGAGATGCCGGGTGATCGCCGGGTCGGCCGCGAACGGCAGACCGAGCTCTCGGAGCCCGCTCCGCCGCCCCGCGTCCGGCTCGGCGTCGATGGCGCAGGCCGGCAGGAAGCCGTCGAGCAGGAGCCGCACGACGTCCTCGCGCGCGAGGTCCACGGACAGGGCGCCGCCGACGACGGCGCCGCCGCTTCCGAGGAGCGACACCGTCGCCCGATCCACCGGCGGGGGCCCGAGCAGGCGCTCCTTCACCGCCGCGCACTGACGCCGGAGCGCCTGCTGCTGGCGCAGCGTCAGCCGCGCCTGGCCGAGCCGCTCCTGCACCAGCGCGGTCAGCGCGAGATCGACGTTGTCGCCGCCCAGCAGCAGGTGCTCGCCGACCGCGATGCGCTCGAGCACCGGGCCGTCCGCCTCGGTGCGCACCGATACCAGGGTGAAGTCGGTGGTGCCGCCGCCGACGTCGCAGATCAGCACGCGGTCGCCGTCGCGGAGCGACGCGGCGAGCGACCCGCGGTTGGCCGCGATCCAGGCGTAGAGCGCGGCCGTCGGCTCCTCGACCATGGTCAGCTGCTCGATGCCGGCCGCCCGCGCCGCCTCGATCGTCAGCTCGCGGGCTTCCTCGTCGAACGATGCGGGCACCGTGAGCGTGACGGCCTGCCGCTCGAACGCCAGCGGCCCGGCAGCGACGCGGTGGTTCCAGGCGTCGCGCACGTGCCGGAGCACGGCGGCCGAGGCATCGACCGGCGACAGCGCGAAGCCGCCCGCCTCGCCTCCCCAGGGCAACACGCGGTGCGCGCCGATCGACGGCGTCGCTGCACAGCCACGACTTCGCCGATGACACGAGGCGGCCCGGCACGAGCGCCCCGTGGTCGCGCGCCCAGGCGCCGACGACGTGGGATGGGTGCTCCGCCCACGGCAGGTCGAACCGGCCCGAATCGCGCTCCTCGGGGCGGAGCAGATAGAGAAAGGACGGCAGCGTCGCCATCGGCGCCACTTCGCCCTCGGCCACGAGCTGGGGGACCTCGAACACGCGGACGCGCGGCGTGCCCGCGTCGGTCAGCTCGCGCAGGTCAGCAAAGGCGACGGCCGAGTTGGTGGTGCCCAGGTCGATGCCGATGACGAAGCGCGGCGTGCCGGGCTCGCCCTCGGCCAGCGGATCCGACATGGCGCCGGGCACCGATCAGGGCGCGGTGGCCCGCCGCATGCGGCGCTCGCCGAGGTCCCTCACCGCGCCACCTCGATCCGCTCAGCCGCGCGCCGCGTCCCGCTGCCGGATGTTCCACTCGAGCTTCCAGCGATGCGAGTCGTCGCGCGCGACGAGCCACAGCTCGATCGTGCCCACCTCGGTCACGCGGCTCTCGAGCCTCACGGGCAAGACGGTGTGCTCGCGTCCCGGCAGGCGTCAGCGTGACCTCGAGCGGATGGAGCTCGTCGATCTCGGTGCCCCAGTCCTCCACGAGGGTGCCGACGGTGTCCTGCTTGCGGGCCGCCGATGACAGGAACCGGAACTCCGCCGCCTCGCCGACCACGAGGCCGAACTCGCGCCCGGAGATCGTCGGCCTCGGTCCCCTCCTCCATGCCGAACGGCACGACGCACAGCGCCTTGATCGGGGCCTCGAGACCGGGCACCGCGGGCATGGCGCTCTCGATGCCGATGTAGTACGTGCTCGGGGCGCCGCCGCGGATGCGCACGCCGCGCCCGCGGCGGGTCAGCCCGTAGTAGGCGGCGCCGCGCGCGACCGCGTGGTCGAGGTCGGGCGCCTCGAGCACGCCGGCCTCGCCGAGCGGCGGGAACCCGTCGGCGACCAGCCACGCGTCGAGCGCGCCGCGCACCCGATCGCGCAGCGACGCCGCCTTCATGACGCCGCCGTTGAAGAGCACGTGGGTCGGCGCGGCCAGCCCGCTCGCGCCGCGGCGCAGCCGGATGCCCTGCTCGACGCTGTCCGCGGCCAGGTCGGCGAGGAACCGGGCGAGGTGCTTGGTGATCGCGGCATCGGCGGCATAGGGCAGGCCCAGCTCCTGCAGGCCGACCCGGCGCGTCCGCTGGGGCCGCGCATCGGCGCCGACCATCGGGAAGAAGCCCTCGACCAGCGTGTCGACCAGCTCGTCGCGCGTGAGCTCGGTGGAGATCGAGCCGCCGACCAGGCGCGTGCCCCGGCCCAGCAAGGTGACGGGCTGGGCATCGACGCGAGCGTCCTCGAAGAGCCGCTCCTTGGCGACCCGGCACTGGTGCCAGAGCTGCTGGAGCTGCCACGAGTCGATGCGGTGGCCGGCGCCCTCGAGCTTCTGCTGCAGCCGTCGCGCGAGCGCCAGGTCCATGTTGTCGCCGCCCAGCAGGATGTGCTCGCCCACGGCGACGCGGCGCAGCGCGAGCGACGCCGTCCTCCTCGCCGACCGCGATGAGGCTGAAGTCGGTGGTGCCGCCGCCCACGTCGCACACCAGCACCAGGTCGCCCACCTTCACGCGCTCGCGCCAGGCGTCGCCCTGCGCGGCGAGCCATGCGTAGAACGCCGCCTGGGGCTCTTCGAGGAGGCGCACGCCCGGCAAGCCGGCCTCCGCCGCCGCCTGGAGCGTCAGCTCCCGCGCCTCCTCGTCGAACGAGGCGGGCACGGTCACGAGCACCTCCTGGTCGCCGAGCGCCGCGCCGTCGGCGCCGCGCGCGTGCTGCCACGCGCGCGCCAGGTGCGCCAGGTACCGCGCCGACGCGAACACGGGCGACACGCGGCGAACGTCCTCCGGCGCCTGCCACGGCAGGATGTCGGCGGTCCGGTCCACCCCCGCGTGCGAGAGCCACGACTTCGCCGACGCCACCAGGCGGGCCGGATTCTCGGCGCCGCGCTTGCGCGCGAGCTCGCCGATCACCGCGTCGGCCTCGCCCTCCCACGGCAGCGCGATCGCCCCGGGCGCGAAATCCGCCGGACCCGGCAGGAAGAGGAACGACGGCAGGAGCGTGGGCGCGGCGACCTCGCCGGGGTTGACGAGCTGCGCGATGCCCTGCACGGCCGGCGAGGCCTCGTCGCCCGCGCTCGTGTCGACGTCCGCGAGCGCGCAGTTCGTCGTGCCGAGGTCGATGCCGATGATGAACCGGGCGTCCATGTCAGCTGATTTCCACCTCGGCCGGCGTCACGACCTGCCGCGCAGCCGAGGCGGCCAGCGGCGGCAGGGCCGGCCGGCCGACGCGCCAGCCGCGGTGGCGCACGGTGCCGAGGTAGCTCGCCTGCTGGCCCACGTTGCCGACGAGCTTGACCGTGAAGGGGTCCACGGGGGCGCCCAGCGCGATGGTCTGGCCTTCCAGGTCGGCGAGAATCGGCTCGATGGGCAGGTAGCGATCGATCACCCGGCGGCAGCTCGCGTGCACCTCGCGCACCGCGGCGCCGACCTGCGCGTCGCTGTACGCGGCGACGTCCTCGAACAGGAAGTCGACCAGGCGGCCGTCGCGCTGGAGCAGGGCGAGCAATTGAATCGCGCGGTCACCCGGATCGTCCGCTCCGCCGCCGCGGGCGGGCCCGCGGTCGCCACGGCCGCGGCCGGGCGCGCCGCCCCCCGGGCGACGCGGATGGCGCGACCACCTCGACGATATCCGCCGGCACGATGCCCTTGAACAGCAGGGCGAAGAAGCACCTGAACGCGAACGCCACACGTCGACCGAAGCTCATCGCCGCCATGGACCCCCCGAGGGAGCGCGTACGGGCAATCGGAAAGCCGCCCGTCGGGCTCGAGCGAACCACCCACGTTACCCCGCTCCACCTCTCGTGGGCAAGCATCCGCATGTATGCCGGTCTCCGTTGGTCGCCGGCGAAGCACTGGTGGACGCGTGCTCGACCGCCTTCGCGATCATCGGTCGAACGCTGCGCGCCGGCTGAGCAACTCGATGAGCCCGCGCGGGCCGAGCGCTTCCTGGGCGTCGCGACTATACTACTGGCGGCTCAGCATCCAACCTTCAGGAGGAGATCGTGACCAAGATCCTCACGCCCCCCCAGCCCGCGCCCGTCATGGACATCGCACGTGATCTGCTACCCGCCGGCATGGAGCTGGTCGTCGTCGATCCGAGCAAGCCGGAGTTCTACGATGCCGCCGGCGACGCCGAGTACTACCTGGGCTCGCCGCGCCTGGGCATCGGCAACGAGTTCTTTCGCGCCGCGCCCAAGCTGAAGCTCGTGCAGCTCACCAGCGCGGGCTACGATCGCGTCGACATCGAGGCTGCGCGCAAGGCTGGGGTGCCCGTTGCCAACAACGGTGGATCCAACTCCGTCGCCGTCGCCGAGCACGCCGTCATGCTCATGCTCGCCGTGCTCAAGAGGCTCGTGTCGCTCCACAACAACATCGTGGCCGGCAAGTGGCGCAGCGCCGACTTCGCCGCCACCCGCCTCTACGAGGTCGAGGGCAAGCGGCTCGGCATCGTCGGTCTCGGCAACATCGGCAAGAAGGTCGCGCGCCGCGTCCGGGGCTTCGACATGGACGTTCGCTACTTCGACATCCTCCGGCTCAGCGAGGACCAGGAGGACGCGCTCGGCGTCCGCTTCGCCCTCCTCCCCGAGCTCCTCCGCACCTCCGACGTCGTGACCTTCCACGTGCCGCTGACCGACGTCACCCGCAAGATGATGTCCACGCGCCAGTTTGCGATGATGAAGCGCACCGCGGTGCTCATCAACACCTGCCGCGGCCCGGTCGTCGACGAGGACGCGCTGTATCAGGCGCTCACGTCGGGAACGATCGCCGCCGCCGGCCTCGACGTGATGGTGGAGGAGCCGCCGGCCCAGAACCACCCGCTCTTCTCGCTGCCAAACGTGACCCTCACGCCGCACAGCGCCGGGCCGACGTGGGACAACTGGACGAAGGCGTACCGCAACGGCTTCGACAACATCCAGCGCGTGGAGGCCGGGCGTCCGCCGCTCTGGGTGGTCCCTGAGCTGCGCGGCCCGGCCGGATAGGTGGAGCATCCGGCTCGATGACATGAGGGACAACACGCACTGGGTCGGCACCTGGACTGCGGCCCCTGCGCCCGCTGAAGGCGCCGCGTTCAGCAACCATACGCTGCGGATGATCCCGCGGGTCAGTATCGGAGGCAGCCGGCTGCGCGTGCGCATCTCGAATGCCTATGGCACTCGCCCGCTGGCGGTCGGCGCGGCTTGCGTCGGCCTCCGCAGCACCGGGTCGGCGCTTGTGCCGGGCTCCAACCGACGGCTCACCTTCGGCGGCGAAACCCGGGCGACGATCGCCGCCGGCGCCCTTGTCGTCAGCGATCCCGTCGAGCTGGGGTTCGCGCCGTTGTCGGACCTTGCGGTCAGCGTGCACCTGCCGGACGATTTGCCGGCGAGCTTCGGGATCACCGGGCGCTATGCGCGGCAGACCAACTACATATCGCCGCCGGGAGATTTCGCGGCCGAAGAGGTCATGCCGGTCGGCCGCCTCACCGACGACTGGTACTTCGTCTGCGGCATCGATGTCGTCGCGCCGCAAGAGACGGGCGCCATCGTCGCGGTCGGCGACTCGCTGACCGACGCCAACATCTCGACCCATGACGGCCACCACAGCTGGCCCTCGCAGCTCGCGCGCCGGCTCGTGGCGCGGCAGAGCGGGCGGCCGATGGCGGTGATGAACCAGGGACTCGGCGGGAACCGCATTCTGCACGATATCCGGGGCGATAGCGGCCTGCGCCGCTTCGACCGCGACGTGCTGGCGCAGCCCGGCGTCACCCATACCGTCATCATGCTGGGCACCAACGATCTGCGGAACCGTCCCGGCAAGCCCGAAGAAGAGGTCACCGCCGCGCAGATGATCGCCGGGCTGAAGCAATTCGCCGTACGCGGGCAGGCTCGCGGCATCACGGTCATCGGCGGCACGCTGACCCCCTTCGAGAACGAGACCTTCCTCCCCGGCGCCTGGAACCCGAAGCGCGAGGCGGTACGCCAGGCGGTCAACGACTGGCTGCGCCAGACCGACGCCTTCGACGCGATCGTCGATTTCGACCGGGCGTTGCGCGATCCCGACCATCCGACCCAAATGCTGCCGATCTACGATTGCGGCGACCACCTTCACCCGAGCGACCTGGGCTATCGCACGATGGGAGACGCGATCGACCTGTCGCTGTTCGACAAGTGACCCTGACGGAGGGGCCCCGACCATGACGAACGATGCGCTGCGTACGATTTTGCCGATCGCCGGCTGGGGCGAAGAGCGCGCCCGGGCGGTCGACATCACCGGTGGGGCCGATCCGATCTTGCCGACGCCGTTCCGCATCGGCGAGACGAGTGCCGCCGCGCTCGCCGCGGTCGGCCTCGCCGTCTCCGATCTGTGGGCGTTGCGCACCGGGCGTCGCCAGGAGGTCGCGGTCGATACGCGCCAGGCGACCGCCTCGCTCCGCAGCGGGCACTACATGCAGATGGACGGCGCGCCCGTGTCGACCGAGCGCAACACGGTGATGGGCGTCTATCCGGCCAAGCACGGTCGCTTCAGCTATCTCCACTGCAACTTCCCGAACCATCGCGCCGCCGCCCTCAGCGTGCTCGGCGTCCCGGAAGATCGCGAGGCGGTGCGCAAAGCGGTCGCGAAGTGGGACGCGCTCGAGCTCGAGGAGGCGATCATCGCCGCGAAAGGCGCCGGGGGCATGGTGCGCACCATGGACGAATGGGCCCGGCACCCGCAGGCCGCCGCGATCGCCTCGCTGCCGCTGATGGAGATCGTCAAGATCGGCGACAGCCCGGCGGAACAGCTTCCCGACGGCGATCGGCCGTTGTCGGGCGTCCGCGTGCTGGACCTGACACGGGTCCTCGCCGGGCCGACCTGCGCACGCACGCTGGCCGAGCACGGCGCCGACGTCTTGAAGATCACGGCGGCGCACCTGCCGAATCTCGGCTACCAGGAATACGATACCGGTCACGGCAAGCTCTCCGCCCAGCTGGATCTGCGTGAGCCCAAGGATGTCGAGACTCTGCGCGGACTGGTCCGCGAGGCCGATGTGTTCTCGCAGGGCTACCGGCCGGGCACCCTGGGCGATCGCGGATTTTCGCCCGAGGCGCTGGCGAAATTGCGGCCGGGCATCGTCGTCGTCTCGCTGTGCGCCTTCAGCCATGTCGGGCCGTGGGCATCACGCCGCGGCTTCGACACGGTGGTGCAGACGGTCAGCGGCATCACGAGCCGCCAGGGTGAGCTGTTCCCGGGCGCGGAGCCGGGCCCGCAGTTCTATCCGGTGTCGGCGATCGACTATCTGACCGGCTATCTGATGGCCTTCGGCGCGCTGGTGGCCCTCGCTCGCCGCGCGCGCGAGGGCGGTAGCTGGCTCGTGCGCATCTCGCTGGCGCAGACCGGGCGCTGGCTCGTCGGGCGGGGCCAGGTGGCGGAGGCCGAGCTCAAGGATGTGCCGAAGGAATTCACCCCCGAGGAGCTGAAGCGCTGGTCGATGACGAGCGCCACCCCGATGGGCCGGCTGCACCATCTCGGGCCGGTGCTGCGCCTCTCCGAGACGCCGCCGCGCTGGGCCCGGCCCTCGGTGCCGCTCGGCTACAACGAGCCGGTGTGGCCGGCCCGGGCCAGTAGTCAGATCACGACGGTCACGACACGTCGATCCCGAGCCCGAAGTCGGGCGTTGACTGATGTTGAACTGCGCCCGATCGTCTCGACGGCTGTCGCGGGCGGCCTCCGCGTCAACGTAGAAGTGGTCGGGCGGAAAACGCTCCGAGAGAGGTCGCGGGAGGCGGTCGAGGGTGAGCGCCACGACGATGTCCACCGATCGCGCGTCGAGGCGGGGCTCGCCGTATACATCGCCGCATGGGAGCCGCACGACCATGTACGTGAGGCCGAGGCCGTCCAAGACCTCGACGAGATATCGGCTAGCAGCTCGGCCTGTGTCACCTAGAAGCCTCCGGGCGACCCGGCTTCGGATCTCTTCGGGAGACCAATCTGGATGCTGGTACGCGAAGTACGCGGTGAGGCGGTCCCGGGCCAATTCCCAGCTCTCGTGTCCCAGGCGCAGCCGCTCCATGCCGGACATCGAACGGAGGGCGCGGGCGACGACGGGATCGACAGCCTGGATCGGTGCCTCGTCGCCGTGCGTCATGCAGTCATGATACGCCAGGGGTGGCGGCGCGAGTGCCCGGAGACCGTGTCCACGATCTACTCCATGTGAACGCCGAGCCGGGTGAGCTCCGCGCGAGCCGGCTCGAGCGACCAGTTGGTGCTGACCCCGGTGTTCTCACACCTGGCCGAGGTAGACGAGGTACTCGGCCTTGAGCACGCGCTCGAGCAGGAGCAGCAGGACCGCGCCGGGCACCATCAGGACCAGCGCGGTGACCGAGGCGATCTGCATCTCGTAGCCCACGCTCGCCGTGTACATGTAGACGGGCAGGGTCGTCACGAACGGGGCGCCGACCAGGAGCGTGCCGGTGAACTCGTCGAGGGAGTAGAGAAAGACCAGGACGGCGCTCGCGATCATGCCGGGGACGGCGAGCGGGAGCGAGATGGTCACAAACGTCCGCGTGACCGAGGCGCCGAGGTTGTGGGCGGCCTCCTCCAGCTCGGGGCCGATGGCGCGGAAGACGGCGGTCATGGTCCACACCGCGAAGACGAGCCCGCCCACGAGGTGAACGAGGACCACACCCGAGACCGTGCCGGCCAGCCCGAACCGATAGAACTCGCGCGTGGCGCTGGCGAAGACGGGGAGCTGCGGGAACGCCTGGGGCAGCAGGAACGCGAGCAGGATCACGGTCCGGCCGGGGAACGACAGGCGCGCCAGCGCATAGCCGAGCGGAACGGCGAAGAGCAGGGCGAGCGCGGTCACGATCAGCGCGATCATCAGGCCGGTCCGGAGGGGTTCGAGAAAGTCGCCTGTCAGCATGCGCTCCCAGTATCGAAACCCCCAGCGCTGCGGCCACGGGCTCGGATAGGTCCACCGCTCGGCGAGGGACCAGACGGCGAGGCTCGCGAGCGGTCCCAGGATCAGAAACGCCGCGACGGCCAGACCACCCAGCCGCGCGCCCAGGGTCAGGAGACTCCGCGCACGCGCGTTCATCCGCACACGCGCTCCGGACCAGGCCGGTCGCGCACCGCGCGCTCATCGGGTCAGCCGGCGGATGTACACCAGCGCCGCCCCGGACGCCAGGAGGTAGGCCACGACGCCGAGCGCCGAGGCCGTGGCGAAGTCACCGTGCTGGCCGAAGCGGTAGTAGACGTCGATCATCAGCATCTGCGGTCCCCCGCCCCGGCCCATCATGAGCGGGATCGAAAACGACGCCAGCATCGACGAGAAGATGAGGATGGCGGTCACCGCGAGGGCGGGGCCTGCCATGGGCACCAGCACGTCCTTCGTCACGCGCAGTGAGCCCGCGCCGAACTGGCGCGCCGCCTCGAGGTAGCTCTCGTCGGTTCCGCGAAACGCGCCGAGCAGCAGGAGCGCCGCCAGCCCCAGGTGCTTCCAGGCCAGCGCCATGGCGATGCCCGCCCAGGACGATGAAAAGCCCGGCAGATACGGGCTCCAGAAGACGCGCAGCGCATGCCCCACGACCACGAAGGGCACGAAGAGCGGGACCTTCAGCAGGAGCTCGATCGGGCCCCAGGCGCGCATCCTGAGCCACCCGCAGACGGGAATGGCCACGCCGAAGGTCATGGCCGTCCCCGCCGCGGCGACGCCGACGGTGTAGAGCACGTCGCCCGCGTAGAGCCGCCGCACGGTGTCGTAGTTGGCGAGAGTCCACTGGCCCTCGCGTGAAAAGCTGGCGATGACCGAGGCGCCGAGCGGCCACAGGAACACCCCGCCGAGCACGGCGAGGGCGGGGGCGCAGAGCGCGCCCCACAGCCACCGCTCGGCCGGGCTCAGCGCACGATCTCCTCGTAGGCGAGCGAGATGAGGTCGTGGTACTCCTTGAGCGGCATTTGCCGCGAGTAGCGCGCCAGGTCCTGGGCGCTCACGCCCTTGAACAGGAGATCCCGGCTCTTCGGCGTGATCAGCGCGAGCACCTTCTCCGGATCCACACCCGGATACCAGCCGAAGCGCTCGACGATCGCCTTGGCCTGCACCTCGGGCGTGGCGATGTAGTCGACGTAGCGGGCGGCCGTCTCCTTCTGCGCGGCCTCCCTCGGCACGACGAGATAGAGCGGATAGATCGGCAGGCCGGGCGCGGGCAGCGCGGGCGTGACGGCCGGATCCATCCGGCCCTCGTTCTTCCAGGCCACGAGCTGGTCGATCCACACGACGCCCATCCAGATCTCGCCGCGGTTCAGCGCGTCCAGCGTGCCCGCATTGCCATTGGTGATGACCGCCTGCTTGTTGAAGTCGCGGAGCGCGGTGATGGCCTCGCGGATGGCCGGCTCCTTGCCCTTGTCGAAGGGCCCCTGGGTCAGCTCCTTGTAGAGCCCGGTCTTCCAGTACACCCAGCCGATGGTGAAGCCGACACCGCTCACGCCGCCCTTGATGCCGTTGTAGCCGAAGCGCCCCGGGTTGGCCTTGACCCACGCGGCGAGCTCGTCGAACGACTTGGGCGGAGCGGACACCTTCGACGGGTGATAGGCGATGGCGATCTGGTTGTGGAACATCGGGACCACGTAGCCGTCGACGGTGACGCCGAAGGCCTCCTTCACCTCGGCGCCCTTGACCAGCGCGGCGTTCTTCATCTGCGGGACGTAGCGCAGGAGCAGCCCCTCCTTCACCATCTGGGACGCGACGGCCATGCTCACGAGCGCCACGTCGATGTCCCACGGCTTGCGGCCGGCGTCGGCCTGCGCCTTGATCTTGGTGTAGATGGCGCGGCTCGCCGGCTCGCCGGTGCCCGTGCCGACCACGTTCAGCTCGACGTCGGGCGCGGTCGCGCGGAAGCCCGGGCCGAGCAGAGTCTTGTGCACCTCGACCACGTTCACGTCGGCGCCGATGGCGACGTTGAGCCGGGTGGCCGCGGACGCGGGCACGACGAGGGCGAGGATGAGGACGAGGGCGCGCAGCAGCATGGTGGCTTCTCCTCTGGATCACGCCGCCGGAAACACGCGGGTGCGCTCCGGCGGGACGGAGACTGTGACGGGTCCGGGCGCGGCGGGCACCGGGCCGTCCACCATCAGGACGGCGTCCCCCACCCGGACATAGTGGCGATAGTAGGCGCCGAGGAAGAGGCTCTCCTCGAGCGTGCCGGACAGCGTGGCGCCCGCCGGCGCGCCCGGCGCCAGGGCGAGATCGGACGAGCGGAGGACGACCACGGCCCGCCCGCGCACCGGACCCGTGTACGCGAGGCTCTGACCGGCGAGCTGGAGCACGCCGGCCTCCGCGCGCGCCTCGAGGCTATTGCCCACGCCGAGGAAGTCCGCGGCGAACTCGCTCGCCGGGTCGAGGTAGACGTCCTCCGGCGTCCCCGACTGGATGACGTGCCCCGCGTTCATCAGCACCACGCGGTCGGCGATCGCGAGCGCCTCCTCCTGGTCGTGGGTGACGTAGATGGCGGTGATGCCGACGCGCTTCTGCAATCGCCGCACCTCGACGCGCAGGCGCTGGCGCACCTTGGCGTCGAGATTGCTGAGCGGCTCGTCGAGCAGGAGCACGCGCGGCTCGACGACGAGCGCGCGCGCCAGCGCCACGCGCTGCTGCTGGCCGCCGGAGAGCGCGCCGGGCTTGCGCCGCGCCACGTCGTCCACGGCGCCGATCGCCACCAGCTCGAGCGCGGCCCGCACGCGAGCGCGCACGGCCTCGGCGGGCACGCGCTTCAGGCGCAGGCCATAGGCGACATTGTCGAAGACGGTCATGTGCGGCCAGAGCGCATAGCTCTGGAACACCATCGCGGTGCCGCGCTGCTGGGGCGGAAGGCTGGTGACGGCGTCACCGTCGAAGCGGACGGCGCCCCCGTCCACGGTGACGAAGCCCGCGATGGCGCGCAGGAGCGTGGTCTTGCCGCAGCCGGAGGGCCCGAGGATGGCCGTGAGCTTGCCCGCGGCGAAGTCGAGCGAGACGTCCCGCAGCGCTTCCACGTGACCGTAGCGCTTGCTGACGGCCTCCACGCTGACGCGCACCACGCCGGGAGGCTAGCACGGGCGCTCGCGGCCGGTCAACGACGCGGAGCGTGACGGCACTGGCCGCGGTTCTCGCCGCGCCGCCGATGCGCTATCCTGCACCCGCGATGCCCGCGTCCTACCTCTCCCCCAAGACCGCGATCCGCCCGAGCCCCATCGAAGGGCGGGGCCTGTTCGCGCGCCGAGCCATTCGCAAGGGCGAGGTCGTCGCGATCAAGGGCGGCCATATCCTCGATCGCCGGGCGCTGGCGCGGGTCAAGGGCAAGATCGCGCAGTCCTTCATCCAGATCGCCGACGGCTTCTTCATCGGTGCCGCCACCGCCGCCGAGGTGAAGCGGAACAAGCTCTTCATCAACCACTCCTGCGCGCCCAATGTCGGCATCCTCGGCCAGATCATCTTCGTCGCCATGCGCGACGTCCGCGCGGGCGAGGAGCTGACCTATGACTGGGCGATGGAGGAAAACATCCCGGCGAGGACCGAGTGCCGCTGCGGCGCCGCCACGTGCCGGAAGATCCTGACGGGTCGAGACTGGACCAAGCCCGCGCTCCGGCGGAAGTACCGGCGATACCTCTCGGCCTATCTCGGGGAGAAGACGCGGCGGGCGGCCAAGACCTAACCCGCGCGGAGATAGCCGCGATGTGGTCCCCCGTGCCCGAGACCTGCATCCGGGTCGTCTCGGCTTCCTCGTCCAGGCCGCCCTGATCCTGACCTCGCCCGTCCCGCATCTCGCGCGCCAGCCCGACGTGGTCGGCTGACGCGGAGCCCGACCGCCGACGCGCCGCGGTTGCCAAGGCGTGCGCGAGCGATGGTTGAATACGCGCCATGACCACGGCCGATCTCGTCCTCACCGGCGGCAAGATCCTCACGCTCGATCGACACTCGCGCATCGTGCAGGCGCTCGCCGTCCGCGGCGGGCGCATCGCCGCGCTCGGCCGGGACATCCGAGATCGCGGGCCTCATCGGTCCCGACACGCGCCGCCTGGACCTCCGCGGCCGCCTCGCCGTGCCCGGGCTCATCGACGGCCATGCCCACATGGACCGCGAGGGCCTCAAGCTCCGCTGGCCATCACTCGCCGCCGCGCGGTCCATCGGCGATATCTTGCAGATCGTCGAGGCCGAGGTGCGCCGCACGCCGCATGGCGAGTGGATCGTGACCATGCCCATCGGCGAGCCCCCGATGTACGAGGGCGTGCCGGGGAATCTCGCGGAGAATCGCTGGCCGACGCGCCACGACCTGGACCGGGTCGCGCCCGACCATCCCGTCTACATCCGCGCCATCTGGGGGCACTGGCGCAATACCCTGCCCCTGGTCTCCATCGCCAATACGAAGGCGCTCGAGCGCGCGGGCATCGGGCGCGACACGCGGCCGCCCGCGCCGTCCATCGAGATCGAGCGCGACGCTCTAGGGCGACCCGACCGGCGTCCTCGTCGAGCAGACGTACAAGCCGCTGGTCGAGCACACGCTGATGGCGGTGGCGCCGCGCTTCACCCTGGAGGATCGCGTGGCCGGCCTCGCCGAGTCCATGCGCATCTACAATCGCTGCGGCACCACCAGCGTCTTCGAGGGCCACGGCATCTCGAACGAGGTCCTCGCGGCGTACCAGGCCCTGCGCGAGCGGGGCCGGCCGAGCGTGCGGGCGCATCTGCTGTGGAGCCCGGCCTGGCCGTCCGCCGATGCCGCGCCCGTGCTCGACCTCGTGCGGAGCTGGGGCGCCTGGCTGAGCCGCCGCGGGCTCGGCGACGAGTACCTGCGCGTGGGCGGGCTCTACACGGAATCGGACTACTCGGAGGAGAACCGCCTGCGCGCGGCCACCGCGCCCCAGACGGGCTGGGCCGGCTTCTCCTACCAGGCGGCCCTGCCCGAGGACGTCATGGTCGAGATGATGATCGAGGCCGCGCGGAGCCACATCCGCGTCGGCAGCTTCACGCCGAATATCCTCGACCTCTACGAGCGCGTGAACCGCGCCGTGCCCATCGCCGACCGGCGGTGGGTCATCGAGCATATCGGCGTCTACGGCCCGGATGAGATCCGCCGCATCCGCGACCTCGGCCTCGTCCTGACCGCGTATACCGGCCGGTACATCTGGAAGGACGGCGCCATGCTCGCGCGCCAGCTCGGGCCCGCGGGCGCCTCGCGCATCGCCCCGCTGCGCGCGCTGCTCGAGGCCGGCGTCCACGTCGCGCTGTCGACGGACAATGTGCCGCCCTCGCTCTTCGACGCGATCCACCACGCCGTGACGCGCAAGCCGCGCGGCGCCGCCGAGCCCGTCGGGCCCGACCAGTGCCTGTCGCGCGAGGAAGCGCTCGCGTGCGCCTCGCGCGAGGGCGCCTATCTCACCTTCGAAGAGGACGACAAGGGCACCCTCGAGCTCGGCAAGCTCGCCGACATCGCCGTCCTCGACCAGGATGCGCTCACGGCGCCCGAGGACGCGCTGCCCGACATCCGCGCCGACCTGGTGATCGTCGGCGGCGAGGTCGTCCTCGCTACCTGATCACCCCGGCCCATCGCGGCAGGGACAGCGTGATGCCGGGGAAGACGATGAGCCCGGAAGGGGCCCGCGAACAGAGCGAGACACAAAGCCCGTTCTATGACAGCGGCAGTCAGCAAAGGCCAGGGATGATCGTCGCATTGCGCTCCAGCAATTCCGGGCGCATCCTAGCCGGACGGCAAAGGCCCGACCGACCCGCGACGTTGGTGACCGCGCGCCGGCGTCGAGGAGTTCCATCATGACCGATGCGCCCGACCAGGCACTCGAGTCCCGTGTATGGGTAGACGTGATCGACCCCGCGACCAAGGACGGCCGTCTTGCCGTCACCAACTGGGACGAGCAGATGCCCGTCGAATGGGCGGTTCCAGCCCCGGCGCGGGAGAGCGACCTCGTCCTCGGCTGGGTCACCGGCGGCACCGGCTTCCGCTATCTGCTCACATCCAAGGGGCGCCGCGAACACCCTCGGCCGACGAGCACGGGCCCCAGCAGGGGACGCTGGCCGTGATCGAGCCGATCCTACCCTCGCTCCGGATGCCACGGCTCAAGGTCGACGCGACACTCAGGTCCTGGTGGCTGGTGCGCTACAACATGCAGGGCGTCGTCCGCGCGCAGGAGAGCAGCCTGACGCGGGACCGCCAGTCGGGGCGCATTCCTCCGGCTGCTGGAGAGCGTCGCGCCGAAGGCCGCGGCGAAGCTGTGGGGCCAGGGCGCCGACGCCGAGGCGGCGGCGGCGGCAATCGGCCCCGGACACCCTCACCGATGATGTCGCCGTGCCTCGACGAGGGCTCCACCACTCCCGTGCAGATGACCGTCACGCGCACGCTCGGGAGCGTGCTGGCGCGGGCCTCCGCCATCAACGAAAAGATGAATTCGGGATGCAGGAACGCGGTGAGCCCTGGACGACCATGCCCGCGGCCCGCGTCGCCGAATGGCTGGACCCCGTCGGACGATACACCTTCAATCTGACGCGGTCGGCGGTCGGGGCCGACGGTGCCGGCCGAAATACCGACGCCAGAGGCACCGCCATGAGCTCAGGAATGGTTGATTCGTCGGCGGCGAGGTCGTCCTCGCTACCTGATCGCCCCGGCCCAGCGCGGCAGGAACAGCGTGAGCCCGGGGAAGACGATGAGCAGGAGCAGTCCCGCGAGCAGCGCGAGCAGATAGGGCCAGTAGGCCTTGAAGTGCTGGCCCACCGAGATATTGGCGAAGCGCAGCGCCATCAGGAGGCCGACGCCGATCGGCGGCAGGAAGAGCCCGATCCCCACCGCCGCGGTCAGGACGATATTGAAGTGCACCGGGTGGATGCCCACCTCCTTGGCGATGGGAAACACCACGGGCACGAGCACCACCGCGGCGGGTAGCCCTTCCAGCACCATTCCGAAGAGGATCACGATGAGGCTCACGGCGACCAGGAAGAGCCACGGCGTGGACGCCAGCGGCCCGAGCACCTCGCCCAGCATCCGCGGCACGCCGAGCATGCCCATGAGGAACTGGTAGACGCTGGCGACGGCGAGGAGGAAGATGACCGCCGCGGTGAGGAGCGCGCTCTCGTAGATGAGCTTCAGCATCTCGCGCCACGTCACGTTCTTGTAGTAGAAGAACGCCGCGGCCATGGCATAGGCGGCCACCAGCGCGCCCGCCTCGGTGGCGGTGAACACGCCGAAGAAGAACCCCAGCACGATGATGACGGGGACGACCAGCGGCACGAGCGATGCCCTTCCTGCTTCGATGAAGCGCGGCCAGGTCGGAGGCTCGTCCTTGGGCCAACTGAGGCGATGCGCCTGCAGGAGGATCACCGCCATCAGGCAGAGGGCGCTCACCGCCGCGGGGATGAAGCCGCCGAGGAAGATCCCGACCACGGAGGTGTCGGTGATCTGGCCGAGCACGATCATGAAGATGGCGGGCGGCACCAGGATGCCCATGGCGGAGGCCGAGGCCACGAGCGAGACGGCGTGCTCCGGCTTGTAGCCGGCGCGCAGCATGGGCGGCGTCAGCATGGAGCCGATGGCCGACACGTCCGCGATGGTCGAGCCCGAGATGCCCGAGAAGAAGTACTCGGCCAGCACCACCGACATGCCGAGCCCGCCCCGCACCCAGCCCACGAGCACGCGCGCCAGATTGACGAGCGCATACGACATCCCACAGCGCTCCATGAGATTGCCGGCGAACACGAAGGTCGGGATGGCCAGGAGCACCCAGTGCTGGGTCCCCGCCACCAGGCTCGACGGCAGCTTCTCCAGCGAGAAGTTGCCGATGAGGAGCCCGACGAATCCCGAGAGGCCGAGGGCGAAGACGATGGGCATCGACAAGGCGGCGAGCACGACGAACGACAGCCCGACCGCAGCGAACAGCACGGCTCAGTGGCCCTCGGGGCCCTGCAGCGCGGGCCAGCGCCCGCGCCAGCCGTCCGCGATCGACGCGAGGCTGTAGATCACGATGAGCACTCCGCCCGCCACGGACGACAGGTAGAGCCAGCGCAGGTTCAAGTCGAGCGCGGGGGACCACGACTGGCTGTTCAGCTCCGCCACCCGCCAGCCGAACACGGCGATGAGGACGCCGAACGCGGCGATGAGCAGGTAGTGGATGGTGAAGACGGCCAGGCGCACGCGAGCGGGCAGGCGGTCGGTGATCATCTGGACGGAGAAGTGGATGCCCTTGCGGATGCCGATGGCCGCGCCGATGAACGACATCCACGCCAGGCACAGCTCGCCGATCTCCTCCACCCAGAAGAAGCGGATGGACGGCAGATCGAAGACCGCGGACGCCTTGGTCATGACGTAGCGCAGGAACACGCCGGTGAGCATGTCGGCGATGGCCACGAGCATCAGGACCGTGACGACCACGTGGGGCGTGGCGGCGATGACCCGCGCGAGCCGTCTCATGGCCCGCGGATCGTAGACCGCCCCGCGATCGGAAGTCAAGCGCCGCCCTCGCTCGCTAGCAGGATACGGAAAACTCGCAGGATGCTCAAAAAGGTCCAGATGCGAGGCGGCGCCCGACGGCCGCACGCGAGGCGTAGTCTCGGCTGCTCGAGTCGCGGATCTGGATCGCCGGGCATCGTGGCTCGCCAGCGTGAGCGTGCGGCCGCGGGACGCCGAACCGCAGATGGGCCTTTTTCAGCATCCTGCGAGGCTTGACTTTGCCGGGCGGATCATCGCCTATAGAGACGCCCGGGCCGGGGGCGCCGCCGGCCGCTGCCACGCGATGACGCGTCGCTACCAAAGGAGGCCCTATGCGCGGATTGCTTCGCGGTTTCGCCGTCGTCACGCTCATCGCCGCGGTGACCGTCGCCGCCGGCGTCTCGTCCGTCTCGAGCCAGGCCAAGCCCGCGCCGAAGAAGCTCGACATCGCCTACCTCACGGCCCCGCCCGAGTCGGGGGCCACCGGGCTGAAGTTCATGGCCGAGGAGGTGACGAAGCGCTCCAACGGGGCGATCAACATGGTCTTTCATGGCGGGACGCTCCTCAACAAGGAGCTCGAGATCATGGATGCGGTGAAATCGGGCAACGTCGCCATCGGCTGCCCGAGCGGCGCCGCCTCGACGGTGTTCCCCGAGATGGGCGTCTTCCTGACGCCGTATCTCGTCCGCGACTACCAGCACGCCTACGCGATGTTCAATGGCCAGATCGGCAAGGACCTCGACGAGACCTTCCAGAAGAAGTACAAGCTCAAGGTGCTGTTCTTCTTCGACTACGGCTTCCGCCACTTCTGGAACAGCAAGCGGCCCATCAATAACCCCGCCGATCTCAAGGGCCTCAAGATGCGCGTGCAGCAGGGACGCGTCTTCGCCGACACCGTGAACGGCCTCGGCGCGAGCGCGGTGCCGATGCCGTGGGGTGAGGTCATCCCCGCCGCCCAGCAGGGCGTCATCGACGGCGCCGACCTGCCCATCGTCAACATCAACGCGCTCAAGATCTACGAGGTCTCGAAGTTCACCTCGATGACCTTCCACAACTACGGGCCCACCGTCGTCGTGATGAACCTCGACATCTGGAAGGGCCTCCCCGCCGACCAGCAGAAGCTCATCCTGGACATGTCGATGGAGGCCCAGAAGAAGATCCGGGAGGCCACCGAGAGCGTGGACAACTTCGCCAAGGCCAAGGAGATCCTCGAGGCCAAGGGCATGAAGGTGAATCAGGCCGACGTCTCCTCGTTCCGCAAGCTGGCCGAGGAGAAGATCTGGCCCCAGTACAAGCAGCAGTACGCCGAGATGTGGGACAAGATCGTCAACACCAAGTAGGAGGCGGCGACCCATGGCGCTCAAGCGCTCCCAGATCACCCTGAGCGACGATGAGATGCAGGCGTTCTTCGACGAGGAGCGCGTGGTGACGATCGCGACGATCGGGCCCAATGGCCGCCCGCACCTCATGCCGCTCTGGTACGTCGTCGACAAGGGGCTGATCGCGGGGTGGACGTTCGGCAAGTCGCAGAAGGTCCGGAACCTCGAGCGGGTGCCGCAGGCGACGCTCCAGATCGAGGCCGGGCGCGACCGCTATCAGGAGCTGCGCGGGGTGATGCTCGAGTGCGACGTCGAGATCCTCCGCGACCAGGCCGACGTGGAGGCCATCGGCCTCGCGCTCGCGCGCCGCTACGCCGGGCTACCGGCGGGCGCCGACGTCTCCGCCGAGGCGAGGGCGGGGGTGCTCAAGCAGGCGCCCAAGCGCGTGGGGCTGCGCTTCACCCCGACCCGCGTGGTGAGCTGGGACCACCGAAAGCTCGGCGGGGGCTACTGACCTCGGCGCGCCGGCCGCGACGTCGGTCGGCTCAGTTGCCGAGCATGTCCTTGATGGCCTCGAGCACCGGATTGGGCGACGACGGCCTGGTCGCCGTCGCGGGCCGGCCCGGCTTGCGAACGTACTTCGCGACACAGTCGTACTGATCCCATCCTTTCAGGGGGAAATTCAGGTCGACGGCCTTCCATTTCGGATGGCCGTTCTTCTTGAGCCACTCGAGGCCGTCGGACATCGCCAGCGCGAACCGCCCGATCACCTCGCAGTCCCTCTGGCGGAAGTCGAAGGAGACGAGGACGGCCTTGACCGCCACCGTGGTGATAGGCGTCGCCTGCCACGTGTAGGTGCCCGCGGGAATCTCGACGACGGGATAGAACTCCGCGATGCTCTTGTTGGTGATCGGGATGAGGGCGAGGCCATCGTCGGCCGTCACCTTCTCGGTCAGGAGTCGGACGGGATAGCCCGCCACGTAGAACATGGCGTCGATGCGCCCGGCCTTCAGCTCCGCGAGCGCCTCGTCGGTGTCGATCGGGACCATCTCCTTGGGCACGACCTCCGACGTCTTGAAGAGGAGCCGGCTGGTGAGATACGTACCGCTGCCCTCGCGCCCGATGGCGACGCGTCTGTCCGCGAGGTCGTCGAAGGTGGCGATATCGCGACGGCCGAGGAGATGGATCTCCTCGTTGTAGAGCGGGAACACCATCTTCGTCTTGCTCGCGATTCGCTTCAAGACCGGATCCGTCTGAATCCGGCTGACGAAGGCCAGGACGTCGGCCTGGACGATCCCCATCTGAACGCCGGGCCGCTGGTACACCGCGTAGATGTTCTCCACCGACCCTCGAGACGGATACACGGTCAAGTCAATGGCCTGTGGCTTGATCAGCGCCTGCAGGTTCAAGCCGAACTGATAGTAGGTCCCCTTGTCACTCCCCGTGATCAGGCCCAGGCTCTCCGCGGCCAAGGCCATCTGTCCGGCCATCGCGAATAGGGCGATGCCGACCCCCAACCCCACCAGCCCTCTCCTCATGGCACGTTCCTCCTTCCCCACTGGCAAACCGTTGGTATCCGGCAACCAGTGATTGGGTCGAACGGTATGCCCGAAGCGGGCCTCGGTCAAGTGGACCTAGCGCAGTGGTCATTTGAGCGAGGCGAAGGTGTGACAAACACCGGATGCGCGGCGCGCGCTTGTCTCGCTCGCGAGGGTCGTGCTACAACTGCCGCGGAGACTATCATGCCCCATGCATCGGTTGACGGCATCAAGCTCTACTACGAGGAAGCGGGGACGGGCGCGCCGCTCGTCTTCGTCCACGAGTTCGCCGGGGATGCCCGGAGCTGGCACCTGCAGATGCGCTTCTTCGCCCGGCGCTACCGGTGCATCGCCTTCAATGCCCGCGGCTATCCGCCCTCGGACGTGCCCGACGATCCCGGCGCCTACTCCCAGCAGCGCGCCGTCGACGACATCAAGGGCGTGCTCGACCACCTGGGCATCGCCAAGGCCCACGTGTGCGGGCTGTCGATGGGCGGCTACGCCACGCTGCTCTTCGGCCTCAAGTATCCCGAGCGCGCGCTGTCGCTCGTCGTCGCGGGCTGCGGCTACGGCAGCGTCATCGCCGACCGCGAGGCGTTCAAGAAGGACTCCGACCTCGTCGCCCGGCGCTTCGAGGCCGACGGCATGGCGAAGGTGGCGGAGTTCTACAGCCGGGGCCCGACGCGCGTGCAGTTCATCGACAAGGACCCGCAGGGCTGGCAGGAGTTCCACGACCAGTTCGCCGCCGGCTCCGCCCGCGGCCATGCCTTGACCCTGCGCGGGGTGCAGATGACGCGCCCGTCCGTCTTCGAGCTCGGCGAGCAGATGGAGCGCCTCGAGACGCCGACGCTGGTGATGACCGGCGACGAGGACGAGCCCTGCCTCGAGCCGAACGTCTTCATGAAGCGCAAGATCCCCGCGGCCGGACTCGTCGTCCTCCCCAAGGCGGGCCACACCATCAACCTCGAGGACCCCGAGGCCTTCAACCGCGCCGTCCTCGACTTCCTCACCGCCGTCGACGCCGGCCGCTGGCCGCGCCGCAATCCCGCCTCGCTCGCCAAGTCGGCGATCCTGCCTTCGCATTCCGCAGTCCGTCGAGCTCGCGTAGCGCGCCGGGCGTATGGCAGATACTCGGCTCGCCGGTCTCCGGGCACAGACCACGGTGAGGAACTGATCCGGTGGGCGGGGGACGTATGAGTTACGCGATACCGCTGGCCAATCCCAGCCGAGCACTGACGGTGACGGCGCGCGCCGGGCTGGGTAACCGGCTGAAGGTTCTTCTGTCGGGGATAGCCCTGGCCGAAGCAAGCCGGCGCGCCTTTACGATGGTGTGGCCGCGGACGCACGGCTGTAATTGTTCGTTTGACCGTTTGTTTCAGAACGGCTGGAATGTCACGGAGGAGAGGCTGGCGGATGAAGAGCGAGTGATCGAGTTGAGTTTTTGTCCTTGGCTTCGCTTTCCCGATTTATTGAGCAGGACCGAGCAGGAGATTGTGGTCCGCCATCATAGTTGGCTGATCCAGCCGCAACGTTTTGCAACGCATGCGGAACTGGCCAAGCGCTGCGAAGAGCTGATGGGTGAACTGGCACCTGTTCCTCTCGTCGAGGAGCAGGTGGCCGCCTTTCAGACCGCGTCGTTTCGGCCCACGATGATCGGCGTCCACCTGCGGCGAGGTGATATGGTCACGGCCCGGCCACACAGGGTGGGCAATCTGCACGCGGCGTTGCAGGTCGTCGATCGCTGGTTGGAGCAGGAGCCGGAAGCCGGCATTTTTCTGTGTACCGATGACGGGGCCAATGATCACAGGGGAGGTCAAGAGATTCGCCGTGAGGGTATCCACGACGAGTTTGGCAGACGCTACGGGTCGCGCGTCGTTAGCAGGCAACCACGGAGCCTGGACCGCAATCAGCCGGAAGCTATCGAGGATGCGCTGGTGGATCTGTGGTTGCTGCGGAAAACGGATCTGTTCGTGGGGACGGCCGGTAGCACATTCTCTGAGATGGCCGTTTATGGACGCACTGTTCCGGCGGTGATGACGGCCGATCCCACGCCGCGTTATCAACAGCACGAGCGCTGGCTCAAACGAACAGGAGTACGTTACTTGCTGCGCGCGTTCATCTGGGCCGAGTTTGGGCACGACGCGCCCTGTTTCATGCTCTGGCGGCGCTATCGGCGGCGGTTGCGGTCAGCGGTTCGCGCTCTTGCGTCGGGCCTTTGGTCGCGCCCAGGGCGAAAGCGAGTGTAGGCAACGTGTGCCTGGCTGCGGCGCCAGCCGGTCAGGAGCGCTCGGAGCGCACGAGGCGCGCGCGCGGCGGTGAGCGCTTGGAGCTTGCCGAAGGCCGTCGCGCGGGGGAGATATTTCATCCCGCAATCGGGCGCTAGGATGAGGCGCTCCGGTGGCACCCTCGTGAGCCCGGCGCGGATCCGCGCCGCCACTTGGTCCGGCGTTTCGACGGCCGGGTCGGCGAGGTCGATCACGCCGAGGATGATCGTCTTGCCGGAGAGATCGGCGAGGATGCCCAGGTCCAGCTTGGGCTGCGCGGCCTCGATGGAGATCTGCGCGGCGGTGGTCGCCGCGAGCTCGGGCAGGAACGAGTAGCCGCTGGGCTTCTGGTGCCGGACGACCGCCGCGTACCCGAAGCAGAGGTGCAGCGCGGTCGGGACGGTGATCCCCGCGAGCGCCCGGTTGATCGCGGGCACGGCAAAGCGCTTGGCCGCCTCGGGGTCGTTGCGGAGCCAGGGCTCGTCGAGCTGGATGACGTCCGCGCCCGCCGCCTGGAGGTCATGCGCCTCGGCGTTCACCGCCGCGGCGAAGTCCATGGCCATCTCCTCCACGTCGCGGTAGAACTCATTCCGGGCCTGCTGGGCCATCGTGAACGGGCCGGGCAGCGTGATCTTGGCGGGGCGATCCGTGTTGCGGCGGAGGAACTGCATGTCCCGCAGCTCGACCGGGTGCGAGCCGAACGATCCGGCCGACCACCCGCGGCACCGCGGTCTCGTCGCCGGTGCGATTGCGGATCACGCCGGGGTTGTCGACGTCCACGCCGTCGAGCGCGGTGGCGAACCGGTTCGAATAGCTCTCGCGCCGGATCTCGCCGTCGCTCACGATGTCGATGCCGGCTCGCTCCATGTCGCGGATGGCGACCACGGTGGCATCGTCCTGCGCTTGCTCCAGGAAGGCCTCGGGCACCCGCCACATCGCCTGCAGGCGGACGCGCGGAACGCCCTTCGACAGCATCGCCCGGTCGACGAGCCAGTCGGGCTGCGGATAGCTGCCGACCACCGTGGTCGTGAGCACCGGCGGCGCCATGCCGACCGTGTCGTCGGCCGCTCGGCGGATCAGCTCACGCGGCGCGGATGACGCGGCCGGCGCCCGAGACCGCGGCCGGCTCGGGCAGGCGCCCGTCGGAGATGATCGACCGGCCGTTCACGAACGACCACTGAATCCCGCTGGCGCGCGAGATGTAGCGCGGGCCCCCGTCCGGCATGTCGTGGACGATCTCTTCCTCGTGGCAGGCGATGGTCTTCGGATCGAAGACCGTGATGTCCGCGGCGAGCCCGGGCGCGAGCCGGCCGCGATCGGGGATGCCGAAGATCTCGGCGGGCGCGCTGGTGATGAGGCGCACCGCGGCCTCGACCGACAGGGCCTGGCGCTCGCGCACCCAGGTCCCGAGGAGCTCGCTCGTCTGGCCGGCCTCCGAGAACATCGTGATGTGGGCGCCCGCGTCCGACAGCCCGAGCACCGCGCGCGGGTGCGTGAAGATCTCGGCCACCGCGCCGGCATCGGTGTTCATGGTGGCCGTCTGGAACTCGGTCCGGAAATCGTCCTCGAGGGCCAGGTCGAAGAAGGCGTCGACCACGTCCTTGCCCATGTCCCGGGCCACCTCGACGATGGTGCGGCCTTCGAGCGCCTGGAGCTCGGGCTTGACCGCGCGCTTGACCCGCAAGGGGGCGACGTCGCCGTTGAACAGCGCGGTGCGGCTGACGTTCTGCCGGAACTCCGCGCGGAAGGCCGGGTCGGCGAAGATCGCGCGCCACTCGGAGGGCTTGGCCTCGAGCACGCGCCGCCAGGCCTTGTAGCGCCCGAACACGAAGCCGTTCATCAGGGTGAAGGTCGAGGTCAGCGGCGAGCACGTGCCCTGCGGGTGCAGGTGCAGGCCCTCGCGCCAGGCCGCGTCCACCCTGGCGAGGATCTGGCGGTGCTCGTCGGGCCGGACGGGGTTGTGGCGCACCGAGACCATCGTGACCGGCCGCCGGGCGGCGCGGGCGAGCTCCATGTAGCGATCGACCTCGGCCACGCGGTCGGCCCGGCTGCCGCCGATGGTGAGCTCGACGATGCCGCGGCCGGTCGAGCCCATCACGCCGGCCAGGTATTCGAGCTCGTGGTCCGTGCCGAGCCGACTGGGCACGGGCCGCCCGCGGTCACCCACGTGGTTCATATTGGTCGTCGACGAAAAGCCGATGGCCCCGTCACCCATCGCCCGCCGCACTTCATCCCCCATCCGCGTCAGCTCGTCATCCGTCGCTTCGCGCTCCCACGCCGCGTCGCCCATGACGAACTGGCGGACCGCGGAGTGGCCGATGAACGGGGCCACGTTCACCCAGAGGGGGAGGCGGTCGATCGCGTCCAGGTACTCGCGGAAGGTCTCGAACTCCCACTGGATTCCCTTCTGCATCGCCTCGAGCGACATGCCCTCGACGTACTCGAGCATCTTCATCAGGGTCAGGCGATCCTGGGGCCGGCAGGGGGCCATGGTGAAGCCGCAGTTGCCGGTGACGATGGTCGTGACCCCGTGCCACGAGGTGCACGACGCGCTCGGGTCCCAGGTGAGCTGGGCGTCGTAGTGCGTGTGCGGGTCGATGAACCCGGGCGCCACGACGAGATCGCGCGCGTCGACCTCTCGCGTGCCCCGGCCGGTCACCGTGCCGACCTCGGCGATGCGGCCGCCGGAGACGGCGAGGTCGCCGGTGTGTCCGGGGGCACCGGTGCCGTCGACGATGAAGCCACCGCGGATCACGAGGTCGTGCGCCATGAGAACGCCTCCTTTGGTCCCTGCTGTCGCGAGAGATGGGGCTCACCCGAGCCACGAGGCAGTATAATCCCGGCCCATATGGAAGACATCTACTGCTTCGCCGGCAATTCGCTCGACCGGGTCAGCGCCCGCCGGAATGACGACAAGTGGATCGCCACGCTGCTGGCGGACCCCGGGACGCGGCTCCTCGCCCTGCGCGACCTGAAGCCGCTCGTGCGCGGCCCGGAAAAGCCGGCGCTCGATTGGCAGCCGGCGGCCTCGTGGCGCGGGCAGATCGAGGCGGGCGCCATCCTGATCCTGCTCGGCATCGACGACGACGGGCGCGCGCACTTCGCGATCGACGCGAGCGGCGCCAGCACCGCGCCGGACATCGACACCGAGCTGATCGACGTGCGCACCCTCGCCCCGACGATCCCGACCGGCGAGGCGGCGATCCTCGCCGAGGCCCGCTCGCTGATCGACTGGCACACGCGGCATCGCTTCTGCGCCCAGTGCGGATCGCCGACGCGAGTGGCGTCGGCCGGCTGGGTGCGGCGCTGCCCCGATTGCCGCGCGTCGCACTTCCCGCGCACCGATCCGGTCGTCATCATGCTCGCGGTCCGCGGTGACCGCGCCCTGCTCGGCCGCAACCGCCAGCGCCCGGGCGGCCGCTTCTCCTGCCTCGCGGGCTTCGTGGAGCCGGGCGAGACGCTGGAAGAGGCCGTGCGCCGCGAGGTCCACGAGGAGGCCGGCATCCGCTGCGGGCGGGTGCGGTACCTGGCCGCGCAGCCCTGGCCGTTCCCGTCGAGCCTCATGATGGGGTTCCTCGCCGAGGCGCTGACCGAGGAGATCACCGTCGACCCCGAGGAGATCGCCGAGGCGCGCTGGTTCCACAGGGACGAGATGCGCGAGATGGTGGCACGCGCCGCGACGGGCCCCGACGATCCGACGAAGGTGTCGCTGCCGGCGCCGATCGCCATCGCCCACCACATCTGCCGCCGCTGGGCCACCGGGCTCGACAACATCTGATCCCGGCCGGCTAGCAGCCTGTCGGAGAAACGGTGCCCTCGGCTAGCAGGCGATGAGAAGGGTCCAGATGCGAGGCGGCGCCCGAAGGCTGCCGTCGAGGCGTAGTCTCTGTACGTTGAGCCGGCTGCTCGAGGGCGCCAACGAAGCAGATGGGCCCTTATCATCGCTCTAGGCGCGGCGGCCGGCGCTGCTACGATACGGGCGGGTGCCGGTGGTGCCAGTCGGTGAGGGCCTGGTAGGCGCGGGCCGCGGCGAGGATGGTGTTCTCCTCCCAGGCGCGGCCCATCAACTGCAGGCTCGTGGGCAGGCCGCGGTCGCCGAAGCCATTGGGCACGATCACCGCGGGGAGGCCGGCGCCATTGCCGACGGCGCCCATGACGTCGGGGGCCGATCCGCCGAGCGCGCTCCTGAAGTCGCGGTCGAGCGGCGGCGCGACGGTGGGGCGCCCGGGCGCCACCAGCGCGTCGAAGCGCCTGAGCAGGGCATCGGCCTCGCGCGCCATCACACGGCGCAGCCGCAGCGCCTTCATGTAGTCCTTCGCGAGGATGGCGTCGCGCGCGTACGCGGTGTAGTGATCCTCCGGCGCCGTCAGCTCCGCGATCGCGCCGCTCTCGATCAGCTCCTCGAAGGCGCTCGCCGCCTCGACGTGCAGGATGGTGCGCGTGATGATCTCCCAGGGCAGATCCGGCAGGTGGACCTCCTCGACCGTGCCGATCCGGCGAAGCACCTCGAGCGAGGCCTCGAAATTGGCGCGCACCGCCTCGTCGCACCCCGCACTCACGTTTTCGAGCACGCCGAAGCGAAAGCGCTGGGGCGCGGCGTCCCCGCCCGCGTAGCGAAACGGCCGCGCCGTCGTGGTGGGATCGGCCGCGTCGGGACCGGCGATGGCGTCGAGCACGAGGCCGCAATCATCCGCGGTGAGGGCGATCGGGCCCAGCTTGTCGAGCGTCCAGCACAGCGCCATGGCGCCGTGGCGGCTGACGCGGCCGTAGCTCGGCCGGAGGCCGGCGATGCCGCAATAGCCCGCGGGCCCGAGAATCGACCCCCACGTTTCCGAGCCGATGGCGAACGGCACGAGACCCGCCGAGACGGCCGAGCCCGAGCCACTCGACGAGCCCCCGCTCCAGGCGTCGAGATTCCACGGATTGATGCCGGGTCCGGTGAACGAGGCATGAGGCTGGCGATAGCCCATGCCGCCCGCCAGCTCCACCATGGCCAGCTTGGCGCAGAGGACGGCGCCCGCCGCCTCGAGCTTCCTGATGACGGTGGCGTCCTCGTCGAAGCGCTGGTCCTTCAGCGGCGCCGCGCCCCAGGAGGTCGGGATGCCTTCGGACGTCGCGAGCAGGTCCTTGGCGCCATACGGAATGCCGTGGAGCGGGCCGAAGTCGCGGCCGGCCGCAAGCTCCCGCTCGGCGCGCCGCGCCTGGTCCATCGCGCGCTCGCGCGTGAGCGTGACGACGGCATTGTAGCGGGGGCCGAGCGTCTCGAGCCGATGGAGGAACGTCTCGGCGAGCTGGACCGGCGACACCGCGCCCGCGCGGATCATTCCCCCGAGCTGGCGAAGCGGGACGAAGACCGGCTCGTCGCTCACGAGCAGCCTGTCGGAGAAACCCAGCTAGAGCGATGAGAAGGGTCCAGCTGCGAGGCGGCGCCCGATGGCCGCACGCGAGGCGTACTCGCGTAGGGGGAGTGCGGGGCCATGTCTGGGCCCCGCAGACGAAAGTTCGTCGGCCCGCTTGTCTCGCGCGTTACGTGGCACGGCGGCGAGGGACGCCGTACCTCCGCAGATGGGCCCTTATCATCGCTCAGTCGGCCCGGAACGGGACGAAGGGCTGCATCGGCTCGTCGGAATTCGCGAGCTTCACGGCGCGCAGCGCGCGGGCACCGGTCACGACAGCCTCGATGCCCTTGCGCACGTCCTCGAGCTGCGCGGGTGTGAGGCGAGCGCCGTAGCGCTCGGCGACCATGGCGAAGAGGCGATCGACTTCGTTCGATCCGAGACCGGATTCTTCCATGCGCTGAGTGACTCGTCCTCGCTCGCAGCGGCACATGCGCGCCTCAGCCGAGGTCGACCAGCACCTTCATCACGGGCCCGCCCGCGAGGGCTTCCTCCATGCCTTTCTGGAGATCCTCGAGCGGGATGCGGCGGCTCACGAGCGGACCGACGGGGACGGCGCCCGTCGACGCCAGGCGGATGGCCTCCTCCCAGTCGGATCGCGCGTAGAGGCGGCTGCCGTGCATGGTGAGCTCACGGGCGAACATCGGATAGAGGTTCACGAGCATGGGCTCGGCGTGGATGGCCACGACGCTGATGGCGCCCCAGACACGCACCACCTCGGTGATGAGACGCACCGCCGCGGCATTGCCCGTCACCTCGAACGCGACGTCGGCGCCGTCGCCGCCGGTCCAGTCCTCGACCGTGCGGACCACGTCCCGGCCGGCGGCCCCCGGATCGGGACGGAAGACCTCGAGCCCGAAGCCCTTCAGGAGATCGATGCGGAAGGGGTTGACCTCCAGCACCAGCACGCGGGCGCCGCGGTGGCGGGCGACGAGCGCGATGAGACAGCCGATGGGGCCGCCGCCGAAGACGACGACAGCGTCGCCCGCCTTGACCTGCGCGCGCGTCACGTCGTGAGTGGCGATGGCAAGAGGCTCCATCAGCGCCGCGTGATCGTCGCTGAGCGTGTCGGGCACCTTGATGAGCCGCGCCGTGGGCACCGTCCAGTACTCCTGCATGCCACCGGGGACATCCACGCCCAGGACCTTGAGCTGATAGCAGATGTAGTCAGCGCCCATCCGGCAGGCGCGGCACTGGCCGCAGACCCGGAGCGGCTCGACGACGACGCGATCCCCCGCGGCGAAGCCGCTGCCCGCCGGCGCCTCGGCAACCTCGGCGAAGGTTTCGTGACCGATGATCCCGCCCTTGGGCACCCGATGATCGAGATGGCCCTGGTAGATGTGCAGGTCCGTGCCGCAAATGCCCACGCGGCGGACGCGCAGCAGCGCCTCGCCGGCCTGGGCCGTGGGCATCGTGGCGGGGGCCGTCTTGAAGGTCTGGTTGCCGTGGTAGTAGGACGCTCGCATGGTGCCTCTCCTCGACCGATGTCGCTGCCGTCAGTCCGCTCGAGGCCATGAGCGCATCACGGCGAGGCGCCGACTCGGATCAGCGCATCACGGAGGCCACTCGATAGGAGGCTCTTGCTCCCCCTCCTCACCCATCACCAATGCTTCATAGGATCGCACGACTTCCTTCGACGGACCCAGCGCCGCCATGCGACCGTTGACGATCAGGGCCGCGCGATCGCACCGGTTCTCGATGAACTGGAGGTTGTGGGAGGCGACCAGGTAGGTGCAGCCCGTCCTCCGCCCTTTCTTGAGCCGTTTGAGGCACTTCCGCCGGAAATGCTCGTCCCCCGCGGCCAGGACCTCGTCGATCAGGAAGACGTCGGGCGTGACCTCGAGCGCGATGGAGAATCCCAGCCGGACCTGCATGCCCGACGAGTAGTTCTTGACCGGCACGTCGATGAACTGGCCGAGCTCGGCGAATTCGATGATGCTCGATTCGAGCGCGCGGATCTCTCGCGTCGTGAACCCGAAGAGCGCGGCGCCCAGGTAGATGTTCTCGCGGCCGGTCAGCTCCTGGTGGAAGCCAACGCCCAACCCGAGCAGAGGGGCCACGCGCCCCCGGACGCGAATGGCCCCGGCCGTCGGCTGGAATATGCCCGCGACGATCCGGAGGAGGGTCGACTTGCCCGCGCCATTGGCCCCGATGAGCCCGAACATCTCACCGGCCTCCACGGCGAAGCTGATGTCGTGCAGCGCCCAGAACTGCTCCCGGGCCTCGCGCAGGTGAGGGCGGAGCAGCCCGAGCGCTCGTTCCTTCAGGAGGTATTGGCGGTTCGTGCGCAGGACGAAGGCTTTGCTGACACCGGCGCACTCGATCACCGGAGCCATCAGAGCTCCTCGGCGAAGCGCGGCTGATAGCGGATGAACACCAACAGGCTCGAGCCCAACGCGATGGACACCCAGAGCGCCATCAGCCCGAGCTGGGCTGCCGACGGCGCCTGGCCGTCGAGGACGGCCGTCCGCACGACGCCGATGAACGGGGTCAACGGGTTCGCCCAGATGACGGCCTGCAGGAACGGTGGGGCCATCTGCGGCGAGTAGAAGACGGGCGTCGCCCAGAAGAGCATCGGGAGGGCGACGTCAAGGATGTCGCGCGTATCCCTGAAGAAGACCCCCGCCGTGGCGATCCAGAACGCCGTGGCCAGCGTGAACACCGTGAAGGCCACGATCGCGCCCGCCATCCAGAAGAGGTGCCACGAGATCTTCCCTCCCCACAAGGCGATCAACAGCGGCAGGGCGATGCCCACCGCGATGAGATGGTTGAACAGGTGGTAGAGCACCTTGGTGAGCGGCAAGATCTCCAGCGGAAACAGGGCTCGCTTCACCATGGAATCGCTCTCGATGATGCACGTGGCCGCCGAGGAGATCGACCGAGAGAAGAACGTCCACATCAGGAATCCGAGCAGGAAGAAGCCGAGAAAGTCCGGGATCGCCACGCGGAAGATATGCCGGAAGATGACGAAGTACACGACGATGGTGAACAGCGGGTTCATCAGCGTCCAGCCGATCCCCAGGTACGTGCCCCGCGACTTGGTCTTGATCTCCCGGAGCACCAGGTACTTGAGGAGCGTGCGATAGGCGAACACCCACCGCAACCGGGCCGCGGGCGACGTGGCGGTCACGGGTGCAGTCCTCGGACCTCGGGCCGCGGGCGACGTGGCGATCGGCGCGAAGAAGCCCTCACTCGGGAGCCTCGGTCCGCGCCGCGGCCGCTCCCCGCCCCGGGCTCCGCTCCCCGAGCCGGCCTCTCGCAAAGTCGACCACTCCGCTGGCGAGGGCCCGGAGGAACTCGGGCCGGCCCCGCAGGCACGCGAGCACGGTAAAGAAACCCACCCAGCGCACGAGGAAGTTCGGCACGATCCCAATCCAGTGATACCAGGTCCCGTGCCGGCGCATGACCTCGAGCAGGTTCCGGGTGCTGTAGTAGATGCTCCGGGACAGACGGTCGCTGTCGGCCACTGCATGGTGCACCCGGGCCCGCGGCACGACCAGAACGCTGAAGCCGGCATTCCTGGCCCGGAGCGAAAAGTCGAGATCCTCGCAGTAGGCGAAGAGGCGGGCGTCGAGAGAGCCAACGCTCCGGACCACCGCCGGTCTGATGAGCATCGCACAGCCCGTGGCGTAGTCCACCTCCCGCGGTGAGCCGGGCCCTGCGATGTCCGATCTCCTCCGCGCCTGAACCGGAATGCCTGACCAGAGCGAGAACGACCCGCCCACGTACCAGGGCCGTGGCGGCTTGGTCATGGAGACGATATGAGGAGAGAGCAGCCCGGTTTCGGGCGAGTCGGCGGCGGCCTTGACCAGAAGATCGAGACACGACGATTCCACGACGGCGTCGTTGTTCAAGAGCAGGATGAAATCTGCACCGCAGGCCGCGGCCAGGGAAATGCCGCGGGCGCACCCCTCGGCAAACCCGAGGTTCCGAGCGGGGCGGTCAATCTCGATGTCCAGCGAGGGGAGCCGCGCGGCCAGCGATCGACCCAGCGATTGAGCGTTGTCGATCAGGAAGACGGTCCTCTTGCCCGAGAAGGAGTCCCGGGACAGAGACTCCAAACACCGCATCGTCAACTCTTCAGGTCCCCAGTGCAAGACGATCACCGCGACATGCGGGATTGGGTTCGAGCCCCCTGCACCGCCGGGCCCGGGAGGGACGCGGGACGAGAGCGTGCTCACGACCGGCCCGTCACGATGGCTCGACAGGCCGGCTGCTCACGCAGAGGTCTTGCATCAAGAAGAGCGTTCGCAAAGCACAATAGGCATTACAAAACCAGTAGCGACTGATCCCCGCAACGTTTCTGAGCAGGCCCGATGATCTCATCGATTTACGCCTCGCGCCAGCTTTTCCACCGATGCGCGCCCGGCACCATTCCTCATCCTCACCCGCCGCGATTGATGAAGTCCAGGCCAGCCGAGCGTCGCGGTTGCGGGCGAGCGGATCGCGGCCTATCATCGCCGTGCGCGCTCGCAGCGCGCGATCCGGCGCCGCCGGCGCCACCCCTCACCACGGAGGACCCATGACCTACGGCGACGTCCTGTACGAGAAGAAGGGCGGCATCGCGTGGATCACCATCAACCGGCCCGAGGTGCGGAATGCGTTCCGGACGCGCACCGTCGCCGAGCTCACCGATGCCTTCATCGACGCCCGCTGGGATCCGTCGATCGGCGTCGTCGTGCTGACGGGTGCGGGCGACAAGGCGTTCTGCTCGGGCGGTGACCAGAAGGAGCGCGGCCAGGGCGGCTACGCCAAGGACGGTGCCGGGGGGACCGCGGCCGAGCGGCCGATGGACGTGGAAGCGCTTCACAACGCGATCCGCCACATCCCGAAGCCCGTCATCGCCATGGTCAATGGGTTCGCCATCGGCGGCGGACACGTGCTTCACGTGCTCTGCGATCTCTCGATCGCCTCGGACACCGCCATCTTCGGCCAGACGGGCCCGCGCGTGGGCAGCGTGGACGCGGGCCATGGCACGGGGTTTCTCGCGCGCGTCGTGGGCGAGAAGAAGGCGCGCGAGATCTGGTACATGTGCCGGCAGTACGGGGCGCAGGAGGCGCTCGCGATGGGGCTCGTGAACAAGGTGGTGCCCCACAAGGACCTGCGCGCCGAGGTGGAGAAGTGGTGCGCCGAGCTGCTCGAGAAGAGCCCGACCGCGCTCGCCCTCGCCAAGCAGTCGTTCAACGTCGATTCCGAGCAGCGGGCGGGTGTGGCCCAGTTCGCGGGCACCGCGCTCAACCTCTACTACCAGACCGAAGAGGCCATGGAGGGGCGCAACGCCTTCGTGGAGAAGCGGCCGGTGAACTTCGGAAAATTCAGGACGTAGGGATTGGCGAATCCGTTCTGGCGCAACGAGAGCCTCGAGACCTATCTCGATCGCTGGGCGACCGAGCGGCCCGACAAGACCGCCATCGTCGACGGGCGCGGCCGGTACACGTATGCGCAGGTCGCGCGGGACGTCGAGCGGATCGCCCACGGCCTCCGCGCCCATGGCGTGACGCCCGGCAGCGCCATCTCGTGCCAGCTTCCCAACTGGAGCGAGCTGATCCTCCTGTTCCTCGCGGCAAGCCGGCTCGGCGCCGTGATCAACCCGATCCCCCCCACGTACCGGGCGAGCGAGCTGCGCTTCATGGTGAACCTGCTCGAATCGCGGGTCATGGTGATCCCCGAGGTCTTCCGCGGCTTCCGCTACACGGACATGCTCGCGGACCTTCGCCATGATCTGCCGACCGTCGAGCACGTGTTCGTGGCGCGAGGCGCACCGGGCGCGGGCATGCTGCCCTGGGGCGTGCTCGCCGATGCCGCCTGGGAGGCGCGGGCGGGCAGGCAGACGCTTCCGGGAAGCGACCCGAGCCGTGTGCACGAGGTGGTCTTCACCTCCGGGACGACGGGCGAGCCGAAGGGCGTGATGCACACGCCGAATACCACACTGGCGACCATCTACTCCCTGATCGAGCGGCTCGGCTTCTCCGAGCGCGACGTCATCCTGATGTCCTCCACGCTCGCCCATCAGACCGGGTATCTCTACGGGTACTGCCTCAATTTCCTGCTCGGGGCAACGGCGGTGTTTCTCGACATCTGGAATGTCGAGGAGGCGGCGCGGCTGATCGAGACGGAGCGCGTCACCTTCACCATGGGCGCCACCCCGTTCCTCCAGGACCTGACCTATGCGTCGACGACGCGCGACCTGTCGTCCCTCCGGCTCTTCATCTCGGCGGGGGCGTCGATCCCGCGCCCGCTCGTGAAGGACGCGCGGGCGCGGCTCGGCTGCGTGATCTCCGCGGGCTGGGGCATGACGGAGAACGGGCTCGCGACGTGCAACGGCCTCACCGACCCGGAGGAAAAGGTCGTCGGCACCGACGGCCTCCCGCTCCCCGGCATGGCCCTGCGCGTCGTCGACGACGCCGAACGCGACGTCCCCACGGGCAGCGAGGGTGATCTCCTCGTCAAGGGGCCCGCGCAGTTCGTCGGGTACTGGAAGCGCCCTGAATTCACCCGCGAGGGCCATACCGCCGACGGCTGGTTCAAGACGGGGGATCGCGCGACGCTCGATCCCGACGGGTACGTCTCCATCACCGGGCGGTCCAAGGACGTGATCATCCGCGGCGGGGAGAATATCCCGGTAGCCGAGGTCGAGAACGCGCTCTTCACCCATCCCAAGGTCGCGGGCGTCGCCGTCGTCGCCATGCCCGATCCGCGGTTGCAGGAGCGGGCCTGCGCCTTCGTGATCCCGAAGGATGGCGAGACGGTGACTCTCGCCGATCTGGTGGCTCACCTCGACGCCAAACAACTCGCGAAGATGAAGTTCCCGGAGCGCCTCGAGATCGTCTCGGAGTTCCCGATGACGCCGAGCGGGAAGGTCCAGAAGTACCGCCTCCGTCAGATCGTGAAGGAAAAGATCGAGACGGAGGCGCGGCAACCCCGCTGAGATGGCGGAGACGCTGCCGCTCGCGGGGCGGGTCGCCCTGGTCACGGGGGCGAGCCGCGGCATCGGCCGCGCCGTCGCCCTGGCGCTCGGCGCCGCGGGCGCCGCGGTGGCATGCTGCGCGCGCTCCGCGGAGCAGGTCGAGGCGACGGCGGCGGAGGTCAGCGGACATGGCGGCCGCGCGCGCGGCTTCCGGCTCGACGTCACCCGCCGGAACGAGATCGACACCGTCGTGGCGGACATCGGCGCCGCGCTCGGTCCGATCGACATCCTCGTCAACAATGCGGGCATCACGCTCGACAAGCGGTCCGTCGAGGTCACCGACGAGGAGTGGGACGACGTCCTCGCGACCAACCTCACCTCGACGTTCAAGCTGGCGCGCGCGGTCGCGCCGGGCATGATGGAGCAGCGCCGGGGCAAGATCATCAATATCGGCTCGATGTACGGCAAGATCGGCGTCCCGCGCTACGCCGCCTACTGCGCGAGCAAGGCCGCGGTGGAGGCCCTCACGCGGAGCCTCGCCGTCGAGTGGGCGCGCCACGGCATCCAGGTCAACTGCCTCGCTCCCGGGTACGTCAACACGGACATCCCGCGGGAGGCCATGGCCGACGAGAAGCTCCGGACGCTCTTTCTGTCCAGGGTCCCGGCCCGCCGGATCGGCGAGCCGGAGGAGGTCGCCACGCTCGCCGTCTATCTGGCCTCGGCGGCCTCGGACTTCATGACCGGGCAAACCGTCTATCTCGACGGGGGCCAGACCATCGCGTGGTAATCGCCGCATGAGGAGACCTCAATGGAGCTAAATCTGCGCAACAAGAGCGTCATCGTCACGGGCGGCGGATCCAATATCGGCCGGGCCATCAGCCTGGCATTCGCCCGCGAGCGCGTGCACCTGAGCGTCGCCGAGATCGACGAGGGCCAGGGGGAGAAGACCGCCGCCGAGGCTCTGCGTCTGGGCGCCGCCTCCGCCCAGGTGGTCAAGACGGACGTGACGAACTGGGAGAGCGTCCGCGCCATGGTGAAAGCCGTGGAGGTCCGGCACGGCAAGGTGGACGTGCTCGTCAACAATGTCGGCTGGACCTATGACCGGCTCTTCATGGAGAAGACCCGAGAGGAGTGGGACAAGGAGGTGCAGCTCAACCTCTGGGGCATGATCAATTGCACGCGCGCCGTCCTCGACGGCATGATCGAGAAGAAGTCGGGCGCCATCGTCAGCATGGGCTCGGACGCCGGGCGCATGGGAGAGTTCCGCGAGGCGGTGTACGGAGCGTGCAAGGCCGGCATCATCGCGCTCAGCAAGAGCCTCGCTCGCGAGGTGGGGCGCCATGGCATCCGGCTCAACGTGGTCTGCCCCGGGATGACCATTCCCGAGTCCGACGACGACATCGGCGGGCTGAGCATGTGGGCGCAGGACGCCAACCGCGCGTTCTCCACGCCGGAGATGAAGGCGCGGATCGCGAAGGCGTATCCGCTCCGCCGCGTCGGGACACCGGAGGACGTGGCGCCGGCCGTCCTCTTCCTCGCCTCGGACGCGGCGAGCTTCGTCACGGGCCAGACGCTCAGCGTGAGCGGCGGCTACACCATGATGTGAGCGGCCAGACAGGAGATCACCCGATGGACCTCGCCACCGTCAAATTCGAGCGTCGACGGCGGGATCGCCCGCGTCGTCCTGAACCGCCCTGCGCAGCTCAATGCCATCAGCCCTTCGCTGCTCGCAAGACCTCGACCGGGTGTGCGACGAGGTGGAGCGGAACCCCGCCGTGCGCGCGATGACGCTCACCGCCGCGGGGCGCGCCTTCTGCGCGGGCGCCGACCTCAAGGCGGTGCGCGAGCTGTCGCCGGATCCCGTGAAGTGGAACGAGTTCATGCGCCTGTGGCACCGCGTGTTCAATCGCCTGGAAGCATTGCCCGTCCCCGTCGTCGCGGGGGTCCACGGCTTCGCCCTCGCCGGCGGCCTCGAGCTGGCGCTCGTCGTCGATCTGGTCGTGGCCGATGAGTCTGCTCGGCTCGGCGATCAGCACGCCAATTTCGGCCTCGTCGCGGGCGGGGGCGGCAGCCAGCGTCTCCCGCGTCTGATCGGAGCGCGACGGGCCAAGGAGCTGATGCTGCTCGGCGGCTGGCTCAACGCCGCCCAGTCGCTCGAGTGGGGGCTCGTGAACCGGGTGGCGCCGGCGGGCCGCCTCGAGGCGGAGGTGGACGAGCTGGCGACCTCGCTCGCCGACAAGAGCCCCTCCGGCAACCGCACGGTCAAGGCGCTCGTCGACCGCGGGCTCGACATGGACCTGGGCAAGGGCCTCGCGCTCGAGCTCGATCTCGTCGCCGAGCACATGCGCTCTGCCGATGCCGCAGAGGGACTCCGCGCCTTCGCCGAGAAGCGCGCGCCCGTCTTCCGCTCGACGTAGAGCGATGATAAGGGCCCATCTGCGGAGGTACGGCGCCCTCGACAGCCGGCCACGTAACGCGCGAGACAATCGGGCCGACGAACTTTCGTCTGCGGGGCCCAGACATGGCCCGCACTCCCCCTACGCGAGTACGCCTCGCGTGCTGCCATCGGGCGCCGCCTCGCAGCTGGACCCTTCTCCGCTCAGGCTCCTAGGAGAAGAGCCATGGACTTCACGCTGACATCCGAGCAGGACGAGCTGGTCCGCACGCTTCGAGGCTTCGCGAAGAAGGAGCTTGCCCCGCGATCATCCGAGTGGGACCGGAGCGGCGAGTTCCCGTGGGATGCGTGGAAGAAAATGGGGGAGCTGGGGCTCCTCGGGCTCCGGACCCCTGCGGCCTACGGGGGTCAAGAGGCCGATCTCCTCACCATGGGCATCGCCAGCGAGGAGATCGCGCGCGGGGACTTCAGCTGCACCTACGGCATCCAGCTCGCCGGCCTCGCCGGAGAGATCCTGGGGAAGAGCGGCAGCGACGAGATCAAGGCGCGCTGGTTGCCCTCCACCGCGCGTGGGGAGACCATTGTCGCCCTCGCCCTGACCGAGCCCGGCGTCGGCTCCGACGCCGCCAGCCTGTCCTGTCGCGCCGTGCGCGACGGCGACGCGTACCTGATCACGGGCGAGAAGTCCGGGATCAGCCTCGGAATGGTCGCGCAGGCGGCTATCGTGTTCGCGCGCACCGACGCCGATGCCAAGGCGCGGGGCGTGACCGCGTTTCTGGTCCCGCTCGACCTGCCCGGCATCTCGCGAAGCCCCCTCCGGGATCTGGGAACCCGCGCGATAGCGCGCGCCGTGCTCTCCTTCGATCACGTCCGGGTCCCGGCGTCCCACCGGCTCGGAGCGGAGGGCACGGGCTTCTATCAGGTCATGCAGGGCTTCGACTACAACCGAGTCCTCATCGCGCTCTCCTGCCTCGGCGTGGCGCAGATTTCCCTCGAGGAGACCATGGCCTACGTGAAGGAGCGCCGGACGTTCGGGCGAGCACTCGCCACCTACGAAGGCGTATCGTTTCCCATCGCGGAGGCGGCGACGCATGTCGACGCGTGCCGGCTGCTCTCGTACCGCGCGCTCTGGCTTGCCGACCGCGGCGAGCCATATACGAAGGAATCGGCGATGGTGAAGTGGTGGGGGCCGAAGCTCTCGGTGGAGACCATCCATCAGTGCCTGCTGCTCCACGGCCACTACGGCTATACCGACGAGCTGCCGTTCGAACAGCGCCTGCGGGACGTGATCGGGCTCGAGATCGGGGACGGAACCGCCGAGATCATGAAGGTCGTCGTCGCTCGCGAGCTGATGGGGCGCGCGAGCCTGCCCTACTAGTCCGCCCCGCACCGGCCTCGAGCCCGCCGGAAAAGAGAAAGGGCTCCAGGGGTTACCCCCTGGAGCCCTGCTATTGCTGACGGCGTACTTACTTCTTCAGCAGGGCCATCGCGGCCTTGGCCTTCTCGGAGGCCACGTCGGCCTTGCCGGCCTTGCAAGCGGCCTCAGCCTCGGTCACGAGCGCCGTGGCCTTCTTCGTGTCGGCGCCGCGAGTAGCGGCAGCAGCCTGAGTCTTGCCATCCTGACTCCGAGGAGACTGGATGTCCTGGCTCCGCGGCGACTGGATGTCCTGGCTCCGCGGCGACTGGATGTCCTGGCTCCGAGGCGACTGGACGTCCTGGCTGCGCGGCGACTGGATGTCCTGGCTCCGCGGCGACTGGATGTCCTGGCTCCGGGGCGACTGGATGTCCTGGCTCCGCGGCGACTGGATGTCCTGGCTCCGGGGCGACTGGATGTCCTGGCTCCGCGGCGCCTGCACGTCCTGGCTCCGGGGCGACTGGATGTCCTGACTCCGCGGCGCCTGCTAGCTAGTTTCTGTGTCGAAAAAGAAATAGTCTAATAGGGCAAGTGGTTACGGCGCAGATCGCCGTGTTGGCCGCGGGGCCCTCGCCTCCATTTCATTGGGATTTGGCGCGCGGCGCGGCCCGACGGGCGCGCCTTGCGGCGCACGCGAGGGCGGACGGGCGCCGTCCCGAACCGCAGCGCGGCCAGCTCCAAGCCCGCCGCGATCCACGCCTCCACGAGGGTGCGCAGCCGCTCGTAGGTGCGCAACTGCTGCCGCGTCGTCGCCACGTTCTCGCGGCGCACGAACTGCGTGTGGCTGCGCCCCTGCCAGGTGAAGCTCACCTGGTAGTACGGCCCGTGCTTGCGCGGGGGATCGGCCTTGCACGCACAGCCGGCCTTGCCGCACACGTTGTACTGTTCGGAGAGCGTGCCCGGCCGGAGGTCGCCCAGCGTCAGCAGTTCCTGCTTCAGCGTCGTCGATCTTCGCTTCCAGATGGGCCTGGCGGGTCCCTGTCGTCATCGCGGCCCTCATCGTAGCGCGAAATCGTGTTGACGCGGTGCGGGCCGACGCAGTAGAATCCGGCAGCATTATAGTGCTGTCGGGTCCATTCCTTCACTCGGAGAGCGTGCCGATGCGTCTGTCCTGTCCGCCCGCAGCCCAGCTTCGCCGACCTCGAACTGCAGCGGCAGGGCCTCGCCGTGGATGCCACCCTGCACGCGATCGGCGAGCTCCTCGATGCGCAGCCCGGATTGGTCGACCTGGTCCGCCAGGATTTGGTGCGCGACTTGCGCCAGCCCCACACCGGGCGCGACGGCCTCACGGCCGAGCAGACGCTGCGCGCCTACGTGTTGAAGCACGTGAAGAACTGGGATCTGCGGGAGCTGCGCGAGCGCACCGCCGATGGCTTCACCCTGCGCGACTTCACGCGGTTCTTCAGTGCCCCCGTGCCCACGCACAAGGCGTTCCACCGCGCGTTCTGTCGGCTGCGGCCCGAGACCGTGCGCGCCCTCAACGAGGCCGTGGTGCGCGCGGCCGTGGCGCAGGGGCTGGAGGATGGCCACCAGCTCCGCTCCGACACGACGGTCGTGGAGACGAACATCCACTTCCCGACCGACTCGGGCTTGCTGTGGGATGGGGTGCGCGTGCTCACGCGCCTCGTCGGCAAGCTGCAGGCGTTGCTGCCCGAGCTGGCGGTCCCTTTCGTCAACCATACGCGCCGGGCCCGCCGCCGGATGCAGGAGATCGAGCGGCTGACGCCCACGCAGCGCCAGACGCAGCAGGTCCCCAAGTACCGCGCCTTGATCACGCTCACGACGACAGGTCCTCGCCGCCGCCCGCGCGGTGGCCGCGGCGGCGCGCGCCGCGCCGGGCCCCGATCCGCTCACCGGCATCCAGGTGGACGCCCTGGCGACGGAGATCACCACGTATGGCGAGCGGATTGATCGGGTGATCGCGCAGGCGCGCCGCCGCGTCCTGCAGGGCGAGACGGTGGCCACCGCGGACAAGCTCTTCTCGATCTTCGAGCCCCACACGGACCTGATCAAGCGCGGCAAGGCCCAGCGGCCCGTGGAGTTCGGCCACAAAGTCCTCCTGAGCGAGAGCGGGCACGGCCTGATCACCGACTACCGCGTGCTCGAGGGCAATCCCACAGACGATCAACACGTCGCCCCGTCGCTGGCGCACCACATCGCGCTCTTCGGGGGCCCGCCCACGCTCGCGGCGCACGACCGCGGCTTCTACAGCCTCGCGGCGATCGAGGCCTGTCAGGCCGCGGGCGTGACCACCGAGTGCATCCCGCAGCGCGGCGGCCGCAAGACGCCGGAGCGGGCGGCGCATGAGAAGAGCCGCGCGTTTCGCCGCGGCCAACGCTTTCGCGCCGGCATTGAAGGGCGGATCTCGGTGCTCTTCCGCGGGCGGGGGATGAAGCGCTGTCTGCTGCACGGGCGCGAGCGCTTCGAGCTCTTCGTCGGGCTCGCCGTGCTCGCCAACAACTTGCTGGTCATCGCCGACTTGCGTCAAGCGGCGCGCGGCGCGGAGACGGCGCGCCGCGTAGCCGCTCTCTTCGTCTGCCGGCGCGCCGGAGCAGCGGTCGACGTCTCGGTCTCGGCATCGGCGCGCGCGGTCCGTGCCCTCATCAACCCCCACGCATGTCTCTTCACGCTGTTCGAAACTCGTCGTACATCTCTGGCGGGTCACCGTCTCCTGAGTCTCTGGCTTTTCCCACACTTCAGCTGTTTCGACACAGAAACTAGCTAGCCGCCCGGCCGTAGAGACTCGGCGGAGCGAAAAAGAGAAAGGGCTCCAGGGGTGACCCCCTGGAGCTCTGCTATTGCGGACGACGTCGTTACTTCTTCAGCAAAGACATCGCGGCCTTGGCCTTCTCGGAGGCCACGTCAGCTTTGCCGGCCTTGCACGCGGCCTCGGCCTCGTTCACGAGCGCCGTGGCCTTCTTGGTGTCGGCTCCGCGAGTAGCGGCAGCAGCCTGAGTCTTGCCATCCTGACTCCGAGGAGACTGGATGTCCTGGCTCCGCGGCGACTGGATGTCCTGGCTCCGCGGCGACTGGATGTCCTGGCTCCGCGGCGACTGGATGTCCTGGCTCCGCGGCGACTGGATGTCCTGGCTCCGCGGCGACTGCATGTCCTGGCTCCGCGGCGACTGGATGTCCTGGCTCCGCGGCGACTGGATGTCCTGGCTGCGGGGCGACTGGATGTCCTGGCTCCGCGGCGACTGGATGTCCTGGCTCCGCGGCGACTGGATGTCCTGGCTCCGCGGCGACTGGATGTCCTGGCTGCGCGGCGACTGGATGTCCTGGCTCCGCGGCGACTGGATGTCCTGGCTCCGGGGCGACTGGATGTCCTGACTCCGCGGCGCCTGCACGTCCTGGCTCCGCGGCGACTGGATGTCCTGACTCCGCGGCGCCTGCACGTCCTGGCTACGCGCACCCGCTAGCGAGCGGGGAGCCTGGATGTCCTGCGTGCGAGGGGACTGCACATCCTGGCTGCGCGGCGACTGGATGTTCTGGCTCCGGGGCGACTGGATGTCCTGGCTCCGCGGCGACTGGATGTCCTGGCTCCGGGGCGACTGGATGTCCTGGCTCCGCGGCGCCTGCACGTCCTGGCTGCGCGGCGACTGGATGTCCTGGCTCCGCGGCGCCTGCACGTCCTGACTACGCGCACCCGCTAGCGAGCGGGGAGCCTGGATATCCTGCGAGCGAGGGGACTGCACATCCTGGCTGCGCGGCGCCTGAATGTTCTGGCTCCGGGGCGACTGGATGTCCTGGCTACGAGGGGACTGCACGTCCTGCCGCGCTCCCGCCAGGGACCGCGGGGCCTGGACCTCATCCGTCCGCGCCGTCATCTGCTTCAGCATCGCCTTGGCCGCGTCGACATCCGGGCAAGAGGCGGTCTGAGCCGAGCCAACGGTCGGGGAAAACGAGACGAGGAACGCGAAACTCAACACTGCGGAAATTGCCTTCTTCATGTGCGATCGTCCTTTCTGTGTGGGGCCTGTTTCAGAATTGTCGCCGAGCCTCCCACCAGGCTCGACCCCGTTCAACCGTTCTACCCGCCAACCCGGCTCGCCTGCCGTCTGTCACGCTTCCTGCGAACGCTCGCTAGGGGTGCAGGAGCGATGCCATGCCCGCCCAATGCCAGAGACTTCATATGTTTCAAGGGTTTATGGCTTCTACGCCCGGGTCGGCTGGGCATTCCAGGTGGCGTTCTGCCGCTTGGGGCCGAGCCACCTACCCGGCAAACTGCAAGGGTCAGGTCGTCGCTGTCCGGGACCTACTTCGCGGCCTTCGCCTCATAGCGGAACTTCGACATCTCGGCGAGTTGATCGAGCGTCATCACTCCCTCCCGGGTCTGGCCATTGATGACCCAGGTAGGAAACGACTTCACCCCGGCTTGCCGGCAGAGGTCGGGCCGGGGATTGGCGCCCTTCGGGTCGCACTCCACATACGGGATGTCCTTCGCCGCGGGCCCGAACCGGGCCTTTTGCTCTTGGCACGCCGGTCACCAGAACGCGCCGTACATCACCGCTTTCGTGTCGGCGAGGTGACGCGCGAGCGCGGATTGGTAGCCCGGCGGAGCGGAGAAGGGAGCGGCAAACACGAAGGCGGCGACGACGACGGCGCCCACGGCAGCGAGCCCTCCGTTCGTGGCGAGCCGGGCCGAGCTCATCGCCGGCTTCCGGTTCCGCGCCGCGGGCCGGCGCATCACGAGGACCGCGAGCATTGCGATCAAAATGACGGCTGACGTGAGACACCAGACACAGGTCGCGCCGAGATCGAACACGGACAGCCAAGTGAGGTAGGCCGAAAACCCCACACCACCTGCGGCCAACGCGAACGCGATCGGCCAATTGCGCGGCGTGAGCCCCATCCAGGCAAGGACGCCGATCGCCACGTAGGTGGCGAGGCCCCAGAGTGCCGTCGGCACCCACAGGAATGTCGCGTACCGACTCGCCTGCACGATGTCGCATCCGCTGCCCGCGACGCAGAGCGCCGCTCCGGAACCGCTCAACTTGAGCCAGGTAAGATAGGCCGCGACGAGCATGCCGGCCGCGGCGAGCCCGCTCAGCACCCAGTCCGGGCGCTCGACGGGTGACGCTGCGGGCTCGGTCTTGCGTTTGACCTCGACCTTGCGCTTGCGATCGACGTGAGCCATGCCTTCCTCCCGGCGATTATCGCACGGCCCGGGGTGGATGCCTCCTCAGCCGCGCGCGCCCGTCTTCTTCGCCGCCCTGGTCACGGCGGCAAGCGCGCCCTGCGTCGCCCTTTTCCGCTTCCTCGAGCGGGGTGCGCCCAAGGCGCAACAGCGGGTGTAGATTGAGATCGAGAGTCCAGTCATGAACGTCATCGATATCCCCGCTACACTCAGCGCCTTCGGCGCGCCTCCGGCGCCCGCGACCGCGACCGTGCAGAATCAAAGCCCCGCGGAGCGCCTCCGGCGAACCGCCGCCGGCGGCGGCCTTTGCGCGGGCCTGGCCTTGGTCAGCCTGTTCATCCCCGTCGCGCACTTCATCCTGGTGCCCACGTTCATCGGGGCGGGCATTGCGGTGGCCGTCGCTCGAGCCCGTGAGGACACGAGGCTTCTCCGGGTGCATGGCGTCTGCCCGCGATGTGTGACGGCACAGGATTTCGAGGGCGGCGGCCGGTTCACCCCGACGCGAAGCCTCGACTGCCCGAAGTGCCACACCAACCTGATCCTGACCGCGAGCCTGGAGCGGCCCGCGCAGGGCTGAGGCACGATCCGTGAGGGCGCCAGGCGAGATCCTGCTCATCGCCGGCTATGAGCTCGGCCATCAGCCGCTCGCGGTCGCATGGCCGGCCGCCTTCCTCGAGCGGCTCGGTTATCAGCCGGCCGTGATGGACGTGTCGGTGGAGGCCTTCGACGCCCGGCGCGCCAGGCAGGCGAAGCTCGTGGCCGTGTCGGTGCCCATGCACACCGCCCTGCGCATCGGCGTCACGGTCATCGACCGTGTGCGCGCGGTGAACCCCGACTGCCACCTGTGCTTCTACGGCCTGTACGCGAGCCTCAATGCCGAGTATCTCCTCGGCCATGGCGCCGACAGCGTGATCGGCGGCGAGGCAGAAGGCCCGCTCGGCGAGCTGGCAACCGCGCTCGAGACCGGCGCGGCCACGCCGAGCTCGGTCGAGGACAAAGGCGCAACCGGCCGGGCCCTATCTCAGGCGCCTCGACTTTCCCGTCCCGAGCCGCGCGCAGCTTCCTGCCCTTCAGACGTACGTGAAGATCGAGCGCGGCGGCCGGCAAGATCCGGCCGGGTACGTCGAGGCGAGCCGCGGCTGCCGGCATCTCTGCCGGCACTGCCCGATCCCGCCGGTCTATGGCGGCCGGTTCTTCGCGGTGCCGCGCGACGTCGTCCTCGCGGACATCCGGCAACAGGTGGCGGCGGGCGCCACTCACATCACCTTCGGCGACCCCGACTTTCTGAACGGGCCCACGCATGCGCTCCGGCTGGCGCGCGAGCTCCACGCGGAGATGCCGGCGCTCACCTTCGACTTCACCGCGAAGATCGAGCACCTGATCGCCCATCGGGACCTCCTGAAGGAGCTCGCGGCCTGCGGAGGCATCTTCGTCGTCTCCGCCGCCGAGTCGCTGAGCCCGGCGGTCCTCGAGCACCTCGACAAGGGCCATACGCGGGCCGATATCGTCCAGGCGATCCAGGCGGCGCGCGGGGCGGGCATCGCCTTCCGGCCGACCTGGGTCGCGTTCACGCCTTGGACCACCCTGACCGACTACCGGGAGATGCTCGATTTCATCGAGGCGCGAGGAGCTGATCGACCACGTCGAGCCCGTCCAGTACGCGCTCCGGCTCCTCGTCCCGCCCGGCTCGCTGCTCGTCGACAGCGCCGCGATGCGCCCGTACCTGGGCGCGCTCGAGGAGGGGACGTTCTCCTATCGCTGGGAGCACCCCGATCCCCGGATGGACGCGCTGCAAGAGGCCGTGATGGCGCGCGTGACCCGGGCGGCGGAGACCCGGGAAGATCCCGCCGTGACCTTCGACCACGTGAGGGCGCTCGCGAATGAGGCGGCGGGAGCCGCGGTGGCGCGGGCCGCGGCGGCCCAGCTCGCCGCCGACCGGCCGCGCCCGCCCCGGCTCACCGAGCCGTGGTTCTGCTGAGCGGAGCCGACACGGGGCCAGTTGGCCCTGAGCGGGAAATCGAGTACAGTGGTGATCTGATCCACCCCCAGAGAGGTGACGCCATGAGCACAGAGCTCACGACCCGAGTGCAAGAGCTGATCGATTCCACCATCAATCCCGGCGGTCGCTGGGCATGGTGGCTTCGTCCAGCTCATCGACGTGAAGGAAAACAAGGTGTATCTGCAGATGGGCGGCGGATGCCAGGGCTGTGGCGCCGCTGACGTCACGCTGAAGTCCGGCATCGAGCGCCTGATCAAGGAAGAGATCCCCGAGATCGAGGAAGTGCTGGATACGACGGACCACGAGTCCGGGTCGAATCCGTACTACACGCCTCAAAAGTAGCGGTCCCCGGCCCCAGGCCTCAGGGGCCTCGAGGTCAGCCGGCGCGCCCGCTCGACGGAACAGCGGGCGCGCCAGCCCTGAAGCGCGCCGCGCGGCGGCGCACCCACTCCCAGCCGCGGACCGCCAGCAATACCACCAGGATCCCGCGTAGTAGTACGGATCGGGATTGGCCTTCTTCGCCAGCCAGAGGTAGTGCAGGACGGCGCAGACGCCGATCACGTAGGCCAGCCGGTGGAGACGCTGCCAGTTTCGGCCGCCGAGTCGCTTGATCGCGGCCGTGGTCGAGGTGGCGGCGAGCGGCAGCATGAGGATGAGCGCGGCGAGTCCTACCGTGAGAACCGGCAGGCGGCTCAGACGGGTCCAGCTGCGAGGCGGCGCCCGAAGGCAGCCGGCGAGGCGTAGTCGCTCTACGTTGAGCCGGCTGCCGAGGGCGCCGTACCTCCGCAGATGGGCCTTTTTCAGCCGCCCGCGCGGACGACCCGTGTCCCGGCGAGCCAGTCAGCGAGCCCTCGCCGCTCGCGCGTGACGAGCATGCCGAGGCCGGCGAGTCCGAGCGTCACGATCGAGACGCAACCACCGAGGCACCGCGCGAGCGCGCGGCCATAGCCGGGCGCCCCGCCGTCGCGTCGCACCACCGCGATCCCCAGCGCCATGCGCCCCGGGGTCTGCCCGCAGCCGCCGACGAATGCGACGTGATACACGACGTGCAGGACGATGCCGAGTACCAGGATGGCCGCGAGCAGGAGCGCCGCGTCCCCGAGCTCGAGGGGCGAGGTACGGAAGCCCCATACGCCGACCACGATGCACATCGCGCTCCAGAGCCATACGAGCGCACCGATCGCCCCGTCGAGTGCGGCGGCGGCCCCACGGCGCCAGAAGCCCGCCGTCGTGAGGTCGGTCACGGTTTGGCGGCGGTGGGGACCAGCGCCGGCGGCGGCTCCGCCGACGACGCGGCGCCGTAGAGACGCCGGTACTCGTCCCACGACAGCATCACCCGCTTGACGAACGCGCGCGTCTCGTTGAACGGGATCTGCTCGACCCAGACTTCGAGATCGTCGGAGCGGCGGCTGCCCCACCACTCGCGCACGCGGGTGGGACCGGCATTGTACGCGGCGGCGGCGAGCCGCGCGTCGCCGAACTCGCGGAGGAGACCCGACAGGTACCCCGAGCCCATGTCGAGATTGGCGGCGGGGTCGTCGAGCAGATCGCCGTTGTTGAACGGCAGCCGGCGCGCCTGCGCCATTGGCCGCGCGGTGTCCGGCATGAGCTGCATGAGCCCGCGCGCGCCGACACGCGAGCGCGCCTGCGGGTAGAACGAGGACTCCTCCCGGACCACCGCCGCCACCAGCAGAGGGTCGATGATGGCGCGCCCTGCCGCCTCGGTGAGCTCGGCTCGCCATCCGAGCGGGTAGTACATCTCCCAGAACGCGCGCGGCAGGCTCGCGAGACCGCTCCGTGCATAGGGCTGGAAATGCCGGCGGAGAATGCGCAGCGCCAGATGGTGGCGCGATTCCTGAGCGTAGACCGACGACAGCGCGTAGAGCCGCTTCGGCTCGCCGAGGGAGCGGCGGGTCAGCTCGTCCATCTCCTCGTCCGCGAAGCCCGGGAGCCCCACGGCGCGGAGCGCCTCGACGCGGGCGAATCGCGGATCCGCCTCGAGGAGCTCGCGCCCATCGGCGGGGAGCGTCAGAGCGACCCCCGTCGCGCGGGGCGGCGACGCCGCGCGGCGGGAGGCGAGGATGCCGTAGTAGCTCCGCGGCCCATCGGCCTGCACCTGCGCGAACTGACGCGCGGCCGCATCGCCGTCGCCGCGCTGCTCGTGAGCGCGCCCGATCCAGTACGCCGCGGCCTCGCGGTGCGCCTGTCCACCGCGCACGGCAGCCAGCCGCCCCCACCGAGCCGCCGCCTCGGCATGGGCGCCGCGGAACCAGGACAACCAGCCCAGCCGCCACAGGGCGCTGCCACCCTCTTCCTGATCCGGATAGTCGGCGGCGAGCTTCTGGTAGACGGCCTCGGCATCCGGAAGGCGCCCCGCGCTCTCGAGGGTACGGGCCTTGAGGCCGAGCCCCTCCGCCGCCTCCGGGCTCTTCGGATACTCGCGCACGAGCTTGTCGAGCGTCGCGAGCGCCAGGTCACTGCTCTTCCTCTGCTGAAGCCGCGCGAGATCGAGGAGCCACGGCGCGCGGCGATCGGCGGGCAGCTCACCGAGGGCCCGGTTCACGGTCGCCGTGGCGGCATCGACCCGGCCCGCGCGCCGCGCGGCATCGGCGACGATCTTGAGCGCCCGGGCGGCGAGATCGGCCGGGAGCTTCGCGTCGAGAAGCGCCTCGGCCTCGCTCCGCGCCGAGTCCCCGGCCCCCGCGCCGAGCAGGCGCTCCGCGCGCTCGATGCGCTCCTTCTGCGTGGGCGCGGGGCCGCCGAGGCCGCCCTCGCCGATCACCCGGAGCTGACGCGCGGCATCTGCGGCGAGCGGCGACGATGGCGACAGCAGCCACAGCTCGCCGAACACGCGTGAGGCCTCTGGCAGGCGACCTGCGCCGAGCAGGCTGAGTCCCAGGGCATACCGAGCGCGCGGCGCGTCCGTATGGTCGGGATACCGCTCGAGAAACCGCCGGTAGAGTCCCGCCGCCGCCGCATCATCGCCCGCGCTCGACAGGACGGCGGCCGCCTGCAGCAGCACGGACGGCATCGGCCGGCCCTCGGGCGCGCTGTCCACGGCGCGCACAGCCGCCCCTCGTGCGCCGGCGATATCCCCCGTCTTCAGCAGGCTCTGCGCCAGGAACAGCGACGCATACTCCTGAATCGGCGTCGTCCCCCACACCGGATCCCCGAACTCCCGTCCCGCCTTCCCCGCCTCCCCGGATTTCAATAGCGCGAGCCCCGCGGTGAACCGGTCGCGCAGCTCCGGCGAAAGTCGCACGACCGGAGTCGCCGCAACACTCGACGACGTCGCGGCAGTGGCCGGTGCCGCCGACACGGCCCCGCCCGCCACCGCCGCCCCGCAGTGCGCCGAGACGAGCCCGCCGGCGAGAATTCCCACCACCCTGCGCATGGGAGTCAGTCTAACAAACCCACGGCGCGCGCCCCCGGCAGACGGCAGCCTCGACAGATCCACGCGCAGAACGCGCAACCGTCCCGCCGGCCGCCGTGTCGGTGGCCGGCGCCTGGCAACCCGGCAGGCGGCTCAAAAAGGTCCAGATGCGAGGCGGCGCCCGAAGGCAGCCGGCGAGGCGTACTCAGGATGGGCGAGCCGCAGCCGGAGGCGAGGCGAGCGGATACGGAAGTCCGGGCGAGCGTGAGCGAGCCACGTTGAGCCGGCTGCCGAGGGCGCCGTACCGCCGCAGATGGGCCTTTTTCAGCCGCCTGCGCGGCGGACGTGGAGGATTCGCTGGACGGCGGTGACATTGGTCAGCACTGCCAGCGCGATCATCGTCGGCGTGAGCAGATTGAACAGGCCGCCGCCGATGAGCACGATCATCCGCTCGGGGCGCTCCATGAGCCCGATGTCACAGGACACGCCCACCGACTGGGCGCGCGCCTTCGTATAGCTCACCATGACCGTGCCCACGAGCGCGATCATCGTGAAGAAGACGCCGACGGTGTCGTCGCCGCGCTCGTAGAACAGCACGATGCCCAGCAGCACCAGGAGGTCGGAGTAGCGGTCGACCACCGAGTCGAGGAAGGCCCCGAAGGCGCTCTCGCGCCCGGCAAGCCGCGCGAGAGCGCCGTCGAAGAAGTCGAAGAGGCCGGCCACGACGAGCAGCAGCGCCCCCGCGCGACACCGCCCCTGGAAGAACGCGTGCGCCGCGGCGACGCTCACGCCGAGCCCGAGGATCGTGAGCTGGTTCGGCCGCACCCGCGCGCGCAAGAGCAGTCGGGCGACGGGATCGGCGACGGTGTGGAGCGAGGCTCGGTAGTGGCTCAGCATCTCAAAGCGGCTTCATGAGCGCGTCTTCCAGCGCTTCCTTGAGCCGCGTGCTGGCCGCCGGGTCCTCGACACGCCCTCCCTGCCGGTCGGTCACGTAGAAGGTGTCGTACGCCTGGTCGATCTCGGTGGCGATCCGGGCGCTGCCGATGTCGAGCCCTTGCTCGGACAGCGTGCGCGTGATGGCGTAGAGCAACCCGACCCGGTCCGGACACTTCACCTCGACGACGGTGTGCGTGTCCGACAGGCGGTTGTCGACCGACACCTTGGGCGGACCCGGCACCGTCTCGGGCCCGGGCCGTCCCACCTTGCGCCGCGCGAGGAGGGCGTCCACGGTCTCCTCGTCGCGCATCACGCGGCGGAGCGCGTCGAGCGTCCGCCGCCACCGCGCCTCCTCGGTGACCGGCTCGCCATGCGGGTCATTGACCTGGAACGTGTCGATGGCGATGCCGTCGGCGCGCGTATTGATCTGCGCGGAGAGGATATTGATGCCGTGCGCGGCCAGCGTGCCCGCGATCAGCGAGAAGAGTCCCGGCACGTCGCGGGTGGCGATGACGAGCTCGGAGGAGTCCAGATCGGGATGGTGGAACAGCTCCGTGGCGATGACGTCCTCTTCGAGCCGCTCCACGAGGCGGAGATGCGCGGCGATGCGCTGGGGCGACGTCGTCGCGAGATAGCGGTCCGACAACATCGCGAGGTGCTCGCTCACCGTGCGCCGCGCCCCCTCCCGGTGCATGGCCTCCCACACACGCACCGCGACGGCGTCGCGCGTCGGCGGCTCGGCGACCCCGCCGGTGAGCCGGGCGAGCGACCGCCGGAACAGCTCGCCCAGGATCTGCGCCTGCCATCCCGTCATCACCCCCGGCCCGACCGCGCGCATGTCGGCGAAGGTGAGGAGGTAGAGCATGCGGAGCCGCTCCGGCGTCCGGCAGATGTCGGCCAGCGCCGCCACCGTCTTGGGATCGTCGATGTCGCGGCGCTGGGCGGTGTGGGACATCGTGACATGGCTTGCCACCAGGAACACGACCTTGTCGGCGTCGTCGGGGGACAACCCGATGCGCTGAGTCAATTCCTCGCTGAGCGGGATGCCCTTGGCGACGTGGCCGTGGCCCCGCCCCTTGCCGATGTCGTGGAGCAGCATGCCGAGCATCAGCAGATCCGGCCGCTCGACGTCGTTCAGCACATGCGCCGCTTCCGACTCCGCCGACTGCCCCGGCGCCAGCGCCTCGAGATTCTCCACGGCGAGCAGCGAGTGCTGGTCGGCGGTGAACTTGTGATAGACGTCGTACTGGACGAGGCAGGTCAAGGCGTCCCACTCGGGCAGGTACCGCCCGAGGAATCCGAGCTCGTGCATCTCGCGGAAGGTCTGCGTCACCCGCCCCCAGCTTCGGCAGATGGAGAGGAAGAGATCCCGCACGTCGGCCGAGCGCCGGAACTCGTCGTCGACCAGGTGCAGCGATTCCTCGACGGCGCGCTCGACGTCCACGCCGAGCTCGAAGCCGAGGCGGTGGCAGTGCCAGAAGACCTTCATGAGCCGCGTCGGATCCTCGCGGAACGCCCGGCCGTCGGGATGGGCGAGGTGAATCTGCTCGTCGATCACGATGAGCCCGTCGGCGAGCGCGTCCTGGCGGAGCCGCCGCTGGACGGCCCCCCGGCGGGCCAGCGTCTCGCGGCAGCGGGCGATGAGGCGGCGCGAGATGCGGTGGATCACGCGCGCGTGCAGGTAGTAGTCGCGCATGAACTTCTCGACCCCGAGTGAGACCTCGTCGCTCGTATAGCCGAAGTTCTTGGCGATCTGGGGCTGGATGTCCCGCGACAGCACGTCGTTCTTGTGCCCGGACAGGAAGTGCAGCTCGTTGCGCACGCGCCACAGGAAGGTCAGCGCCTCGTCGGTGGTCTTCTGCTCCCGCTCCGTGATGAGCCGCTTGTCGAACAGCTCGCGCAGCGTGCGCGTGCCGAACTTGGTCGAGGCGAGCCACATCGCGGTGTGGATATCGCGCAGGCCGCCCGCCGACTCCTTGACATTGGGCTCGCCCATGTACGGCGAGCCGCCGAACTTGCGATAGCGCTGATCGCGCTCGGCGAGCGTCGTCTCGAGGAACTGGGCGAAGTCCTTCTGGTAGACGTTCTCGGCGAGCACCTTGCGGAAGCGATTGAAGAGCCGCCGGTCCCCCACGAGGAACCGCGCCTGCTGCATCGACGTGCGGCTCGGAAAGTCCGTCCGCGCCATGGCGAGACAGTCCGGCAGGCTCCGGACCGCGTGGCCGACCTGAAGCCCCAGGTCCCAGAGCGCGTAGAGCAGGCCCTGGGTGACGCGCTGAGCATACGGGCTCATGTCGCCGTCGTAGATGACCATGAGGTCGAGATCGGACAGCGGATGGAGCTCGCCGCGCCCGTATCCGCCGAGCGCCACGAGCACGAGCGGGACCTGCGTCGCGCCCTCGCGCTTGGCGTCCTCCGCGGCCAGGCGGTACAGCGTCGCGAGGAACCCGTCCATGAACGCGGCATACGCCTGGACGGACTGCTGACCCGAGGCTCCGCCCAGGTGGGCGGCGCGGAGAAATCCCACGTTCGAGTTGAGGTGTTGACGGAGCAGATCGAGCCGGAGCCGGCGGCGCCTGTCCGCCCGCTCGGCGGGCGTGCCATAGGAGCCCTTTTCCGAGCGGGTCTCGGCGCGGCGGATCTGGCGGTAGAGTTCCGCCGACATGGCGAAACGGTACAACCCGGCGCCGATACTGTCAAACACGACGCGAACTTGCCGCGAATCTCCCCGTGCCGAAACGCGCCTGCTACAATGAGCCGCCTATGCGAGGGCTCTGGCGTGCGGTACTGGACGAGGTCGCGCCCTACGACGCGGGAAAGTCGCTCGAGGCCATTGCGAAGGATCTGGGCATCGAGGATCTGATCCGGCTGTCCGCCAACGAGAGCCCTCTCGGCCCATCCCCTCGGGCGATCGAGGCGCTCCGCCGCGAAGCGCCCCGCGCGCATCTCTACCCGGACGGTGGCTCGACTCAGCTGCGGGCCATGCTCGGCGAGCGGCTCGGTGTGCCCGCGAGCTGGCTCATGGCGGGCAATGGGGCGGACGAATTGCTCGCGCTGATCGCCCGCGCCGCCTACGACCCGGGCGACGAGGTCCTCGTCCCTCACCCGGCCTTCGAGCCGTATGGCACGGAGGCGATACTCTCCGGCGCGACGGTCGTCTCGAGCCCACTCCTGGGCTATGAGACGGACCTCGAGGACATGCAGCGCCGGGTGACCCCGCGGACCAAGGCCGTCATCATCTGCACGCCCCATAACCCCGCCTCGACCATCGTGCTTCGACCGAGGCTCGAGCGATTGATCGGCGCGCTGGGCGGCGATCCGCCGCTCGTGATCCTGGACGAGGCCTACCGCGACTTCTGCGACGATCCCGAGACCGCCGACGGCGTCGACTTCGTCCGGCGCCATCCCACCGTGATCGCGCTCCGGACCTTCTCGAAGATCGCCGGGCTCGCCGGCCTTCGCATCGGCTACGCCATCGCCAGGCCCGAGGCCATCGAGCGCCTCAACCGGGTCCGCGCCCCCTACAACGTCAACCGCCTCGCCCAGGTCGCCGCCGCGGCCGCCCTGGAGGACAAGGAGCACCTCGAGCGCACGCGCGCCGTGATCCTCGCCGAGCGCCCCCGCTTGCGCAATGCGCTGGAAGCCCGCGGCGCTCCCTCCCCACCCTCCCAGGCCAATTTCCTCCTGGTCAGGGTCGGTGACCGCGCCTCAGCCATCCGCCAGGGCCTCCTCGAAGCGGGCATCCTGGTGCGCGACGGCGCAGGCGTGGGCTTCCCCGGCCACCTCCGCATCGCGATCGGCACGCCCGCCCAAAACAACCGCCTCCTCGCCGCCTGGGACCAAGCCACCAAGCAGTAGTCCCTGAGCGCCAGTCGGCACGCCCACGCCGGAGCAGGACGAGCTACTGACGCGCGCGGGGATTCTTCGGCCGGACGACGGCGGCGGGCGCCTGAACAGGGGGCGCCTCGCGGAGCTGCCGCTCGAGCTGCGTCACGCGCTGCTGGGCCCGCGCCGCCTGGGTCCGGAGCGCCTCCGTCTCCGCGTACACCTGCTTGATCTCCGCCTGAAGGCGCTCCGCACGGACGCGGCTCTCTTCCCACTTCACCCAGAGCACGGTGGACAGCACGGCCAGGAGCAGGGCGGCGACGATGAGCAGCCACGGACGGCGCGGCCGGGACGACATGAGCCCGCGCCGCGTGATGGGACTCGGCGAATCGATCGAGTCCGATCTCATGGCCTTAGAGACTAGCATCGGCGCCGGCCGTGCCGCCGCCAAAGTTTGCTAGACTAGCCGCCGTGGCGTCGGGATTGCTCCCCAGCTTCTTCGACCGGGTCATCAAACAAGCCTTCAGCGACCTCGTCCTCGACGATACGCCGGCGGCGCGGTATCTCACCGAGCTGCTCACGCGCTTCGCGCGGGCCGAGGCCCTGCGCGCGGTGCAGGCGGTGGCGGAGCGCCGCCTCGACACCGTGGTCGACTCGCTGCTCGCGATCCAGGGCGCCTGGGACCTGGGCTCGTCCGAGTTCAACCCGGGCCAGGAGGACGCGTTGCGCCGCCACATCGGGGACTACACGCTGTTCATGACCGGGATCTTTCGCGACCACGTGGAGCGCCTGGCCGTCACGAGCTACTACGAGCACGAGGGCCGCCGCGCGTACCGCTTCGTGTCGGAGACGGCCCGCACGGCAGGCCGGCCCGACGCCCCTCTCTTCCGCCGCCTCTCCGATCGCTTCGAGCAATATGCGGGCGCGCTCACCTACGCGCGCAAGGTCTACTTCCGGGCGGACGCCTCGAGTCCGGGCGCCTGGCCCGGCGATCCCTTCCGCCACGTGTTCGCGGCCGAATGATGACGACGCCGGCATCGGGCGCCGAAGCCGCGTGCCTCGACGCGCTCGAGCGCGCGCTCGGGGGCGAGACGCCGCCGGACCTCGGCCCCTGCCCCGCGACCGTGCTCGACGGCGCGCTGCGCGAGCTGGTGAGGCGCCGCGGCGCCGATGCCGCGCCGCTCCTTCGCACGCTCGCCGACCAGGGACCGTCCAAGGAGCTCCGGAAGGTGGCCAAGCTCGCCATCTACCGGCTGGGGCAGGCCGGCATCTCGGTGCCGCCCGCGCCGGCGTCCGCGCGGCCCGTGATCGCCCGGCCGCCGGAGCGCGCGGTGCGCGCCTGGCTGTCCGGCATCGACGGCAGCGGCTCGCGCGCCGTGTGGATTCTCTTCGAGGGCGGGCTCGGCGGAGGGCTGTCGCTGTGCTCGCTGATCCTGAACGACGAGTCGGGCATCCTCGAGGTGGCGGGCGGCCCGATCACGCGCAAGCGCCTCGAGCGAGAGCTCGACTCGCTGCGCGAGCACCAGAAGCTCCCCTGGGTGGACAGCGATCCCGCCCGCGCGGGCCGGCTCGTCGCGGAGGCGCTGGATCTGCACGCGCGGCTCGGCACCGAGCCGCCCCCGGACTTCTCCCGCTGGCGCCGGGTCTTCTCGGCGACCGCTGCTGCGACGCTCCCCGATCCCCCGTCGCCGGCGCCCGCCGAGATCGACGGCGCCCTGCTGGATCGCTCGGCCGAGCTCGCCGACCTCCCGGAGCTCGGCGGATGGTTCGTCGAGCCCGCGCTCGTCCAGGAGGACGCCCTCGCCCTCCTCCAGGCGCGCGAGAGCCGCCTCATCGTGTCCGACCAGATCAAGGCGGAGCGGGAGGCGGCGATCATCGACGGCGTCATCGATCGGCTCTTCACGGCCGATGCGCGACGGCGGTGGGCCAATCGCCTCGGCGAGATGACGCTGATCTTCGGGGCCACCGGGCGCGACGAGCCCGCCGCGATGGCGGCGGCCGTCGCGGCGGCGCTCGGCGACGAGGATCGGCCGGCGCGCGCAATCCCGCTCGTGCGCGCCCTCGTGCTCCGCGGGCTCGAGATGGCCAGCGAGGTCGCACTGGGCCGCGCGAAGCTCTCCGACGTGACCCGCGCGGCGGTGCGGCCCGAGCGTTCGTGATTCCCGGCCTCCGGGTCGGTCACGCCACCGACCCCGTCGGGCTCACCGGCGTGACCGTGCTCTTGCCCGACCGTCCGGCGGTCGGCGGCGTCGACATCCGCGGATGGGCCGTCGGCATTCACGGCCTCGAGTTCCTCGACCCGCGCCATCTCGTGCCCACGCTCGACGGCATCGTCCTGGCGGGCGGCAGTGCCTTCGGACTCGAGGCGATCTGGGGCGTCATGCAGTGGCTCGAGGAGCGCGGCACCGGATTCGCGACGAGCCAGACCGTGATCCCCCACGTCGCCGGCGCCATCCTGTACGACCTCGGCGTGGGCGATCACCGGGCGCGGCCCGATCGCGCCATGGGGCATGCCGCCGCGGCGGCCGCGCGCCCGGGGCCCGTGGCCGAGGGCAATGTGGGCGCGGGCACGGGGGCCACCGTCGGCAAGCTCCGGGGTGCGGCGTGCGCGATGAAGGGCGGGACTCGGCTGCGCGACGGCCGCGCTCGGCGACGTCGCCGTGGGCGCGCTCGTCGCCGTGAACGCGGTGGGGGACGTGCGCGATCCCGAGACGGGCCGGCTCATCGCGGGAACGCGGAATGCGGCGGATGGCCGCCTGCTCATCGACACCGCGGCGGCGCTCGCCGCGGGCGCGCCGGCGCCGCGCTTCCGGCCCGTCAATACGACGATCGGCGTGGTCGCCACGACGGCGGCGCTCGACAAGGAGGAAGCCACCCGTCTCGCCCAGCTCGGCATGGACGGATTCGCGCGCGCGCTGTCCCCGCCCCATCTCCCGTCGGACGGCGACGCGTTGTTCGCGCTCTCTATCGGCGACACCCGCGCCGACCTGCCCGCTCTCGGCGCCGTCGCGGCCCGCGTCGTCTCCCACGCCATCGTCCGCGCGGTGACGACGGCACTGTCGCTGCCGGGCCTCCCCTCCGCCCGCGACCTGCTAGAGCGATGATAAGGGCCCATCTGCTGCGTTGGCGCCCTCGGCCGCACGCTCAACGTAGAGAGACTACGCCTCGCGTGCGGCCTTCGGGCGCCGCCTCGCAGCTGGACCCTTCTCATCGCTCTAGCCGGGTTACTCCGACGGGCTCCTAGCAGCGATGAGAAGGGCCCTGGCCGCGCGGGATCCGGTCAGGCGCGGGGCGGGGCGAGCTCCTCGCGCCAGAGGCCGAGCGCGGCGAGCGCGGGCTCGTCGGTGAGGTGAAAGAGGCAGGCGGGCGCGGCAGCCGCGTGGTTCCGATGCTCGATCCAGTGCCAGGGCGGCGCGACGAAACAATCGCCTTCCTCCCAGGTGACGAGCGTTTCGCCGATGAGGCTCTCGCCGCGGCCCTCGACCACGTGAAAGACACCGCTCCCCGTTCGTCGCTCGGCGTGCGTCCGCTCGCCGGGCCTCAGCCACTGGGCCTGGGACCCCATCGTCCGGAGCGGCCACTCGCCGGTGCGCGGGTTGACGTGGCGGAGGACGACGGGCGTCGCCGCCGGCGCCGTCTCCGCCATGGTCGCGAGCGCCTTCCTGGCGGTGCGCCACGGCCAGCGCACCTGCGGATAGCCGGTGTCTTCGTAGCGCGACCGGCGAGGCACGAGCCCCGCCGCCGTCAGCTCGTCCTCCGACGAGTCCGTCCTCGTGGTGGGCGGCGCCGCGGGCCGCATGCGCGAGGCCCAGCTCGCGTCGAAGCTGCGCACGAGCGGGATGTCGAGGCCGTCGAGCCAGACCACGGGCTCCGTCCCCTCGTGGCCGTGATCGTGCCAGCGCATCGGCGGCGTGATGATGAGATCGCCCGGCTCCATCGCGCACTTCATCCCGTCCACCGTCGTGAAGGCGCCTCGGCCCTCGACCACGAGCCGGAGCGCGGCCGGGGTATGGTGATGGCTCGGCGCGCTCTCGCCCGGGAGAATGATCTGGAGCCCGGCGTAGAGCGTGGCCGTCGCGGCATAGGCGCCGGCGAGGCCGGGATTCATGAGCACGAGCACGCGCCGCTCCGCCTGCTCGATGCCGACCAGCCTCGCCGCCTCGAGGAGCGGCGCCCGCAGATCGGCCCAGCGCCAGTGGTGCGGCACGACCTGGGTCGTCCGCTCATGGGGCAGCAGCACGTGGAGCGCCGCCCAGAGCGGCGCGAGCGACAGCTTCTCGAGCGTGTCCGAGTAGGCGTCGGGCAGGTTTCTGTCCCGGGTCGGAAGCGTCGTCATGGTCACGATCCTCCCTCGTCGTCGCCGACAGTCGGCCGGAGCTCATCGCGCGCGGCCGCCCACCGGTCCGCCGCCGCGCGCACCTCGGCGAGGCGCGTCCGCGCGGTACGCGAAGCGCGGATCGGTCGTGTAGCCGCGCCCAGCTTCCCATGTAGTCCGCCCTCGACAGGCCACGGGCGAACTGCGACATCTGGGCGGGCACCGCGAGGTCCGCCATGATCGCGACCTCGCGCCAGGTCTCGGGCCGGTGGCCCTCCATGAATGCTTTGAGGGCCGCGGGCTGCGGTCCGTGGGGGAGCCCGACGGGATGGAGCGTCACCATCCCTCGATGGATCACTCCGCCGCGGCTGAAGAAATCGCCGGAGTGATAGCCGATGGTCTCGAGGTAGTCGAGGTTCCGGTGAAAGAACGGCAGCCACATGCCTTCGCGCTCCACGGAGCGCACGGTGAAGACGCACAGATAGCAGCCCGGCAGCGTGAAGACGGTGTGGCCGGAGGGCGGCACGTGCGAGCGGTCGGCCACGAGCGGGCGCACGTCCTCCACCGCGAAGCGATAGGGCAGGTAGTCGCCCCGCCAGCCGACCACGTCGAGCGGATGGGTCGGGTGCACGCGCCGCATGTACACGGTCCGGTCTTCGAGATCACCTCGAAGTGCCCCGCCTCATTGCGCGTGTCGAGGGAGCGCGGGAACTTGTAGTCGCTCGCGCTGTGCGTGATGAACCGGCCGGTGGACGCCGTCTCGCTCTTCTGCGGATCGCCCGCGAAGCTCTCGTACATCCAGTAGTACTGCGGGCCCGCGGCGAGGACGAAGCGGTGCAGCGTGCCCTTGGGCAGGATCAGGAAATCGCCCTTCCTGTACTCGATCGGCCCGAACGTGGTCTCGAGGATGCCACGCCCTTCGTGGATGAAGTAGACGCACGTGGCCGAGTGATGCTCGAAGAAGTAGTCCATGGAGACCGCGGGCGCGGTCACGTTCATGGTGACCGTCGCATTGGCGACGAGCCGCGCCATCCCGCGGTAGACGTCGCGCGGCGCCGCGGGCGCCGTCGCATCGAGCGCGTGATGGATGCCGCCGATGGGCTCGAGCGGCGACTCCCAGTCGGGCGCGAAGGCCCCGCCATCGAGTGCCTGGGTCTCGCCCGGCAGCCAGTTGTTCGGCGGGTAGAGGTGATAGGTGTGCGCGACCTTCCCGCTGAAGCCGCCGCGCCCGTGCTCCTGCTCGTACAGCTCCTGGAGCAGCGGCCCGACATGGGGCGCGCGGGGAACGATGCCGACCTCGGGAAGCCCGCTCAGGTACTCGAACTTGTCCATGTCGACCCTCCTTCGTTTGGCAGGCCTTGTCGACCTCGTCACGAGAGCGCTATTGTAGCTCGGCCGCCGGCGCGCGTCCCAACCGCGAGTCGGGGTGCTCAAGCCCGTGTGTTAGCATGAGGGCCATGTCGCGTCGAGCCAAGGTCATCCCGTTCCCGCGGTCGCCCGCGCCGCCGTCACCCGCACCCACCTTCACCGAGGTGCGCCGCTGCCGCGACCAAGGCGAGGCGCTGGTCGTGCGCGGCCTCCTCGAGAGCCGGGGCATCGGCGCCGTGCTGCGGAGCCATATCGCCCAGTCGGTCCACCCGTTCAGCGTGGGCGATCAGGGCGAGGTGATCGTCCTCGTGGCCGACCGCGACGCGCATCGCGCGCGCCGGATCCTCCGCGCCCCTAGGAAGCTCGGAGGGAGGCTCCGCCCCCCTTCCGATCCTGCCCCCCCGAGACATCGGATTGCGACGCCGGCGAAGCCGGCCGCACGACAGCCAGCGGAGCGCCTGACAGCTGGCCCTTCTCTGTACGAGCCCGGCGTCGAGCGGCCCGAGCGCGGCCGCTCAGCCGGGCTGACCTCGACCATCGCGTCGAAGGTGGCCTGACCGCCCGAGAAGCCGAAGGCGTCCACGATCTCGTCGGCGATCGCCGGGCGCCCCGACGTCAGTTGATTGAGCCCCTCCCACCCGTCGCGCATCCACACCGTGCCCGCCGAGATTCGATCGGTCACGTGGGCGCGGGCGCGAAGCTCTCCGCGCTCGTTGTGGATGCGGATCGCGGCGCCGTCGGTGACCTCGCGCGCGGCCGCATCCGCGGGCGAGATCCAGAGCCGCGGCTCCGGATCGATGCGGGCGAGCGTCGGCAAGGCTCGGCCATGATCGTAAAAGCCGTGAAAGTGCGTGAGCGTCCGCCCCTGCTGAAGCACCAGGGGATAGACGGACGCCGACCGCGCCTCGTAGACCGGCAGTGCGGGGAGCCCGAGGGCGGCGGCCCGCTCGGAGGACAGCTCGACCTTGCCGGACGGCGTGTCGAAGCGCCGGTCGGGATACGCCACGTGGGAGATCCGGAGCGCCCGGATCCCGCCCTCGGCGCGGAGCGCCGCCACGGTGGCATGGCCCGTCGACGGGTGGTCGAGGATGGCGTCGAGCGGCCCGTCATCGGTCGGCCATGGGAACAGCTCCGGCGAGACCCCGAGCCGCGCGGCGAGGCCCTTCACGATGGGGATGAGCGGGCGCGTCTCACCGGGCGGCTCGAGCGCCTGGTCCATCAGGTAGAGATGCGTATTGGTGCTCTTGCAGCCCACCTCCTCGAGCCAGGAGGTGCTCGGCAGCACCACGTCCGCGAAGCGGCGCGCCGTGTCGTTCATGAAGAGGTCGTGGCAGACAACCAGGTCCGCCCGCGCGAGGCCCGCCGCGACCTGGCCGGTGTCGGCAAAGGACGAAAGCATGTCCGTGCCGAAGAGCAGCAGCACGCGCACCCGTCCATCGACGAGGGCCTCGGTGACCCGCGACATCTGGTTCGGGATATACGCCCCCGGCGGGCGGCGCTCGGGCGCCGTGATGTCCGTCAGGTCCTGGCCGTGCGCGCGGGAGCCGTGGCGCGGGCCGAAGCCGCCCCCGGGAATGCCGAGGTTCCCGGTCAGCGCGGGCAGGCACGCGATCGCGCGCGCGGCCTGCCAGCCATTGGCGCCCTTGTGCATCGAGCTACCGCCGAGCACGATCATGGCGGGCCTCGTCCCCGCGTAGCGCCGGGCCAGGGCGGCGATGCGCTCCGCGGGAACGCCGGAGACGGCCTCGCCCCACGCCGGCGAGTGCGCGCGACGTGGGCGGCGAGCGCGTCGAACCCCAGCGCGTGATCCGCGATGAACGCGGCGTCGTGACGCCCTTCGGCGACGATCACGTGCATCATCGCCAGCGCGAGCGCCGCATCCGTGCCCGGCCGGATCCGGATCACCTCGTCGGCCTGCGCGGCGGCCTCGGTCTCCCGGACGTCGATGGCCACGAGGTGGGCGCCGCGGCGGCGCGCCGCCGTGAGGTGGCGGCCGGTGTTGGGCTGGCTCGCGAGATTGGCGCCCCAGAGCAGGATGAGATCCGCGTGCTCGCCCATGTCCTCCTTCGTATTGGTCTCGAGCACCCCCGTGAGCCCGAGCCCGAAGGCGCCGAGTCCCCAGCAGATCATCGTGGGGTTCCACCACTGGCAGCCCCAGACATTGGCGAAGCGCCGGAGCAAATGGGAGCCCACGCGCGTGCCGTAATTATTGGCGAAGAGGCCGTGACCCGCCCAGAGCCCGACGGCCTCGCGCCCCGCGGCCTGCATGCGGGAGGCGATCAGGTCGAGCGCCTCGTCCCACGAGGCGCGGCGCCAGGCGTCGTCCGCCCGCCGCTCCCGGATCAGCGGGGTCAGCAGGCGCTTCGGGTTGTCGATGATCTCGCGCGCCGCGTGGCCGCGCACGCAGAGAAAGCCGCGGCTGTCGGGATTGTCCCGGTCGCCCCGCACGTCGACGAGCCGCCCGTCCTCGACGCCGACCAGCATGCCGCAGAGCGTCGGGTGACAGTTCATCGGACACATCGTGCGGATGGTGCGGCGCGCGCGCATGGGCGGCGTTGCGGAGATCAAGTCGGCATGCGCCATGGGGCGGTCTCCCGGGGGCCGTGAGTGCGTGGCCATCGAACGCTAGTGTCCTGAGTCACGAATGTGCCGACAATGCGCCAGGTGATCGCACGAAAGTGCGGTAGGAGTGTTCCATGGCCAAACGCAAGCGGCGGGCGTTCACGGACGGAGTACAAGGCAGAAGACGGTGCGGTTGATCCGCGAGAGCGGGAAGTCCATCGGCGATGGTGGCGCAGGAGCTGGACCTCACCGAGAGTGCGGTGCGGGCCTGGGTGCGGCAGGCAGAGGATCGATGCGGGCCGCGGGCGGGCCGGGCGCCTGACGACCGAGGAGCGGGAGGAGCTCGGCCGCTTGCGGCGCGAGGTGCGGACGCTGCGGATGGAGCGCGACATCCTAAAAAAAGCGACGGCCTTCTTCGCGAAGGAGAGCGCGTGAAGTTCGCGTTCATCGCGGCGGAGAAGGCCAGCTATCCCGTGCGGGTGCTGTGCCGGATGCTGGCGGTGTCCCGCGCGGCTTCTACGCGTGGCAGACGCGGCCGCCGGCGCGCCCGGACCCAGCAGGATCAGCGGCTCGGGGTCGAGATTCAGGCGATTCACGCCGAGACGCGACAGCGCTACGGCAGTCCACGGGTGCACGCCGAGCTCCGCGAGCGCGGCCACCGGGTGGGCCGCAAGCGGGTCGCCCGCTTGATGCGAGCAGCACGGGCTCTGCGCCCGCCGGCGGCGCCGGTTTCGGATCACGACCGACTCCAATCATCCCCTGCCCGTGGCCCCCAACGTGCTGGCGCGGCAGTTCGCCGTCCCCGCCCCCGACACGGCGTGGGTCACCGACATTACGTATCTCTGGACGCGAGGAGGGCTGGCTGTACCTGGCCGTCATCCTCGATCTCTTCTCGCGCGCCGTCGTGGGCTGGGCCCTGAGCGCGCGGATCACGCGGCAGCTCGCCCTGCAGGCGCTGACGATGGCGCTGGGGCGCCGGCACCCGCCGCAGGGGCTGCTGCATCACTCGGATCGCGGGCAGCCAGTACGCGAGCGCCGACTATCGGCGCGCCCTGCGGGCCCACGGCATCGTCTGCAGCATGAGCCGCCGCGGCAACTGCTGGGACAACGCCGTGGCCGAGAGCTTCTTCGCGACGTTGAAGATCGAGCTGGCGCACGAGGCGGACTGGGCGACCCGCGGGCAGGCGCGGGGCGAGGTCTTCGAGTACATCGAGCAGTTCTACAACGGCCAGCGGCGGCATTCGGCGCTCGGCTACCTGAGTCCGCTCACGTTCGAGCGCCGGTGGGCTACGAGGGCGGCACGACCGCGATGGCCGCGCCGACCGGCCATCACAGGGGGGTCCGCCGCGAAAGCCGAGGGCCGTAGACGCTCCAGGATCGACGCGGACGAGGGGGGACGCTATCTCGGTATCCCCCCCGCCGCCCTACCGAGACCCTCTTCAACAGCATCCCTGGAATCCTCGACGGCGACTCCACCGACACCACACGAAAACCTCAACTCGCCTGTCTCACTCACACATTAACAGCAAAGAGGGGGCTAGAGCGATGAGAAGAGTACAGCTGCGAGGCAGCGCCCGATGGCCGCCGGCGAGGCGTACTCTCTGTACGTTGATCTGACGACAGAAGACGCCTACCGAAGCATATGGAACTTTATCAAAGCGCTAGGAGCCTGTCGGAGAAACGCGGCTAGAGCGATGAGAAGGGTCCAGCTGCGAGGCGGCGCCCGAAGGCAGCAGGCGAGGCGTACTCGCTGTACGTCGAGCGGGCTGTCGAGGGCGCCGACGAACGCAGATGGGCCCTTCTCATCGCTCTAGGAGCCCGTCGCAGAAACGCGGCTAGAGCGATGAGAAGGGTCCAGCTGCGAGGCGGCGCCCGAAGGCAGCCGGCGAGGCGTACTTTCTGTACGTCGAGCCGGCTGTCGAGGGCGCCAACGAAGCAGATGGGCCCTTATCATCGCTCTAGGAGCCCGTCGGAGAGACGCGGCTAGAGCGATGAGAAGGGTCCAGCTGCGAGGCGGCGCCCGAAGGCAGCCGGCGAGGCGTACTTTCTGTACGTTGAGCCGGCTGTCGAGGGCGCCGTACCGCCGCAGATGGGCCCTTATCATCGCTCTAGCCGACGGCGACGCGGAAGAGGCGGGCGGCATTGGCGGTCATCGCCGCCGCGAGGGCATCGGGATCGGCGCCGCGCAGCTCGGCGACGCGGGTGGCGGTCAGCGTCACGTGCGCCGGCTCATTGCGCCGGCCGCGGTGCGGCTCGGGCGGCAGGTACGGGCAATCCGTCTCCACGACGAGCCGGTCCTCCGGCACGAAGCGCGCCACGTCGGGCAGGGCGCGCGCGTTCTTGTACGTCACCGGACCCGCGAGCGAGATGAACAGGCCGAGGTCGAGACAGCGCCGGGCCACGGCGACGTCGGCCGAGAAGCAGTGCATCACACCGCCGACGTCGCCCACGCGCTCCTCGGCGAGGATGGCGAGCGCCTCCTCGTGCGCGTCCCGCACGTGCAGGACCACGGGCTTGCCGAGGCGCCGGGCCAGTCGGAGCTGGCGGCGAAATGCTGACACCTGGACGTCGGGCGGGGACAGGTTGCGGAAGAAGTCGAGCCCCATCTCGCCGAGCGCCACGACCTTGGGCGAGTCGCGGGCGAGCTCCTCCATCGCGGCGTAGTCGGCGTCGGTGGCCTCCCCGGCGTCGTGGGGATGGATGCCGACCGACGCGAAGACGCCGGGGAGCCGCTCGGCGAGCGCGACCGCGGCGGGATTCGTCTCGCGGTCGGTGCCCACCGTCACCATGGCGGCGACGCCGGCGGCCCGGGCGCGATCGAGCACCGCGTCCAGATCGGCGAGCAGCTCGGGGAAATGCAGGTGCGCGTGGGTGTCGAAGAGCCGCATCAGCTTCGCTCGGGTTCCGCCTGCGAGAATCATAACAGCAGCGGCCGCAATTCCTCAGGGTGTGACGGTGAAGCGGAGCCGACCGATGAGCTGGTCGGACGCCGTGACGACGTCCACGCGATAGCGCCCGGCGAGCGGGGGCCTCAAATCCGTCCGGCGCGACCAGGTGCGAAAGCCCTCGGCCCGCCCGCCCCGGACGGGGGAGAGCGGGATGCGCGCGACCACGGCGCCGTTCCGGGTCCACACGTGCGCGATCCCCTGCTGGAGTCCGCCCGGCGCGTACACCGCGGTATAGGCGGCGAGCTCCCCCCACTCGGCGACCGTCGCCGCGGGAATCGACCCGTCGATCGCGTCCACCGGCTCGAGCATGTCGACGGTGCGGGCCGCCACCGCCCGCGTGATGAAGAGCGGCGCCGGCGGGACGAGGCCGCGCCCGAACCAGGCGAGGACCGCGGCGAGGCCGGCGAAGATCAGCGCCCGTCCGAAGGCGCGCGTCCAGCCGACGGTGCCGTGGCGACGAAAGGCGGGCAGGAGCGCGACCACGGCGAGGACCGCGCTCATCTCGAGGGCCAGGATGGGCCGGAGGCCGACCAGGGGCAGGGCCACGTTGAGCGCGGCGAAGATCGAGAACGCGAGCAGCGCGTGGCCGAGCCACGGCCGCGGGCCGACCAGGCGCCGGTACCACGGATCGACCGCCGTCAAGAGCGCGCCCCCCGCCACGGCGACGAGGAAGAAGACGTTGCGCGAGCCGAGCGTGGTCGCGGCGTAGTACGCCGGGAGCACGAAGAGCAGCACGCCGTGATAGAGGCTCTGGATCGCGTACGCCCCCGCCCCGACCACGCGGTCACGGCCCTGCTCGCGGAGCGTGGCCTCGAGCTCGGAGAGCGCCGCGAAGAGGAGCCAGAGGAGGAGCAGGTATCCGGCCACCCAGCCGACATGAGGCAATCCGCGGCGGAACACGAACAGCGTCAAGAGACCCAGGACGAGGGAGCCGAATGAGATGCCCCAGGTCTCGAGCCAGGAGAGGCCGGGCCAGCGTGCGAGGAGCCTGCGCCAGAGCGCGCCCACCGTCATCACGCCGGGATCAGGACGGCGCGCCCGCCCCCACGGCCGGCGGCAGGCCTTCGGACCCGCGCCCCCGCCAGTAGAAGAGAAAGAGCGCGATCGTGAAGAGCGACTGGCTCACCGCGACGAGGCAGTCGAGGAGGACGCGGACGACGAAGTGGTTCAGCTCGGGCACGGCGCGCACGAGCTGCGCCGTGAACATGGCGAAGGACAGCACGACGACGAACAGCAGGAGCAGCGTCCCGAACATGGCCCAGCGCCGGCCCGCCGTGAGCGCCGCCGCGCGCCGCCAGACGGTGATCGCATTGGCGCCCTCGAGCACGACCACCGAGTCGGCGACGGCAAACCGCACGAGGAGGATCGCCGTGACCACGGCGAGACCGATCAAGAGCGTCCCCATCGCGACCGCGGGGACGCCGCGGGCGGGCGCGGCGAACAGGGCGCCGAGCGCGGGCAGAGGCCACGGCGAAATTGATGACGAACCGGACGACGAGCAGGCGGCCCCAGGCGGCGAGCCCCTGGGTCATCGCGACGGCGTACCCGACGGGCAGGCCCGACTTGATCCGGCCAAGGGCGACGAGCGTGCCGGCCACGACGAGCGGGTCGAACACCACCTGGATGGCGAGCATCGCCCGCAGCGACTGGCCGGCTCCGTCCTCGGGCTCGAAGAACTCGAAGTAGTTCCGGAGGACGTGGCCGGGCAGCCAGACGGTGAGCGAGATCAGCGTGAAGAGATTGAGGTGGGCGGCGAGGAGGCGGAAGGTCTCCCCGAGCAGAGCCCGCACGCTACTTGACCCTGGATCCCGAGGGCACGTCCTTGTCGAGCGTGAGGAGCGACACCGTCCCCTCGTGGGAGGCGGCCAGCACCATGCCGTTGGACTCGATCCCCATCAAGGTGGCGGGCATCAGGTTGGCCACGATCACCACCTTCCGCCCGACGAGATCGGCGGGATCGTAGTGCTCGGCCACGCCCGCCACGAGGGTCCGCGTCTCCTCGCCGACCTTGATGGTCAGCTTGAGGAGCTTCTTGGACTTGGCGACCTTCTCGGCGGCGAGCACCTCGGCGACGCGCAGCTCCACCTTCGCGAACTCGTCGATGGGAATCTTCGCCAGGCCGGCTTCGGCCTTCGGCGCGGCGGCCGTCGGCCGGGCACCGGCCGGCCCCGATGTCGCGCCGACGTCGATCCGCGGAAAGAGCCCCGACAGCTTCGTGACGGGGGTGCCGGGGACAAGGCGGCCCCAGCCGAGATCGGCAAGCGAGGGCGCCGGCGCGCCGACGGCGCCGCGGATCTTCGCCGCGGCGTCGGGCAGGAACGGGTCGAGCAAGATGCCGAGCCCGCGGAGCGCCTCGCCGATCGTGTACAGCACCGTCGCGAGGCGCTCGCGCTTGTCCGGATCCTTCGCCAGCGCCCACGGGGCCATGGCGTCGACGTATCGGTTCACGCTGCCGATCAGCTCCCAGATCGCGGCGAGCGCGCGCTGGAAGGCGAACGCCTCCATCGCCTGGCTCACGGCGGCGACCGCGCGCTCGAGGCCCTCGCGCACCGCCGTGTCCTCGGCCGCCGCCGGCCCCGGCGCCGGCACCGCACCGCCCCCGAAGCTCACGATCATGGTCGTGGCGCGGCTCGCGAGATTGCCCAGGTCATTGGCGAGGTCGGCGTTGAGCCTCCCCACGAAGGCCTCCTCGCTGAAGCTCGCGTCGAGGCCGAAATTCATCTCCCGGAGCAGGAAGTACCGGAAGGCGTCGTGGCCGTACTTGTCGGTGAGCGAGAACGCCTCGACGACGTTGCCCACGGACTTCGACATCTTCCCGCCCCCGAGCGTCCAGAAGCCGTGCACGTTGAGGCGATGGTAGAGCGGGATCCCGGCGGCCTTCAGCATGGTCGGCCAGTAGACGGCGTGCGGCTTGAGGATGTCCTTGCCGATCAGGTGCTCCGCGTGATCAGCCGCCCACAGGTCTCGATAGAGCGGGCCGTCCGGATATCCGATGGCGGAGACGTAGTTGATGAGGGCGTCGAACCAGACATAGGTCACGTACTGGTCGTCGAAGGGCAGCGGGATGCCCCATTGAAGCCGCGTCTTGGGGCGGCTGATCGACAGGTCTTGCAAGGGCTCGCGCAGGAACCCCAGCACCTCGTTCCGGTAGCGCTCCGGCTGGATGAAGTCCGGATGCTCCTCGAGGTGCTTGATCAGCCAGTCCTGGTACTTCGACATCCGAAAGAAGTAGTTCTGCTCCTTGATGAAGGTGAGCGGGGTCTGGTGGTCGGGGCAGTTGCCGTCGACGATCTCCTTGTCGGTGTAGAACCGCTCGCAGCCGAAGCAGTAGTTGCCCCCGTACTCGCCGAAGTAGATCTCGCCCGCGTCGTGGAGCTTCTGGAGGATCGCCTGCACCACCACCGTGTGGCGCGGCTCGGTGGTGCGGATGAAGTCGTCGTTGGTGATGCCGAGGCGCCGCCAGGTATCGCGGAAGGCCGCGGCAATCTCGTCGGCATAGGCCTGGGGCGAGACGCCGGCCTTCGCCGCCTCCTGGGCGATCCTGTCGCCGTGCTCGTCGGTGCCGGTCAGGAGGTAGACCCGGTCCCCGCGCAGCCGGCGGTACCGGCACATGGCATCGGCCATGATCGTGGTCGAGGCGTGACCCAGATGCGGCCGCGCATTGACGTAGTAGATGGGCGTGGTGAGGTAGAACGTTCGCGGGGTCATGGCATCGGCCACGGTCAGGCCGGCTTGATGTGGTCGCGGCCTTCCCACGTCAGCTGGTCGAGCGGCACTTCGGCCTCGGTCCCGTCCGGAAAGCCCACCACCACGCTCTGCTTGAGCACGCGGAGGGAGCGGACCTTGCCCGTCATGCACCCGCTGCCGCCGCAGGAGGCCGAGCACGGCGTATTGACGCGCGGCAGGCGTGAGCGCAGCTCCTCGTAGGTCGAGAACTCGTAGAGGAGGCAGCACTTGAGGCGGCCGCAATTGCCGAGCAGCCGGCTGTCGGTGAGCGGCATGTCCTGCGCCTTGGCCATCTTCACCGAGATCGGGTCGAACTTGGTCAGGTGCGAGGCGCAGCAGAGCTCGCGGCCGCACGGCCCGATGCCATCCATCAGCTTGGTCGTGTCGCGGGCGCCGATCTGACGCATCTCGATCCGGGCGTGGAGCTCATGCGCGAGATCGCGAACGAGGTCCCGGAAATCGACACGCTCCTCGGCATTGAAGAACACCGTGACGCGGCGGCGCGCCGGCTCCATCTCGACGTCCACGACCTTCATCACCAGACCCCGAGCCCGGGCGAGCCTCCAGCAGGTCTCGACCGCTTCCACCTCCCGCACGCGCCGCTGACGCCACTCCGCCGCTTCCGCGGGCGTGGCGAGGCGAACGACCTTGCGGTAGAGCCGCCCGCGCTTGAACTCGGGGAGCGGGCGCTTCGGCCGCCGCACCTCCGCCACGGCCGTTCCCCCGTTCGCCTCGACGACCGCGAGGTCGCCGACGTGAAGCTCGGTCTCGGTCGTCAAGTAGTCTTCCGCGAATAGCGGCTCGCGCAGCCGCAGCCCGACAAGGTAGAGTGCCACCTCCGCGTCCTCATGCGCCGGCATGGGAGCCTCGCTCACGATCGCACCTCGGCAGGCGCCAAGGCGGCCCAGGAGCACCTCGACGGTCAAGCGCGGGGAGACATTGCCCTGGAGCGCCTGCCACGCCTCCCGGCAGGCCCCGAGTCCGCGGAGCAGCTCGTCGAGCCCGCGCGTGATCAGTGCGGGCGGCGTCTCGAAGACGGCCAATCGCGGGTCGCCGCCGCCTTCGCGACAGAGGAGGTCGCGATAGTGGAGCCAGCACGCCTCCACCAGCGTCTCCGCCGCCGCGCGATCTCGGCCGAGCGCTTCTCCCACGCGGAGGATGGCGTCCGCCCCCCCCGCCCGGCTTTCCGCGAGCGCGGACAGCGCGGCGGCATAGGGCTCGCTCCGCCCGTCGGGCAAGAGCGCCCGCGCGCCCTCGACCGACCGCGGGCGGAACCGAAGGATCTGGCAGCGGGAGAGCACGGTCGCGGGCAGCGCGCGCAGTTGCGAAAGGACGAGGACGATCACCGTGTGGGCGGGCGGCTCCTCCAGCGTCTTCAAGATTGCCTGTGGCGCCGGGCCGGTCATCCGGTCCGCGTCGTCCACGATGAAGACCTTCCACGCGGCTTCGGCGGGGCGGAGCGAGGCCAGACGCTCGAGCTCGCGAATGTCCTCGATGCGCAGGGCGAGCGGGCCCTTGGGATTCTTCTCGGGCGGTGTCGGCGCGATCAGCCGGACATCCGGACATGTGCCGCGGTCGATGCGCCCGGCCCGACCGGCATCGCCCGGCGCCACCAGGGCCTTGGCGAAGGCGAGCGCCGTGGCCTTGCGCCCGGATCCAGCCGGCCCGACGAACGCATACGCGTGGGCGACCCGGCCCCCCGCGAGCGCGCGCCTCAGCACCTCGACCGCCTCGTCCTGACCACGGATCTCCGCGAAGGCGTCAGTCGCCATGAGCGCTCCCCCGCCGCGCGAGCAGCTCCTCGACGGCCGCGGTCACGGCCGTGTGCAGCGCGGCGACGTCCTGGCCGGCATCGAGGACCACGACCCGGCGCTTTTCGGCGCGGGCGATCTCGAGGTACCCATCGCGGACCCGCTCGTGGAAGGCGAGCCCCATGCGCTCGAAGGCATCGAGCCGGCGGCTGCCGATTCGGGCCATGCCCGCCGCGGGGTCGAGATCGAGCAGCAGCGTCAGATCCGGCATCACACCTCCGGTCGCGAGGGCATTGAGGTCGCGGATGGTCTCGAGATCCACCCCCTGCCCGAAGCCCTGATACGCCATCGTCGCGTCCACATAGCGGTCGGAGAGCACCACGGCGCCCCGGGTGAGCGCCGGCCGGATGACCTGGGTCACGTGCTGCTGGCGCGCCGCCATGAAGAGGAAGGTCTGGGTGAGCGCGGTCGGGGCCGGCCCCTCCGCCTCGAACAGCGTCCGGATGGCCGTGCCGAGCGCCGTGCCGTCCGGCTCGCTGGTCGACACCACGTCGTGCCCGCGAGCCGTGAGGAGCTCGGCGAGCAGCCGGCACTGCGTGGACTTCCCCGAGCCCTCCACCCCTTCGAGCGCAATGAGCACGCCGCGCATGAACGTCAATTTAACACAGTGAAAACACGCCCCGACGCCGATTTGGAAGGGGGCGCGTGCAGCCCGCTTCCAGATCAGACCGCGCTCGTGCAGAACTTGCAGCGGGTGGCCCTGGCGAGGACGCTCTCGCCGCACGCGGCGCAGGTCTTCATGGCGGGGCCGGGAGCGGGAGGCGGCTCTCTCAGGAACGCCTTGGCGATGACGAACACGAAGAAGGCGATGATGACGAAGTCCACCAGCGCCCCGAGGAAGCTGCCGACGCCGATGGCCGAGAGCACCTTGCCGTCCGGAGCGGCCTTGAGGACGATCTGCCAGGCGCGCCAATCTCCGCCCCCGAGCCAGAGGCCGATCACCGGCATGAGCAAGTCGTTGACGACAGAGGTGACGACCTTGCCGATGGCGCCCCCGATGATGACGGCCACTGCCAGGGCCAGGGCATTGGTCTTGCGCAGGAACTGGATGAACTCACCGAACACGGGCGCCTCCGCTTCGCGATCTGTTCGAGGGGCCGGACGCCGACGCGTGAGCTGCCGTGACGGGCTCGCTGGAGGGGGTCCGGACAGGACCCCCTCCAGCGAGGACAGCTACCGGGGCCTTGGTGAGGAACCGGTCGAACCGGTTCTTGGCCCAGCAGGCCTCGGTCTTCTCGGTGCAGACCGGCCGCTCCTTGCCGTACGAGATGAGCGTGAACCGGCTCGCATCAATGCCCTGTGCGACGAGATAGTTCATGGCCGACTTCGCGCGGCGCTCGCCGAGAGCCAGGTTGTACTCGATGGTCCCCCGCTCGTCACAGTGCCCTTCGATGAGCACGAGCTGATTGGGGTTCGCCTTGAGATACGTGGCGCTCGCGTCGAGAATCTTCGCGTCGCCCGGCCGGACATTCGACTTGTCGAAGTCGAAGTAGATCTCCTTGAGCGCCGCGTTCGGCATGTACTCCTTCGGAGCCGGCGGCGGAGCCGGAGCCGGAGTGGGTGGCGGAGCCACCACGACCGGAGGCGGCGGCGCGGGCGCGGGCGGCGGGGCCACCGGGGCGGGCGCAGGCGCGGGGGGCGGAGGCGGCGGCGGCGGCGGCGGGGCCGGAGCCGGCGCGGCAGGCGCCGGGGCGGACGCGACTGTCGCCACGGGCCGCTTCGGGCAACCGGTGAGGAACAGCGCCAAAGCTAGGCACGAGAACAGGAGCACCGCTGGTCTGAATCGAGTCTGCATGAGTGTCGTTCCCTCCGTGTCGGGCAGAGCCCCGGGCTTAGTTTTGGAAGATTTGGCTGGGGCTGACGGTGATGGCGTAAAGGCCCCACCAGCTCTCTTGCCGGGACGCCTCGATGTCGGATCGGTACACCTTCGGATTCGATCCGTCCTTGTTGTTCCGCATCGAGAAGAACCCGTGCTCGCCCGACGCGAAGTGCGTGCTGTGCGAGCGCCACATGGCCCAGTCGTCCTTGCTGGCGCATGCTCCTGTCAACAAGAGCACACCGAGCCCCAGTGAAACCTGCATGATCCGTGAACGCATAGACCCCCTCCTGTGCTATTTCAGTGCGCTGCCGGTCTGAACCTCGCCTCGCGTCCCGTCGGGCGCGCGCGCCGTCCTCACCCCTCTACTGCTCGAAGAACAAGCGCTTCCGTTGCTTGTCCTCCGACAATCTAATACGACAACCCGGACAAACGGTCATTTTTACCGAGCAGCATCTACCGAGCAGCGCCGAGGCGGGCACCACATCGAGCAGCGCCAGCGACAATCGCACGGTCCCAATCAGTTGCGGAATACATGTCGTGATGCTCCCGATCTCGCTCAGCATCGTCGCCATCTCGCAACCGTCGTGCCAAGGCGGGATCGGCCGGAGCTCAACCTCGCCAGCGCATCGTCTTTCCAGCGCTTTGGAGGTCGCGGAGCGTCCGGGAGCGAAGACTCGTGCTCGATTCGCCGGGAACAGACGACGGGAAGGAGTTACCGAGTCATCGTGTAAGCCTTACATTCGGCGCCGACACCGAGCGCGGCATCATCCGCGGCTCTCACTTCGAGCAGGTTGAACGCCTCGACGTGCCTGGTGAACCCCTTGAGCGCCAGGTCGCCGACGGGCTCGGCCGTCACCAGGTCCTCGACGGTGGCCAGCAGGCGCTGAGAGACCAGGATCTGGCCGGGTCGGGCTTCTCCGCAGAGCCGCGCGGCCAGGTTCGTGACCGTCCCGATCGCGCCGTAGTCGACCCGCCCTCGAAGCCGATGGCCCCGATGGTGGCATACCCTGGGCGATGCCCATGCCGAGGCCCAGATCCACGCCGCGCTTGCGCCAGCGGAGCTGCAGCTCGTCGAGGCGCTCCCGCATGGCCAAGGCCATCCGCACGGCCCGCTCCCCGGGGTTCGGCACCGGCACGGGGTCGTTGAAGAAGACCATCATCCCGTCGCCCGTGAAGCGCTCGAGCGTGCCCTCGTGGGCGACGACGAGGCGTCCCATCTCGGCGTGATACTCGCGCAGGACGCTCATCACCTCCTCGGGCTCGGCCGTCTCGGCGAACGCGGTGAAGCCGCGGAGGTCGAGGAAGACCACCGTCACCTCGCGGCGGTGGCTCTTGAGGGGATCTTCCGCGTCGCCGGCCACGATCAGCTCGGCGAGCTGCGGAGAGAAGAAGCGCTTGAGCCGCCCCAGCCGCTCGAGCTGGGCCACTTGCTCGCCCACGCGCGCCTCGAGCGTTCGATTCCACTCCGCGAGCTGGGCGGCCTGGTGCTCGACGGTGTCGTAGAGCTGCTTCACGCGCACCAGGGAGCGGACGCGGGCCAGGAGCTCCGCCCGGTTCACGGGCTTGGACAGGAAGTCGTCGGCACCCGCCTCCAGCCCCTTGATGCGCTCCTGCGGCGGGGTCGAGCGAGGTCACCATGACCACGGGGAGGATGCCCGTCGCGGGGTTGTCCCTGATCGCGCGGCACACCTCGTAGCCGCTCATCTCCGGCATCATGACGTCGAGCAGCACGAGGTCCGGCCGCTCCGTCTCCACCTTCTCGAGCGCTTCGGCGCCGGACGCCGCCGTCGCGACGGCATATCCTTTCACCGCGAGGAGATCGGCGAGGAGCTTGACGTTCTGGGGCAGATCGTCGACGACGAGGATCTTGGCGGGGGCGGTCACGTCGCGCGCTCCCGGTCCGGCCCGCGGTCGAGCAGGGCGCGCACGGCGGCGACGAACTCCTTCAGGCTGATGGGCTTGGACAGGTACCCGTCGAATCCCGCGGCCAGGATCGCCTGGCGGTCCTGCGTCATGGCCGACGCCGTCACCGCCATCACGGCGATGCCGCTGGGTCTCGGAGTCGGTCGCGGAGCCGCCGCAGCGCTTCGATCCCGCTGATGCCCGGAAGCTGGATGTCCATCAGGACGAGGGCGGGCAGCGATTCGCGGGCGAGCCGCACGCCGTCCTCCCCCGTCTCCGCTTCCACCGTGCGGTAGCCGTGAAACTGCAGCACGTCGCGCTCGAGCTTGCGGTTCTTTTCATTGTCCTCGACGATCAGGATCAGCTCTCCGGCCATGGCCGCTCCGGGATGGACAACGTGAAGGTGGAGCCCCGGCCGACCTCGCTCGTGACCGAGAGCTTGCCGCCGTGCAGCTCGGCGAACCGCTTCGACAGCGCGAGGCCGAGCCCCGTGCCCTCGCGCTTGCGCGCATAGTCGGTTCCGACCTGGCGGAACTCCTCGAAGATCGCCTCCTGGTCCTCCGGAGCGATGCCGATGCCCGTGTCGCTCACCGAGATCTCCACCGAGCCGGCCGCACGCGCCGCCCGGACGGCGACCTTGCCGCCCTCCGGCGTGAACTTCAACGCATTGGACAGGAGGTTCAGGAGGATCTGCTTGACCTTCCGCTCGTCGCCGACCAGCGTGCCGAGCGGCCCGTCCACCGCGAGAACGAGACCGATCCCGTGGCGGGTCGCGCGCTCCCGCACGAGCGTCAGCGCATTGTCGAGCGCGAGCGACAGATCGAAGGCGCCGAGCTCGAGCTCCATCCGCCCCGCCTCGATCTTCGCGAGGTCGAGGATATCGTTGATCAGCGAGAGCAGGTGGCGGCCCGACGACAGGATGTCGTGCAGATACTCCGCCTGCTTGTCGTTGAGCTCGCCGAACATCCGCTCGAGCAGCGCCTCGGAGAAGCCGATGACGGCGTTCAACGGCGTCCGCAGCTCGTGGGACATATTGGCGAGGAACTCGCTCTTGTGGCGGTTGGCGATCTCGAGCTCGTCGGTCCGCGCCCGCAGCTCCTGGAACAGCCGGACATTCTCGATCGCAATCACCGCCTGATCGGCGAATGTCCGCGAGCAGGGCCGCCTGCTTGTCCGTGAACGGCCGCGCCGAGCGGCTGGCCACGCCGATGGAGCCGATGGCCACCCCGCCCCGGAGCATCGGCACGGCGAGGAGGCTCCGATAGCCCAGCGCGCGGCCCGCCGCGAGCGTCGCCGGAGAGACCTCGGGTTCCGTCTCGACATCCGCGATATTGATCACGCGCTGCTCCCGCACCGCTCGCGCCACGACGAACGGAGCCCCGGCGAGCGGCTGCCGGGACGCGCGGCCTTCCGTATCGAGGCCTTCGGGCGCGGCGTTGTGGTGGGCGACCAGACCGAGCTGATCGTCCTGCACCCGGTAGACGCCGCAGAATTGCCCGCCACACAGTCTGGCCGCGCTCGCGGCGATGCTGTCGAAGACCGGCTGGGCATCCGTCGGCGAGCTGCTGATGACGCGCAGGATCTCTCCCGTCGCCGTCTGCTGCTCGAGCGCTTCGCTCAGCTCTCGGGTGCGGGCGTCGACCTTCTGCTCGAGGGTGGCGTACGACTCCTCGAGCTGCGCCGCCGACCGATTGAACTGGTCGGCCAATGTCTCGAGCTCGTCGCCGGTCCTGACCTCGATGCGGTGGCCGAGCTCGCCCGCCCCGATGCGGGCGGCGCCCGCCTGGAGCGCCTGGATCGGCTTGACCATGCGCCGCGCCAGGAGCGTGCTCGCGAGCACGGAGAGCGCAACGCCGAGCAGGATGAGCACCGCCGCGCGGAGAATGGACGCGCGGATCCCCTCGAAGGCCTCGACGAGCGGCTGCTCCACGAACACCAGCCAGCCGAAGCGGAGAGATGGGTGCGAAGGCGGTGAGGACTTGCCGCCCCTGAAGGTCCACGGCGATCACGGCTTCCTCGCGCATCGGCCGGGCCTGTGGCCGAGCGGGCCGCCCGGACGTGCTCGAGGAGCGAGACATCGCTCTTCTTGAGCACCAGGCTGATGTCGGGATGGGCGATGAGCTGGCCGTTGGAGTCGACCACGAAGGCGTGTCCGGCCTTGCCGATCTTGATCTGAGACACGACGTCCCAGATGAACTTGAGGTTGACCTCGGCCACGGTGACGCCGGTGCCTTTCCCACTCGCCAGGGCCACGGTCATGTAGGGCTCGGATTCCTTGCGGAAGTAGACGGGGCTGAAGTAGGTCCGCCCCTCGCGCGCCTCGAGGAACCGCGGATCCTTCGAGAAGTCCGCTTGACTGCCCGTCATCGTCCATGGCCAGGCGAGAGACGCGAAGCTGCTCCCGGCCCGCGGCGTCGAGCTGGCTCACCTCCGTGACCGCGGGCGCCTGGCGCTGGAGGCGGAAAAATTCCACCCGGCGCTGCTCGAGCGCGGCCTTGCCCGTCACGAGCTGGGGATGGGTGGTCCAGCCGATCTGCCGTTCGATCTCCTTCACCGAACTGCTCGATGCGATTGGCGGCGGCCAGGGCCTTCTCGCGCTGGAGCTGGGCCAGGGCCACCTTGTTCTCCTGGTAGGAGAAGTAGATCTCGAGCGCCCCGCTGACGACCAGGGCCCCGCTCACGAGGGCGACGAAGAGGACGACGTACTTCCGGAAGAGGCGACCCCGGCGCTCGACACTCGGGGCACTCACGGCGAGGCGTCCCTCAGATCCCGTGCAGCGGGAAGATCTTCTCCTGGATGGTCTCGACCTGGCGGCGCGCATACTCCGCGGCCCACCGGCGCGTGTCCTCGGGCAGCTCGACGGGCGGGTCCCAGAGGGTCATCGCCTGAAGGCCGAGGTGGCGCATCTGGGTGTGGCACTCCCGCGGCAACGATTCCGGCAGGCTCACGTCGTTCATCGCCGCCCAGGCCGCCGTCCACGCGCGGGCCACGTTCGGCAGATCATAGCCGCCCCCGCCGAGCGCCACCACGCGCGGGGCGAGGGGGAGGAGCCGTCTCACGGCGGCGGTGAAGCCCTGGATGGTCAGGGCCAGGTGCGTCAGCGGATCGGTGCGGTGGGAGTCGATGCCGAGCTGAAGCACGAGCACATCGGGCTTGAAGGCGCCGAGGATCGGCGGCACCACGGCCTCGAAGGCCTCCGCGAACACGGCGTCGTCGGTGAACGGCTGCAGCGGCAGGTTGACCGAGAACCCGCGGCCTTCACCTTCTCCCATCTCCGCGACGAAGCCCGTGCCGGGAAAGAGGCGATCGCCCCGCTCGTGGGTGGAGACGGTGAGCACGTTCGGATCGCCGTAGAAGGCGAACTGGACGCCGTCGCCGTGATGGGCGTCGATGTCCACGTAGGCGACGCGCCAGCCGCGCTCGCGCAGCCGCATGATGGCGAGCACGGCGTCGTTCACGTAGCAAAAGCCGGAGGCGCGGTCCGGCATGGCGTGATGCAGCCCGCCCGCGAAGTGGAAGGCGCGCGTGGCCTCGCCATCGGCGACGACCTGGGCGGCGAGGAGCGAGCCTCCAGCCACCAGCTCCGCCGCGTCCCAGAGCCCCGGGAAGATCGGGTTGTCGCCCGGCCCCAGGCCATAGCGCGCGGCATGCGGCAGCCAGTCCCCCGCGCTCACCCCCCTCAAGACCTCGACGTACTCGCGGGTGTGGAAGCGGCGGATCGCCTCGACCGAGGCCGGGCCGGGCGTCAGCACCTTGGCCCGCGGCAGCGCGGTCAGGCCGTACCCCTCCATCAGCCGCCAGGTGAGTCCGAGCCGCTCCATGCGCAGCGGGTGCTCGGGGCCATAGTCGAAGCGGCGCCACTCGTCCGAATAGACCAGCGCCGTCTTCACTTCGCGACCCGCCTCGGCAGGGTGTGGGCACCGCGGCGCCAGGGCCCGGACTTGCCGCCCGACTTCTCGATGAGGCAGAGGTCGGTGAGCACCACGCCCTTGTCCACCGCCTTGACCATGTCGTAGATGGTGAGGCCGGCCACCGCGGCCGCCGTGAGCGCCTCCATCTCGACCCCCGTCTTGTCGACGGTGCGCACCCGCGCCTCCACCGTGATCGTCGATCGCCGCGTGTCGTCGGTGAAGCTGACGTCGACCCCGGTGATGCGCAGGGGATGGCAGAGCGGAATCAGGTCGGGCGTCCGCTTGGCGGCGAGGATGCCGGCGGTGCGCGCGACGCCGTACACGTCACCCTTGGCGAGCTGGCCGGCGCGCGCGGCGGCGAGCGTGGCCGGCTTCATCGCGACGGTGACGCGCGCCACCGCCTCGCGGACCGTCTCGGCCTTGGCGGAGACGTCCACCATGCGGGCGTCGCCGGCGGGGCTCAGGTGGGAGAGGCCACGGAATCCAGGCATCCCCCTGGGCAGGGTCATGAGACGAGCGCGCCGATGCTCCTCAGACGTGCTGGCCGGCGCGCGCGTGACGGATCATGGCTTCCATCTGGTCTTTCGCGATGAGCTTCAGCTTCTTGAGCTCGCTCACGCGCCATTGCTGATCCGGGGAGAGGAAGCCTCGATCGCTGAGGGCGGTCAACTCTTCGTCGTACTTCTTGTGGTCGTCGTGGAGCTTGCGGAACTCGTGGCTTTCGGCGGTGAGCCGCTCTATCACGATATCGGTGTCAGGCATGGGAACCTCCCGGCGGGGTCAGAAGATGAAGCGAGCCGGCTGCGTGCATCCGGCCGGCTCTCGATTGGACCGCGTGCGTCCCTGCCAATGCGTGCTGCCATGGGGCCTCCCTCGACTCCAATCCTGCCGGCTTCAGGGCTGCCTTGGTATTTCCGCTTATACCCCCGCCGTCGCTCGGCTGTCAAGGCTTGTCGTGTCGCGACGTGCCGGCCGCTACCCGTGTCGCATGAGGTGGGCGCCGTCGACTTGAAGTGCGCGGTGACCGGCGCGCCGTCACGGAGCTCCATCTCCTCGATGGACCGCCGCGTCATGAGGGCGACCAGCGGGAACCCGCAGTCGACGGTGACGCGCATGTAGGCGCCGGTGGGCACCATCCGCAGCACGCGCCCGGCGAGGCGATTGAACGCGGATGAGGCCGCGGGCTTCGGCGCCCCCGGAAAGAGCGTCACGTCCTCCGCTCGCAGGCACAGGCGCACCCATTCGCCCGGCGCGCCGGCCTGGGCCACCTCGATCCGTTGCCCTCCGGCGTCGAGCACCGACAGATCCCAAGCGCCCTCCACCACCCGACAATCGAGGATGGTCTCGACGCCGACGAAGCGGGCGATCTCCTCCGTGGCGGGCGCGCGGAACACCTGCGCCGCACCGTCCACCTGGAGCAGCCGGCCGTCCATGAGGACCCCGACGCGGTCGCCGAGCGCCATGGCCTCACCGCGATCGTGGGTGACGAGCACCGCCGTGGTCCGCTCCTCGCGCAGGATGCGCCCGAGATCGTCGATCAGGCCCTCCCGCGTCGGGGGATCGAGCGAGGAGAACGGCTCGTCGAGCAGCAGGACCTCCGGCTCCATCACGAGGGCCCGCGCCAGCGCCGCGCGCTGCGCCTCACCGCCCGAGAGCGTGCGCGCCCGGCGCTCGGCGAGGTGCGCGATGCCGAAGCGCCCGAGCCACTCCCCCACCCTGCTCGCCGCGCCCAGGCCGCGCTCGCCGCGAAAGCGCAGGCCCAGGGCTACGTTCTCCCGGACCGTCGTGTCGGCGAGGAGCGCTTCCTGGAAGACGCTCGCCATGCGCCGCCGGACCGCGAGCGCGGCGCGCGGAGCGACGGCGGTGCCGCGGAAGCGCACCTCGCCCGCCACGGGGGATTCGAGCAGGCCGAGGACACGCAGGAGCGTCGACTTGCCCGCGCCGTTCGGGCCGATGAGGGCGAGGACCTCGCCCGGCGGCACCGCGAGCGCGGGCACGTCGAGCACGGTGCGGCCGCCGCGCGCCACGCGGACCCCCAGGACCTCGAGCACGGGCGGCGTCACGACGGGAGCACGTGGATCGACCCCCGATGCACGGAGAGCTCCCAGTGGCGCTCGCGGGCGATGTCGAGGATCTCGTACACCATGCGCGGCACCTCGATCTCCAGATCGAAGTCGCCCTGAGCCGTGAGGCCGGGCTCGTCCAGGCGGAAGTAGAGCGTCCACGTCACGCCGCAGTCCTCCTCCCGCGCCACGCGCCCCGCCATCGTGTTCATGTGATGGCTGCCGTCGCCGGGGCTGCGGTCCTTCCTGACGAGCCGCACGTATTCCGGCCGGATGAAGAACGCCAGCTCCGCCCCCGGGTCGGGCAGATAGGAATGACTCGGCGAGTTCACCGCCTCGAGCACGTGGCCGCGCCAGTCGAGCTGGATTCGATCCGGCGCGGCCTTGAGCACGCGGCCGCGCAGGATATTGCGCACGCCCATGAGCCGCGCCACCTGCTCGGAGGCCGGCGCCGACAGAAGCTCCGCTTTCGGCGACGCGTGCACGACCCGCCCCTTGTCGTAGACCACGACGCGATCGGCGAGCTGAAACGCCTCCGCCAGATCGTGGGTGACGAGCACGGTGGCCTTGCGCCACTCGCGCAGGATGGCCGCGAGCTCCCGGCGGAGCTGCCGGCGGAGCGGCGTGTCCAGGGCGGAGAGCGGCTCGTCGAGGAGCAAGAGCCCGGGGTCCACCGCGAGCGCCCGGCCGAGGGCCACGCGCTGTTGCTGGCCCCCCGACAATTCGCGCGGGCGCCGCGCGCCCAGGCCGCCCAGCCCGAGCCGCTCGAGCACCTCGCCCGCGCGGCGGCGGCGCTCCTGGCGGGGCCGGCCGCGCAATCCGTATCCCACATTGTCCTCGACGGACAGATGCGGGAAGAGGGCGTAGCCCTGGAAGACATAGCCCAGTCGGCGCCGCTGGGTCGGCACGTCGATCCCGGCATCGCTGTCGAAGAACACCTCGCCGCCGACGACGATGCGCCCGCGGTCCGGCCGGACGAGCCCGGCGAGGCACTGAAGGGTCAGGGTCTTGCCGGCCCCGGAGGGGCCGAAGAGCGCCACGACCTCGTCGCCCCCTTGCCAGTCGACCTCGAGGGAGAACGCGGGCAGTCGCTTGACCACCTGCACCTGGAGATTCCCGGCGGACGGACCCGCGCTCATTGCGCGCGCGCCCCCAGTCGTCCGGCCGCGACCAGCACCAGGCAGGACAGCGCCGTCAGGAGGCCGACGAGGACCAGCGCCTGGTCGCTCTCGCCCGTCTGCACCGCCGTGTAGTCAGTTGAACAGCGCCTTGAACCGGCCGTACCCTTCCGCTTCCAGCTTGTCGACAGGGATGAAGCGAAGCGCCGCCGAGTTGATGCAGTAGCGCAATCCCGTCGGGCCGGGGCCGTCGGGAAAGACGTGGCCCAGGTGCGAGTTGCCGTGGGCGGAGCGCGCCTCGACACGGCGCATCCCGTGGGACGAATCCGTGTGCTCCGTCACGTTCTCGGCCTCGATGGGCTGGACGAAGCTCGGCCAGCCGGTGCCGGACTCGAACTTGTCGGTGGAGGAGAAGAGCGGCTCTCCCGACACGACGTCCACATAGATCCCGGGCTCGTGGTGGTCCCAGAACTCGTTGCGGAACGGCGGCTCGGTGGCGCTGCACTGCGTGACCTCGTACTGCGCGGGGGTGAGCGTTCGCTTGAGCTCCGCGTCGGTCGGCTTCTTGTCGATCATGGCGTCCTCTCCAATCTCTTCGGGCCTGGACAGCTCGTCGCCGGGTGCCCAGTATAACCAATAGCGCGTCCCGGGTCCTGCCCCCGGGCGGCAGCAGGGTCTCGGCTTCGGGCGGTGGATCACACCCGCCGGCGCTGCTGGATCGAGGTCAACGCCCAGTTCACGAGGAACGTGATCAGCAGCAGGATCAGCGAGAGCGCGATCGCGACGTCGAAGTTGCCCTTCCCCGTCTCGAGCACGGTCGCGGTCGTCAAGACCCGCGTCGATCCCCGGATATTGCCGCCCACCATCATCGAGGCGCCGACCTCGGAGATCACGCCGCCGAAGCCCGCCATGACCGCGGCGAGCATCGGCAGGCGGGCCTCGCGCAGCAGCACGGCGACCATCTGGATTCGCGACGCGCCGAGCCCGAGCATCTGGAGGCGGAACCTCTCGGGCACCTGCTGGATGGCGGCCAGCGTGAGTCCCGTGACGATGGGCATCGCGATGACGAACTGGGCGAGCACCATGGCGGCGGGTGTGTAGAGCAGCTCGAGCGCGCCGAACGCTCCGTTGCGCCAGAGCAGGATCGTGACGAAGAGGCCCACCACCACGGGCGGCAATCCCATGCCCGTGTTCACGAGGCTGATGATGAAGCCGCGGCCGGGAAATCGGGCGAGGGCGAGCCCCGTGCCGCACGGCACGCCGACGACCAGCGAGAGCAGCGTCGCCCCGCCCGAGATCTGGAGCGACAGGAGCGTGATCCGCCAGACCTCCGGATCACCCGCGAGGAGCAGCCGGAAGGCCTGGAGCGTCCCGTCCCAGACGAGGCCCATGTCCTAGCAGATGCTGAAACAGCCGCAGGATGCTCAAAAAGGTCCAGATGCGAGGCGGCGCCCGACGGCCGCACGCGAGGCGTACTCGCTGGGGAGTGCGGGGCCATGTCTGGGCCCCGCAGACGAAGTTCGTCGGTCCGATCTCGCGCGTTACGTGGCCGGCGGCCGAGGGCGCCAACGAAGCAGATGGGCCTTTTCAGCATCTGCTAGAGGTCTTCCTCTCTCTTGCCCGCGACGGGAACGAAGAGCGGCTGACCGTACTTGTCGACGCCGAAGGTCTTGATGACGGCCTGGGTCTCGGGCAAGAGCATGAAGTCGGCGAAGGCCTTGCCCCCCGCGGCGTTCACGCGGGGCCCGTTCGCCGGATTGACCTCCATCACCGAGTAGACGTTCAGCAGCGGGCGATCCCTCTCCACCAGGATGGGCAGGCTGATTCGCTTCTGGAACGCGAGCCACGTGCCGCGGTCGGCGAGCGCATAGGCCAGGCGGTCATTGGCGATGCCGAGCGTCGCCCCCATTCCCTGGCCCGATTCGATGTACCACGGCGCCTTGGGCTCGACACCCGCCTGCTTCCACAGCGCCTGCTCGAGCACGTGCGTGCCCGATTTGTCGCCGCGGGAGACGAAGCGCGCCTGGCTCTCCGCGATGCGCTTCAGGGCGTCGGCCGCGGGGAGCCCCTTGATCTTCGCGGGATCGTCCTCCGGCCCGATGATGACGAAGTCGTTGTACATGACGAGGCGGCGGTTGCGCATCTCGCCCTCGTCCACGTACTTCTTCTCGACGCTCGGCGCGTGCGCCAGCGTCACGTCGGCCTCGCCGCGCGCGGCCAGCGCGAGCGCCTGCCCCGTGCCGACGGAGATCGTCTTCACCGTGAGTCCGGACTTCTTCTCGAACATCGGCACGATGACGTCGAGGAGCCCGGAGTCCTGGGTGCTCGTGGTCGTCGACAGGATGACGACATTGGACTGGGAGAGCGCCAGCCCTGGGCCGGCGAGGGTCAGGATGGCGGCAATCAACAATCGGATCAGCATCGCGCTCCTCCGCTCATGATGATAGGACTGGCCACGCGGGTGCCGCGCCTTGACTGTGCTTTTCAGGGCATATATTATCCGAAACGCCGATCTGGAGTATAGTCGTCAGCGAATCCTCATCATCCTCGGTCGGGGAGACTACGCGTGCGACGATTCGAGCTTGCTGTGCCCGGCAGTGTCGACGAGTGCCTTCAAATTCTTGCCAAGCGGGGGCCCGACACCAAGGTCGTGGCCGGGGGGACGGATCTTTTGCCCCAGCTCAAGAATGGGGTCCTCAAGCCCGGCTGGGTGGTGGACCTCTCGGCGGTGGCCGAGCTGCGCACCATCTCGGACGCGCCGGACGGCGGCCTTCGCATCGGCGCCTCGGTGACCGCGCGGGAGCTCGAGCTGGACGCGCGCGTCCGGTCGCGCTTCCCGGCGCTGGCGGAGAGCGCGGCGATGGTCGGCTCCGTCCAGGTGCGCAATCTCGCCACGCTGGGCGGCAACCTGTGCAATGCCGCGCCCTCGGCCGACATGGCGCCGCCGCTCCTGGCGCTCGACGCCGAAGCCGTCATCGCCGGCCCGAGCGGTCAGCGCCGGGTTTCGATGGCCTCGTTCTTCCTGGGCGTCCGTCGCACCGTGCTCGCACCGGGCGAGCTGCTCCTCGAGATCGTCGTCCCCGCGCAGGGGGCCCACAGCGGCGGCAACTACCTGCGGCACACGCCGCGGCGCGAGCTGGACATCGCGGTGGTGGGCGTCGCATCGCAGGTCACGCTGACCGGAGGGAAGTGCACGACGGCCCGGATCGCGCTCGCCGCCGTCGCGCCCGTGCCGCTCCGCGCCACCGATGCCGAGCAAGCGCTGGTGGGCCAGCCATTGACCCCGCAGCAGATCGAGCGGGCGGCCGAGCTCGCATCCGGCGCCGCGCGCCCCATCGACGATCACCGCGGCTCGATCGAGTTCCGCAATCACCTGGTCCGCGTCCTGACGCGCCGCACGCTCACCACGGCGCTCCAGCGGGCGAGCCGCTGACACGCGAGGAGGAAACAGGGACGTGGCCAAGCAAGTCCTGAGCTGTACGGTCAATGACGAGGCGGTCGAGGTGCTCGTCCAGCCCTACAAGACGCTGCTCGATGCGCTGCGCGAGGACCTGAACCTGACCGGACCCAAGGAAGGCTGCGGCACCGGCGACTGCGGCGCCTGCACCATCCACGTCGACGGCAAGCCCGTGGCGAGCTGCCTCATGCTGGCCATGCAGGCGCGCGGCCGCTCGGTCCGCACCATCGAGGGGCTCGGCCAGATGGGCGTGCTCACCGCGCTCCAAGACGCGTTCGTGAAAAAGGGCGTGCCGCAGTGCGGGTTCTGCATCCCGGGCGTGCTCATGGCGGCCTCGGCGCTCCTCGCCGAGAACCCGCACCCGACGGAAGAAGAGATCCGCTACGGCATTGCCGGCAACCTCTGCCGCTGCACCGGATACACGACCATGGTGGCCGCGATCGCCGAGACCGCGGCCGCCGCACCCGCTCGAAAGGGATGACGCCATGGCGATCATGAAGACGACGCGCGAGGTCAAGGGAGTCGGTCTCTCCATCCCCCGTGCCGACGGAGCGGACAAGGTCACGGGTCACGTCCAGTACGTCGCCGACATCAAGCCGCGCGGCATGCTGGAGGCGAAGCTCCTCCGGAGCCCGCATGCCCACGCCAAGATCATCCGCATCGACACGAGCAAGGCCAAAGCCCTGCCGGGCGTCCGCGCCGTGCTCACCGCCGCCGACATCCCGCATCTCAAGAAGAAAGCCCCGACGCGCGCCCATGCGGTGCTCGCCATCGATCGAGTGGTCTTCGTGGGCCAGCCGGTGGCCGCGGTGGCCGCGGACGAGCTGGCCATCGCCGAGGAGGCGCTCGACCTGATCGAGGTCGAGTACCAGGTGCTGCCCGCGTCGATCGACCCGCTCAAGTCGATGCTGGTCGGGGCGCCACCGGTGGCGGATGCGGGGACCGAGGCCGACACCAGCGAGGCGCTCGCGCACTCGGGGGTGGCCGCCATCAAGAGCGATGCGCCCCCGCCGAAGGCGGTCAATATCGCCCAGCAGGCGCGGCTGCAGCGCGGCGACGTGGCCAAGGGCTTCGCCGAGTCCGACCTGGTCCTCGAGAAGACCTACCGCGTGCCGATGGTGCACCAGGGCTATCTCGAGCCGCACGCCGTGGTGGCCGAGTGGGACAGCACGGGCATCCTGACGCTCTACTCGAGCACGCAGGGCTCCTTCAATACGCGCTCGGAAGTGGCCGACGTCCTCGGGCTGCCGGAAAACAGCATCCGGGTCATCCCGATGGAGTGCGGCGGCGGCTTCGGCGGCAAGATCCGGGCGCTCTGCGAGCCCATCACGGCGGCGCTCGCCCGCGCGGCCAACCGGCCGGTGCGCTACGTCATGACCCGGCGCGAGGAATTGCAGGCGGGAATGCCCGCGCCCCAGGTCATCATCCGCCTCAAGACCGGCGTGAAGCGCGACGGCACGCTCATGGCGATCGAGGCCGAGACGATCCTCGAGTCCGGCTCGTTCTCCGGCGCGGTGCTGACGATGGGCGCGGTGTTCATCGCCAGCGTCTACCAGTGGCCGAGCTTCGACGTCAAGGGCTTCGAGGTGCTGACGCACAAGGCGAGCATCGCCGCCTATCGGGCGCCCACCGCGCCCCAGACCTTCTTTGCCGTCGACTCGCACATGGAGCAGATCGCCCTCGAGCTTGGGCTCGACCCCGTCGAGTTCCGCCTGCGCCACCTCATGAAGGAAGGCGATCCGATGGCGACTGGCCAGCCCTGGCAGAGCAATGGGGCCAAGCAGGTGCTGGCGCGGCTCGCCGAGCATCCGTTCTGGAAGAACCGGGCGGAGTGGGCGAAGAGCGGCAACAAGGACGGCCATGGCCGGCGCGGCACCGGTCTCGCGGTGGGCGGGTGGATTCCCGGGCTCCAGCCGACGGGCGCCACCGTCCGGCTCAATCCCGACGGCTCGGTCAGCGTGCTCACCGGCCAGGTGGACATCGCGGGGACGAACATCGCCCTGGCTCAGATCGCCGCCTCGGCCTACGGCATCGACGTCGACAAGGTGCGCATCACCACCGGCGACACCGACACGGCCCCCATGACCGGGCTCAGCGCGGGGAGCAAGACCATCTACACGGTGGGCACCGCGGTGCTCGAGGCGGCGAAGGACGCCAGGCGCCAGACGCTCGAGATTGCCGCCGCCGAGATGGAAGCGTCCGTCCACGACCTCGAGATCGAGGACGGGCGCGTCGTGGTCCGCGGCATGCCGGATCGGTCGATCACCCTCGCCCAGATCGGCAAGAAGGGCAACCTCTACATGTCCAAGGTGCCGCCGGTGCTCGGCGTGAGCCATCCGGCCTTCGCGGTGCAGGCTCCGGCGTTCGCCGCCCAGCTCGCGCGGATCGAGGTCGACCCCGACACCGGGGAAGTGACGGTCCACGACTTCGTGGTCGTCCAGGACGCCGGCCGCGCCATCAACCCGATCGGCGTCGAGGGCCAGATGCAGGGCGGCGCGGTGCAGAGCCTGGGCATCGCCCTCACCGAGCAGCTCATGTTCGACGACAATGGCCGGCTCACGAACCCGAGCCTGCTCGACTACCGGAAGCTCACGGCCGCCGATCTGCCGAGCATCGAGACGATCATCGTCGAGGTGCCCGCACCCGCCGGTCCCTTCGGCGCGCGCGGCGTGGGAGAGCCGCCGATCATCCCCGCCCCCGCGGCGATCGCCAATGCCGTCCAGGACGCCATGGGCGTGCGGATCACCCAGCTTCCGCTGACGCCCGAGCGGATCGTGCTCGAGTGCCTGGCGAGCCGGACGGCCGCGCCCGCGCGCTGACGCCTCTGCCCTTGAAGGAGCGCTCGAAGTGGCGCGCTGCGGCCTGTTCCAGACCGCGCTGGAACTTGCCGTAGCGCGCTAGAAACTCGCTCCCGCGCGCGGTCAACCGCATGCCGCTGCGCGGATTGCCGCCGGGCGCGCGCTCCACGAACTTGAAGCCGGCCGCCTTCTCGAGCTCGCGCAGATAGCCCCACGCATTCCGATACGACATGCGCAGCTCCGCCGCGGCCTGGCGGAGCGACCCCCGCTCGTCGATCAGCTCGAGGAGGCGCGCCCGTCCGTCGCCGAACTTGAGCTGTTTTCCCTTGAGCTGTTTCCCGAAGACGACCCAGACCCTCAGCTTCGGCTTCATCGCAGGCCGGCGCCGGCGGACGCCGCGCCAGGCAGCGATGCCGGGCGCGGCGTCTCGATTGGTACTACTGGGCCGGGGCGTCCACGATCTTCACCGACTTCATCTTGTCGCCGACCCGGACCTTGTCGACCACGTCCATGCCGGAGGTGACGATGCCGAAGACCGTGTACTTGCCGTCGAGGAAGTTGGCGGGTGCGAGCACGATGTAGAACTGGCTCCCCGCGGAATCGGGATCATTGCTCCGCGCCATGGCCACCGCGCCGCGGACGTGCTTCTGCTTGTTGAACTCCGCCTTGATCTTGTAGCCGGGCCCGCCCATGCCATTGCCCTGGGGATCGCCCCCCTGGACGACGAAGCCGGGCTCCACGCGGTGGAAGGTGAGCCCGTCGTAGAAGCCCTTCCTGGCGAGGGTCACGAAGTTCTCGACGGTCTTGGGCGCATCCTCCGGGAAGAAGTCGAACTTGATCTCCCCGCCCTTCTCCATGGTGATGACCGCGCTCTCTTTCACCTTCTTGGCTCCTTGGGACGGCGGGGTGGGCTGTTGGGCGCCGGCCGGGCCGACGGCGCCGAGGGATGGAAGGCCCAGCACGGCGAGCAGGGCGATCGCACCGATGACGACGGCAATGAGTCTCGACCTCACGGTCTTCCCTCCTTGGTGAGGAATTGCCTACAACCGGGTCATTATGCCCGTCGACCTGGAGCGGGGCAAGGCATCGCGCGCCGCGTCATCGCGGACTCCGTGGGGCCTCCGTGCTACAGTGAGGACATGCAAGAGCGCCCGGACATCCGAAACGTCGCCATCATCGCCCACGTCGACCACGGCAAGACCACGCTGGTCGACGCGATGCTCTGGCAATCCGGCATCTTCCGCGCCAACGAGCACGTGGTCGAGCGGGTCATGGACTCGATCGACCTCGAGCGGGAGAAGGGCATCACGATCATGGCGAAGAACACGTCCGTGCACTACAAGGACGTGAAGATCAACATCGTGGACACCCCGGGTCACGCCGACTTCGGCGGCGAGGTCGAGCGCACCCTGACCCTGGTGGACGGCGTGCTGCTGCTGGTCGACGCGGCCGAGGGCCCCCTGCCCCAGACGCGCTTCGTGTTGAAGAAGGCGCTCGAGGCCTCCCTGATCCCGATGGTCGTCATCAACAAGATCGACCGGCAGGACGCGCGCCCGGCCGAGGTGCTCGACGAGGTCTACGACCTGTTCATCGACCTCGATGCCACGGAGGACCAGCTCGATTTCCCCGTCCTCTACACCGATGCCCGCAAGGGCATCGCCAAGCGCGCGCTCACCGACGACTCCCGCACGCTCGCCCCGCTCTTCGACGCCCTGATCGCCACCATCCCGCCGCCGCGCTTCGATCCCGCCATGGGCCTGCAGCTCCGGGCGGCCTCGCTCGACTGGGACGACTATGTCGGCCGGCTCATCATCGGGCGCATCGTCAACGGCCGCGTCCGCCAGTACGACCGGGTCGCCGTGGTGCACCGCGACGGCGACATCGAGCACGCGAAGGTCACGGTGCTCTACGGCTACGAGGGCTTGAAGCGCGTGGAGATCTCCGAGGCCAGCGCGGGCGATATCGTCGCCGTGGCGGGCATCGAGAGCATGGAGATCGGCGAGACCATCGCCGACGCCGATCAGCCGCAGGCCCTGCCCGTCATGCACATCGACGAGCCGACCGTCGCCATGCTCTTCTACTCGAGCATCTCGCCGTTCGCGGGCCGCGAGGGCAAGTTCGTCACCTCGACCCAGCTCCGCGAGCGCCTGTGGAAGGAGCGCAGGAGCAATGTCGGCATCCGGGTCGACGAGACGGAATCGCCCGACACCTACCGGGTCTCCGGGCGGGGCGAGCTCCAGCTCGCCATCCTGATCGAGATGATGCGGCGCGAGGGCTTCGAGCTCGAGGTCGGCAAGCCCCAGATCATCACGAAGGACGAGGGCGGCGTGACCCTCGAGCCCATGGAGCATCTGATCGTGGACGTGCCCGAGGACTTCATCGGCGCCGTCACCCAGAAGCTCGGGCCCCGCAAGGGCCAGATGATGAAGATGGTGAACCACGGCACCGGGCGCGTGCGCCTCGAGTACCGGCTGCCCTCGCGTGGCCTCATCGGCTACCGCTCGGAATTCCTCACCGACACGCGCGGCACGGGCCTCCTCAACCACCTCTTCGACGGCTATGCGGAGTGGCAGGGCGAGATCCCCCACCGGGCCAATGGCGCGCTGGTCAGCGACCGGTCCGGCAAGACGACGGCCTATGCCATCGACCACCTGCAGCCCCGCGGCGTCCTCTTCCTGGGGCCGGGCGAGTCGGTGTACGAGGGGCAGATCGTCGGCGAGCACTCCCGCGAGAACGACCTCGACGTCAATATCACCAAGGAAAAGAAGCTGACCAATGTCCGCTCCTCGACCTCGGACGAGGCGGTGCGGCTCACCCCGCCGCGCATCCTGAACCTCGAGCAGTCGATCGAATGGATCCGCGAGGACGAGCTGCTCGAGATCACGCCGAAGTCGATCCGCCTCCGCAAGAAGTCGCTCGCCGGCCGCCGCCGGTTCTGATCGCCCGCCGCCGTGGCTCCCTCACCGACTCCGTCGCACTCGCACTCCCTTGCGGGCAAGGTCGCGGTCATCACCGGCGCCGCCACGGGCATCGGCCGCGCCGCCGCCCTGCTGTTCGCGCGCGCGGGCGCGCGCCTCGCCCTCGCCGATCTCCAGGCGGCGGAGCTCGAGACGACCGCCGCCGAGGTGACCGCCGCGGGCGGGTCCGCCGTCACCGTCGTCGCCGATCTGGCGAAGCATGAGGACTGCGCGGCCGTGGTGGAGGCGGCGGTGCGCGCGCACGGCCGGATCGACGTGCTGTTCAACAATGCCGGCGTCGGCACCATGGTCGTGGGCGGGACGGTCGAGACGATCGACCTCGAGCACTGGGACCTCGCCCAGGACGTGAACGTCCGCGCGATGTATCTCACGAGCCGCGCCGCCCTGCCCCATCTGCGCGCCGCGGGCGGGGGCGCCATCATCAATACCGCGTCCGTCTCGGCCTTCGTGGGCCGGCCGGAGCGACCGACGCACGCGTATGCCGCGTCCAAGGGCGCGGTGCTCTCCCTCACCCGGGCGATGGCCGTCTCGTTCGGGCGGGACAAGATCCGCGTCAATGCGATCTGCCCCGGCCTCATCCGCACCCGGCTGACGCGCGACATCGTGGACGCCGCTGAGCGCAAGGCCGCCGAGCATCAGGGCATTCCCATCGGCCGCGTCGGCGAGCCCGAGGACATCGCCCGCTGCGCCCTCTTCCTCGCCTCCGACGACGCCTCCTTCATCACCGGGACGCACGTCGTCGTCGACGGCGGGGCCTTGGCGCAGGCCGGCTGATCGCTCGCCCCGCCGGTGGACGACGCTCGCGCGGCCAACGACTACTGGGGACGCGCGGGACTCGACCGCGCGATCGTCGACGCGCTCACCGCCGCCGGCAAGGATCTCTCCGCACTGACCATCGACGACCTGGCCCCCGCCGATCAGTTCCACGGCGGCGGCAAGCCCGCGACGGAGCGGCTCGCGCGGCTGGCGGGCTTGCGCCCGGGCTTGCGCGTCCTCGACGTGGGCGGCGGCCTCGGGGGCGCTGCCCGCACGCTCGCCGCCCAGTTCGGTTGCTCCGTCACCCTCGTCGACCTCACGGAGTCCTACGTGAGCGCGGGGCGGGCCCTCACCACCCTCGTGGATCTCGAGGACCAGGTCACCCACCGGCTCGGCAATGCGCTCGCCCTGCCTGATGACGGCAGCCCCTACGACGTCGTGTGGACCCAGAACAGCGGCATGAACATCGAGGACAAGGCCCGGCTCTATTCGGGCTTTTCGCGAATGCTGCGCCCCGGCGGGATCCTTGCCTTTCAGGAGCCCATGGCCGGACCCGGCGGCCCGCCCGTCTTCCCGCTCATGTGGGCGCGGGATCCCTCGGCGAGCTTTCTCCTGCCTCCCGACGAGATGCGCGCGGTGATCGAGAGAGCGGGATTCCGCCTCCGCGCCTGGGACGACGTGACCGTGGAGACGGGCAAGGCCGGCGGGGCGATCCCGCCCCACAGCATCCAGCGCATCGTCATGGGGGAGGCGCTCGACGCGATCACGCGCGCGGGCCAGCGAAATCGGGACGAAGGCCGCATCGTGATGATCCAGGCGGTGTTCGAGCGGCTAGAGCGATGATAAGGGCCCATCTGCTTCGTTGGCGCCCTCGACGCCGCTCAACGTACGAGTACGCCTCGCGGCTGCCTTCGGGCGCCGCCTCGCATCTGGACCCTTCTCATCGCTCTAGCCGGTTCTCCGACAGGCTCCTAGCCGGCCCCGCGATGGTGACGCTCGTGAGCTTCGACATCGACGGGACGCTCGAGGTGGGGGATCCGCCGGGGTTCATCACGATCCCGATGGTGGCGAGCGCGAAGGAGCGCGGCTGGGTGATCGGGAGCTGCTCCGACCGCCCCTTGTCGTTCCAGCGGGTGATGTGGGAGCGGCTGGCCATCGTCCCGGACTTCACGGTGCTGAAGCACCGGCTCGACGACGTGCGTCACCGGTTTCCCGCGCACGCGTACTACCACATCGGCGATACCGACGTCGACGAGCACTACGCCATCCGCGCGGGCTTTCAGTTCCTCCGGATCGAGGCCGCCGCGCACCACACCTGGGTCCCGCGCTTCTTCGGCGCAGGAGGCTGAGCAGGCATCTGAAGGGCGCCCTCGGCCGCCTGCCACACGCTCAGACGTACAGACGACTACGCCTCGCGTGCGGCCTTCGGGCGCCGCCTCGCATCTGGACCTTCTTCAGCCTCCTGCGTCGTGGGCCAGGGCGCCGCCCCGCTCAGGCCGGCCGGGCGCGCGCGGGGAAGCCGGCCCGGGCGAGTGCGGCCGCCGTGTTCCGGGCGCGGAGGGCGCCCTCCTCCGCGAACTGACGGCAGAGGCCCGTGTACCGCGCCGGGTCCAGGAGCTCCGTCACCTGATCCGGCGTGAGCTTGGCGCGCACCTGCGCGTCCTCGACGAGGAGCTCGCGGAAGGGACGGCCTCCCGTGAACGCCGCCTGGGCCGCCTCGTACACGACGTCGTGCGCGCGCTGGCGCCCCATCTGCGTGCCCAGCTCGAGCATGAGCGCCTCCGACATGATCAATCCGCCGGAGATGTCGAGGTTCTTCCGCATGTGCTCGGGGAAGAGGGTGAGCCCCGAGAAGAGCGCGATGAGGCGCTCGAGGATATCGCCGGTCAGGGCGCACGCCTCGGTGATGGCCCGGTCGAACATCACGCTGGTGGTCCGATCCGCCTCGTGCTCGGTCTGCATGGCCTCGAGCGCCAGCGGGACCAGCGCCCGCACCTGGGCGGCCGCGGCGACGACGTCCTGGGAGAGCTTGGGATTCCTCTTCTGGGGCATGGTGCTGCTGCCGACCGTGCCCGGCGGCACGGGCTCCTCGACCTCGCCGAACTCCTGCTTCATCAGCGTGTAGACCTCGCGGCCCATCTTGCTGCACGTCGCCGCGAGGAGCCCGAGCAGGCACACGTACTCGGCCTGGTGATCGCCGATCGAGCGCGCGGGCACGGGCATCGGCGTCATGCCCAGGCGCTCGGCCATCTTGTCCTGGACCACCATGCCGATCGGCCCGAGGGAGGCCATCGTGCCCGCGCCGCCGCCGAGCATGGCGACGAAGACCCGGCTCTCGCACCCGCGGAGGCGGTCGACGTGACGGCACAGCTCGTCGATCCACACCGCCACCTTGAAGCCGAACGTCGCGGGCAGCGCGTGCTGGCCGTGCGTGCGTCCGGGCAGGAGCATGTCCTTGGCGCGCTCGGCCAGCGGCCCCAGGACCTCGAGCAGCGTGGCCAGCTGCCGGAGGAAGATCGCGTGCGCCCGGCGCGTGAGGAGTAGCTGTCCGGTCTGGGTGACGTTCTGGGTCGTGGCGCCCCAGTGCACGTATCCTCCGGCGTCGCCGTCACAGACCCGGTCCAGCTCCCAGATCAGCGGCACGAGCGAGTGGCCGGTGCGCTCGAGCCCCGCCCGGATGGCCTGCCTGTCCAGGAGCGCGAGCCGCGCCTTCCGGGTGATCTCCTCGGCGGCGTGCGGGGGGATGATCCCGAGCTCGGCCTGCGCCTGCGCCAGCGCCGCTTCCACGTCGAGCCAGGCCTGGTAGCGGGAATCCTCGGCGAACAGCGCCCGGACGCCGGGATCCGGGAGGCGATATGCGGTCGGCTCCTCGTGCATGCTGATCTCCCTCGCGGTTCCGACTCCTCGCGTGATCGTTGGCTATACTGGGCCCTTGAGCCCGACACCACTCGCCGCCGGCCGCCCCGCCCTCCGGGCCACCGGCTGGATGATCGCCTCCATCGCCTCGTTCGTCCTGATGACGGTGGCGGCGCGCCAGCTCACCGGGCACATGGGCACGTTCGAGATCCTCTTCCTGAGGAGCCTCGTCGCGCTGGCCATCCTGCTCGCGCTCCGCCCGCGCCTCGGAGCCGGCGCCTTCGCGACGCGCCGGCTCCCACTGCACGTCGCGCGCAACCTCGTCCACTTCTGCGGTCAGTACGCCTGGGTCTGGGGCATCGCCATCACCCCGCTGGCCGTGGTGACCGCGATCGAGTTCACGACACCGGTCTGGGCCGCGCTTCTCGCTGCCCTGCTCCTGGGCGAGCGCCTCTCACCGCCTCGATGGACGGCGATCGCGAGCGGCGTCACCGGAATCCTCGTGATCGCGCATCCGGGGACGAGCGCCTTCGGCCGAGGCGCGCTGATCGTCCTCGGCGGGGCGTTCTGCTTCGCCGCCGCCGTCCTCGTGGTGAAGATGCTCCTGCGCACCGACCGCGTGACGGCCGTCGTCTTCTACATGAGCCTCATCCAGCTCCCGCTGGGTCTGGCAGGGACGCTATTCGCCTGGACATGGCCGGCGCCGAGCGACCTGCCCTTCATCCTCGCCATGGGCGTGACGTCGCTGACCGCGCACTACTCGATGGGGCGCGCCCTGTCACTCGGCGACGCCAGCTTCGTGCTGCCCATCGACTTCCTGCGCTTGCCGTTCATCGCCCTCGTCGCGCTCGCTGCTCTACGGCGAGCGCGTCGACGGGTGGACGATGCTCGGCGCCGTGCTCATCTTCGCCGGCAATTACTGGAGCGTCCGCGCGGAGACGCGGGCGGGCGCGCCCCCGCTCCTCGGCGTGACGAGCTCGAGCCGCGACCCTGACGGGGCGCTACACCTTCTCGTAGCGCAGGCGGCGGACGTGGTCCATGTTCCGGCCCTCGACACGGATCAACCGGGTCGGGCCGTCGCGACGCGGGGAATGGAGATCGCCCTCGTTGTAGACGTGCGCCATCCCGGGCTCGAGCGTATAGCTCCGGACGTGGCGGACCTTGCCGGGCTTGTCCTCGCTCGCCGCCTCGACCATGGCCCAGTCGCTCATCACCGTCTTCCCCTGCGCCTGGCCGTAGATCGCCCAGGACGGCCCGTGATCGTGGGGCTGGCTTTCCTTCGCGCCCTGGTGGACGTGGGCGAGGATGCAGAAGCCGAGCTCGGGATCCTCGTACAGGATCTTCCGCTCCGGCCCGCCATCGACGAGGTACGTCTCCGTGAACGCCGTGTCGACGCAGGACGTCCCGGATCACCGCGCAGACCTGCTTGCGGCCCTCGGGGCCGCGGTCCGCCGTCAAGATGTCACGACAGGTCGACGCGAGCTGCTCGAGTGTATATCCCATGCGATGAGCCTCCTGGACCGATGATCTGGATGCCGTTGCCGCAAAGGGTAGCATCATTCCACTTAATCCCGCGCCGACCGCTCGCAGCGCATGTCAGGTAGCGCCGTTCGAGCGAACTCGGCTGAGTTCGTCGAAATCCAGCTGCGGGGTAGGCCTGGACGGCCGCACGCCGTTTCGCCACGTCCTCGTATCGTCTCCAGACGTACAGGCCAGAGCGTCGGTCGATTCGATGGGCCATGTCGTCGCTCAGGCCCGAGCCTGACGGACGAGATCCTGAAGTGCGCGCACGCTGACATCCGGCGCGGTCGCCTCACGGCGATATCAATATGGGCTTCCATCGCACTCACGGAGGAATGACATGGCAGACCGCGGCATCGAGGTCGTTCGCGCCCACCTGGCAAAGCTCCCCCCGGCGGACTCACTGACCGTCGCCGAGCGCCGCGCCCAGTACGAGCGCGCGGAGAAGGTCTTCCCAGCTTCACCCGACGTCAAGGTCGAGCGCGTGACGGCGGGCGCGGCGCCCGCGGAATGGCTGCGCCCTCCGTCGGCGAGGGCGGGGCATGTCGTGCTCTACCTCCACGGCGGCGGCTACGTGATCGGGTCGCCGCGCTCCCATCGCCATCTCGCGGCCGCCATCGCGGGCGCGGCGGGCACCGACGCGCTCCTGCTCGACTACCGCCTGGCGCCCGAGCATCCCTTTCCGGCGGCGCTCGACGACGCCGTGGCCGCCTATCGCTGGCTTCTCGACCAGGGCATCGCGGCCGAGCACATCGCGGTCGCGGGCGACTCGGCGGGCGGCGGCCTCACGGTGGCCACGCTGCTCGCGCTTCGGGACGCCCACCTGCCCCGGCCGGCGGCCGGCGTGTGCATCTCGCCGTGGGTCGATCTCACCTGCAGCGGCGGGAGCTATCGGTCGAAGGCCGGTGTCGATCCGATCGTGCGGCAAGCGGGCGTCGCGGAAATGGCGCGCGCGTACCTCGGCACGACGGATCCGCGATCGCCGCTCGCCTCGCCCCTCTTCGCCGATCTCCGCGGCCTGCCCCCGCTCTTGATCCACGTCGGGAGCGACGAGGTGCTGCTGGACGACGCCATCGGGCTCGCCGAGCGGGCGAAGGCGGCCGGCGTGGACGCGACGCTCGAGCAGTGGGACCGCATGATCCACGTCTGGCACTGGTTCCTGCCAATGCTCGACGAGGCCCAGGCCGCGGTCGAGTCCATCGGCGGCTTCGTCCGCGCCCGCACGGCGTAGTCGATCGGAGGGGGCCTCGACGGCCCCCTCCGAGCCTCCCCCAACGGATTGCGCCGGCAAGCCGGCGCTCGAACGCCGGTTGTTCCGACACGCTCCTACGTGGAAAGAGTCTCCAGGTGGATCTCCACGTCGAAGGGGGGCGTGCGGTCGCCGTAACCGAGCAGCTCGGCGGGCGAGGCACCGGGCACGGGGAGCGCGGCGGGATCGAAGAGGGCGCGGTAGAGGCCGGGAGGGGAGATCAGGGCGGCGTTCTCCGAGTCGGCGGGCAGCGCCAGGAGCAGGCTCTCGGCGTCGGTCGCGCCCGTCAGGACGAGGCCGCGGTCGGCCATCCAGGAGAAGGTGCCGTCGCCCACGCCGCCGCTCACGTGCTCGCGGAGCAGCCGGACCTTGCGCACGTCGGCCAGCCGGTCGGCCAGCGAGCCGCCGTCATAGCTCCAGCCGGGCCTATCCGGCGGCCGGGCGAGGCCTGTGCGGCGATCGGCCGACATCGCGTACACCACGCCTCGACGCGAGGGCTCGAAGAACGAGCCGAGGCTCGCAGGCCGGTAGCTCGCGAGGGACTCGAGTCGCAGCCGGCAGATCTCGCCGCCGAAGGCCGGCACCACGAGGGATGAGACTCGGACGGCGGGGCCATCGGCCGGGACGACGACGAAGCTCGACGAGTAGATCCCGGGCTCGATCGGGGACGTGAAGCCGGGCCCGGGCACGTAGAGGAGATCGCGCCAAGGCCCGCGGAGAAGGGCGGCGCGACGGCGCTCCGGCTCAGGAAGAGACAGGTCGAAGGTGCGGGTCAATGCCCCCGGCCGGAGCGGGACCGGGGGCCACCCGATCGGCCACCGGGCGAGCCGGCTCGGCCGCGGCCGCTGTCCCCGGGCTTGCCGCCGCTGCGCCCAGGCCCGCCGCGGCTGGCCATCCGCTGGCGCTTCTCGTCCGCGTAGCGGCGCCGCTCCTCGCTCGTCGGCTTGATCTCGGCCAGATAGAGGTCGTCGCCCGCCCACTCCACGAGGATCTTCTGGCCGATGAACTTCTCGATGGGCTCGACGGCGAGCGCGCTCGTCTCGTCGGCCAGGCTGATGGCCTTGCCCGCCGCGCCCGCGCGCGCGGTGCGGCCGATCCGGTGCACGTAGTCCTCGGCGTCCTGCGGCATGTCCCAGTTGATGACGTGCGTCACCCCCTCGATGTGGAGCCCGCGCGAGGCCACATCGGTCGCGACGAGGACGGGCAACTCGCCATCCTTGAAGTCGTTCAGGAGCTTCAGCCGCTTCTTCTGGTCCACATCGCCCGTGAGCGCGCGCGCCTGCCAGCCATTGCGGCCGAGGCGGTCCTCGAGGCGGCGCGCCTCCTCCCGCGTATTGGAGAAGATGAGGATGCGGCTGCCGCCCTCGCGCTTGAGCAGGCCGAGGAGCAGGTTGAACTTCTCCTCGCGCCCCACGTGGTAGAGCACCTGCTCGGCCTTTTCCACCGTCTTCTGATTGGGGGTGATCGTGATCTGGACGGGGTTGTTCATGAACTCCCACGTCAGCTCCATCACCCGGAAGGACAGCGTCGCCGAGAACAGGAACGACTGCCGCCGCTCCGGCTTGGGCAGCTTCCGCAAGATGAAGCGGAGATCGGCGATGAAGCCCATGTCGAACATCCGGTCGGCCTCGTCGATGACGAGCACCTCGACCTTGCTCGGCGACCAGACGTGCTGCTTCAGATAGTCGATGAGGCGGCCCGGGGTGCCGACGAGGACGTCCGCGCCGTCCCGCAGGGCGTCGCGCTGCTTGTTGTAGTCGATGCCCCCGTAGACGGAGATGATGCGGAGGCCGGTGTGGGCGCCGAGCAGGTGCGCATCGGCCTCGATCTGCACCACCAGCTCGCGCGTGGGGGCAATGATGAGGACGCGGGGGGCGGTGACGCCGGTCTTGGCCGGCGATGGCGTGCGCAGGCAGCGGGTGAAGGCGGCGATCAGGAAGGCCGCCGTCTTGCCCGTGCCCGTCTGGGACTGGCCCGCGACGTCCTTGCCCTTGAGGGCGAGCGGCAGCGCCGCCTCCTGGATCGCGGTGGCCGTCACGAAGCCCGCGTCCCGGATGCCGCGCACCAGGGGCTCGGGAAGATCGAGCGAGCCGAACTCGATGGCGCTCAGGAGGCTCCTCCACTGTCGGCGGGCGGCCCCGCCACCCCCGCCGTCTCCGTCTCCGGCACCACCACCGGCTTCCGGGCCCGCCGGCCGAAGATGCGCGCCGAGATGATCCCGAGCTCGTACAGGATGCACAGCGGGCCGGCCATGAGCGCTTGATTGATGAGATCGGGCGTCGGGGTCAGGATTGCCGCGATCACGAAGTTGATGAGGATGGCGTACTTCCTGTTCTTCGACAGGAACTGCGGCGTCACCACCCCGATCATGGAGAGGAGCGTGATGACCACCGGCATCTCGAAGACGAGCCCGAACGCCAGGGTGAACTTGAGGACGAAGTCCGTGTAGCTCGCCACCGAGATCATGGCCTGGAGCCCCTGGGCCTGCCCGAAGGTCACGAGGAACGTCGAGGCGTACGGCACGATCACGAGCAGCGCGAACGCGCCCCCGAGGAGGAAGAGGAGCGAGCCGATGATCACGAACGGCGCCGCGTACTTGCGCTCGTGCTTGTGGAGCCCCGGGGCCACGAAGGCCCAGACGTTCCAGAGCACCACCGGCATGGCGATGAAGAGCCCGGCGATCATCGCCACCTTCATGTACGTCCAGAAGGCCTCGGTGGGCGTCGTGAACACGAGCTTCATGTCCATCTTGGTGAGCGGCCGCTGGATGAACTTCATCATGGGCGTGGTGAAGTACAGCGCGACGCCGAGGCCGACCGCGGCTGGGATGAGGCTCCAGACGATGCGGGTGCGGAGCTCCGTCAGGTGATCGAAGAACGACATCTTGCCGTCGTCGATCTCGCTCATCACCACTCCGCGATGAAGTGCCGGAGCTGCCCCACGCCGCGCCCGGCGGCAAAGCCCTCGCGGATCGCCCGCGTGACGTAGGCCTTGGCGTCCCGGATCGCGTCCCCGATCGCCTGCCCCCGCGCGAGGCCGGCGGCGATCGCCGCCGAGAGGGTGCAGCCCGTGCCATGCGTGTTCCCCGAATCGATCCGGGGGGCGCGGAACGCCGTGAACGCCTTGCCATTCCAGAGCAGGTCGATCGCGTCGCCCTTGAGGTGCCCGCCCTTGACGAGCACGTAGCGGGGCCCGAGCCGGTGGATGCGGCGCGCGGCCTCTTCCATGTCCGGTCGCGACGCCACCGGGATGCCCGCGAGCGACTCCGCCTCGGGGAGGTTCGGCGTCACCACGAGGGCGAGCGGCAGGACGCGCTCGATCAGGGCCTGGCGCGCGTCCGGCTGCAGCAGCGCGTCGCCGGACTTCGCCACCATCACGGGGTCCACGACGAGCTTCTCGACGGGATCATCGGCCAGCGTCGCCGCCACCGCCTCGATGATGGGCGCCGTCGACAGCATCCCGCACTTGGCCGCACCGGCGCCGAAGTCCGAGAGGACGGAGCGGAGCTGGAGCGCGACGAAGGCCGGTGGGAGATTCTCCACGCCCTGGACGCCGAGGGAGTTCTGCGCGGTCACCGCGGTGATGACGGACATGCCGAACACCCGGAAGGCGCTGAAGGTCTTGAGATCCGCCTGGATACCCGCCCCACCCCCGGAGTCCGACCCCGCGATGGTGAGTGCCTTCGGAATCAGCATGGCCTCCTAGTATACGGGAGGGGCGGAAGGCGCGCCAGATCAGGAGTTTTCGGCCGCTCCGCATGACCGCCAAGTTGACTTTGCCCCCGCGTCCGGCGACCCTGAAGGGAAAGGAGCGCCTGCCATGGAGATCTGCCCGTCGTGTGGTGAATCGCTGAACCTCGTGGAGGACGTCGGTCTGCGTCCCGCCGACGAGACGGAGGCCGTGCCCGGGCGGTGAGAAGCCCGTCCGACCCAAGGCTCGAATGGTCTGCAGCATCTGCTCCTGGCCGGTGGACGAGACCCGCCCCTGACCGTCACTCCCTCCGGTCCGGCGCCGCCGGAATCACGACGGTAAACTCGCCCCTCACCGGCCCGGAGGCGAAGCGCTCGCGAAGCCCGGCCGCCGTCCCCCGCACGATCTCCTCGAACTGCTTGGTCATCTCGCGCGCCACCACGATCTCCGTCTCCCCGAACACCTGACCGATGGCCTCGAGCGAGGCGAGGATGCGGTGAGGCGACTCGTAGCAGACGACGGTCGTCTCGAGGGCGCGGAGCGCCTCCAGCCGGTGGACGCGCCGGCCCGGCTTCACCGGGAGGAAGCCGTCGAAGACGAAGCGGTCGGCGGGCACCCCGGCAGCGGACAGCGCGGCGACGACGGCCGATGGGCCCGGCACGGGCACGACGCCGACGCCCGCCTCGCGCGCGGCGCGCACGAGCAGAAAGCCCGGGTCCGAGATACCCGGCGTCCCCGCGTCGGTCACGAGGCCCACCGATTTCCCCTCGAGGAGCTCGCGCAGGATGGCGTCGCCCTTGCTCAGCTTATTGTGCTCGAAGTAGCTGGTGACGGGCACGTGGACGTCGAAGTGGCTCAAGAGGCCCCGCGTCCGCCGCGTGTCCTCGCAGGCGACCAGGTCGACCTCCTTGAGGATGCGGAGCGCGCGCAGGGTCAGATCCTCGAGGTTGCCGATCGGCGTCGCGATCACGTAGAGCGTGCCCGGCGTCACCGGCGCTTCTTTCCCGGCTTGGGTGGCGCGGGCGCGGGCGCCGCCTTGGCTTCGAAATCCGGCATCCTCGGCACCGTGCGGGCGAACTCGAGCACCCGGTCGGCGACCTCCTTCAAGCGGTCGTAGGATTCGCCGCGCACCGCCTCGAGCCGGCGCTCTTCCTCGCCGATGACCAGCCGCACCACCACCGCCGACCGCGGGGCCGGCTCAGTGGAATCGACGGCCGGTGGGGGAAGCTCGTCGACCAGGATCGGCGCCTCCAGCATGCGGCGCAACAGGTCGAGATACGGCGCCACGGGAATCTCCTCGGCGCGGCGCCACATCGGACTCTTGACGCTCAGGCTGCTCAAGCCCTCGAGCGAGACGTCCCCGTCGCGGGCGGCCACGCGCACCAGATAGCGCTCCGGGACCGAGTCCGGCTCGGATCGGCGCTCGACCGTGGTGACGAGCCGAGAGAAGCGCGCAGCGTCCAGGAGCAGGGTTTCCCGAGCGCGGCCGATGCGCTCGATGGCCGCCTCACGGTCCGCCCCCAGGGGCTTGCTCGCCAAATACTGACCCAGCCGGACATAGGCGGCGAGCGGACGACCTGCCTCGGACGCGGCGACCCCCCATCGCCTGAGTGCCTCCGCGGACAGCGCCCCGGGAGCCTCGCGGACCGCCAGCTCGAATGCCTCGACCGCCTCCGGCCACCGCCCTTCCTCGAAGAAGCGGAACGCGGCGTCGATCGCCTCGGGACGCTCCCGGACGCGCGGCATCGGATACTGCGCCCGGGCTTCGGAGGCGATGGCAAGGGCTATCGCGATCAGGACGAGGCCGAGCACGGCGCGATGCGGCGTCATCGGGCGGACATTGTCACACGGCAAGGACGCACCCGTGCACGAAACAGCCGGTCAGGACTATGGGGGGAGGCTCGAAGAGGGCCGCGGCCCCCCGGAGGGGCTTACGCCGACTGCTCCTTCTGCTCGGAGATGAGGATGGGGCGTTCCTTGTTCAGGATGACCTCGCGCGTGATGATGCACTCCTTCAACCCCGGCATCGACGGCAGCTCGTACATCATCTCGAGCATCACCTCTTCGAGCACCGCGCGGAGCCCGCGCGCGCCGGTGCCGCGCTTCATCGCCTCGCGGGCGACCGCGGCCACCGCGTCGTCGGTGAACTTGAGCCGAACCTTCTCGAGGTCGAAGTACTTCTGGTACTGCTTCACGATGGCGTTCTTCGGCTCCTTGAGGATCCGCACGAGGGCGGGCTCGTCCAGGTCGTGGAGCGTGGCGACCACCGGGAGGCGGCCGACGAACTCGGGGATGAGCCCGTACTTCAGAAGGTCTTCGGGCTGGGCCATGGCGAGCAGGTCGCCGATGCGCCGGTCCTCGCGGCTCTTGATCTCGGCGCCGAAGCCCATCGCGGTCCGTCCCACGCGCCCCTCGACGATGCGATCGAGCCCCACGAAGGCTCCCCCGCAGAGGAACAGCACGTTGGTGGTGTCGACCTGGATGAACTCCTGGTGGGGATGCTTGCGCCCGCCCTGCGGCGGGACATTGGCGACGGTGCCCTCGAGGATCTTGAGCAGCGCCTGCTGAACGCCTTCGCCGGAGACGTCGCGCGTGATCGAGGGATTCTCGGACTTGCGCGCGATCTTGTCGATCTCGTCGATGTAGACGATGCCCCGCTGCGCCCGCTCGACGTCGTAGTCCGCCGCCTGCAGGAGCCGGAGGATGATGTTCTCGACGTCCTCGCCGACGTAGCCGGCCTCGGTGAGCGTGGTGGCGTCGGCGATCGTGAACGGCACGTGGAGCATCTTGGCGAGGGTCTGCGCCAGGAGCGTCTTGCCCGAGCCGGTGGGCCCGATGAGCAGGATATTGGCCTTCTGCAGCTCGACGTCGCCGGCCTCACCGCCCGCCTCGACACGCTTGTAGTGATTGTGGACGGCCACCGCCAGGATCTTCTTGGCCCGGTCCTGGCCGATCACGTACTGGTCGAGGACGTTCTTGATCTCGGCGGGCTTGGGGAGGCTCCGCAGCTCGCGGCTCTTTTCCTCCTCCCACTCCTCCGCGATGATGTCATTGCAGAGCTCGATGCACTCGTCGCAGATGTACACGGTGGGACCCGCGATCAGCTTCCGGACGTCGTTCTGGCTCTTGCCGCAGAACGAGCACTTGAGCGAGCCGCCCCCTTCGCGGGTCCGCGCCATCGCCCGACCTACGACACCGGCGCCGCGGTCACGACCACGTCGGGCACGGGCCGGGGGGTCGGCTTGGAGGAGATGACCTCGTCCACGATCCGGTATTCCTTGGCCTGCTCCGCCGTCATGAAGAAGTCGCGGTCGGTGTCGCGCTGGATCTTCTCCATCGACTGGCCCGTGTGGTACATCAGGATGCGGTTCAGCTCTTCCCGCATCCGGAGAATCTCCCGGGCCTGGATGTCGATGTCGGTGGCCTGCCCCTGCACGCCGCCCAGGGGCTGGTGGATCATGATGCGCGCGTGCGGCAGGGCGAATCGCTTGCCCCTGGCGCCCGCGGTGAGGAGCAGCGCGCCCATGCTCGCGGCCTGCCCCATGCAGATGGTGGAGATGGCCGGCTTCACGTATTGCATCGTGTCATAGATCGCCATGCCCGCGGTCACGGAGCCCCCGGGCGAGTTGATGTAGAGGTGGATGTCCTTGTCGGGGTCCTCCGCCTCCAGGAACAACATCTGCGCGATGACGAGGTTGGCGATCTCGTCCTCGATATACGTCGGGAGGAAGATGATGCGCTCCTTGAGGAGCCGGGAAAAGATATCAAACGCCCGCTCGCCGCGGGGCGTCTGCTCGACGACCATCGGGACCAAACCCATCGAACGCCTCCTTCGCTGTGCTCGGAGGGGGGCTCCGCCTCCGTCTATCGCTCGATCCGGTTGCATGGCGCTCTCAGTGTACCTCAGGCGCTTACCGCGGCCCGTTCAATAAGGAAGTCGAGCGTGCGCTTCTCCCCGAGAGAGAGGCGGAGGCGATCCAGGTCACCGTTTTGCTCGAGCAGCGCGCGCACGGCGGCCGCCGGTCGCTGGCTCGTCTCCGCGATGCGCTCGACCTCGGCATCGACGTCGGCGTCGCTCGGCGCCAGCCCTTCCTTTTCGGCGATGGCCTCGATCAGGAGCGCTCGCTTCACGGACTTCTCGGCGCCCGGCCGCATCTCCCCGAGCATCTTCTGGTAGTCCCACGGCACCCGCTCCGGATCCATGCCCTGGCGGCGCATCTGCTCGCGGATATGCTCGATCTGGTGGCCGACCTGGCGCAGCACCATCGATTCGGGCACCTCGAAGGTGTGCGCGGCCAGGGCCACTTCGAGCACGGCATCCTCGAGAGCGCGCCGGTTCTCGTGCTCCCGACGGCGCTCGAGGCCCTTGCGCATCTCCGCGCGCAGCGCGTCGAGCGTCTCGAACTCGCCAATGGTCTTGGCGAAGTCGTCGTCGATCGGCGGCAGCACCTTCTCCTTGACCTCGCTGACCTTCACCTCGGCGTCCGCCGCCTTGCCCCGCAGCGCCTCGTTCCGGTGATCGTCGGGAAAGCGCACGCGCGTCTGGCGCGCGCCGCCGGGCCCGAGCCCGATCACCGCCTCGTCGATCTCCTTCAGGACCGCGCCGCTGCCGATGACGAGCCCGTAGCCCGTCTCGGTGCGCGGCTCCATGCCCTCGGGAGTCAGCGTGTAGTCCACGATCACGATGTCGCCCACGTCGGCGGGCCGCTCCACCGCCCGGTACTCCGCCTGCTGCTCCTGCAGGTGCGCGAGGGCCTCGTCCACCTCGGCCTCGGTGAACGACTTGGCCGCGTGCTGGACGGCGAGCCCGGCGTACTGGCCGAGCGCGATGGTCGGCTTGATCTCGACCACGGCCGAGAACTTGAGCGGCGCGCTCTCCTCGAGCGTGACCTCCTGCAGGTCGGGCTCTTCCACCGGCTTGAGCTGCGTCTCCGCGAGGGCTTGCCGGTACACCTCCGGAATCAGGTGGCGGGCGACCTCCTGGCGGACATCATTCGAGAAGTGCAGCTTGACCATGCTGCGCGGGACCTTGCCCTTGCGGAAGCCGGGCAGCTTGGCTTCCCTCTGCACGCGGGTGAACGCGCGCGCCCACGCCTCCTGCACGACCTCGGGCGTCTCTTCCACTTGCAGCCGGCGCTTGCACGCGCCGAGCTCCTCGACATCGACTTTCATCGCGGCTCCTGGAATTCTGGTACGAGAGGGGGGAGTTGAACCCCCACGGGTGTGGACCCTCTGGATCCTAAGTCCAGCGCGTCTGCCAGTTCCGCCACTCTCGCACGTATTGTGCAGTACCGCGCTCCCCGCGCCCGAGCGCAGGACATGCGCCGCGCGGGCTCGGTGCTGGGGAAGCGCTCGGCCATCTCAAGAGAAGCGATCGCTGACACCACGGCGATCACCGGGCTCAAGAGTAACATAGCGAGGCCACCACGATACGCTGCGCCGACCGGTCGGCCGGGATGGCCGGCAGGATCGCGGCGACCTGGCCGCCGCCGGCCTGAGCCACCGCCGTCGTCGTCACCGCCGCGCTCGTCCCGAGCCTGATGAAATCGCGCCGCGACACGTCCATCGCCACCCCCTCGTCACACGGGGCCGGCCCCGCGCGGAAGCGATCCTGGCACAACCCAGGACGGCTGATAAAGGCCCATCTGCGGAGGTACGTGCGCGCCTTCGGCCAGCCGGACTCAACCGTACAGGAAGTACGCCTCGCAGCGGCTGCCTTCGGGCGCCGCGGCGCACGACAGCTAGAACTCCGCTCAGGAGCGTATCGGAGTACCCGCGTTCGAGCGCCGGCTTCGCCGGCGCAACCAATTCCTGGGGGAAGCGCGAAGGGGGCCGTCGAGGCCCCCTTCGATGAGCTTACGTGGGGCGGCCGTGGGACTGCGCGGAGCGGCTATGGGATTGCGCGGGGCGGCTGTTCCAGGCCGGGCGCGCTCCGGGCCGGGCGCCGTTGTGGGCCCGCCGCTCGGCATTGGCGCGCGCGGCGCCGCGCTCCTGGGCCTTCTTCGCGCGAATGGCGGCGATCCGCTCGGCCATGGGCACTTCGAGCCGTTCGGCCGCGCGCTTCGTGTAGTCGAACCCGGGCAGCGTCACGCGCTCGATGCGACGGCCGATCGCGCGCTCGATCGCGCGGAGATCCGCCTCTTCGTCGGGAGACACGAAGGTCACCGAATCGCCCTCGGCCTCGGCGCGCGCCGTGCGCCCGGAGCGGTGGATATAGTCCTCGGGGACCGCCGGCACGTCGAAGTTCACCACGTGGCTCAGCGCGGTGATGTCGATCCCGCGGGCCGCGATGTCGGTGGCGACGAGGACGCGGACCTTGCCGTCCTTGAACGCGGCCAGCGCCTGGGTGCGCTGGGCCTGGCTGCGGTTGCCGTGGATGCGGTCGACCGAGACGTCGTGGCGCGCGAGGAAATCGGCCAGCCGGTTGGCGCGGTGCTTCGTGCGCGTGAAGGCGAGCACGCTCCGCACACCGGGCTCGGCCAGGAGCCCGAGCAGCAACCCCGACTTCAGCTCCGACGCGACCGGGTAGACCGCGTGGGTGATGCTGGTGGGCGGCGCCGGCGGCCGCTCCACGTTGATGGCCACGGGCGCGTGCAGCATCTCGCGGGAGAGGGCCACGATCGGGGGCGGCAGCGTGGCCGAGAAGAACAGCGTCTGGCGCTTGCTGGGCAGGTGCTTGAGGACGCGGCGGACGTCGGGGAGAAAGCCCATGTCGAGCATCCGGTCCGCCTCGTCGAGGACGAGGATCTCGATCCCCTGCAGGCGCGCATACGGGTACTGGAAGTGGTCGAGGAGCCGGCCCGGCGTCGCGACGATGATGTCGACGCCTCGGCGGAACGCGGTCTCCTGCGGCCCCATGCCGACACCGCCATACACCGCGGCGCCGCTCAGCCGCGTGAAGCGGGCGAGATCCCGGCGGTGCTCGTCGATCTGCGCGGCGAGCTCCCGCGTGGGCGTGATGATGAGCGCGCGCGTGACGCCGCGGGGCTTGCCGTGCAGGTGCTGCAGGATCGGGAGCAGGAATGCCGCCGTCTTGCCGCTGCCCGTCATGGCGCAGGCGAGGACGTCCTGGCCCTCCATCGCAGGCGGGGATCGCGTCCTTCTGGATCGGGGTCGGCACCGCGAAGCCCATCTGGTCGACGCCGCGCAAGAGGTCGGGGTGAAGGTTGAATGAGGTGAAGGACATAGCGGTCGCTTTCTTCTAGGCGCACCTGGGCCTGTTCAGTCTTCCGTCCATGAACACGACACGCCCAACCACGCGGAAGAGGAGGCCGGGAAACGCGGTCTGAGGAAGATGAGGCTCACCAGCGAACCGCCGATCGGATCAGACGAACGACAGTGTACACGACGACGGCACGGATCGCGAAGGTTTTTCCCTCGGAGGGGGCCTCGTCGGCCCCCTCCGAAGGCCTATTTCGGCGTGATGACGAAGCGGAGCCGCGCCTCGGGACGGTCGTAGCGCGCGAAGCCGTCGCGGACCTCGTCGGCGGTGAAGCCCTCGTATGCGGCCCGCGCGCCGAGCACGTCGTCGATCTTCTGCCCGCGATAGTCGAGCGCGGCGAGACGGCTCGACCAGAAGCTGGGATCCTTCAAGATCTCGTCGAGCAGGTTCGTCATCTGCCGCTTGGCCACCGCCAGCTCGTCCGCCGTCGGCCCGGCCTTGGCCAGCTCGGCGTACATGTCCTCGACCGCCGCGGCCAGCGCCGGCGCCTTGACCGGGTCCGTCGGAGCCACGGCAGCGAACAGGCCGAAGCCCGGGTAGATGACGGCGGGCTCGGACGACGCGCCGATGCTGTAGACGAGCTGCCTGGCCTCGCGGATGGTCTTCGTCATCCGCGTGCTCAGGACGCGCGCGGCCACGTTGAGCAGCCGGACGTCGCGCACATTGGAGAGGTCGACGCCGAAGAAGCCGGCAAACACCGCGGCCTGTGGCGTGCGCGCGTCGATCGACTCCTCGACCACGATCGGCCCGCGCGGCCGGGCAATCGTGCGCAGGTCGGACAGGGTCTTGTCGCCGATGCGCGGGCGCGCGGGCAAGGCGCCGAGATAGCGCGTCACCAGGCGCGTCGCCGCCTCGCGGTCGATGTCGCCCACCACGGCCACCTCCATGGGCGCGGTGGCGATCAGGCGCCGGAGCCACGCCTGGGCCGCATCGCGGCCGAGCGCCGCGACCTGCTCGGCGGTCAGCGACTTGGGCCGCGTCTCGTCCTTGGGATAGATCGCCGTCGGCGCTGGTGGTGGCCAGGACCTGCATCGGCTGACTCTTCCGCGCGGCGATGCGCTGCAGCTCCCCGTCCTTCCACTGCTCGAGCGCGGCCGGCTCGATGACCGGGTCGGTGAGCAGCAGGTACGCGAGCTGGAGCCCCCGCTCGAGCTCGGCGGGATCGCCCGACACGGTGAGCGTCAGCGTGTCGCCCGTCATCCCGCTGCGCACCCGCACCTTCGCCCCCGTCATCAGGTCGCGGATCGCCGTGCTCGACAAGGCACTCGTCGCCGGGCGGTCCCAGGCGCGCAGCGCCGCCTCGGTGAGGCCGCGGTCCGCCGCCGTCTCCTGGATCGTCCCGCCGGCGAGCGTGATCGCGATGCTCGCCTCGTTCTTGCGCTCGTCCATGAACCGGTGGTGGGCGCGCACGCCATTGTCGAGCCACATCGACGTCACGCCGCTCGCGGCATGCATCCGGCTCTCGACGACGGTGCCGCCCTTGGGCAGCGTGGTCAGGAGCGCCGTCGCCCTCGCGACCTCCGCCACCTTGTCCGGCGTGACCTCGACGGCCGCGCGGCCGAGCGCCAGCAGCTCGGCCTCCGTCGGAACGCCGTCGCTCGCGGGCAGCTCGGCGATGAACACCACCTGGCCCGGGTCGAAGTTGCGGGTGAAGGCCTCCGAGACCTCGGCGGCCGTCATCCCCGGCAGCATCCCGCGCAGGAGCGCCAGGGACTGAGCGGCCGACATGATCGGCTCCTGCCGGGTGACCGCCCCGTTGATCTGGCGCAGCACCTCGCGCGCCGGTCGGGTCGTCTCGCGCTGCACGGCCTCTTCCGCCTGGGCGATCATGGCCTGGCGGGCATCCTCGACCTCGCGCTCGCTGAACCCGTGCAGGCGCGCCCGTTGAAGCGCCGTGCCGAGGTCGGTCAGCATGGCGCGCCAGGTGCCGGGTCGGCCCGAGGCTTCGACCCCGGTCATGCGCATCGTCCCCGGCCAGTCGGAGACGGAGGCGTCGGCGTCGACGAAGGCCACCTTGCCCGCCGCGATCTCGGCGCTCATCCGTCGGCCGAACGTCCAGGCGCCGATGAGATCGACCATCTCGCGCCGTTTCAGCGCGGCCGTCGTCGCGGGCTCGCGCGGCGGCTCGATCCGCACGATCGAGACCTCGGAGCGCGTCAGCTCGGAATCGGTCACCACGACGGCCCGGGGCCCCGCGGTGGCCTTGACCCCCACGTCGCGCGGCGCCGGCCGGGGCACGGTCGGGCCGCCGCCGAAGTCGCGCTTGATCAGGTCGACCACCAGCGCCGGGTCGGCGTCGCCCACGACGATCACGGTCATATTGCTCGGCACGTACCAGCGCGAGTAGTAGTCCACGAAGTCGTCGCGCCCGACCGCCTTGATGGTCTCCTCGGCGCCGATGGGCAGGCGGCGGCCGAGCGTCGACTCGGGCGCCAGCCGCTCGTACACCTGGTCCTGGACGCGCTGGCGCGCGCTCGACCGGGAGCGCTTCTCCTCGAGGATGATCTGACGCTCGCTGTCGATCTCGGGCGTGGCGAGGCTGAGCCGCGTGGCGACGTCGGACATGAACACCATCGCCTTGTCGAGCGCGTCCTTGCCGGCCCCCGGCACCGTGAGCGTGGTACGTCGTCTGATCGAAGCTCGTGAAGGCGTTCTGGTCGCGCCCGAACGCGAGGCCCAGGGACTGAAAGAACGGCACCACGGAGCCCGGCGGGAAATTGGCCGATCCGTTGAACGCCATGTGCTCGAGGTAGTGCGCGAGGCCGCGCGTGGCGTCGGTCTCGTTGAGCGAGCCCGAGGAGACGTGGAGCCAGATGCTCACGCGGCCTTCGGGATTCTTGTGCGGGCGAACGATATAGCTGAGCCCATTGGGGAGCGTGCCCGTCACGAGCGCGGGATCGGTCGGCAGCCGCTCTTCGGCCGCCCCCGCCGGGATCTGTGCACCCACCATCACCGCCAGCATCAACAGGACCAGCACTCGCCGCATAGGGCCTCCTCGAAATTCAATGCGCCTCCGGTGGAAATGACGCGAGTGAGACTTCGGAGGGGGCCCGTCGAGGCCCCCTCCGGTTGCATTACGCCTTGACGATGCTCTTGATGATACGCTTGTCGCCCATCTCGACGTACATCACCTTGACGTGGTCGCCCGGCTTGAGGCTGGCCAGCGCCGACAGCGCGCCGTCCTCCGACAGCCGAAGGTGAGCTGCAGGGTGACGAGACCGGTGCAGATGCCGGACTCCATGTGCTTGACCGTCACGGTCTTGGCCGCCTGGTCGGCCACGCACGAGCTCGCCGGTGAAGGCTCTTGGGCGCGGCCTTCGGGCCGCAGGGGTCCTCGGCATGCGCGGGCGGCGTGGCGGGCTTGGGGGCCTGCGCGAACGCCGAGCCGGTGAGGGCGGGCACCGCCACCGCGGCGACCATCAGGAACTTGAGCGTCTTCATGATGCTCCTCCTCGAGGAAAGTGTGGGTCCAAGAGGAGCGTAGCCGCCGCATGCTGAAGGCCCGCGAGACGAGCCGCACGACGAAACCGATCAACATCCTGCCGACGATCCACAGGACGATGGCCCCCAGCACGCGCAGGCCCACCCGGGTGACCGTATCCATTACGACTTTGCCAATTTCGTGGCCGTCCATATCCCCTCCTCCGTTAAGAGAGCACAAGTCCACTCGGAGAGCGTAGGCTCACTCCTGACCGCGCCGTCGAGGCGTCGAGTATAGCGCGACACGGAGCGTCACTCGGGGCCCGTGATGGTATATTGGGCGGCGTGAGTGGACCCGCGCGGAGGAAGACGGTCTCGGTCGACGTGGGCGGCGTGGCGGTCGGCAATGCCCGCCCCATCGTCGTCCAGTCCATGACCAATACGGACACGGCTGACGTGGACGGCACGGTGGCCCAGGTCCGGGCACTTCACGCGGCGGGCAGCGAGCTGGTGCGCGTCACCGTGAACACCGAGGCGGCCGCCCGCGCGGTGCCGGACATCGTGAGCCAGGTCGACGTGCCGGTGATCGGCGACTTCCACTACAACGGCCACGTGCTCCTCACCAAGTATCCGGCCTGTGCCCGCGCGCTCGCCAAGTACCGCATCAATCCGGGCAATGTCGGGGGCAAGCACCACGACGAGAACTTCAGCGCCATCGTCCAGGTGGCCATCGACAACGGCAAGCCCGTGCGCATCGGGGTCAACTGGGGCAGCCTCGACCAGCAGCTCTTGACGCGGATGATGGACGCCAATGCGCGGTCGGCCGCGCCGCTCGACGCGCGCGACGTCACGATGAACGCCATCGTGGAGAGCGCCATCCAGTCGGCCGAGCTGGCCGAGGCCACCGGGCTCGCGCACGACCGCATCATCTTGTCCGCCAAGGTCTCCGGGGTGCAGGACCTGGTCGACGTGTATCGGAAGCTCGCGCCCCGCTCGGACCATCCCCTGCACCTGGGCCTCACCGAGGCGGGCATGGGCACCAAGGGCGTCGTGGCCAGCACCGCGGGCCTCGCCATCCTGCTCCAGGAGGGCATCGGCGACACCATCCGCGTCTCGCTCACGCCGAAGCCGAACGGCGACCGGACGGAGGAGGTGCAGGTCGCCCAGCAGATCTTGCAGTCCATGGGGCTCAGGAGCTTCATCCCTCAAGTGACGGCCTGCCCGGGCTGCGGGCGGACGACCTCGACCTTCTTCCAGGAGATGGCGGAGCAGATCCAGACCTACCTGCGCGACCAGATGCCCGTGTGGAAGGAGCGCTATACGGGCGTCGAGGAGATGAAGGTCGCGGTCATGGGCTGCGTGGTGAACGGGCCGGGCGAGTCCAAGCACGCCGATATCGGCATCTCCCTGCCCGGCACCTTCGAGGAGCCCAAGGCGCCGGTCTTCGTCGACGGCGCGCTCCGCCTGACCCTCAAGGGCGACACCATCGTCGCCGACTTTCTCAAGCTCCTCGACAATTACGTAGACACGCGGTACACGGCGCGCTGAGCGCCGCCGCTCACCCGTGACGATCGTCGTCGGCACCCTGGCGGTGCTGGTCGCCGCATTCGTCAAGGGGGCCATCGCGTTCGGCTTCCCCACCATCGCCACCCCGCTCTTCGCCCTCGTCGTGGACGTGCGGACCGCGGTGGCGGTGCTGATCCTGCCCAACCTGGCGATGGACGTCGTGCAGGCCTTGCGCCGGCCGGGCCTGCTGCCCGTCTTGCGCCGCCACGCGGTCCTCTACGCGACGGGGATCGCCGGCACGTTCCTCGGGACGTACTGGCTCACGCGCTTCTCCGACCGCCAGGCCATGCTCGTGCTGGGCCTCTTCGTGCTCGGCTTCGTCGCGCTCAACGCCTCGCGGCTCTCACTTCGCGTGAAGCCGTCATGGGAGCGCTACCTGGCCGGACCGGCCGGCCTCGTCGCCGGGGTGATGGGCGGGATCACGAATGCGCACGGCACCCCGCTCGTCGTCTACTTCTACGCGCTCGGGCTCGACAAGGGCGAGTTCGTGCGCGCGATCTCCCTCGCCTTCATCGTCTACAAGGCGGCGCAGCTCGTCGCGGTGACCCAGGCGGGGATCATGACGCTCGACCTGTTCTGGCTCTCCGTGCTCGCGACGGCCGTCGCCCTCGCCGCCTTCGGGCTGGGCCTGCTCGTGCAGGACCGGATGAACCAGCGCGTCTTCAACCGCGTCATCCTGGGCGTGCTCACCGCGCTCGGCGGCCTGCTCGTGTTCCGGGCCATGCGCTGAGGCGCAATGCTCGAAGGAGACGTCAATGCCGCCTGCCGACTCGAGGATTGCCGACTCCGATGCCCGCCGCCTCGCCGTCCTGCGCGAGCTCGAGCGCAAGGTGTTGTGGCTGTCGACGTGGACCATCCATCAGGCCAATCACCTGCGGCCGAGCCGCGACGGATTGAAGGTGGGCGGCCATCAGGCTTCGAGCGCTTCGGTGTGCACGCTCCTGACCGCGCTGTATCTCGACGTGTTGCGGCCCCAGGACCGCGTGGCGGTGAAGCCGCACGCGAGCCCGGTCTACCACGCCATCCAGTACCTCCTCGGGCGCCAGACGCGCGAGAACCTCGAGCAGTTCCGCTCGCTCGGCGGCGCCCAGTCGTATCCCTCGCGCACGAAGGACGTCGCCGGCGTCGACTTCTCCACCGGGTCGGTGGGCCTCGGGGTGGCGATGACGCTCTTCGCCTCGCTCGTTCAGGACTACGTCCGCCTGAAGGAGCCGGCGGCCGCGACCGCGCCGCCCGGCCGCATGGTCGCGGTGCTGGGGGACGCCGAGCTCGACGAGGGCAATGTGTTCGAGGCGATGCTCGAGGGCTGGAAGCACGACGTCCGCAACCTCTGGTGGGTGGTCGACTACAACCGCCAGAGCCTCGACGCGGTCGTCAGCGATCGGCTCTTCGGCCGCATGGACGACATCTTTCGCACCACCGGCTTCCGCGTCGTCATGCTCAAGTACGGGCTGCGGCTCGAGGCGGCGTTCTGCCGGCCCGGCGGCGACGCGCTTCGACGAGTGGATCGACGACTGCCCGAACTCGCGCTACTCCGCGCTGACGTTCAAGGGCGGGGAGGCCTGGCGCCGCGAGCTCGAGCGCGACCTCGGCGCGGTGGACGGGATCCGCGCGCTCCTCGACGGGCTCGATGACGACGCGCTGCACGCGCTCATGACCAACCTGGCCGGCCACGACATGGCCGCCGTCCTCGACGCCTTCCACAAGATCGACGACGACCTGCCGACCTGTTTCATCGCCTACACCATCAAGGGCCACGGACTGCCCCTGGCCGGCCACAAGGACAACCACGCGGGGCTGATGAGCCGAGAGCAGATGGCCGGCTTTCAAGCCGCGATGAAGGTTCCCGCGGGGCGAGGAGTGGGACCCGTTCGCGGGCCTCGACCTGCCCGCCGAGGAGCTCGACGCCTTCCTCCGCGCCGTGCCGTTCGCGCAGGCCGGCAATCCGCGTGCACGACAGCGCGCCCGTGGCCGTGCCCGCTCGTCTGGAGGTGAGCATTGCGCCGACCATGTCGACGCAGGAGGGCTTCGGACGCATCCTGAGCGATCTCGCGCGAACGGACTCTCCGCTCGCCCGAGCGATTGGTGACGACCTCGCCCGACGTGACCGTGTCCACCAACCTCGGCGCCTGGGTCAATCGCCGCGGCATCTTCGACCGCCGCGAGCAGCGCGACGTCGTTCCGCGACCTCGACGTGCTCTCGACCCAGCGCTGGGTCGATGTCGTCCCAGGGCCAGCACTTCGAGCTGGGCATCGCCGAGAACAACCTCTTCCTGATGCTCGCGGCGCTCGGGCTCGCGGGGCCGCTCTTCGGCGTGCGGCTGCTCCCCGATGGGCACCCTGTACGACCCGTTCATCCAGCGCGGGCTCGACGCGCTGAACTACGCCTGCTATCAGGACGCGCGCTTCTTGCTCGTGGCGACCCCCTCCGGCGTGACCCTGGCGCCCGAGGGCGGCGCGCATCAGTCCGTCGCCACGCCGATGATCGGCATGGGCATCGATCGCCTCGTGGCATTCGAGCCCGCCTGGGTCGACGAGCTGGCGGAGATCATGCGCTGGAGCTTCGAGCACATGCAGGCCCCTGACGGCAGCGCGGTCTACCTGCGCCTGTCGACACGTCCCGTCCCGCAGCCCGACCGCGTGATCGGCCGAGGATCTGCGCCGCGACCTGCTGGCCGGCGGCTACTGGATCGTGCCCCCGAGCGGCGCCGCCGAGCTGGCCATCGTGTGCGCGGGGCCGCTCGCGCCCGAGGCCCACGAGGCGCACGCGCAGATCCTCGAGGACAGCCCGGGGGCGGGGCTGCTCGCCGTGACCTCCGCCGATCGCCTCCACGCGCGGCTGGACGGCCGCGCAGCGCGCCCGTGCGCAGGGCGCGGCGAGCGCGGCGTCGCACGTCGAGCGATTGCTCGGCGCCCTCGGGCCGGATGCCGCGCTCGTCACCGTCATCGACGGGCATCCCGCGAGCCTGTCGTGGCTCGGCGGCGTGGCCGGCCACCGCGCCTATCCGCTCGGCGTCGACCACTTCGGTCAGTCCGGTGACATTCCCGACCTCTATCGCGTTCATCGCCTGGACGTGGACGCGATCCTCGAGGCCGCGGCAACCGCCTGCATCGAGCGGCGCGGCCGCTCTATCGGGCGAGCGGCGCCGCGCGGGCGGTGACCGCGCTCTCCAGACGCGTGCGAACCGGCGGAGGCCATCGCGCGCTCCGACGGCGCGCCGTCGGGGCTGTGGCATACTCGCGAGGACAGATCCGCGATCGAGGAGAGCTCATGCCCACTCGTTACCTCCGCACGGCACTCGTCGCCGCCCTCGCCTTCACCCTATTGACGGCGACGGGTGCGAGCGCCGCCGACGGCACGATGACCTGGGGCGTCCACGTGTCGCTCACTCCCGCCTTCTTCGATCCCGCGGACGCGACGGGGACCGCATTGCCGCTGATGGTCTACTACGGCGTGCACGACGCGCTCGTGCGCCCCATGCCGGGCACGCCGATGGGCAATGCCCTCGCCCAATCGTGGTCGATGAGCAAGGACGGGCTCGTCTACGAGTTCGTGCTGCGCCGAGGCGTCAAGTTCCACAACGGCGACGTCATGACCGCCGAGGACGTGAAGTTCTCGTTCGAGCGCTATCGCGGGGCGAGCGCGGCGCTGCTCAAGCAGAAGGTCGCCGCCGTCGAGATCCCGGACCCGGACGCGGGTGCGCTTTCGCCTGAAAGAGCCGTGGCCCGACTTCATGACGTTCTACGCGACGCCCGCGACCGGAGCGGCGTGGATCGTGCCGAAGAAGTACGTCGAGAAGGTCGGCGACGAGGGCTTCAAGAAGGCAGCCGGTGGGCGCCGGCCCGTATCAGCTTCGTCTCGTTCAAGCCCGGCGTGGAGCTGGTCCTCGAGGCGCACGAGGGGTACTGGCGCAAGCCGCCGATCGATCAAGACGCTGGTCTTCAAGGTCATCCCGGACGACGCGACGCGGCTGGCCGCGCTCAAGCGGGGCGAGATCGACGTGGCCTATCGGCCTGACCGGCCCCTCGCCGAAGAGGTGCGGCGCACGGCCGGCTTCACGCTCAAGTCGGCGACGATCCCGGTGACGCCTGTGACCTGGTCTTCACCGACCAGGAGAACGCGAAATCGCCGTGGCACGACCGCCGGGTGCGCCTGGCCGCCAACCTCGCCATCGACCGGCAGGCGATCAACGAGGCGAGCTACTCGGCCTGGGTCGGATCTCCGCGAGCTTCATCCCCCAGGCGCTGGAATTCTACTGGAAGCCCCCGCTCTACCCGCACGATCCCAAGCGGGCCCGTCAGCTCCTCGCCGAGGCGGGCTATCCCAATGGCTTCGACGGCGGCGAGCTGACCGTCCGAGTCGTTCGCGGGCGCGGGCATCGGCGAGCCGGTGGTCGAATGACCTGGGCGCCGTCGGCATCCGCCTGAAGCTGCGCCTGCTCGAGCGCGCGGCGTTCCTCAAGCAGCACAGCGAGAAGACCCTCAAGCACGTCGTCCTCGCGGGAAGCGGCGCGCCCGGCAACGCGGCGACGCGGCTCGAGCAGTACGCGGTGACCGGCGGCCTCTACGCCTATGGCAGCTATCCCGAGGTGGACGGGCTCTTCAAGGCGCAGGCCGTCGAGGTGAACCCGCGTGTCCGCCGCCAGATCCTCGAGAAGATGCAGCAGATCATCCACGAGCGCGTGATGTTCGCGCCCATCCTCGAGTATGCGTACTTCGTGAGCATCGGCCCGCGCGTCGAGTACGACGCGGTCAACGCGATCCCGGCCAATCCCTACACGGCGCCCTACGAAGACCTGCGCCTCGCGAAGCGCTGACAGGAGCCCCCGACAGGAGATCGATCGATGACCAAGCGTGAACGGGTGATGGCAGCCCTCGGCGGCAAGCCCGTCGATCGGGTGCCGCTGGCCTTCTGGCTCCACAACTTCGCCACCGAGAACACCGCCGAGGGGCTCGCGAACGAGACCCTGCGCCTGGCGAAGACGTTCGACTGGGACTACTTGAAGCCCCAGTCTCGCGCCCAGTGCTTCGCCGAGATGTGGGGCCTCCGCTACCGGCCGTCGGGCGAGCAGGCGGTGCAGTGGACGGTCACCCACTCGCCGATCGCCGACGCCGACGGCCTCCGACACCTCGCCCCCGCCGATCCGCGCACGGGCGCGCTCGGCGAGCAGCTCGAGGCCCTGCGCGCCATCCGCCGGGCGGTGGGCCCCGACACGCCCATCATCTGGACGATCTTCTCGCCGCTGATGATCCTGCCCATGCTGCTGCGCGGCGGCCGCAATCAGGCGTTCGCCCTGCTCCGCTCCGAGCCCGCCGCGGTGGAGCATGCCTTCGGCGCCATGACCGAGACACTCTCGGCCTATGCCCGCGACTGCCTCGCGGCCGGCGCCGACGGCCTCTTCTACGCCACCAACATGGCCACCCGCGACCTCACCACCGCCGAGGAATGCCGGCGCTTCCAGCGGCCGTACGACCTGCGCATCCTCGCCGCGGTGGAGGCCGCGCCCTTCAACCTGCTCCACGTCTGCGGCACCGGCGTGCTCTTCGACGAGTTCGCCGACTACCCCGCCACCGCGCTGAGCTGGGCGACGGTGCCCGGCAATCCGACCCTCGCCGAGGGGCATCGCCGCACCGGCCGCGCCGTCGTCGGCGGCCTGCCCGCCAAGCCGGGCATCGCGTCCATGACCGCGGAGGCGCTCGCCGAGCGCACGCGAGCGTCGCTGCGCGAGATGGACGGCCGCTTCCTCCTCCTGGGCCCCGACTGCTCGATCAACCCGGACACGCCGGAGGCACTGCTCCACGCCGTCGGCACGGCCGCGCGCGGCTGACGCCCGCCGGCCCACCGGATCGGACCGCGAGGGAGGAGGAGGATCGATGGGCTTGACGATCAAGGTCGATCCCGGCGAGAAGGTCCGGCTGGCCAAGACGGACACCGACCGCGCGGCGGGGCTGACGAAGAGCGCGGGCAACGCGCGGCTGGACGCGCTCAGCGAGCAGCTCGGCGAGCTTCAAGAGCTGCTCTTCGCCGCGCATCGGCACGCGGTGCTGATCGTGCTGCAGGGGATGGACACGAGCGGCAAGGACGGCACCATCAAGCACGTGATGTCGAACGTCAATCCGCTGGGCTGCCGCGTGGAAGCGTTCAAGGTCCCGACCGAAGAGGAGCTGGCGCACGACTTCCTCTGGCGGGTGCACAGGGTCACGCCGGCGCGCGGCATGATGACGATCTTCAACCGCTCGCACTACGAGGACGTGGTCGTCGTCCGCGTGCACGACCTGGTGCCGAAGTCCGTGTGGGAAGCGCGCTACGATCAGATCGTCGACTTCGAGCGGACGCTCGCGGACAACGGGACGCTCATCCTGAAGTTCTTTCTCCACATCAGCCGGGAGGAGCAAGAAGAGCGGCTGCTCGCGCGCGAGCAGGATCCGAGCAAGGCCTGGAAGCTGTCGGCGGCGGATTGGCGAGAGCGCGAGCGCTGGGACGACTACCTGCACGCGTATGAAGACGCGATCGTGCGCACCTCGACCAAGCACGCGCCGTGGCACATCGTCCCCGCGGACAAGAAGTGGTTCCGCAATCTCGCCATCGCCGAGGCCACCGTCGACGCGCTCGCGGCCCGTCGCGATGAATGGAACGACGCGCTGCGCGTGCTGGCCGAAGCCAAGCTCGCCGAGCTCCGCGCCATGCGGACGGCGGGCAAGAGCGCCACGTAGGCGGCGGAGGACGGCGATGGAACGGGGCATCGAGTTCACGACGTTCTCGGTGATCGGACGGTGCGAGCGCACCGGCATGCTGGGCGTCGCCATCGCCACGAGCGAGATGGCGGTGGGCTCGCGCTGCATCCACGTGGCGCCGGGGGTGGGCGCCGTCGTCTGTCAGGCCAGCACCAATCCGCGCCTCGGCTTCCTCGGTCTCAACCTGATGCGGGCGGGCTACTCGGCGCCGCGGGCGCTCGAGGAGATCGCGGCCAGCGACACCCACGTGGAGCGGCGGCAGCTCGGCTGCCTCGACGTGAGCGGGCACGCCGCCGGGCGCACGGGCGCGGGCAATCGGCCGTGGGCCGGGCATCGGGCGGCGCGCAATGTGGTGACCGCCGCCAATGCCGTGGTCGGCCCCGGCGTGGCCGACGACATGTTCGACACGTTCCAGGCCGAGCCGGACAAGCCGCTGTGGGAGCGCCTCCTCGCGGCGCTCGAGGCGGGCAAGCGCGCGGGCGGCCAGCCCGACGGCGAGCAGTCCGCGGGTCTCTACGTGGTCGATCGCGAGCCCTTTGCCATCGTGGACCTGCGCGTGGACCTGCACCCGGAGCCCGTGCGCGAGCTGCGGCGCTTCGCCGACCGCTACTTCCCGCTGATCCCCTACTACAGCCTGCGCCCCTTCGACCCGGACCTGCCCCGCGCCGACGACTGGCTGCGCGAGCGCGGCCGCTGACGCCGCTTCACCGCCGCTTTGTCTCACGAGTCGTGCATTGTTTGAACCAGGATCTTCCAGACGCCGTCGCGCCGGTACAGGTTGTAGGAGAACGTCGTCTTCCACAGCATCTCTTCGCATGCACCCTTGTACGCCCATTGAACGGTCGCGAGAGCACTGTTCGACCCGAGTGGTTGGACGTCCATGGTGAGGATGTCGCCGTGCGTGAAGCCTCTGGCCCGGTACGTCGCATCCACCTCGACGAAGAGCAGTTCGGTATCGTTGCGCGTCGGGTTCACTCGAACAACGCCCATCCCCGCCGTCACGCAGGGCTCTGAATAGAACTCTGCGATGGCACTCGGGCCATGGCTAAAGGAGTCTCGGTAGGCTTCAATGAACTTCGTCACCTCTTCGCGCATGGCGATTGGCTCCGTATGCGGTCTAACGACAGCGCTCAGCGGGCGGGGCGAGCAATGCGAGCGCCGAGCCGCTGGAGCGCGGAGTTCGACGCCTCAATTGCGAGTCGCTCAATCAATGACCTGATCCGCCTGTAGCAGTACAGCCTGAGGGATCGTTAATCTGAGCGCCTTCGCCGCTTTGCGGTTCGATGACGAGCTCGAACCTCAGTGGGTCTGCTGGACGGGGAGATCGGCGGGTTTCGCGCCTTTGAGCGATCTTCGTCAACGTAGGTTGCGCACGCGGCGATAGTTGTCGGGAGAAACTTGGCCCGATAGGTCAGATGAGTCCACCGGCCTCCGCGAACTCCCGCCGCAGGTACATTGCGGGTAAGCGGCTTTCGGAGCTGCCAGCTTTGAGATTTGGGCTAGTTCATTACCGAAAATAGGGTCAGGGAGCACCAGGAGGGCACCTGCATGCCACCCTGTCAGCGCCGAAAACGCGTTCGCCAATTCGTTCCGATAGCGGACCTCGAAGACTTGAAGCTCCACCCCTAAGGATCGAGCCGCCGTCCCGCGTTTCGTTCACCGTGGCCTCTCCGGCCGGATTGACCGGATTGTATAGGACCGCGACGCGCGAGACCTTGGGCACCGCCGCCTTCGAGTAGCTCGAGCTGTTTCCGGCTCAGTTCAGGGCTGAGGATCGACATCCGCCGTAGCGTTCCCGCCCGGACGGGCGAGGCTGGCCACCAGTCCACTACCTACTGGGTCGCCGGACGTCACGAACACTATCGGCACCGTCGTCGTTTGGGCCTTGACCAACTGCGCGGATTCCGTCCCACCAACCACCAGGACATCAACTTTGAGGCGGATGAGTTCAATCGCGAGGTTGGGAACCCGGTCGAGCGCCCCGTGCGCGTGGCGGTGACTCGACGACGATGCTTTGGCCCTCGATGTAGCCGAGCTCACGCAACCCCTGCCGAAACGCTGCGACGAAGGGATGAGCAGGTGAGAACTCCCCGATCACTCCGACGCGAGGAACGTTCCCCGCCGGCTGAGCTTCGGTGACAAGCGTCACACGGATTGGAGGGCGAGAAGCAAGATGAGACAGCATGAACCTTTGCGTGCACGAACGTCGCACTCCCAAGCTCGCGACTCACTATGCCCCTCATCGATTCACACCCGCTGTGGTCGAACGCTCAGTATCTTGAACTGCGATATCCGGCTGCGTAGTTCTGTATAGCACGACGAACGAGCCCGGCCGAGATCCGTCGGCACCCGCGTTTCCGCGAACTTGCAGGGCACGCCTTCGTTCCCTTGCCGTGATACACCGCGAGGCGCTGCAAGCTATCACCTGGGCCTCCGCCAGCCCGACATGCCCGGCCGCTGAGGTCCTGACAGGAACATCCGGTCGGGGGGCTGCCGACCCATGCGGCCTCGAGCCGGGGATCAGGCCGGCCGGCGGGCGGCCCGAATGGCATTCCACACGCGCTCGGGCGTCGCGGGCAGCTCGACGTGCTCGACGCCCAGATCGGCCAGCGCGTCCACCACGGCATTGCCCACGCTGGCCAGCGCCGGGGTCATTCCCCCCTCGCTGCCACCCCTGAGGCCGAGGGGGTTGGACGTCGACGGCACCTCGCTGATCTCGCTCGTGAACGACGGCAGCATGTCCGCGCGCGGCATCGCGTAGTCCATGAACGTCGCGGACTGGAGCTGCCCGGTCTCCCGCTCGTAGACGCAGCGCTCCCACAAGGCCTCCCCCACGCCCTGGGCGATGCCGCCGTGGGTCTGGCCGTGGATGAGCAGGGGATTGATGGCGCGGCCGACGTCGTCGACCGACGTGTACCGCGCGATCTCGACCATGCCCGTTTCCGGGTCGATCTCGACCTCGCACACCGCGCAGCCGTAGGCGAAGGACGGCACGCTCATGGTCTCGTCGGCGACGCCCACCAGCGGCCCGCGGAGCGCCTCGGGGGTGTCGGCGCGAAGCGCCGCCGCCGCGACCTCGAAGAGGCCGACCGCGCGATCGGTCCCCTTCACGCCGAAGCGCCCGTGCCTGAACTCGATGTCCGCCTCGGCGGCCTCGAGGAGCCAGGCCGCGACGCGCGCGCCGCGGGCGACGATCTGGTCGGAGGCCTCCGCCATCACCACCGCGCCGAGGCGCATGGAGCGGCCGGAGCTCGATCCCCCACCGACGGCCACGCGGTCGGTGTCCCCGGTGACGAGGCGCACCTGCTCGAGATCGACGCCCAGCCACTCGGCCAGGATCTGGGCGAAGCTCGTCTCATGCCCCTGGCCGGCCGACAGCGTGCCGAGGACGAGCTCGATCCGCCCCTCCGGGTCCACGGTGATCTCCGCGCGCTCGCGCGGCGCCCCGCTGTTCAGCTCGATGTAGTGGGCGATGCCGATGCCGCGGTGGCGGGCGCGCCCGCGCGCCTCCGCCCGGCGCGCCTCGAACCCCGCCCAGTCGGCGAGGGCCACGGCGCGGTCGAGCGCCGCCGCGTAGTCCCCGCTGTCGTAGACCAGGCCGAGGGGATTGCGATACGGCATGGCCGCCGGCGACACCAGGTTGCGCCGGCGCAGCTCGACCCGGTCGAAGCCGTGACGGCGCGCGGCGAGGTCGATCAATCGCTCCAGGACGAACATCACCTCGGGCCGCCCGGCGCTGCGGTAGGCCGTCGTGGGGGACGTGTGGGTGAGCACGGCGCGGCCGCGGATGGAGGCGGCGGGCACGTGGTACACGCTGGTCGACACCGCGACGCCCTTGCTGAGGGGCACGAAGGAGATCGCGTGTGAGCCGACATTGCTCGTGTTCAGGCCGCGCAGGGCGAGGAACCGCCCGTCGCCGTCGAGCGCCAGCTCAGCCTGCGACATCAGGTCGCGGCCGTGGTAGTCGGTCAGGAACGACTCGCGCCGGCCGCACGTCCACTTGACCGGCCGGCCCAGGCGCTTCGCGGCCCACGCCACCAGCACGAACTCGGGATACACGCTATTGCGCGTCCCGAAGTTTCCGCCGACCTCCCCCGAGACGACGCGCACGTCCGTCTCGGGGACCCCGAGGGCGCCCGCGAGGTCGGTCTTCTGGCGCACGACCCCGCCCGAGCCCGCATAGAGGGTGTAGCGTCCCGTCGCCTCGTCGTAGGCGCCGATGGCGGCGCGCGGCTCCATCGGCACGCCGGTCACCCGGGGCACCCACGTATCCAGGCGGACGACGTGGGCCGCGCGCGCGAATGCCGCGTCGGTCGCCGCCGCGTCGCCCGCATGGGAGTCGACGCAGACATTCGTCCCATGCTCCGTCCACACGAGCGGCGCATCCGCGGCCAGCGCATCCCGCGCCTCCGCCACGGCGGGGAGGGCCGCGTACTCCACCGTCACGCCCTCGGCCGCATCCTCGGCGGCCGCGCGCGTCTCGGCGACGACCAGCGCCACGCCCTCGCCCACGAAGCGCACGGTGTCGGTGGCCAGTGCGGGATGGGGCGCGATGAAGAGCTCGGAGCCGTCGCGGCTGCGCAGCGGAACTTCGTGAGGATTCACCGACACGGGACGGTGCGGAATGGGCCGAAGGCCATCGGCCTCGGCGTCCCCGCCGGTGAGAACGGCGATCACCCCCGGCCGCGCCAGCGCGCCGCCGACGTCGATGCGGACGATGCGGGCGTGCGCGTGCGGCGAGCGGACGACGTAGGCGTGGGCCTGCCCGGGGAGGTTGAGGTCGTCGGTGAACCGGCCCTCGCCGGCGACCAGCCGCGCGTCCTCGCGGCGGCGGACGGACTTGCCGAAGCCCTGCGGGGCCTCGTGAGTGCGGGCATCGAGGAAGGACATGTCAGGACACCGGTACGGTAACAATCGGCACGATGCCGATCAAGCCGCTAGAGCGATGAGAAGGGTCCATCTGCTTCGGTGGCGCCCTCGACAGCCGGCTCAACGTACTGAAAGTACGCTTGCGCCGGCTGCCATCGGGCGCCGCCTCGCAGCTGGACCCTTCTCATCGCTCTAGCCGAGTCTCTCCGGCAGGCCTAGAGGATCAGGACGGGCGGGTCAGGAGGGAGGGCCGGATCGGGAAGGCTCGAGCATGAAGAGGGCGACCTGGAGGCGCCCGGAAATCCCGAGCTTGCGGAACACCGCGGTCAGGTGAGCCTTGACCGTGCGCTCGGTCACGTCGAACTTCTGGGCGATCTCCTTATTGCTAGCTCCGGCGCCCAGCTCGGCGACGATCGCGCGCTCCCGCGGCGTGAGGCCCTCGAGCCGGCGGTCGATGTCGCCGGGGCTCGGTTGCTCCCCCAGCGCCTCGGTGAGGGCGCTCAGCTCGTCGAGCAGGTGCGAGGTGAGCTTCCGTCCGACCCAGACCTCCCCGTTGTGGACCGCCTCCAGGGCCTTGCCGAGCAGGGCCGGCGCGATCGCGCGGTCGCAGTACCCCTGCGCCCCGATCTTGAGTGCGACCAGGCCTTCCTTCTCGTCCGGGTTACCCGCGAGGACGACGATCTTGGTCGCGGGCTGGAGCGCCCTGAGCCCGGACACGCCCTCCATTCCGCCCAGCTGCGGCAGATCCAGATCGAGAAGGAGGATCGCAGGGGGTCGGGGCGTCAGGCAGCACAGGAGCTGGCCGTGATCGGCGACCTCGACCGCGGCAAAGGCCTGCGCGCCCTCCCGCCAGGCCTTGCGCACGCTCGAGACGGAGCTGGCGATGAGGACGAGGGGCGCCGACTGGGCAGCCCACTCGTACTGCGCCGGCGGATCGGGTCCGCGTCTGCGAGCCCAGCCCGCGGATGCCCATTGGAAAGCGTCGGAGATTTTCTGTCGTGCAACATGGATGGCCTGCTCACATCAATAGCAATCCCCGCGCCAGGTCAAGATGCGCCACAAATCAATGATCTACCGACGCCAGCCGATCCGCACGGCGAGGCAATGGAGCCACAATTACGTGCAACGAAGCACCAAATGACGGGGCCTCTGTCGGCCCGGCCGCTGTCACGCCCGCGGGTCGGGAATTCTTCCGGTATAGAGGCGGGCCACGACGTCCTCGATGTCGGGCTCGACCACCGAGATGTCGCGCAGCGCGGCGACCTCGGCCAGCCGGCGCACCAGGTCCCCGGCGGTCGCGCCATCGCCGTCCAGCGCATAGGTGACGCGCCGGCCACCCGCCTCCTCGGCCTCCACCGCCACCCCGGGCAAGGACAGCGGCGCGGCCAGCGGCTCGTCGAGGTCCACGACCACCCGCCGGCGCGAGCCGTAGCGCAGGTGCAGCTCGTCGAGCGAGCCGTCGTGCACCACCCGGCCGTGATCGATGACGACCAGGCGCCGGCACAGGCGCTCGATGTCCGCCAGATCGTGCGTCGTGAGGACGAGCGTCGTGTCGCCCGACTGGCCGAGGCCCGCGAGAAAGGCGCGCACCGCCTGCTTGCTCACGATGTCGAGCCCGATCGTCGGCTCGTCGAAGAAGAGCACCTCGGGTCCGTGCAACAGGGCCGCCGTCAGCTCGCCGCGCATGCGCTGGCCGAGGGAGAGCTGCCGCACCGGCGTGTCGAGAAAGGGGTCGAGGTCGAGGAACCGGCGGCAGCGTCCCAGGCGGGCGGCGTGGTCCGCGGCCGGCACGCCGTACACGTGGCGCAGCAGCGCGAACGAGTCGGCGAGCGGCAGATCCCACCAGAGCTGGGAGCGCTGGCCGAACACGACGCCGATCCGGCGCGCCAGGCGGAGGCGCTGGGGCACCGGCTCGAGGCCGCAGACCCGCACGTGGCCGGCGGAGGGGTACAGCACGCCCGTGAGCATCTTCAAGGTGGTCGACTTGCCCGCGCCGTTCGGCCCGATATAGCCGAGCGTCTCGCCTCGCTCCACGGACAGGTCGATGTCGTCCACCGCGGTGACGATGCGCGTCCGGCGGCGCAGCCAGCCCGCCTTGACGCGCACGCTGAACTCCTTGCGAAGGCCGCGCGCCTCGATGACCGTCACGACCCCGTGCTCCGGTAGTGCCGGACGCCCGCGCGCCACAGGAGCCCCGCCAGGAAGGCGGCGACCGCCGCGATCAGCGGGCAGCCATAGCCGAGCGCGGCGGGTGCCCCGAGCGGGTCGTCCCGGCCCAGCAGCACGAGCGCCGGGTAGTACGCCACGAAGGCGAACCCGAGCCCATAGGCGAAGAGGCGACGGAAGAGCGCGCCGTACACCGTGATCGGATACCCGCTGAAGTCGTGGCCGCCGTACGTCAGCGCATTGCCCAGCTCGCCCGACTCGACCCACCAGAACGTCACGGTGGCGGTCGCCACGAAGAGGGCCGAGAAGATGAGGGCGCCGGCGACCGGGGCCACGACGAGCAGCGCGAGCCGCGCCGGCGTCAGGACCAGATCCGCGTGGGCGGCCGCGATGCCGAGGAGCGCCACCCCGATCGCCACGCGCCCGACTCGCCGCGCCGCGACGTCCATGGCCAGGAGCTGCATCAGCGCGCCGAGGGGGCGCACGAGCACGGCGTCGAACAGGCCCGTGCGCACGTAGAACTGCAGGCGCTCGACATTGCCGACGGCGAGATCGGCCAGCGCGAACGCCGAGCTCGCGAGCGCGGTCATCAGGAAGACCTCGGCGAACGTGAATCCGGCGAGCGTCCGGCTCACGCGGAACAGCGCCACGACCGTGACGACGTCGAGGAGACCGAACGCCACGCTGCCCGCGACGTCGATGGCGAACGACGCCCGGTACTGCGCCTGGCTGCGCATCTGCGCCCGCAGCAGATGCCCGTACGCCGCGAGCCGCGCGCTAGCCACCCTGCACCACCAGCTTCCGCTCGCCGCGCCGCTGGACCCAGCGGCACAGGGCGAGGATGGCCACCGCCCAGACCGCCTGCACGGCCAGCCACATGACTTGCTCTCCCGGCGGGCCGCGCTCGACGAGCACGTCGAGGGGAAGCTGGATCAGCGACGGAAAGGGCGTCGCGGCGATGAGGAGCACGACCGCGGCGCGGGGCAGAAACCAGAGGGGGAAGTAGAGCCCGCCGAGCACCCCGGACAGGAGCGTCCAGGCCACCTGCGGCCCGCGCGCGTCCAGGAGCCAGTACGCCGCGGCATTGACCAGGAAGCGGCAGCCGAAGCAGACGATCGTGGCCAGCAGCATCGAGCACGCGAAGAGGACATAGGTCGCGGGGCGCCGCGGCGCGTACAGATGGAAGGCGAGCGCCCCGACCACGACGGGGCCGACGAAGCGCGTGAGCACGGCAAGCCCGGCCCGGCCGAGGTCGGCGGCGAGGAGCTGCCACACCAGGTCGACGGGGCGCAGCAAGTCGGCGATCACGTCGCCGGTGCGGATGCGGTCGGCAAGCTCGTTCGGCCCCCAGAGCAGCACGACACCGATCAGCCCCTGCCCGGCCCAGACAAAGGTGGCCAGTCGCGGCTCGTCGTAGCCCGCGACGGTTCCCGCGCCCGCGAGGGCGAGGAGCACGGAGCACCGCAGGAACCCGAAGATCGAGTTCGTGAAGATCGCGGCCACCATCGCCTGGCGATACGTCGCGTATCGCCGGCACCCCGCCACGGCAAGCGCCAGGTACGCGGCGCCGCGCGCCACACGGGGAGCCGGCACGTCGTGGCCTCGCGTGATCATCGCCGACGGCCTATCGCCACGCGGCGCCCGTCAGGACAGCCGCTTGCCCGCCGTCTCGGGCAGGCCGAGCAGCGCGATGAACGACACGACCGCCATGGCCAGACGTACCACTCGAGCACGCTGCCCACGGTTCCCGCGAGCACGTTCCGCCGCGCCGCGCTCGATTCGGATGGGCTCATGGCCTCTTGCCTGACCGACGCATCTTACCCGAGCGATGCCGCCCCCGTCACCGGTTGACGGGCGCCGGCTCGCACGGCACCATCGGGCGGCATGACTCGATCGCTCCTGCGTCACCCGCCGTTCGCCTTCTTGCTGTCCTCGCGGGTCCTCGCAAGCATGGGATTCCAGATGGTAGGGGTCGCGGTGGGCTGGCAGCTCTACACGCTCACAGGCAGCGCGCTCGACCTCGGGCTGGTCGGCCTCGTGCAGTTCGTGCCGATGATCCTGCTGACGCTGGTGGTTGGACAGGTCGCCGACCGCTGCGATCGCCGGCTCGTCGTCACCGTGTGCGAGGGCGTCAAGGCGGCGGCCGCCGCGACATTGGCCATCGGCACGATCGGGGGATGGCAGAGCAAGGCGAGCCTCCTCGCCGTCGTGGCGATCCTCGGCGCGGCGCAGGCGTTCGAGAACCCCGCGATGACCGCCCTGGTGCCGGACGTGGTGACGCGCCCGCTCATCGCCCCGGCCATGGCGTGGGTGATCTCGGCCGGCCAGACCGCGCAGATCGCCGGGCCCGCCCTCGGCGGATTCCTCTACGCGCTCGGCCCCGGCGCCGCCTACTTCACCTCCGCGGCCCTCTTCGTGCTCTCCGGCACGCTCGCGACGGTGATCCGGAGCGAGCGCACCGCGCGCACGCGCGAGCCGATCACCATCGCCACCGTGTTCTCGGGGGTCGCCTTCATCCAGAGCCGGCGCGTGCTGCTCGGCACGATGTCGCTCGATCTGTTCGCGGTGCTGCTCGGCGGCGCCACCGCGCTCCTGCCCGTCTATGCCCGGGACATCCTGCACACGGGCCCCGGTGGCCTCGGCCTGCTGCGCTCAGCGCCGGCGGTGGGCGCCCTCGCCACGTCCGTCTTCCTCGCCCGCCATCCCCTGGAGCGGCGCATCGGCTCGACCTTGTTCCGCTCCGTGATCGTCTTTGGCGCGGCCACCGCGGTGTTCGGACTCTCCACCAACTTCGCCCTGTCGCTCGTCGCGCTTTCCGTGCTGGGCGCGGCGGACGTCGTGAGCATGGTCATCCGCTCCTCGCTCGCGCAGATCCGGACGCCCGACGCGATGCGCGGCCGCGTGAGCGCGGTGAGCTCGCTCTTCACCGGCACGTCCAACCAGCTCGGCGCCTTCGAGTCGGGCCTGGCGGCGGCGCTGCTCGGCGCCGTTCCCGCCGTGCTGCTGGGCGGGCTCGGGACGATCGCGGTGGCCGCCCTCTGGATGGCGCTCTTCCCGGAGCTGCGCCGCCTGCGCACCTTCGAGGAGTGAGTGATTGGCAGGCGCGCGGTGTTTGACAATCCCCGGGTGCCAACGGCAATGTGGACGCGCTCGATGACTCTCCGCGAGGAATGAGCCCATGACGAACGGTGACGTGATCGTGATCGGAGCGGGCAGCGTCGGGGCCAATGTCGCCTATCGGCTCGCCGCCCGCGGCGCCCGGGTCACCGTGCTCGAGGCCGGCGCCCCGGGCGGCGGGACGTCCGGGGTGAGCTTCGCGTGGACGAACTCGTTCAACAAGACGCCGCGGGACTATCACGACCTCAATACCGCGGGCATGGCCGAGCACCGGGCGCTCGTGCAGGAGCTCGGGGGCGGCGCCTGGCACCCGCAGGAGGGCGCCATCGCCTGGGAAGAGGCGCCGGCCGCGCGGGCGCACTTGAAGGAGACGGTCGAGCGGCTCGCGAGCTGGGGCTATCCCGTCGAGCTCATCTCCCCGCAGCAGGCGCGCGCCCTCGAGCCGGATCTGCACATCGCGCCGCACGTGGACGAGGTGGTCTTCACGAAGAGCGAGGGCTACGTGGAGGTCGTGCCGCTCATCGGCGCGCTCCTCGCCCATGCCGTGCGCCTCGGCGCCCGCGTGCTGGCGGGCCAGCGCGTGACCGGCGTGCTCCGCGAGGGCGCGCGCGTGCGCGGCGTGACCACGGCGAGCGGGACCCGCTTCGAGGCCGACGCGGTGGTCGACTGCGCGGGACCGGCGACGGACGAGGTGGCACGGCTGGCCGGCATCGAGATCCCCTTCGATCGCGTCCCCGGACGGCTGATCTACACGACGCCGGTGGCGAGCACGCTGCGGCGGCCCATCCACGCGCCGGGCGTCCACTTCCGGCCGGACGGCGCCGGCCGCATCGTCCTCGCCGAGGGCGCGCACGATCACGTGTGGCGCGAAGAGGCGCCCGGGCACCAGGCGTGGCCGGCCGAGCAGTCGCTCCGCGCCGTGTCCGCACACTTCCCCGCGCTGGCCGGCGCCCGCGTCGAGGCGACCCGCATCGGCGTGCGGCCGATGCCAAAAGACGAGCGGCCGATGGTCGGCGCCATTCCCGGCCTCGACGGCTTCTACGTCGTCACCTCTCACAGCGCGGTGACGCTCGGGCCGCTGTGGGGCCGGATCGTCGCGGCCGAGCTCCTCGACGGCGTCGCCGATCCGCGCCTGGCGCCCTACCGGCCCGCGAGGTTTCTCTGTAACTGACACGAGCGCAGGGAGGGCCATCGATGGACACACTGCGGGCGATCGGATTGCCGGCCGATGAGGTTCGAGCGTGGCAATCGGCAACGCTCGCGTTCGCGCCGCCGGGCAAGGCCTCGGACGCCTCGCTCGCCGGCGACGCCGATGCATTGCGCGCACACGTGGAGCGCGGCGAGGCCCTCGTGGGTCGTCTGCCTGACGGGCCCGCCCGGACCGCCGAGGAACGGGCGGCGGCGCGCGGCGTGCGCGAGGCGCTGCGCCTGGCGCGCCTCACGTTCCTGCGCTCGTATGCGGGGATCGTCTATGCGGAGCTCACCGGCGATTTCGAGCGAGGCCTCCGCGTCGACGAGCTGTGCTATGCCGCGGCCGACCGCTATCCCGGCCTGGTGCCCACCAGGGCCGCGGTCCTGGCGGAGCGGCGCCACGCTCAGATGGACAAGGACGCGGGCGTCGAGCTGGATCAGGGCATCTTCCTGTCGAAGGTCTTCGATCACGCGCGCGCCGGCGCCCACCTGATCCATGTGATGCGGCGGCCCACGCCCGCGGCGGTCGAGCGGCTGGCCGAGTTCCGCGCGCGCGGCGAGGCCGACCTGGGCGTGGCTCACGCCGCCCGGCAGGGCAAGGCCGGCGTGGTCGAGCTGCGCAACCTGCGCTACCTGAACGCCGAGGACGATGCCGCGGTCGCGGCGCTCGAGACCGCGGTCGACCTGGTGCTGCTCGACCCGGACCTCGAGGTCGGCGTCCTGCGAGGCGGCGTGGTCGACCATCCCAAGCACGCGGGCCGGCGCATCTTCCAGGCCGGCGCCAACCTCACGCACCTGTACTACGGCCAGATCGGCCTGGTCGAGTTCTTCGTCACCCGCGAGCTCGGCTACATCAACAAGATGTACCGCGGGCTCACCCGCCCGGACTTCATCCCGGACGAGGCGGAGACCTCCGACGAGAAGCCGTGGATCGCCGCGGTCGAGGCCTTCGCCATCGGCGGCGGATGCCAGATCACGCTCGTCTGCGATCGGGTGCTCTGCGAGGAGGACGCCTACTTCAGCCTGCCCGCCCGCAAGGAGGGGTTCGTGCCCGGCGCCGCAAATCTACGATTGGCGGCCATCGCGGGCGAGCGCGTGGCGCGCCAGGCGATCCTGTTCGATCGCGCGTTCGACGCACGGCAGGCCGAGGCGGCAGGCCTCTGCGACGTCGTGGTCCCGCGCGGCCAGATGGACACGGCGCTCGCCCGCGCCGTCCGCGAGGCGACGGAGGGCGGCGCCGTCGCGGTGGCAGCCCAGCGCAAGGCACTCCGCGTCGGCGCCGAGTCGATCGACACGTTTCGCCGTTACATGGCGCTCTACGTCCGCGAGCAGGCGCTGTGCATGTACAGCGACGGGCTGATCGCAAATCTCCAGACGTACTGGAACGCCCAGAACCGCGTCCTCTGAGATCCCGCCCTATGCCGAGCGCGGCCTCATGAATGACCGCCCCGCTTACGATCGACCACGGGGCGGCCCGTCCTTCGAGCGCGTGCCACGCAACGCGCCGACGGGTACGACGGGGCGGTGGTACGACTGATCGAACATGCCGACGAGACTCCGCCATCGCGGGCTCCTGATCCACTTCAGCCACTACGATCCCAACTGGATGCAGCGCAAGGCCAAGGAGGAACGTTTCGACCTCCGGACGGGGCTGAAGGTCGTAGACGCCATGGCAGACGTCGGCATGAATCTCCTGGTCATCGACATCGAGGATGGGGTCGTCTTCAAGAACCATCCGGAGCTGCGCCGCCGGTATTCGGTGCCCATCGCTCAATTGGAGACTCTGGCTCGAGCGGCGCGCGAGCGAGGGATTGACGTAGTTCCCAAGCTCAACTTCTCCAAGAGCCACCGCCATCTCCATGACGAGTGGCTGAGGCCCCACACTCACCTGGAGAATTGGCTACAGGGCCGGAACAGCTACTGGCGAACGGCACGGGACGTGATCGCCGAAGCGGTCCGCGCCTGCAAGCCCCGCCGCTTCTTCCATGTCGGCATGGATGAGGACCATAGTCGCTCGCTGCGTCAGTACGTGGAGGACATCCAGCGGCTTCGGCGTATCCTCCAGACGCACAGGCTGCGTCCCGTGGTGTGGAACGACAGCTGCTTCGAGGGCCAAGACGTCATCGCCGAGGTACACGGAGAGAAATCGAGGGCCGCCGAAGGGCGGCTCCACAAGAACGTCGTGCACGTGCTCTGGGACTACGACAGCGCCCACCCTGCGGCCGTCCGGCGGCTCGTCTCAGAGGGTTTCGAGTGCTGGGTGGCGCCCGGCCGCAGCCGGGCCAAGGTCCAGGCCTGGAAGCGCGCCGCTCTACGCCACGGTGCGACGGGGATGCTCATGACCCGTTGGGTCAAGTGCAGTCGCCGCAATGCCGAGGTCATCCTCGAGGATCTGCACCGCCTGGGAGGGCTCTACCGGTGACGGCCGAGAAGGATCACCCGCGCGCCTCAGTGGTCGGCGAGCCGCCCGACCGCGAACGGAACCTCGTCGCCGAGCGGCCAGTCGCCGCGCACCATCCACCACCCGGCGTCGGGCATCGGCACGGCGGGCGCGCGGGGCGCGAGCCGATCCGCGCAGAACATCACGCGCGCGGCGCGGTGGGGCGGCGCCAGGCGCAGCAGGTCGTCGAGCCGCGGCAGCTCGCGCGCGAACACGTCGTGAAGCTCGAGCACGCCGTCCGTCACCGACCAGTCGACCACGGCGCCGAGCGCGTCGAGCACCACGAGGTCGGCGAGGGTGCGCCGCTGCAGCGCGAGATCGATGCCGACGAGCCAACCCGGGTCGCGCGACGCAAACCGGTGCGACACGGGGTCGCGGCGGGCGCACAGGTCGAGGAACCAGGCGCGCTCGGTGTCGGCGCGCAGCGGCCGCCCGCGATCCTCGCCGCCGGCGTGATCCACGGCGAAGTGGTGCAACCCGAGCGGCCGGAACCCGTGCGGGGCGTACACCGCCGGGACATTCGTGCCGAGCTTCGCGATCGAGAACCGCTCGTCGATCCACCGCGTCGCGTCCGCGAGACACGCCCGCGCGAGGCCGCGGTGACGCCGGTCCGACCGCGTCGCGACGGCGTGCACCCCGGCGACGACGACGTCGTGGCCGTCGAGCTCGACGCGGTGCTCGAGCACGCCGACGTGGCTCACTGCCTCGCCGCCCTCGAACCGCACGAACGGCTCGGTCACGTCCTCCCACACGAAGCCGTCCGCGGCGGCGGTGGCGATGCCGCTCGGACAGGGCGCGCGGAACGCGTCGTCGAGCAGCGCGAACAGCGACGCGCGGGCGCGCGGATCGACGTAGACGGGGTGGGGCCCCCCGGCGCGTTGTCCCTGCACGACAGCTAGCGCGACGTCGTCGGCCGCGAGCTCGACTACGGCCCAGGGCGCGGCCTGCTCGAACGCCGCGGCGGCCTGCAGCACGAGCGTGTCGGTCGTGCCAGCGCCCGACGATCTGGAGGCCGCGGGCGATCCGTCGGAGGTGAAGCCGCAGGGCACGCTCGCCGCCGGATGGCCCGTCAGATTGAACGGGAACGTGAGAACTCTGATCCGTAGGTGCAGCGCAGCCCAGCGACGGGCTCGAGGTCCTTGATCGGCACCGGCAGCCCGTGGAGCGGCGGCAGTACACCGCCGCGCATCACCGCGGCCTCGGCGGTCCGCGCCGCCGCCCGCGCGCCGTCCGCGTCGACGGTCAGATAGGCGTTGAGCCGCGGGTTGAGCCGCTCGATCCGCGCCAGCACGGCATCCACGATCTCGACGGGTGAGAGCGTGCGCGCGCGGATCGCCGCGGCGAGGGCGGTCGCGGGCGTGAAACAGATCTCGGTCGCGTCCATGGAACGTGATCCTCCCCGCGAGAGAGTAGCCGTGCCGCCGCTCGAGGACAAGAGCCGGCGGCGACGAAGGTCGTGAAGGGATTCGGCGCTACACGCCGGGCCGGGCGCCGAGGTTCAGCAGCTCTCCGGTGATGGATGATGCCTTGAGCCCCGAGCCCGTCAGCACCAGCACCGTGCGCTCGTGCGGCCGGATGCTGCCGTCGGCAATGAGGCGGGTGAGGCCGGCCGCCGCCACCGCGGAGGTGGGCTCGACGTAGAGCCCGCGGTGGGCGAGCCCGCGGAGCGCCTCCACGATCTCCGCTTCCTCCACCGCCACGATGCTGCCGCCGGAGCGGCGCACGGCGCGCAGCACCTCGGCCACGCGCGTGGGCTTGGACGTGGCGATGCCCTCGGCCACGGTGGGCTCGACGTCCGTGGGCACGAGGTGCTCGACCCCCGCCCGGAACGCGGCCTCGTACGGCGCGCAGCGCGCCGCCTGCACGCCGAAGAGCCGCGGCCCCGCGGCGATCTCACCGGTGTGCGCGAGCTCGGCGAAGCCGCGGTCGGCGCCGAGCACATTGCTGCCATAGCCGAGCGGGACGACGAGGTTGTCGGGCGCCTGGAAGCCCGACTGCTCCCACAGCTCGTAGGCGAGGGTCTTGGTGCCCTCGAGAAAGAACGGCTGCCAGTTGTGGCTCGCGTAGAACATCTCGGCGCTCTGGCGCAGGGCCGCCTCCGCCACGTCCTGGCGCGAGCCCGCGATCGTCACCACGTCGGCGCCGCACGCCGCGATCTGCGCGATCTTCGGATACGAGGCACTCGAAGGCACCAGGATGCGACAGGTGAGGCCGGCCGCCGCCGCGTAGGCGGACAGCGACGCCCCCGCATTGCCCGAGGAGTCCTCGAGCACGCGGTCCACGCCGCGGCTCTTCAGATAGCTCACCATCACGGTCATGCCGCGGTCCTTGAACGAGCCGGTCGGCATCATGAACTCGAGCTTGAAGCGCACCGGGACGCCGTCCCAGTGACCGTCCACGAGCGGCGTCCAGCCCTCGCCGAGGCTCACCGCGTGCTCGGCGCCGACGAGGAGCGCCCGCGCATAGCGCCACACCGAATGGCGGGATGCGTCGATGTCCTTCCGCCGCAGTCCCTCCGCCGGGGCCAGGTTCAGGTAGTGGCCATTGTCCGCGCGCCAGCGCGCCTCGGTCAGCGGATAGGTGTCACCGGTGGACGGGTCGACGTAGCGCACGCCCTCGATTGTCTCAGCAGTGGCAGCCGGGGTCGACGATGTTCTCGAGCGGCGGGCCGGCGCACACGGCAGGACGCGCGATCGCGTACAATCGACCCGCCGTCACGGGGCGGCGACGGGCGTGCCGTTATCGGCCGGTAGGTCAACCGAGGAGCCTCTATGCAGTTCGGCCTGTTCATGATGCCGCTTCACCCGCCCCACCGCGCGTTCGCGGACGGCTACGACCGCGACATCGATCAGATCGTCCTCGCCGATCGGCTCGGCTTTCGCGAAGCCTGGGTGGGCGAGCACCTGACGGAGCGGTGGGAGAACGCGCCCGCCCCCGACCTGCTCATCGCCAAGGCCCTGGCCCTGACGAAGACCGTGCGGCTCGGGACCGGCGTGACGCTCCTCGCCCTGCACGATCCCGTCTACCTCGCGCATCGGCTGGCCATGCTCGACCACATGGCGCGCGGCCGCTTCCAGTGGGGCATCGGCGCGGGCGGCATCGCGACCGATCTCACGCTCCTGGGTCTCGACCACGCCAATCCCGCCGCCGTGCGCGCCCGGTCGGCCGAGGTGCTGGACGTGGTGCTCAAGCTCTGGGCGTCGGACGGCCCATTCTCGTATCACGGCAAGTTCTTCGACATCGACACCCCGGCATTCGACCCGGTGAAGGACCGCGGGTACTACATGAAGCCCTATCAGACGCCGCATCCGCCCATCGCGGTGGCGGCGAGCACCCCCAAGTCGGACTCCATGCGGACGGCGGGCGAGCGCGGCTGGATTCCCATGTCCAGCTCGCTGCTGTCCCGGGCGTATCTCGCCAACCACTGGCGCCTCGTCGAGGACGGCGCGGCGAAAGCGGGGCGGCCGGCCGCGCGGAGCCAGTGGCGCATCGCGCGAGACGTCCTCGTCGCGCCGACCCCGGCGGCGGCGCGCGAGCGCGCCCGCGCCGTGATGGGGCGAAACTACGTGCAGCACCAGCTCCCCAATCGCGTCGGCACGATCCAGATGGCGTCGACCAAGCTCGATCCATCGATGCCCGACGAGGCGGTCACCGTGGACTACTTGATGGAGCACGTCTGGATCGTGGGCGACCCCTCGGAATGCGCGGAGAAGATCCACGAGCTCCACGAGGACAGCGGTGGCTTCGGCACGCTGCTGGCGATCACGACGGACTCGGACGATGCCGGGTGGGATCACGAGAGCCTGCGGCTCTTGATGGAGGACGTGGCGCCCCGGGTGGCCCACCTCGGCTAAGACATCGGAGCGGTCACTTCCGTCCCAGTTCCTGCACGGCGCGGTCGCGGTAGGCGAAGTTGAAGAGCTTGCCGACGGGCTGCAGCTCCTTGTACTTCAGATAGCCGAGCTCGGCATTGAACTTCTGCATCGAGTCGAGCACGGAGGCGTCCATCTCGAGGTTCGCGTCGAGCGCGTGCGGCCGCGCCTTCTTCAGCACCTCGGGCTTGGCGGGGGTGAACTTCACGATCACGTCGAGCGTCTTGTCGCCCTGCCAGCCGTCGCCCAGGGCGAGATCGCGCGCGGCTTTCAGATAGGCGACCATCACGCGATTGGCGAGGTCCGGGTTGGCCGCCGCCCACTCCTTGTTCCAGAAGATGGCGGTGATCGGCACGGGCTTGGCGCCGGGCGCCTTCGTCAGGGGGCGCACCGCGATGCCCTTTTCCTCGGCGAGGGTCGGAAAGGGCTCCGACAGGATGGCCGCGTCCACGGCGCCCGATTCGAGCGCCGGGACCATGTCGGGGAAGGGCATGAGCTTCACCTGCACGTCCTTGATGGTGAGCCCGTCGCGGCGAAGCGCCAGGTCGAGGATCCATTCCACCGCGGCGCCCCGGACATTGAGCGCCACCGCGCGTCCCTTGAGGTCGGCAATGCGCTTGACCTCCTTGCCCCAGAGGGCCTTGCGCACGACGAAGTAGTCCTCCACGTATCCGGAGTGGAGCGGGGCGATGTACTCGACGGGCAGCCCGGAGACGACCGCGTTGAAGCCGGCCGCGCCCATGCCGGCGCCGCCGAGCTGCAATTGGCCGGTCGCCACCTGGGAGACGATCTCGGGCCCGCCGGCCAGCCGCACGGTCTCGACATTGATGCCCGCCGCCGGGAGGTGGCGGTCGGCGAGCAGGAAGAGCGCGGCGAAGGAATCCGTGGGGATGTAGCCGATCTTGACCGTGGGCTTGGCCTGAGCCCAGGCGGCGGGCGCGGCGGCGAGCACGACCAGCGAGGCGACGACGATGGCGCGAGACATTCTCATGTGAGCTCCCTTTCCGGCGGTGTCCAGGCCAGCGCGCGCTGCTGCAGCAGGCGCAGCCCTCGGGTGAGCGCGAGACCGATCAGTCCGATGAGGACGAAGGCGGCGAACATCTCCGCGGTGAGCAGCATCTGCCAGGAGCGGAACACGAGATGACCGAGCCCGCTCTTGGCGGTGACGAACTCGACGACGATGACGGTGATGAGGGCGAGCCCGAGCCCGAGCCGGAGGCCCGTGAAGATGGCGGGCAAGGCGCCCGGCAGGATGATCTTGCGGAAGAGGCCCACGCCCCGCGCGCCGTAGTTCCGGCCCACCTCGATCAGGCGCGGGTCGAGGCTCTGCACGCCGCCCGCCGTGCTGAGCACGATCTGGAAGAATGCGGTGATGGCGCCGGTCACGACGAAGGCCGTCTCGCCCACGCCGAGCACGATGAGGAGCAGCGGCAGGAGCGCGATCTTGGGCAAGGGGTAGAGCAGCGCCACATACGGCTCGACGGCGCTCCGCACCGGGCGCCAGAGGCCCATGGCCAGGCCGAGCGCCACCGCCGGCCCCGCCGCCAGGAGGAAGGCGGCGGCGAGCCGGGCCAGCGTGACGAGCGCCTCCTTCCACAGGACGCCGCCGGCGATCAGGTGGGCAAACGTGGCCGCGATGGCGGTCGGCGGCGGGAAATAGCGCGCGGACAGCAGGCCGAGCCACACCGCGGCCTCCCACGCGGTGAGGACGATGACGGGCACGAGCACGCCCATCGCGCCTGCCTAAGAGCCTGTCGGAGAAACGCGGCTAGAGCGATGAGAAGGGTCCAGCTGCGAGGCGGCGCCCGAAGGCAGCCGGCGAGGCGTACTTTCTGTACGTTGAGCCGGCTGTCGAGGGCGCCAACGAAGCAGATGGGCCCTTATCATCGCTCTAGCCACGGCACGAGCCGCCGGCGGCACCGGCCGAGCATCCAGAGCAGGCCGCCGCCGAGGAGCGCGATGGCGCCGAGCGCGGCGTACATGTCCTCCACCTTGAGCAATCCCCAGGACAGCCACAGGAGCGCGCCGAGCCCCTGCTGAGCGCTCGCCATCTCCACGGCGATCACCACGATGAGGGCGTAACCGAGCCCGAGCCGCATCCCGGTGAAGATGAACGGCATCGCGCCGGGCAGCAGGACCTTGGCGAAGAGCGTCCGCCCGCGGGCCCCGAAGTGCGCCGCCGCCTCCAGCACGGTCCGGTCCATCTGCTGGACGCCGGTCATCGTGGTATAGGCCACCAGGAAGAACGAGGTCATGGCGCTGGTCGCCACCAGCGCGGCTTCGGCGGGACCGAGCACGAAGGAGAACAGCGGCAGGAAGAGCACGCTCGGGATCGGATAGGTCACGGCGAAGAGGGGGTCGAGGCCGTCCCGAACGCGCCGCGAGATGCCCATGGCCAGGCCCACCGCCACGCCCGGCACCAGGGCCAGCGCGAACGCCGCGGCGACCCGGGCCGTGGTGATGCCGGCGTGGCGACCCAACGACCCATCGAGCGCGAGGTCGAGCGCGTGGCCCAGGATCAGCGTGGGGCGCGGGAAGAACTGGGGCCGCAGGAGCCCCGCCGCGCTCGCGGCCTCCCAGGCGACCAGGAAGAGCAGCGGCGAGGCGATGCCGATCGCCCGCTCGGGCCACCCCCGCCGCGAGGGCGTGCCACTCATGCCCGCCCGGGACCCGGCGCGCTCACGACGGGGCGCCGCCGGCGTCGTCGGCCGTGGCGCGGAGGACCTCATCGCGCAGCTCCGCCCAGATCTTGTCGACGAGCGCGCCGAAATCGGGCGAGGCGCGCACCTCGAGCCCGCGCGGCCGGCCGAGGGTGACCGGGAAGAGCTGCTTGATCCGGCCCGGCCGGGACGTCAGGAGCGCGATCCGATCGCCCAGCAGGATCGCCTCCTCGATCGAGTGCGTGACGTAGATGACGGTCTTCCCCAGCTCGGCCCAGATGCGCAGGAACTCCTCCTGCATGATCGTGCGCGTCTGGGCGTCGAGGGCGGCGAGGGGCTCGTCCATCAGGAGCACCTCGGGATCATTGGCAAGGGCCCGGGCAATGCCCACGCGCTGCTTCATGCCCCCGGAGAGCTGGTACGGATAGGCGTGGGCGAACCGGGCGAGCCCGACCAGCGCCAGGATCTCGCGGGCATGCGCCTGGCGCTCGGCGCGCGGCACGCCGCGGTTCTCCGGGCCGAACACCACGTTGTCGAGCACCGTGCGCCAGGGCAGGAGCGCGTGCTCCTGGAAGACCATGGCGGTGAGCGGCGTGCCCGGGTGCTCGGCGTGAATCGCCACCTCGCCGGCCGATTGGCGCACCAGGCCCGCGCAGACGCGGAGCAGCGTGGACTTGCCGCAGCCGCTCGGGCCCACCAGGCACAGGAACTCCCCCGCCGCGACGTCCAGCGAGATCCGATCGAGGGCCAGGACGGTCCCGCCGTGCCCGCTGAAGGCGACGCTGACCTCGCTGAGCTGGACCTTGGGTCGCCCACCCCCGGCTGGCACGGTCCGTTATTACCCCACTCCGCCGGGGGGCGCAACTGATCCCGTGCTCACTGCTTGCGCGGCGCTGGCCAATGTGGGAACTCCTCGATCCAGTCCCGTGATTTCCTTGCCCTTGCCGGCGATGTCCTCTCGAAGGGCGCGACACACGTCTCGAGCGAACCGACCAGCCCCGGCCGCCAATGCTCGACCGCCGTTCTCCACAGTGGCGCGGTGTTACGCTGGCACCCCGACTCGACCTGACAGGGGGGGTCACCAGTGCAACCGGGACTCGCGGTTGGCACTGGGCTTGCGTCGTAGGCGCCGGCCAGTAGTCGCCGGGGCGAGCGACGCAGAGCGACGCTACAGGGAAACGCCCTACATATGAGGAGGCCGTGCCAGTGCAGCCACTAGGTCGCAGAGCAGTGGGGTCCGCGGTGGGTCTTGGCCTGAGTCTGCTGTTGCTGAATCCGCTGGCGGCGGGGGCCACGGACAGGCCGGATCTGGTGATTTCAACCCTCGGCGACCCTCCCGCGACCGCGCGGGCCGGCGATAGCTTCGCCCTCACGTCGACGGTCACCAACCAGGGCCTGGCGGCGGCGGAGGATCCGACGATAACGAAGTTCTGGCTCGTCGTCGGCTCCACCAGAGTGAAGAACCTCAAGGGCGTGCAGGCGATCGCCCCGCTGGGCCCCGGTGAGAGCGACGGCGCCACGATGGCGCTGAGCGTGTACTCCGACACCGATGCCGGCACGTACAACCTCCAGGCC
>CAWIZN010000034.1:0-20533 GCA_963840495.1 uncultured Candidatus Rokubacteria bacterium
CTCCGCGAACTGGGCTCCCCGCCAGCGCAGGGCCGCGCCGAGGCCTTCCTTTTCCCTGATCTCGTCGAACTTCATCCCGACCTCGGTCCGGGCCGCATAGAGCGGGGCCACCATGTCGAGGCCGGCGCGGATAGCGTTGCGGAAGCCCGCGGCATCGGCGCCGCGGTTCAGCGCGAGCTTCGTGCCGGCGAGGGCCTCGGAGAGATGAGGGCCAGCCGGCGGGCGAACTTCATCGTCGCCGCTCAAGATCGGTCCGGGGCACGACACGGTTGACCATGCCGTATTGCAGCGCGGTCGGCGCATCGATCGGGTCGCCGAGGTAGAGCAGCTCGCGGGCGGGCTTGAGCCCGATGACGAAGGGCATGATCAGCGCGGGGCCGACGTTCGAGAAGCGGATCTCGGGCTCGCCGAAGACGGCGTCGTCGGCGGCGATGGTGATGTCGCACATCATCGCCAGCTCGCAGCCGCCGCCTAGACAGTGCCCCTGGACGGCGGCCACCACCGGCTTCTTCATGTCCCACGGCGTCATCTCGAGGGCGACGTCGTCCGTCAGCGACTCGTGCCAGGCGAGCGTGTTCCCCTTCGCGCCGCCCGGGCCGGATTGGGGCAGATGTCGTAGCCCGCGCAGAAGCTCCGTCCCTCGGCGCGGAGGATGACGACGCTCGTGGCGGGATCTCCGTCGGCCTCGTGGAAGCGCTCGAGAGCGCGCGCTTGAGGTCGCCACTGATCGCGTTCAGCTTGTCGCCGCGGTTGAGCGAGATGACGCCGACGCGGCCGTCGACGGCATAGGTCACAAGGGGAGAGGTCATGGCGGGCTCCTTCGTCGGGTCGGGCTCGGGTTAGCGCGGGATGACGGGCAGCATGAGATGCGACGGGTAGCGGGCGTCGTGGAAGATCGTCTGCCGGGCGGCCTGCCAGCGCGTGCCGGTGGCCTGGTCCTCGCCCGTGTTCAGGTTGCGATCGAAGCGCGGGAAGTTGCTCGACGAGATCTCGACGCGAATCCGATGGCCGGGCAGGAAGACGTGGCTCGTGGCCCAGAGGTCGATGGCAAATTGCGTGACTTCACCTGCCGTGAGGAGGGCGGGGGTGGTCCTCGAGTGGCGATAGCGGGCGCGGATGATGCCGTCGGCCAGGTTCCGGGCATACCCGTCGGGGTGCACGTCGACGAGCTTCGCGGTGAAATCGGTGTCGGGCGCGGTGCTCGCGGCGTAGAGCGTGACCGCGATGGGCCCCGTCACCTCGAGGCCGGCCGTCATCACGTCGCTCGTGTAGACGAGCACGTCGGCGCGCGCCTCCACCGGGCGCTGGTCCATGACGCCCATGGCGAGGATGAGCGTATTGCCGCCGCGCGTCGGCACGGGTACCGCGGGATCGTAGACGAAGTGGTCGGGAGGATCCTCGGCGGGGGCGGCAGGGCCGAGGGTGCCGTCGCCGCCCGCGGTATTGGCTCGCCCGCCGCCGCCCAGGTAGTACGGCGTATAGCGCGTGCGCGCCAGGGGCCACTCCTGCTCGTCGCGCCAGCGATTGTCCCCCATCACGAAGATCCGGACCGGCGGCTCGTCGAGGATGCCGGTGTCGATGCCCTTCAGCCAGTGGTCGAACCAGCGGAGCTGGGTCTCGTGCAGATCGACGAGGGCCGCGGGGCCGAAGTCGATCTCGCCCGTCCCCGTCGAGGTCGGGCTGGTGTAGGGGAACAGGTGGGCCCAGGGGCCGATCAGGAGCTTCTGCGCCGCGCGGGCCGGCTCGGTCTTGGCAGAGTGCCGGAGGCCCTGGAAGTTCGCGATGCCCCCGTGGAGGAAGATGTCGTACCACGACGTCACGTGGTACATGGGCACGGCGATCTCCGCGTGCCGCCGCTCGACGTTGATGTCCCACCACGGGGGTCCGTCGTGTGGATGCCGGAGGTAGTCGCCGAGATACTTCGCCACCGGCTCGAGCAGCTCGGCCCAGGCCATGAGGGGCAGGCGCCGGTACGCCTCGGGGCCGAGCGGCGGCGCCCACGGCGTCGGCGCCGCGGCGAGCACGCGCTCGAGCTCGGGCAGGAGCGTCGCCGTGAGCCCCTGGCGCTCGATCGTGTCCCGCGCCATGAGGATCGCGTAGGGGATCTGCCACCCGAGCTCGAATGCGCCGCCCGTGTGATACGCCCAGCACTGGTGGAAGTCGGCGGGCGCCGAGGCGGGGAACGCCGCCCGCAGATGCGGCGGCCGCGTGGGCGCGAGCAAGTACTGGGTGGCGCCGAGATAGGACTGGCCCATCGTGCCCACGTTCCCGTCGGCATAGGGGAGCTGGGCCGCCCACTCGACGGCGTCGTGGCCGTCCTGCGCCTCCCAGACGAGCGGCTCGTATTCGCCTCCACCCGAGGCGAAGCGGCCCCGCGTGTCCTGCATGATCACGACGTAGCCGTGCTCGACGAAGACGTCGATGTCGCCGGGGCGCCGGCGGCCATTCTTGTCGTAGGGCAGCCGCGAGAGCAGGACGGGGAAGCGGCCGGGCCCGTCGGGCCGGTAGACGTCCGCGCGCAGGACGACGCCGTCCCGCGCCGTCATCGGCACGTCCTTGTCGATGCGCATGGGCCTTCTCAGTCGAACATCAAGACGGTGCGCGCGACCTCGCCCGCCTTCATCGCGCGGAAGGCGTCGTTGATGTCGTCGAGGCGCCCGCGGCGAGTGACCATCTCGTCGAGCAGGAGCCGGCCCTGGCGATAGAAGTCGAGATACCGCGGAATGTCGGTGCGGAAGCGGTTGCCGCCCATGCGGGAGGTCTGCACGCGGCACTCGGGGCGGATGGCCATCCAGGGGAACTCGATCTTCGCGTCGGGCGGCAGGACGCCGACGATGGTGGCGGTGCCGCGGATGGCCAGGCTCTCGATGGCCTGACGGACGAGGGTCGCGTTGCCGACGGCCTCGAACGCATGGTCGACGCCGGCGCCGCGAGTGAGCGCGCGCACGGCCTTGACGGGGTCGTCGTTCGACGTGTTGATGACGTGCGTCGCGCCGACGCGCCGGGCCATCTCGAGCTTGCTGTCGAACTGGTCGAGCGCGATGATCTGCCGCGCGCCGCCGATGCGCGCCCCCTGGACGATCGACAGCCCCACGCCTCCGCAGCCGAAGACGGCGACCGTCTGCCCGGCCTCGAGCCCCGCGCTCCGGAGCGCCGCCCCGACCCCGGTGAGGACGCCGCAGCCCACGAGCGCGGCCAGATCCAGCGGCAGGTCGTCGTCGATCTTCACCACGGAGTTCTCGTGCAGCAGCATGCGCTCGGCATAGCTGCCGATGCCGGCGAACGACGGGATGCCCTGTCCCTTCTTCGATAGGCGCGGGGCCGCCGACTCGCCGCGCGCCACTGCGCCGCCGACGCAGACATTGGGGTGACCGCTGAGGCACTGGGCGCAGCTTCCGCAGAAGCCGGAGAGGCACGCCACCACGTGGTCGCCGGGACGAAGCTCCGTCACCTGATCCCCGACGGCCTCGACGATGCCCGCGCCTTCGTGACCGAGCACGATGCCGCGGTCGAGGGCGAATCGCCCGTCTCCGTCGACCACGTGCAGGTCGCTGTGGCAGACGCCCGTGGCAACGGTGCGGACGAGGACCTCCCGGCCGAGGGGCCGGTCGATGTCGATCGATTCGATGCCCACCGGCACATGCGTCGCGCGGCAGACGGCAGCTTTGATCTCCATGGGAACGCCTCCTTGCGTGGTCTTGCGTCGGCCGGAGTATAGCGCGGCAGCCGGCTCCGGCAAGGGCGTGGTGCGCGGGCGGGCGCCCGTGCCACAATGGGCCCGCCAGGAGCAGGTCCGGAGGCAGCTCACGAGGCGTTCAAGGGAGGCCCGCGCATGAGATTGAGCCTGGCGTACGAGATGCAGCGGCCCGTGGTCGATGACCACGCGGTCATCGAGGAGACGATCGAGCAATGCGTGCTCGCGGACAAGATGGGCTTCGATGCCGTCTGGTTCGTCGAGCACCACTTCCTGACGAGCTTCTCGATGTCCCCCTGCCCGGAGGTGATCTTCGGCGCGCTGACCCAGCGGACCAAGCGCATTCGCCTCGGATTCGGCGTGGTGATTCTTCCCTACCACCATCCCGTGCGCGTGGCCGAGCGCGTGGCGATGGTCGATCACCTGTCGGGGGGCCGGGTCGAGTTCGGCACCGGCCGGTCGGCGGCGTACGAGCAGATCGGCATGGGCATCGATCCGCGCCACACGCGCGCGATGTGGGAAGAGTCGCTCGCGATGATCCCGAAGATCTGGGAGGACGGCCTCTTCTCGTGGGAGGGCCAGTTCTGGAGCGTGCCGCCGCGCGACGTGCGCCCGAAGCCCTATCAGAAGCCGCACCCGCGCATATGGGTGGCGGCGCTCCAGCCCGCCACGTATCAGCTCGCGGCGGAGAAGGGCATCGGGGTGATGGCCCTGAGCGTGGCCGCGCCGTCCTACCTCGAGCCGCACATCAAGGCGTACAAGGAGCGCGTGCGCCACGCGACCCCGGTGGGCAAGGTCGTCAACGACCAGTGGCTGTCCTCGACGATGGGCCTCTGCGACGCCGACGACAAGGCGGCGCGCGAGCTGGCGGCGAAATCGCTCCGAACCTTCTTCGGGCCGGATCGCCCGTACCTGAAGGACCAGACGCACCTGTACGAGCAGCTCGTCGATTCGTGGGGCGGTGTGCCCGAGCATCTCAAGGCGAACTTCGCGCGCTATCTCAAGACGGAGGGTGCCGAGGGCGCGCCCGAGGTGGATCTGTCCGGCGGCTCCGGGCAGATCGCGACCGCCCTGTGGAACCAGATCGACGCCGACACCCTCGTCGACCGCGGCGTGCTCGTGGCCGGCAATCCCGAGACCTGCCTGCGGGCCATCGCCATTCACGAGGCCGCGGGTGTCGACGAGCTGCAGTTCCTCATGGCGACCGAGACGGTGCCGCACGACAAGGTGATGTCGTCCATCGAGATGTTCGGCCGGCACGTCATCCCCGCGCTCAAAAAGAAGAAGCGCCGCGCGCCGGCGGCGCGCCCGACCGCGCGCGCGTGAATCGGTAGGAAGTCGGTGGTCGGAGGACCCAGCCCCGGCCCCCGCCCGCCTCGGCGGTGGTTCGTTTCCGAGTAATGTGCGCCAAGAGCGTGTCGGAGTAACCGCCGTTCGAGCGCCGGCTTCGCCGGCGCAATCCGCTGTTCGGGGGGAGGTATCGGAAGGGGGGCGGAGCCCCCCTCCGAGTTTCTAGATGCGCGCCATCACGCGGCGCGACAAGCTCCTCCGCGAAGCGCCACTTGCCGTCGACGCCGGTGGCGAACATCAGCTCCTGGAGGCCCTGGCGCTCGAGCTCCTGGATCTGCTCGATCAGCTCGTCCGCGGTGCCGACGAGGCAGGTGGCGCGGACCAGGTCGGCGTCGATCAGCTCGGCCTCGCCCGGATGCAGGCGCGTGTAGTGGAATTCGTGGGTGCGGAAGTGCCGGTGCTCGGGAGGGGTTGCCTCCACGAGCGCGCAGTAGCGCTTCCAGATGGGCCGGAGGAAGGGCGGGGGATCGATGCCTCGCTCGCGCACCTCGTCGTAGAAATAGTAGACGCTCGCCATGACGTTCGGGCCGACGGCGTCGAGCACCCGCGCGGAGTCGGCGGGCTCGCCGGGGTCGAGGAGCGCGATATTGGTGAGCGCGCAGTTCTTGAAGCCGTCGATCGGCCGGCCCGCTTGCTCTGCCCCGCGACGCGCGTGGCCGAGCGCCTCGGCCACGGGCACGCCGCGCGGCGGGATGGCGAAGACCAGGCCATCCCCGTACCGGCCCGCCAGCTCCATCGCCCGGGGTCCGAACCCCGAGACGTAGAGCGGGATGCGCGGCTCGAGGCTCATGTACTCCTTGTCGTGCATCAGGATCTTGATGGGCCGGGTCACGCCGTTGAACGTGTAGTCGACGACCTCGCCGCGCAGGAGCCCGCTCAGCACGCGGAGGTAGTCGTCGTACGCGGCGATGCGCATGGGCCGCTGACCCATCGTGCGCATGGCGGTATTGCCGGTGCCGATGCCGAGGTGGACCCGGCCGGGCGCCAGCCGATTGAGCGTCGCCATCGCCGCCGCGTGCACGGGCGCGATGCGGGTGCCGCAGATCGCGGTGCCGGGACCGAGGCGAAGCCGGGTGGTCTCTCGCGCGGCGAGGGCCAGCACCACGTAGCAGTCCGAGAACAGCATCTGGCTGTCGGTGACCCACACGGAGTCGAAGCCGAGCGCCTCGGCGTGAGGGAAGAAGCCGATCTCGTCGATATTGGCCATGACGCAGACGCCGAAGCGCATCGCGTGTCCTTTCGTGACTCTGTGCTTGCCCCGCGGAGTTTGCGCCCGGTGAGCCAGCCTGTCAACGATGGGCAGGCCCTGGGCGCGGTGCCTCGGCCGCGTGACGCTCCGTGCCTTTTCCCGGCTGGGCCCGTATGCTATTCCGGATGAAGCGATCCGGAGCAGCGCCGCATCGGGCCGGAGCGCGCGAGCGGTCACTCATCCACGCGAGGAGGTTCGCCATGGAGCTGGGCCTGTTCACCATGCCGTCACATCCCCCGGAGCGCAGCCTCTACGACGGCCACCAATGGGACCTCCAGGTGCTGCGGTGGGCCGATGAGCTGGGCTACAAGGAGGCCTGGATCGGAGAGCACCACACGGCGCCCTGGGAGCCGCATCCGTCGCCGGATCTCCTCGTGGCCCAGGCGCTCTTGCAGACGAAGAATATCCGGCTCGGGCCCGGCGGGTTTCTCCTGCCGTATCATCATCCCGCCGAGCTGGCCAATCGCGTGGCGATGCTCGACCACATGGCGCAGGGGCGGTTCAACTTCGGCATCGCGGCGAGCGGGTTGCCGAGTGACTGGACGATGTTCAACGTCGACGGCATGACGGGAGTCAACCGGGAGATGACCCGGGAGTCGCTCGACATCATCCTCAAGCTGTGGACCTCGCCCGAGCCGTTCGACTTCAAGGGCAAGTTCTGGAACGTGTCGAAGCCGGACACCATGTTCGGGACCCTCAAGGCTCATATCGTGCCGTTCCAGAAGCCGCATCCGCCGATCGGGGTCGCCGGCCTCAGCAAGAATTCGGACACGCTCAAGCTGGCGGGCGAGCGCGGCTTCATCCCGATGAGCCTGAACCTGAACCCGGGCTATGTCGGGGGGCACTGGGAGTCCGTGGAAGAGGGCGCGCGCAGGACCGGCCGGACACCGTACCGCGGGGACTGGCGGATGGTGCGCGAGGTCTTCGTCGCCGAGACGGACGCCGACGCGATGAAGCTGTCGGCGGGGGGCATGATGGGCCGGATGATGCGGGAATATTTCCTGCCCTTGCTCGGCGCCTTCGGCTACCTCGAATACCTGAAGCACGATCCGAGCGTGGCCGATTCGGACGTGACGCCCGACTACTGCGCCCGCCACAACTGGCTGATCGGCTCGCCGGCCACCGTCGCGGAGAAGCTCGAGCGCGTCTACGGCGAGGTGGGCGGCTTCGGCACGCTGCTCGTGTTCTGCTTCGACTACGCGGGCGGCCAGGCCGAGGCCTGGCACACGTCGATGCGGCTCCTCGCCGAGGAGGTACTGCCGCGCGTCAAGCACCTCGTCCCCAAGAAGCTCGGCTGAACGTCTCGGCGAAGCGGCTCGGCTGACCGCCCTCGCTAGCAGGGTGCGGAAAACTCGCAGTGCTCAAAAAGGTCCAGATGCGAGGCGGCGCCCGAGGCCGCACGCGAGGCGTATCTCTCTGCGTTGAGCGTGCGGCCGAGGGCCCAACGAGCGCGGGCCCTTTCATCCTCTACGCTTTCAGGATCACGCGCGTCGCCGCCGTCCCGGTGTTCTTGCCCTGCCACTCCGCGAACTCGAACGCCTTGTTGATCTCCGCCAGGGGGAAGCTGTGCGAGACCACGCGGGACAGGGGGTACTTGTCTCGCGTGCGAACGAGCATGTCGAGCGCGGCGGGGATGATCCACGGATCGTAGTGCGTCACGCCGTGCCACTTGATCTGCTGGGTGATGACCTTGGTCGCGGGCAGCGTCACTGTCTGCGGGACGATATTGCCGATGTCGACGTACTGGCCGTTGATGCGGACCATGTCCAGGCCCTCGATCGTGGCGGCGGCCAGCCCGACGACTTCGACGACGATGTCGGCGCCGCGCCCGTCCGTGAGCTCCTTGACCTGCTGCACGCGGGCCTCGGGTGTCGGAAACTCGTTGAGATCGATCAGATGGGTGGCGCCGCACTGCTTGGCGAGCTCGAGGCGAGGCCGCTGGCCGTCGATCGAGATGACCTTCGAGGCACCCCGCTCCGCCGCCACCGCGGCGGCGTAGATGCCGAGCCCACCCGCGCCCTGGATGACCACGATGTCGCCGAACTTCATATTCGCCTGCTCGATGCCGTAGAGCACCTGGCAGAGGGCGCAGTTCACGGGGGGAATCGCCTCATCGGGGAGGATGTCGGGGACCTTGAAGACGTAGTGCCCCGTCGGCAGGTAGTAGTAGTCGGCGTAGCCGCCGTCACAGAACGGATACTCGTCGAGCGTGAACTGATTGCTGCGGCGCTGGCGATGCGGGCACGCGTGATGCTCTCCGCGGATACACCAGTAGCAGCGATTGCACGGGTTGAAGAAGGGGAACGCGACGCGATCGCCCTCCTTGAGGGGCCGGCGCAACGAATCGTGCCGGATGTCCTTGCCCAGGCTGTGCACGACGCCCGTGAACTCATGGCCGGGCACCCGTCGCATGTCCGGGCCCTGGTAGTTCCCGTCATTGCGCCAGTAGTGAAGGTCGGAGCCGCAGATCGCCGCGGCGGTGTTCTTGATCAGCACGCCACCTGGTTCCACCTCGGGCGTGGGCAAGGTCACCAGCTCGAGGGGCTTCCCCGGCTGGTTGAGGACGGCGGTCAATCCATTGGGCAAGGTCGGTCTCCTTTCTAAAGCACCAGCTCGCGGGCGACGCCGCGGAGGTCCATCTCGAAGTCGAGGCCGCGGATCGGCGGGCGGCTTGGGAACCAGTGGACGCCGTGGATGGCGGCGGGGCCGGCCGGGCCCAGGATCTCCTCGGTGAGCAAGCCGTGGATGGATTCCGCCGTATAGACGTCGATCGCCGTCACGCGGCTCCAGTCGCCGCCGAGCGCGCGCAGGCGATCCTGCATCACCCCCATCACGAAGCGCGCCTTCTCGCGCATCCCGTCCGGCGACGTGTCCCCGTGGCGGACGATGCCCTCCGGGCCCTGCGCCCGGTCGCGCATCTCGCCCGCGCCGGCCACGATGAAGGTCGGCGCGGGCGTCGTGCCGGGCACGGTGTAGGCGAAGGCGTAGAGCGAGGGCTCGGACGGCGCGGCGGCGACCGGCGCCACGTTCGTGCGGGGAATCGGATTGTCCTCGCCCACGAGGATGTTCCACTCCTTCAAGAGTCCGCGATAGCCCTCGTTGAACTCCGCAAAGCCGTCGAAGGTGAAGGGCTGCGGGCTCCGAAGCTCGATCCCGCACAGCGCCGTTCTCGGCCGCTTCTCGGTGCGCAGATGGCGGTCGATCCGCGCGAACCCGTCGCGCCAGGGAAGCGGCGAGGCGAGCGTGACGTGGACGATCTCGTGGCCGGGCATGGCGACGGTGCCGGACGAGAACGCGCTGATGCCGGGCAAGAAGCGATAGCCGCCGTTGGGGCAGTCGCGAAGCATGGTGTCGTCTCCTCCTGGAGGCTCCCTCGCAAGCGGGTGAGCGAGCGGTCGTGGCGGACAGCATAGCATCCCATGCGGTCGCGGAGGCCTCCGGCGTCGTGATATCGTGCACGACTGGCGCATGGCGATGAGAGAGAGGGCCAGGGCATGACGCTTCGCGAGCGCATCGGGATCGACCTCGGCGGCCGCCGGCCGATCGAGGAGGGATTGGCCTGGGCGAGCGCCCACGGCGTCCGCTACCTGGACGTCAGCCTGGAGGCCTCGGGGCCCGCGCCAAACGCTCCGCATCTCTGGAGCGACGAGCGCGTGGCCGCCGTGCGCGACGCGGCCGAGCGCGACGGCATCCACCTCGGTCTGCACACGCTGTCGGGCGTCAATGTGGCGGAGACGGCGCCCTTCGTCGCGGAGGCGGTCGACCGCTATCTCGAGGCGTATATCGCGCTCGCTTCGCGGATCCACGCCGAATGGATCGTCGTGCACGGCGGGTTTCACTTCTCGTCGGACTACGCGGCCCGCCGTGAAGCGGGCATTGCGCGGCTCGCGCGCGCGACGGAGCGGGCCGAGCGGACGGGCGTGCGCCTCCTCCTCGAAAACCTGAACCGCGAGCCGGAGCACGCCGAGGTGCGCTACCTCGCGTTCAGCGTCGAGGAGTGCCGCGAGTACTTCAGCCGCATCGCCTCGCCCGCGCTCGGGTGGGCGTTCACCGTCAACCATGCCCACCTGGTCCCGGAGGGCGTCGGCGGCTTCCTCGATGCCATCGGCCTCGGGCGCTGCGGCGAGGTGCGGCTGGCCGACAACCGCGGTGACCACGAGCAGCACCTGAAGCCCGGCGAGGGCACCATCGATTTCCCCCAGATGTTCCAGCGCCTCGAGGGCGGTGGCTATCGCGGCCACTACATGCTGGCCTTCGGCTCGCGCGAGGACATGCTCGAGGGCCGCGAGGTCCTGGTCCAGGCGGCGGGCGCCGCCTGAGGCCGCTTCGTCAATCCACGAACATGGAGGGAGCCAGACGATGAATATCGGCGTGTCCATCCCGCTTCCCGCGTACAAGGTAGATCCGGGCTTCATCGCGCGCACCGCCGAGGCCCTCGGCTTCGAGTCGTTGTGGTGTGCCGAGCATCCCATCATGCCCGTGCACAGCAGCAGTCGATTCCCCGGATCCGCCGACGGCATCATCCCGGAGAGCTACTCGCACTTCGTCGATCCCTTCGTGGCGCTGGCGCGCGCGTCCGGGACGACCACCCGGCTCAAGCTGGGCACGGGGATCACGCTCGTGCCCGAGCGCAATCCGCTCCTGCTCGCCAAGGAGATCTCGACCCTCGACCTGTTCAGCGGTGGGCGCTTCCTGTTCGGCATCGGCACCGGCTGGCACCGCGAGGAGACCACGATCATGGGCGGGGACTTCGATCACCGCTGGACACAGACCCGCGAGGCGATTCTCGTGATGAAGGAGCTGTGGACCAAGGCCGAGGCCGAGTACCACGGCAAGTACTACGACTTCCCCCTGGTCCGCTCCTACCCGAAGCCCGCCCAGAAGCCGCATCCCCCGGTCATTCTCGGCGGCCACGCCAAGACGGTGCTCGAGCGGATCGCCGAATGGGGCGACGGCTGGCTCCCCAACCGCACCACACCCGAAGCCGTCGCGGCAGCCCGCGCCAAGCTCGACACCCTCGCCAAGCAAGCGGGCCGCGATCCCAAGTCAATCTCAATCTCGGTCTTCGGCCAACCGCCCGACCGAGACCTCGCCCGCCGCTTCCACGACGCCGGCGCCGACCGAGTCATCATCCGCCCCCCCACCTCCGACACCGAAGCCGCAATGAAGGCAGAGCTGGAAAAGGTCGCGACGGCCGTCCTCCGCTAACCCCAAAGAATCCCGGATGGGCGAAGCCATGGCTTCGCCCACCCGGCACAGCCAAGGATTCAACCTCCAAAGGAATCTGGCTCTACGGGGATTGAGTTCCTGCGGTGGATCCGGAGGCAAGAAACGACCTCGGGGCGCCGGGTGGGGGCGGGGCGGGCACCCTCTCACCGGGACCGTATCTTCTGCGGATAGACGAAGGCACACGCTCGGTCTCGTGGCCCGTTTCGAGTGCAGGAGCGGGTTGCGAGTCAGCGTGTCCCGGTGAGAGGGTGCCCGCCCCGCCCCCACCCGGCGAGTCGCCGCCGGGCTCGAGCGGCCGCGCGCGGCGCTAGAAGCTGCGGATGAGCCGCTCCACCCGCTCGTCGTGGCTCTGGAACGGGTCCTTGCAGAGGATGGTCTCGCGCTCGGGGTCGTTCAGCTTCAGATAGACCCAGTCGACGCGGTAATCCTTCCCCTTGAGATTGGCCTGACGGATGAACTCACCGCGGAGCCGCGCCCGGGTGGTCTGGGGCGGGAGGTGCTTGGCGCGCTCGATCGCCTCGTCGGTGGTGATGCGGTCGACGAGCCCGCGGCGGACGAGGCTCCAGTACAGTCCCTTGTCCGGGCGGATGTCGTGGTACTGCAGGTCCATGAGCGACACCTTGGGGTCACGCCAGGACAGGCGGTTCTTCTCCATGTAGGCCTGGATGACACGCTGCTTGATGACCCAGTCGACCTCGCGCTCGAGCTGCATGGGGTCGTCGGCCAGGGCCTCGATGATATAGGTCCAGCGGGCCAGCACGTCGCGCGTCACGGGGTCGGCGTCGATGGACTGGACATAGCGCGTGGCCATCTCCACGTATTCCATCTGGAGCTGCAGGGGCGTGATGGCCCGCCCGTCCTTGAGCCGCACCGTCTCGCGGAGCGTCGGGTCATGGCTGATGTCGCGGATGGCCTGGACGGGAGACTGGAGGCTATAGTCCTTGTCGAAGAAGCCATCCTCGATCATGTCCAGGATGAGGGCGGTGGTGCCGACCTTCAGATAGGTCGCGACCTCGGACATGTTCGAGTCGCCCACGATCACGTGCAGGCGCCGGTAGCGCTCGGCATCCGCATGGGGCTCGTCGCGCGTATTGATGATCGAGCGCGAGGACGTCGTGGCCCCCGAGATCTCCTGGCAGATGTGCTGGGCGCGCTGACTCAGGCAATAGTGAAAGCCGCGCGGCGTCTGGAGCACCTTCCCGGCGCCGGCGAAGATCTGGCGCGTGACGAAGAAGGGGATGAGCCCTTCGGCCAGCCGCTGGAAGGACACGTCCCGGCTGACGGAGTAGTTCTCGTGGCAGCCATAGGAGTTCCCGGCGGAGTCCGTATTGTTCTTGAATAACAAGATGTGGCCGGAGATGCCGTCTTCCCGAAGACGCTTCTCCGCCTGGTGAAGCAAGTCCTCGACGATGCGCTCGCCCGCTTTGTCATGGATGACGAGATCGGTGATGTCGTCGCACTCAGGCGTGGCGTACTCCGGATGGAAGCCCGTGTCGAGATAGAGGCGGGCGCCGTTCTCGAGGAAGACATTGGCGTTTCGGGCGCCCGGGATCACCTTCTCGAACAGGTACCGCGCGACATTGTCGGGGGACAGCCGCCGCTGGCCGTTCAGGGTGCAGGTGAGGCCGTACTCGTTCTCGATCCCGAAGATGCGCCTTTTCATTTGCGGACCAGGGTAGCAGAGGGTCGGTCGATGGGCAAGGTATGAAAGGTGGACGTAGATTTAATTCAGGGCTGCGGGTCGTCGGCCAGGAGCTGATGGAGCACTTCGGGGGGGATGCGCCGGAATTTCCGCCGCTCCTTCTCGCGGTCGAGCACCGCCACCTCGAGGTCGCGCTCGGTCAGCGTCTTGTTCTGGGTGACCATCAGCGCGCGTACGCCCAGCTTGACCGCGGCGGCGAAGTCGAGGGTCTCCTGGTAGTTGTCCTTCAGGTAGCGCCGGATCTCGTCGGACTGCCCGCCCATCGCGGCGTAGTTCTTCTCGTCCTCGATCGTGCCGTCGTACAGGATGTGGTAGATCTCGTTCTTCGTGCCGTTATTGCTATCGCCGACCTCGACCACCAGCACCTCGACCTCGAAGGGCTTGATGTCCTGGGTGAAGATATTGCCGAGGGCCTGGGAGTAGGCGTTGGCGAGGGACTTGGCGCTGACGTCCCCGCGGCTGTAGGAGTAGCCCTTGACGTCGGCGAGGCGGACGCCGGCCACGCGCAGATTCTCGAACTCGTTGTACTTGCCCACCCCGGCGAAGGCGATGCGGTCGTAGATCTCCGAGACCTTGTGGAGCAGGGTCGACGGGTTCTCGGCGACGAGGAGGACGCCGTCCCGAAACTCGATGGCGACGATGGCCTTGCCGCGGGAGATGCCCTTGCGGGCATACTCCGCTTTGTCCTTCATGATCTGCTCGGGCGAGACGTAGTAGGGCAGGGGCATTACAGTCTCTCCCGATCGTTCAGGATGGCCTCGCAGTGACGGCGGATCTCGTCTTCTCCGGCATCGCTGAAGCCGGAGCGGGTGATGGTCTTCACGGAGGGCAGGATCCCGCGCATCAGGTCGGGCCCGCCGGTGCCGAGGTCCTCGTCGGATGCGTCGATGAGCGCCTCGATGGCGACCCGCACCGCCTCGTCCCTCGGCATGTCGCGCTTGAATCGCTTCTTGAGGGAGTCGCGCGCGTCCTTGCCGCCGGAGCCCTGGGCGAAGTAGTCCGTCTCCTCGTAGCGCCCGCCCGTCACGTCGTACTTGAAGATGCGCCCCGTGCCCGCCCGCTCGTCGAAGCCCGCAAAGATGGGGACGACCACGAGCCCCTGCATCGCCATCGGCAGGTTCATCCGGATCATCTGGCCGAGCTTATTGGCCTTGCCGTCGAGCGACAGGTTCTCGCCCTCGACCTTTTCGTAGTGCTCGAGCTCGGTCTGGAAGAGGCGGGCCATCTCCATGGCGGGACCCGCCGCGCCCGCGATGCCCATGCCGGAGAGGTCGTCGGACTTGAAGATCTTCTCGATGCGCCGAGAGGCCACCTGATAGCCCTCGCTCGCCTGGCGGTCGCCCGCCATCACGATGCCGTCCCGATAGCGGAGCGCGAGGACCGTCGTTCCGTGCGGCACGCCCGGCACGTCGCCGTCCAGGCCCGGCTCGCGCGCAGGCAGCAGATCGGGTGACGTCCGGCGCAAGAGCTCGGCGAAGCTCGTATTCGAGTAGTCGCCGAACGCCTTGTGCCACTGGTCGCCCGCCATGTCAGCAGTCGCCACTGGGCTTGCCGAGGTTCCTCAGGAGGTCACCCGCGGTGGGCGAGTCCGCGAAGAGCTGCCGGACATGGGCTTCGGTTCCCCGCAGGGGCTCCAGCATGAAGATCTTCTTGAGCGGGCCTTCCTTGAGGTCGAAGATCACCGAATCCCAGGACGCGGAGACGACCTCGTCCGCATACTTCTGCAGGCACATCCCGCGGAAGTAGGCCCGGGTGTCCTTGGGCGGATCGTACAGCGCCTTCGTGACCTCGTCGTCGGTCACCAGCCGCTCGACGGCGTCGGCCTCCTCCAGCTTGTAGTACAGGCCCTTGCCCGGTCGCACGTCGTGGTACTGCAGGTCGATCATGGCCACGCGCGCGTCGGCCCAATCGAGGTCGTGCTTGCTCATATAGTTCTCGATGAGCTGCCGCTTGACGACCCAGTCGAGCTCCCGATCGAGGCTCATGGGGTCGCGGGCGAGCCGATCGAGCACCGAGCCCCACCGCGCCAGCACGTCCTGCACCCACGGCTCGTGCTCGCGCGAGCGGTAGTACCGGTGCGCCATCTCGAGGAACTCGCGTTGCACCTCCACCGCGGTGAGGGCGCGCCCGTCCTTGAGCTTGATCGTTTCCCGGCAGTTGAGATCGCGGGAGACGCGGCGGTAGGCGATGACCGGGCTCTCGAGCGAGAGATCCTTCTCGATGAAGTCGTCCTCGATCATGCTGAGCACGATGGCCATGGTGCCGCACTTCAAGTAGTTGGACACCTCGCTCATATTGGCGTCGCCCACGATGACGTGGAGACGGCGGTACTTCTCGGGGTCGGCGTGCGGCTCGTCGCGGGTATTGATGATGGGGCGGCTGTGCATCGTCTCGAGCCCCACCTCGGTCTCGAGGAAGTCCGCCCGCTGGGAGATCTGATAGTCGCAGTGCTCCGTGCTGTTCTCCGCCCCGACCTTCCCCGAGCCCGTGAAGATCTGGCGCGTCGCGAAGAACGGCATGAGGTGCTGGACGATGCGGGCGAAGGGCACCTTGCGGTCCATCAGGTAGTTCTCGTGCGTCCCGTACGAGTTGCCCTTGGAGTCGGTGTTGTTCTTGTAGATCGAGATGCGCTGCTCGGGCGGGGACACCGCCTCGGCCCGGGAGCGGGAGAGGTTCAGGATGCGCTCGCCGGCCTTGTCCCAGATGACGCAATCGCGGGGATTCGTCGTCTCCGGCGAGGAGTACTCGGGATGGGCATGGTCGACGTAGAAGCGCGCGCCATTGGAGAGGATCAGGTTGATCAGGCGCGACTCTTCCTTCGAGGGGACCTCCTTGTCTTCCATGTACTCGAACCCGCGGGCGTCGCGCAGCGGGCTCTCGGCCTCGTAGTCCCACCGGATGCGGGACGAGCGGTACGTCTCATAGGAATTGATGAGCAGGAGCGAGGAGAGGATCGGGTTGAAGTCAGGCTGGTTCTTGACCGTGATGCCGTATTCGGTCTCGATCCCCATCACCTTAGGAATGGCCATGATGTCCCGGATCCTTGTCAGTTGGTGAAGAACATACGGCGGGGGGGAGTCCGACCCTCCCCCCCGCCGCCTTGCTTACAGGTACTGGCCGGTATTGATGACGCGCTCGACCGCCCGCTGCTTGTCCTTGACCTCGCCGATGAGGGGCTTGACGTAGACGATGCGCTCGCCCTTCTTGCCGGCGATCTTGGCCCAGTCGTCGGGATTGGTCGTATTGGGCAGGTCCTCGTTCTCCTTGAACTCCTCGCGCACGGCGTTGAGGAGATCCTCGCCCTTGATGCCCTTTTCGCTCGTCTGGATGTAGCGCTTGAGCGCCAGCTTCTTGGCCCGCCGCACCACCGACTCGATCATCGCCCCCGAGGAGAAGTCCTTGAAGTACAGGACCTCCTTGTCGCCATTGGCGTACGTCACCTCGAGGAAGCGGTTCTCCTCGCCCAGGCTGTACATCTCCTCGATCGTCGCCACGATCATCTGGTCCAGCGCCGCCTGCACGTCGCCGCCGTGCGGCCGCGTCTCGGACTCGTGAATCGGCAGGTTCGCGGTCAGGTACTTGTTGAAGATGTCGCTCGCCGCTTCCCGATCCGGCCGCTCGATCTTGATCTTCACGTCGAGCCGCCCCGGCCGCAGGATCGCCGGGTCGATCAGGTCCTGCCGGTTCGAGGCCCCGATGACGATCACGTTCTTCACCGCCTCGACGCCGTCCAGCTCCGCCAGGAGCTGCGGCACGATCGTCGTCTCGACGTCGGACGAGATGCCCGACCCCCGGGTGCGGAACAGCGCGTCCATCTCGTCGAAGAAGATCACCACCGGCACGTCCTCGGCCGCCTTCTCCCGCGCCTTGACGAAGATCTCCCGGATCTTGCGCTCCGTCTCGCCCACGTACTTGTTGAGCAGCTCGGGGCCCTTGATGCTCAGGAAGTAGCCCTTCACCTTCTCCCCGCGCTTTTCCGAGATCCGCGCGGCCAGGTTATTGGCCACCGCCTTGGCGATCATCGTCTTGCCGCAGCCCGGCGGGCCGTAGAGCAGCACGCCCTTCGGCGGCGTCAGGTGGTGCTCCTTGTAGTAGTCGCTGTACAGATACGGCAGCTCGACGGCGTCCTTGATCGACTCGATCTGCGTCGTCAGCCCGCCGATGTCCTCGTAGTCGATGTCCGGCACTTCCTCCAGCGCCAGGTCCTCGACTTCCCCCTTGGGGAGCTTCTCGAGCAGGTAGCCGCTCTTGCCGTCCAGCAGCAGGTGGTCGCCCACCTTCAGCTTCTCCCCCCGCAGCGGCTCGGCGACCATCGCCACCCGGTCCTCGTCCGCCCGCTGCGTCACCAGCGCCCGCTCGTCGTCCAGGCGCTCCTTGAGGATCACCACCTCGCCCTGGATCTCGTACCCCGCCGTCTCGACGACGTTCAGCCCTTCGTTCAGGATCAGCTCCTGCCCGGGGCGGATCGCCTCCACCTTGATCGACGGGTGCAGGTTCACCTTCACCTTGCGCCCCTGCGACAGGATCGTCACCGTGCCGTCCTCGTTGGCCGCCAGATACACCCCGTACGTCGACGGCGGCGCGCACAGCTTGTCCACCTCTTCCTTCAGCGAGGTGATCTGCTCGCGGGCCTCGTAGAGCGCGTTCACCAGCTTCTCGTTCTGGTTGAACGCCTGCACGAGCTGGCGATTGGCCTCTCGCAACTTGTTCTCGAGGACCATGAACTCCCTCGGCCCTTCCTCCATCTTTTTCCGCAGCCGTCCCGTCTCGGCCTCGAGCGAGCGCACGTAGGCCTGCAGATCCTGGACTTGGACCTCGTACTCCGTCAGTCGCCGGCGATAGTTGGAATCGGTCATAGGGAGGAACTTTGAAAGCCCCTTCATGCCCTCGGAAGCGGGCTCCCGGTTGGGATTTTTCTTCTCGAACTCCTTCATGTCACCCGTCCCTTTCTCGGTGAACCACAGGGCGAGGCCGAAAGCGACCTTAGTATAGGAGGCCGTTTCGAGTTAAGTCAAGCGAATTGGCTTGAATTCGATTGCATGAGCCGTTGAATTCATTCACTTTTCCCCATTCGCGGCCGCGCCCGCCTCCAATGCGTGCTCACTCTGAGCAACGCGTTTCCCAACACTGGAGTTCCGTTACTCGTTCCTTCAATTTCGGTTGGGCATCGACACGATTCGTCGGTGACCAGCCACCGGAAGCTCTAGCTTCGCTCTCGAGCATCCGATTCGCTCGCGCCGTCGCGCGGGCGGTGATTCCGGCGTATAACTTTAAGCATGTCGCGTGCCGTGCTCGGGCTCCTGCTCTTGGTGCTCGTCCTCGGTGTTCCCGCGCGCGGGCCGGCGGAACCGGGCAGTCTCCGCGTCGGCCTTCCCGTTCTACCGCCAAGCCTCGATCCGGCGTCCGCGCTGGAAGGACCCGTGCCGCTGGTCGCCCGCCAGGTCTTCGACACACTCTTGCGCTACACCGACGGTGGCAGCGATGTCGAACCTGCGCTGGCCGTGCAATGGTCCGTGTCGAGAGATGGGCTCGTCTGGACGTTTCGTCTCCGCGAGGGTGTGCGGTTCCATGACGGCACGCCGTTGACTTCGCAGCACGTGGCGGACAGCCTGGAGCGGCTGATTCGACCAGGACACCCGAATGCGCCGGCGGTGAACGCCGCTGCTCCCCGCCTGCTTCGCGGCGTGCCGGGCGTCGTCAAGGAGATCCGCGTGCCCGACGGGCGGACCGTGCAGATCGCGCTCGTGCAACCGTACGCGCCGTTGCTCGCCGTCCTGGCACATCCATCTCTCTCGATCGTGCTGCCTTCGCCCCCGGGAGCGGGGAAGGCGCCCTTCCAGGGCACCGGACCCTTTGCGATCGTCGAGATCGCGCCGGAGCGCATCGTGCTGGACGCGAGACCCGGGCATTGGGCAGGCGGTCCGCGCGTCGGGCGTCTCGTGCTCACGGCGGCTCCGGACGCCTCACAGGCTGCGGCGGCGCTCGACGCTCAGGCCCTCGATCTCTTCTTCCCCGCCGGCGCGCCGACCCGCCAGTCCGGCGCGGTCTCCGTTCCGGGTTGGCGCATGGGGTACCTCGCCCTTCAGACGGAGCGGGAGCCGTTCAGCCGGGGGAAGGTTCGCCGTGCGGTGGCAACCGCGATCGATCCGGCGTCGATCTCGCTCGCCGTCGGGGCCGCGGCGGTTCCGCTCCGAGGATTCGTCCCCACGAGCGTCTGGGGCCGGCGCGATGGCGCGGTGATCCTCGAAGGCAGTCCCGAGCGCGCGCGGAAGCTCTTGGCCGAGAGTGGTCTCCGGCGGTCGACCCCGCCGACGCTTCTCGTCGTGGACGGCGACAAGCGCGCAGACATGATGCGTGCGGCGGAGGCGATCCGAGCCTCCCTTGCGGCGGCTGACTTCGCCGTCGCGGTGCAGCCGGAGTCGATCGAGACCGCACACACCCTGCTGCGAGCCGGCGAGCATGCCTTGGCCCTAGTGGAAGAGCAGGCGGAAGCGGGCGACCCGCACTTCCTGCTCTATCCGCTGTCGACCGCCGAAGGCGCCGTCAAGGGGCCGCGGGCCTCGAACTTCTCCTTCTACCGGAACCCGCGACTCGACGACCTTCTCATCCGGGCGAGCCAGCTCTCGTTCAAGCCCGAGCGCCAGAAGCTCTACATCCGCGCGCAGGCCATGCTCGCGGAGGACCTGCCGTGGATCCCGATCTATGTGCGCTTGCACTGGGCGGTGGCCCGCCCGGAGGTGCGGAACTTGCGCCTGCACGCGAGCGGCAATCACCGGCTCGACCGGGTGACGCTCGAGGCGCCGGCCGCCGCCTCTGCTCCCGGCCGTTGACGCCCAGGGATTCCGGTCGCGGGCCCGCTGGACTTGGCAGGGGCCACATGGTAGAACCACGAGGGACTTCGAGGATTTTCGACTCGCGGGCGACGTCCGATGCCCTTGGGCGGGGCCGAGAAGCTACCCTCAGCGCCGACCGATGCTATCGATCTCCGATACGGCCACCGAGATGGTGAACTGGGTGTTCCCGGAGCATGCGGGCGCTCCCGGTCAGATCCATGGCGGGCGCATGATGCAGTGGATTGCCACCTGCGGCACCATCGCCGCCTCGCGCGTGGCCCGCGGCAACGTGCTGCTCGGCGCGATGGACGACATCGACTTCCTGCATCCGGTGAAGGTCGGCGAGGTCGCCGTGCTGCGCGCCCAGGTGGAGTACGTGGGCCGCTGCTCGCTCGAGGTGGGCGTCCAGGTCTTTGCCGAGAGCCCGCGGACGGGGGAGCGCGCCCTGACGCTCTCCTCCCATCTGGTCTTCGTCA
>CAWIZN010000035.1:0-20215 GCA_963840495.1 uncultured Candidatus Rokubacteria bacterium
TGGGTCGCGAGATCTCGGGCGTGATTATCGCTCACCGCCCCGATATACTGGCGGCCGAAGAGAGTCCTCATGACCGCGCGCGCACTCCTCGTCGGCCTGTCGGCACTGGCGCTCCTCGCCGGCGTCCTCCCGGGGCGGCCCGCGAACCCCGCGCCGCGAATCCGCAGCCTCGCCGGCGAGCTCCTGGTCGCGAGCCCGGAGATGCGCGACCCGCGCTTCGCGCGGACGGTGATCTACATGGTCAGCCACGATGCGGGCGGCGCGCAGGGCTTCGTCGTGAACCGGCCCCTCGGCGAGATCTTGCTCGCCAAGCTGCTCGAGCAGATGCGAATGGACGGATCGTCCGCGTCGGGAAAGGTCCGGCTGAACGGCGGCGGGCCCGTCGAAAGCCTTCGGATCTTCGCGCTGCACACGAGCGACTACACGAGCGCGCACTCCGCCGTGGTCAAGGACGGCGTGTCGGTGACGTCCGATCCCGCCATCCTGCTCGCCGTCGCCGCCGGCAAGGGGCCGCGCCGCCTGCGGCTCGTGCTGGGCTATGCCGGCTGGGCGCCCGGCCAGCTCGAGGCCGAGATGGAAGCGGGCGCCTGGATCCGCGCCGCCGCCGACGAGAGCCTGCTCTTCGACGAGGACCACGACAAGAAGTGGGACAAGGCGCAGGCCCGCCAGAAGATCGACCTCTAGAGCGATGATAAGGGCCCATCTGCTTCGTTGGCGCCCTCGACCGCACGCTCAACGTACAGAGAGTACGCCTCGCGGGCGGCCATCGGGCGCCGCCTCGCAGCTGGACCCTTCTCATCGCTCTAACCGGGTTTCTCCGACAGACGACTAGCGGGCGAAAAGGAGCCACCCGTGCCAACCGACTCCAAGAGCGTTCCCGAACGGATCGTCGATCTGATGTACAAGATGGCCGGTTCACATCCCGGCTCTCGCCCCGTGCACGCCAAGGGGCTGGTCTGCCAGGGCACCTTCCGCGCGTCGGCGGAGGCCCCCCGGATGAGCCGGGCCGAGCATCTCCGGGGGCAACCGGTCCCGGCCACCATCCGCTTCGCCAATGCGAGCGGCGATCCCAACGTGCATGACGGCCAGCCCAACGTGCGCTCGATGGCGGTGAAGCTGCAAGTCGCCGGCGGGAAGCCCGCCGACATCTTGGCCAATTCGATCGAGGGCTTCGTCGCCCGGACACCGGAGGAGCTCCTGGCGTTTCTCGAGGCGCAACTGCCGGACCCGGCCACGGGCAAGCCGGTCCCGGATGCGGTCCCCCGATTCCTGGAAAGCCATCCGGGCGCGAAGGCCTTCGTCGGACGATTGATGGCCAAGCCGATCCCCGCCAGCTACGCCCAGGCGACGTACCACGCGGAGCATGCCTTTCGCTTCACGGCCGCCGACGGGTCGAGCCGATTCGGCCGCTATCACTGGGTGCCGGAGGCCGGCGAGGCGCTTCTGACGCCCGAGGTGGGCTCCCAGCGCGGCCCGAACTTCCTTCGCGAAGAGCTGGCCGAGCGCCTCGCGCGCGGTCCCGCCGCCTTCAGGCTCACCTTGCAAGTGGCGGCGGACGGCGATCCGACGGATGATCCCACCGCTCTCTGGCCGGCCGATCGTCCCACGGCTGAGCTGGGTCGACTGGAGATCGGCAGCATCTCGCCGACCAGCGGGGCGGACGAGCAACGCCTGATCTTCGACCCCGCCAATGTCGCCGACGGCATCGAGCTGTCGGCCGACCCGATCCTCCTGGCGCGGTCTCCTGCGTATGGCGTGTCCTATGCCCGGCGCAACCCCAAGGCATAGTCCCCAGGCAAGGCATAGTCTCCAGGATGGAAGGCGGGCTATGACGGCACGGTCCGGTCGATGGCCGTCGCGATGCGCTCGACGTCGGTTTCCTCGGCGAGGGCCGTGTCGACGGTGTCGTCTGGTGGGATACCCAGGCGCTCGCTGATGCGCTGGAGCATCCGGATCGCGGCAGTCGATTCCTGCTCCGCGAGCATATTGATCTGAAGATCGAGGTGCGCACGCCGGTCCGCCAGGCGCTCCATCTCGTTCTGGCCGATCAAGATCCAGATCGAGAGGAAGATCGCCTCGAGCGACACGACGAGCGTGAGGAAGCTGAACGGATAGGGATCGAACGGCCGCACCCCCGGCACCAGGCCGGTGTTCACGGCGAGCCAGCACGACAAACCACACCAGATGGATGGCCGCGAACGTGGTGGTGCCCGCGAAGCGAATGAGGCCTGTGGCACACCGCGCGCCGAGCGAGCGCGCACCGAGCGCATCCGCCTCGAGCTTGGCGACCCGCTCGACATTGCTACTCGGCATGTCGGGCGGACAATCTTCGGCCTTCGCCACGTTTCTACCTCCCTCAGGGCGGTAAGAGTTACCCCGCCGGCACGGTGAGCGCCCCCGACGACGTACTATCGAGCATGATCTGCAAGCCCCATACCCGCGCCTGAGCACGGAGGTCACGACATGGACAAGATCGAGCGCGTTCGCGCGACCCTCGCCGGCAAGCCGGCGGACCGTCCCCCCTTCACCGTCTGGTATCACTTCGGCAACCAGCACGCCCCGGCGGAGCGCGCCGCCGCCGTGCACCTCGAGTTCTTCGAGGCCTACGACCTCGACCTGCTGAAAGTGATGAACGACTACGACTATCCGATGCCCGACGGCATCGACACGATCGCGAGCCCCGAGGGCCTCGAGCTGCTGCGGCCGTTCGAGCCGCGCGACACGCCCATGGGCACCCAGCTCCGGGCGATCGAGATCATCGCGGAGGCCCTCCGGGGCAAGGCGCTCTTCGTCGACACCGTGTTCAACGCGTGGAACACGCTCAAGCGCAACGTCGTCAAGGGCGCGATCACGGAGCTGATGACGACGCACCCCACGGCGGTGGAGGCGGCGCTCGGCGTGGTCAACGCCAACTTGATCCGCTACGCGCAGGCGAGCCTCGAGCGCGGGGCCGCGGGCATCTTCCTCTCCGTGCCGGCGAGCGCGGAGTCGCTGACCCTCGAGCAGTACGAGCGGTTCATGCGGCCCTTCGATCTGCAGCTCCTCGAGGCCATCCGCGGCCGCGGCGAGTGCCACATCCTCCACGCCCACGGCGAGCGGCTCTTCTTCGATCGGCTCGTCGACTACCCGGTCCACGCCCTGTCGTGGTCGGACCTGAACGGCGGCCCGACCATCGCGGACGCGGGCAAGCGCACGCGGCTCACGCTCATGGCCGGCCTCGACCACGTGCGCTTCGCGGAGATGTCCGCGGAAGCGGTGCGCACGCAGGTGCGCGCGGCGCGGACGCAGGGCGGCCCGACCCGGTTCTTCCTCGCGCCCGGGTGCTCGGTGCCGACCTATGCCTATCCGCCCCTCCTCCGGGCCGCGCGGGCGGCGGTCGCCGGCTGAGCGCCGAGCCGGTAAGCGCTACCGCGTCGCATTGACCCGGGCGGACGGCGGCTCGCGATTGGCGCCGCGGAGCCGCCCAATCGCGAGCCATTGTCGTCGTTTTCCCGAGCGCCGCATCTGGCATGGTCGATGCCCTTCTCTCGTCCGGGCGATCGCCCGGACGACTCAGGAGAGGAGCACGTCATGACGTGGAAAAGCGGAATCACTCTGGCGCTGGCTGGTCTTTGCTTGGCAGGGACCGCCGCGGCCCAGGTACCAGGCTCCAGCATGCAGCCGGGCGGACCGAGCAATCCCTCGGTGCCGAGGCCGCCGGGAACGGCGAGCCCCACGATCCCTAATCCTCCCGTGCCCAACCAACCCAACCCGGCCAGACCGACGTTGCCGGGCGCCGCCACCCATCGGTCAGACCCGGGAGTGACACCACCTTGCGTCCCCGGTACTCCGGGTCAGCCGACTACCGGTGCGACGACCCCCACGCCCTGCGTGACTGTCCCGGGAGTAGGCGGACAGCCTCGCTGAGCCGAGATTGCAACGGGGCTTCGCGCCCCCTTCGCAACGCGCGACGCGCAGCTTGACGGGCCTCTTCCGGCTCGGGCACCATCGGCTCCATGAACGATCCCGATCGCGCGCTCGATCATGGCGTGCTTGCCGCCGAGATCGAGCGCGGCGCATCGCTCCCCGCATCCTGGTACACCGATGCCGCCGTCGCCGCGCGAGAGCGGGATCGCATCTTCCGGCGGACCTGGCAATACGTCGGGCGCCGCGAACAGGTCACCCTGGTCGGCGACTACTTCACCGCGGCGGTGGGCGATGTGCCGATCGTCGTCGTCCGCAACGAGGACGGCCTGAGCGGCTTCGTCAATGTCTGCCGGCATCGGCGCCACGAGGTCGTGAGCGGATCCGGCAACCGCAAGGTGCTGCAGTGCCCGTATCACGCGTGGACGTACGGACTCGACGGATGTCTGCGCGCGGCGCCGCGCTCCGACCACGAGCCGGGATTCGATCGCGCGAGCCTCCCCCTCTTGCCCGTCAGCGTCGACACGTGGGGCCCGTTCGTGTTCGCGAATCTCGAGGCCGGCGCCCCGCTGTCGCGCGTTCTCGGCGAGCTGCCCGCCATCGTCGGCCGAAGCGGGTTGCGCCTCGACGACTTGCGCTTCAGCGGGCGCGAGGAGTGGACGGCGGGGGCCAACTGGAAGGTCATGATCGAGAACTTCCTCGAGTGCTACCACTGCCCCGTCCAGCATCCGGGATTCAGCGCCGTCGTCGACGTCGCCGAGGAGAGCTATGGCCTCCACGCCCATGAGTGGTTTTCGAGCCAGGTCGCCCCGTGCGCGCCTCAGCGCTGGAGGGTCGGGGACGAAAGGCGGCCTACGACGTCCACGGGGCCGTGACCCAGGCGCAGTACCACTACCTCTGGCCGAGCCTCACGATCAGCATCAATCCGGGTCATCCCAACCTGTCCCTCGACGTGTGGATGCCCGACGGGCCGGACCGGACGCGGGGATTCTCGGAGCATTACTTCGGCGCTGACGTGCCCGAGCGCGCGCGCCGGGACATCATCGAATTCAACCGCCAGGTCGGCCGCGAGGACGACGCCCTGACGGACTCGGTGCAGCGCGGCCTTCGCGCCGGCCTGCCCGCCCAGGGGCGCCTCCTCACGGCGAGCGAGCACCTCGTCATCCATTTCCAGAAGCTCGTGCTGTCCGCGCTCGGCTGACCTCGCCTCGCCAGTTACATCACGGGTGGCGGCGCGCCGGTCGCAAGGTCCGGGCGGGCGCGCATCGCGGCGACGACGTACGCGAACAGCTCCGTGCCGAAGTCCGACGCGATCTGAACCGAGTCGACATCGGCCTCCACGTCGTGGAGGTATTGCAGGCGCAGGACGTCGTCGCCGTCCAGCTCCGGAATGATCCCCGCGAAGAAGAAGCCGAGCGCCTCGAGCGGCGCGCACGCGAGGCGCGCGGCGGGATCCGACAATGGCAGGTCGAGGCTGATCCAGTCGATCCGGCGCAGCCGCAGCTCGCGCAGCCGGAACGCGACGAGCCCGGGCAGATCGCGGCCATAGGCCGTGACGCGGAGCGCGGCCTCGCTCCAGACGGGAAAGACCTCGACGCGCACCTGGGCGCCGTCGCCCAGCTCGGCCGGGCCGGCCGGCGTCCGCCACCGAGCGCGGGAGACCGCCGCGCGCGTAGATGCGCTCGACCATCGCCCGGTGGTGCGCCGGCGGATGGACGGTCCGCGGCGGCGCGTCGCCCGTCTTGAAGTAGTGCAGCACCGTCGCCGTGCGCTTCGCCGGCGCGCCCGCGTCGATCTGCTTGAAGACCACCGTGGGCGCTTCGTCGGCGAGCTGAACGCCGGTCTCGAAGGCGCCCAGGGCCAGATTGCTCTTCTGTGAGAAGGGGTGCACGGTGACGGCCTCGGCGTAGAGCCCGAGCATCTGCTGCGCCGCGGCGCCGCGCATCAGGAAGGTGAGCATCTGCTCGAGCAGGCGATGGCCGCGAAACCGGGGCTCGACCATGCCCTCGCCGAGATAGCCGACGGGCGCGCCGGGCCGCGTCAGCTCGCGGGTGAGGCAGCTCACGATCTCGCCGTCTGCCGTCGCTCCCACGCAGACCTCGAGCAGCCCGCCGAGCAGCATCTCGCGCAGGTGATCGGGGCAGTACAGGTAGTCGTCGGGCACGGTATAGCCGTAGCAGGCATAGGTGCATCGGGCCACCGCGACGGCGTCGTCGGGTGTCATCAGGCGCACGGTCACAGGCGTGGTCGCGGCGACGGGCGGGCCCGGCGGGGCGGCCGGCTTCGGGTCCGCGCCGGGCGCGTCGATCGGCGTGAACGGCAGGCGCTTGACGATCTCCACCCGATTGCCCAGGGCCCCGAGGCTCGAGAAGCGGATCGCATCCGCGAACTCCGCCAGCGACGGCGCGGCCAGGCTCGAGCCCTGGCCCACCTCCAGGTCGCTGAAGTCGAAGGGCAGCCCGGCGTCCTCGACAGCCACCACGAGCTGCCCCGGCCTGCGCAGCACCACCAGGTCGAAGGTCGCGCGCTGGCCCGGCTCGAAGCCATGCTCGATGACGTTCGACGCCACCTGGTCGACCGCGCGATCGAGCGCGGTCACGTCGGCCGCCGCGAGGCCCACGGAGGTGGCCGCCTCGCGGACGAGGGCCAGCGCGGCGGGCAAGTACCGCGCCTCGGCGAGGAGCGTGAGGCGGGCGATCTGCTGCTCTGCCGGCTGGTCGGTCTGCATGCCCGAGGATCGCATCTCCATCCGCCCCGCGTCCAGATTGGCGGCGACGGGTTGCGCCTCGGACGGCGTCGGTGCTACGGTCCCGTCCATGAGCCCGACATCGACCAGCCCGCTGCCGCCCCAGGAGACCCTGAGCTTCGTCCAGAAGAAGTGGCAGGACGACGTGCTCCCCACGCTCACCCGGTACATCGAGATCCCCGCGAAGTCACCCGGCTTCGACGCGAACTGGGTGGCCAATGGCCACATCGAGCGCGCCGTCGCGCTGATCGAGGACTGGGGCCGGCACCGGCCCATCGAGGGCTTGACCGTCGAGACGTTCCGGATCCCGGGACGCACGCCGGTGATGCTGCTCGACGTGCCCGGCACGTCGCCGGAGACCATCCTGCTCTACGGCCACTGCGACAAGCAGCCGGAGATGGTGGGCTGGGGCGACGGGCTCGGCCCCTGGAAGGCCGTCCGCCGCGGGGATCGGCTCTACGGCCGCGGGGCCCAGGACGACGGCTACGCGGTGTTCTGCGCCCTCACCGCGATCGAGGCGGTGCAGCGCGCGGGCGTGCCGCATGCGCGCTGCCTGGTCCTGATCGAGGCGAGCGAGGAGAGCGGCAGCCCCGACCTGCCCGCCTACATGGAGCAGCTCGCCTCCCGCATCGGCGAGCCGGATCTCGTGATCTGTCTCGACTCCGGCTGCGGCAACTACGACCAGCTCTGGGGCACGACCTCGCTCCGGGGCATCGTCAACGGCGTGCTCACGGTCGAGGTGCTGACCGAGGGCGTGCACTCCGGCGCGGCGAGCGGCATCGTGCCGTCGAGCTTCCGCATCGCGCGCCAGCTCCTCTCGCGGCTCGAGGACGAGAAGACCGGGGCCGTGGCGCAGGACTTCCACGTCGAGATCCCGCCCGCGCGGGCGGCGGAGGCGCGCGAGGTGTGCGGCGTGCTCGGCGCCGACATCGCGGGTCGCTTCCCGCTGGTCGAGGGCATGCGCTATGCGCAGGACGATCCGGTGGCGCTGCTCCTCGCCGGGACGTGGAAGCCCGCGCTGTCCATCATCGGCGCGGCCGGACTTCCCGCGCCGGCCGACGGCGGCAATGTGCTCCGGCCCCAGACCTCACTCAAGCTCTCGCTGCGCATCCCGCCCACCCTCGACGCCGCTCGCGCGAGCCAGCGCATGACGGAGATCCTCGAAGCCGACCCGCCGTATGGCGCCAAGGTGCGCTTCGAGAGCTCGGGATCCCCGGGCTGGGACGCGCCCGCCACCCAGCCGTGGCTGCTCGAGGCCGTGCACGACGCCTCGCGGCGCCACTTCGGCCGGCCCGCCATGTTCAATGGCCTGGGCGGCTCCATCCCGTTCATGGCCATGCTGGGCGAGCGCTTCCCCCGCGCGCAGTTCTTCATCACGGGGACGGGCGGTCCGGGCTCGAACGCGCACGGGCCCAACGAGTTCCTCCACGTCCCGTTCGCCGAGCGCCTCACCGCCTGCGTGGCCGACCTGATCGCCGCCCACTACCCCGCCCGCCGAGGCTGAGCGCGACGCCCCCGGCGGTCGCGACGTCGCGGCGATCCGTCGTCAGCCCTCGGTAGCGATCACAGAACATCCAAACGTCCCCGCTCCCGCACGCGTCCTTTGGACCCCGATGACGTCACGGACTCCCGCGATGCCGCCCACGCGGCCCCCGGGCCGAATCAGCATCCGTCTGCCACCCTCATCTTCTGGTCCAGGCACGCGAGAACCCGTGCGTCATGGCCTCCTCCGCGGCGGTGCGGTCGTCGGGTCGATGCCGTTCTCCGCCAACCATTCCCGGGCCGCCGCTCGCACGTGCCCGTCCCGGAACGCGAACCACGCCTCGCGCTCGGCCCGATGATCGAGCAGCACGTCCTTGAACCGGCGGAAGGCGCCGCGGCCGTCGAGGGCGACCTCGAGGAGGTCGCGAAGGTGCGCATCGCGCACCGTGCCGGTGAACTCCGCCATCCAGCCGTACTCGACCGACGACCCGAGTGGCTCGACGTGGATCAGGTGCCCCGCCGCCAGATCGTCGTCGATCTCCTCCTCCGACGGCAAGTCATCGTCCCGCGGCGAAACGGTCGATGGGAAGCATGTGGACCTCGCCGGTCCGCGCGTCGAAGAAGCAGGTGAACTCGAGCGGATCCGAGGTCAGCGCCATCTCCAGGTCGTCCCAGTCCACCGGCACCTTCCTCGGCGTCATGAGTCCTGGCCGAGCCGCGCCAGGATCTTCTCCCGCGTCGCCGCATCGAGCTCGTGGCCGTAGAGGCGCAGGAACAGCGCGCGGCGCAGCGTGGCCGGCGAGGCGTGTGGGTCCTTCGCCAGCACCGAGGCGCGGATGAGGGCTCGCGCGGGGGCGTTCATCGAGGCCCCCATCTTCAGGCGCTCTGCGCCGGAGCGGGCGAGGAGCATCGCCCGGTAGCGCTCCATGACCTCGGGGGAGGTGTCGGTCATCTCGCCCTCTTCCATGGTCCAGCCTGCGAGCTGCCGACTGCCGAGACGCTCCTCGACCTGGCATCCGCTCGCCCGTCCACAGGTCCAGCAGGTCGAGACGCTCGCCCGGCGTGACACCGACGATCTCGTAGGGCCGCAGGTGCGCCAGGCTCGCCCGCTCGAGGTAGCGCCGCTCGCCCGATCGGAGGCGCGCGCCCTCGCGCTCCAGGAAGAGGTCGACGGCAGTCCGCCCGCCCTGAAGAGGAAGTCGCACAGGAACCATCCCTCGAAGAAGAGCTGGCTCTCCGCGAGCAGCCCTCGCCTCAGCTCGTCGGGCACCCCCTGGGCCAGGGGGGCGAAGAAGCTCGCCTCGGCGACGGCGCGGTCGCCGGCGAACTCCGCGCGGGAGGTGAAGGCGCCGAGGGCGGCCCACGCGCTCTGGCTTTCCGCCTTGGTGTAGGCGCCCGGCGGCGAGGCGCTCACCGCGAGGCAGCACTTCTTGTACTTCCGTCCGCTGCCGCAGGGACAGGGGTCGTTGCGGCCGATCCCGCTCATCCGCGAGCCTCGGCCGCGCGGTCTCCGGCGGCGACCGACTCGATCACGTAGCGGCCGAGGCCGAAAGTCGTCGAGCTGCCGACGTGAGTCCACTGGCCGAAGAGATAGAACACTCAAGGTCACGCCACACCGTCCGCACCGTGCAGCCGAGCCGCTGGGACGCCTCCTCGACCGCGACTCCCGCGGGCCGGCCGAGGAGCTGGAGGAGACGCCACTGGCGCGAATGTTGATCCCCGCGGGGCATGGTGGGCTCGGATTCTCCCGCAGGGCGCGGCCGGCTGTCAATGCACGAGTGCGCCGACCGCGCGTACTCGGACGCCTATGGAGTCTGAACATCGATACACCAGGCGATGGTTGTCTTGTACACCACCTCCCGTACACTCGTGTCGAGGAGATCATGCCATGGGCAGGACCAATATCGTGCTCGACGATCGCTTGGTCCGGGAGGCTCTGCTCCGGTTCAAGTGTCGCTCGAAGCGAGAGCTCGTTCACCTGGCGCTCGTCGAGCTCTTGAAGAGCGCGCGGCGGCGCGACCTGCTATCGCTGCGCGGCCAGGTGAAGTGGGAAGGAGATCTCGCCGAGTTGCGACGTCTTCGACCGTGATCGTCGTCGACACGACCGTCTGGATCGACTTCCTCGAGGCGAGGGGCACGGCGTTCGACCTGCACTTGGCCGATCTCCTGGAAAGGGATGCGCCGATCGCACTGGTCGACATCGTCTACTGCGAAGTGCTCCAGGGCATTCGGGACGAGAACGTCTTTCAGCGGGTGCGTGCAAGCTTGCTGGCTCACCCGATCTTGCGCCCGCGCGATCTCGAGACGTTCGAGACGGCGGCGAACCTGTATCGGAGGGCGCGGCGCCGGGGGCTCACCATCCGACGCACCGTCGATTGCCTCATCGCGTCGACGTGTCTCGAGACCGGTGCGGAGATCTACCACAACGACCGCGACTTCGACGCCCTTGCCCGGGTCTCGGATCTGGCGATCTATCGGCCGGCGTGAAGGTTGACCTCCGCGTCACTGACCCCCAGGCGGGCGACCGGCGGCCATGCAGCGGGTAACGGTGATACCCGCGGGGCAGTCGCCGCGGCGGCTCGACGTGTTCGTGACGACCCAGAGCGCCCGCCTGTCGCGCGCCACCGCGCAGCGGTGGATCGAGGGGGGGCTCATCACCGTCAATGACCGTCGAGCCAAGCCCGCCCAGCGCATCCGTCCGGGTGACGTCATTGCCTGCCACGTGGCCGAGCGTGCGGCCTTGCCGGTCGAGCCCGAGCCCATCCCCATCGAGGTGCTCTACGAGGACGCGGCCATCCTCGTGGTGAACAAGCCGCCGGGGATCGTGATGCACCCAGCCCCCGGCAACTGGACCGGCACCCTGCTGAACGCGCTCCTTCACCACGTCCGCCGGGGCGCGCGTTCCGGGTCCGGCGATGGGGAGCGGATCCGCCCCGGGCTCGTTCATCGCCTGGACAAGGGCACCAGCGGCGTGCTCGTGATCGCCAAGACCGACGCCGCTCACCGCCATCTCTCGCGGCAGTTCCACGCGCACTCGATCCACCGCGTGTACTTGGCCCTGGTGACGGGGGCAGTCGTGCGCGGCGGTCTCATCGACCAGGCGCTCGGGCGCGATACGCGCGACGCCCGCCGCGTCTCACCGCGATCGGCCGCTCTGCGCCGCGCGGTGACGGAGTATCGCGTGGCCGAGCGGCTCGGCCCCGACGCGACCCTGGTCGAGGTGCGGCCGCGTACCGGGCGCATGCACCAGATCCGCGTGCACCTGGCCTCGATCGGTCACGCCGTGCTGGGCGACCTGAGCTACGGCGCCATGCCCGCCGACCTCGCGCTCGGCCGTCCCATGCTGCACGCCGCCGTGCTGGGCTTCGTCCATCCCTCCTCGGGCCGATACGCGGAGCACCGCGCGCCGTTGCCACCGGACATGGAGGGCGCGGTGACCGGCCGGCGCGCCACGGCCGTCCTTACCTCGGCTTGAGCCTGAGGGGGTCGTAAAGCCGTCCGAGCTGGAATCGCCGGTGGCAATGAAAGAGCGTGTACTCCGCGATGCGGACGGAGACGCCGAGGCCGCGCGCGGCGGGGCGGAGGCAGGCGAGATAGGCTTCCCAGTCACGCGCGCCGAAGCCGCGGCCGCCGGGCTTGCTGTCGACGGCGCCGAGCGCGTGGAGGAGCTGCCACACGCGGATGTCGAGCACCCCGTAGCGCTTCGGGTCGATCAGCGTCAAGATGGCGGACGCCACGGGGACGCTGACGCCGTGGAGCGAGGTCAAGAGCGCGATGCGGCGAGCCTCGCTGCGGGCGGCGAGGACGGCGCGCGAGACGCGCCGGATCTGCGCCGCGGTGTTGCGTGCGTAGTGCGGCGCCGCGCGGGGCGATTTCCAGCGGCTCATCCGCAAGAACTCGCCCCGCGAGAACTCCCCGCGCTTCTTGACGTGACCCAGGTCGGCGATCAGCGCGCGCGTGCCGGGGTCTTCCTCCGCGAGCGCCTCACGCGCGAAGAGCGCGCCGACGCTCGCGTAGGGCAGGCGCTGGACGGGCACTCCGCTGGATCAGCTTCGCCTATCAGACCGCGGCGATGGCGACGATCTCGACGAGGTACTTGGCATTGGCGAGTCGCGCCTCGACGGTGGCGCGACCGGGGGTGCTGCCCGCGACCACCCACGCGTCCCACGCGGCGTTCATCTCGTCGAAGCCCCGGATGTCGGCGAGGAAGATCGTGGCGGAGAGGAGCTTCGATTTGTCGGTGCCCGCCGCCTTCAAGAGGTCGTCGATCTTCTTCAGTACCTGCTCCGTCTGCCCCTTCACCCCCGCCGAGGCGTCGGCGGCGACCTGGCCGGCCAGGTACACGGTATTGTTGTGGACCACCGCTCCGCTCATCCGCGGCCCTGCATTGTGGCGCGCGATCGTCATCCTTTGGCTCCTTGTCTATCGCTTCTTGTAGATGTTGAGGCCGATCTTCTCGTCCCGGTCCAGCACCGGAACATTGCCCTCGGTGGACGCGATGATGATCGTCTTCCCCGAGGCGGAGGGCCCGAATTCCTTGGCCAGGTCGACCGTGATGGTCAAAATAGTTCCGTCGAGCTTCATCTCCACGTTCTTCATGCGCTGGTCTCCACTCTGAGGGGTCGGGGATGGCAAGGAGTGTAGGCCGGGGCGCGGGAGCCGTCAAGGACGCGCATCACCGCAAAACTTCGGTTACCGAAGGGGGGGTCGTAAATCAAAAGTCACGGTTACCGAACGCCCGCCCCAGGAGACGCCCGTGACGCCCCTCAGCCTTCGCGAGTATGCCGGCCGCCAGCGGGAACGCTATCAACAGCTCACCCATCGGGCGGACAAACGCGCGCTGCTGGATGAGATCGTGGCGGTGACGAAGCTGCACCGCAAGGCGGTTATCCGCCTACTCCGCCGGGCGCCGCGGGTCCCGGCGCGCTATCCGCGCGGCGGCCGCCCCCGCCGCTACGGCCCCGAGGTCGGCCGCGCGGCCGCGGTCCTGTGGGACGCGGCCGGCCACATCGGCCCCCACCGCTTGCAGCCCTTCGTGCCCGAACTGCTCGACCGCCTCGCCCAGTGTGCCGAGCTGGTGCTGGCCCCCGCCGTCGACAAGCTCGTGCGCCAGGCCAGTGCCGCCACGCTCGGACGGCTCTTGGCCCCAGCGCGCGCCCAGCGACCCGCGCGGGGCCTGGCCACGACCCGGGCGGGGAGCTGGCTTAAAGGGGCGATCCCCATTCGCACCTTTGCCGAGTGGGACGACGTCCGCCCGGGCTTCTTGGAGATTGATCTGGTCGCTCACTGTGGCAGCACGACCGAAGGCTTCTATCTCTGCACCCTGTGCGCGGTCGATATCGCGACCGCCTGGATCGAGCTCGAGGCCGTCTGGGGCAAGGGCCAGGAGCGCGTCGGCGCGGCGATCCACCGAGCCCGCGCGCAGCTCCCCATGCCCCTGCTCGGGCTGGACAGTGACAACGGCTCGGAGTTCATCAACCACCACCTCTACGCGTACTGTCAGCGCCACGCCATCACCTTCACTCGGAGCCGGGCCTGGAAGAAGAACGACAACGCACATGTCGAACAAAAGAACGGCGCCATCGTCCGCGGCCTCATCGGCTATGATCGCTTCGCTACCAAGGCCGCCCATGCCCAACTGGTCGCCGTCTACCGCCTCGCCCGCCTGCACATCAACTTTTTCCAGCCGGTGCAGAAGCTCGTGTCGAAAACGCGCGTCGGGGCCCGTGCCGTGCGTCGCTATGATCGCGCGCAGACCCCGTGGCAACGGCTGTGTGCCGCCAACGTGTTGTCGCCCGCCCAGCGCGCCGAATGGACGACCCTCTACCAACGGCTCAATCCGCTCCAGCTCCGGCGGGATCTCGACCGCGCGCTCCAACACCTCTGGACCCTCGCGGTCCCGGATCCGCGGCGGGCCGCGGAGGAGGCCACGCCATGAAGTCGCGGCCTCTCGCCCTCGCCGGGAATACCCTGATAGCCCCCCACCCCTTCGACGCCCCGCCTGGGGCCTCACAGCGGCTCCGTTCGGTAACCCTGAGTTTTGGGACGCGGCGCGCCCCGTGCGCGGCAATGCTAGAATCGGCGCTGCCATGAGCCAGCTTGGAACGGAAGATCGACCGCTCAGAGTCGCCATCATCGGCGCGGGCCCGACCGGCTTCTACGCCGCCGACCATCTGCTGAAGCAGAAGGACCGCATCGTCGAGGTCGACCTCTTCGACCGCGTGCCCACGCCGCACGGCCTGGTCCGCGCCGGCGTGGCGCCCGATCACCAGAAGATCAAGTCCGTCACCGCGGCCTTCGACAAGGTGGCGGCGCATCCGCGCTTTCGGTTCTTCGGCGGCGTCGAGCTCGGCCGGGACCTGACGGCGGCGGACCTCCGCCGTCACTATCACCAGATCGTCTACACGACGGGCGCCCAGACCGACCGGCGCATGGGCATTCCCGGTGAAGACCTGAAGGGCAGCCACCCCGCCACGGAATTCGTGGCCTGGTACAACGGCCATCCCGACTACCGCGACTTGCACTTCGATCTCTCGCAGGAGCGGGCCGCGGTGGTCGGCGTCGGCAACGTCGCGGTGGACGTGGCGCGTATCCTGTGCCGCTCCGCCGAGGAGCTGGCGGAGACGGACATCGCCGACTACGCGCTCGAGGCCCTGCGCAAGAGCCGCATCAAAGAGGTCTACCTCCTCGGCCGGCGCGGTCCGGCCCAGGCGGCCTTCACCAACCCCGAGGTCAGGGAGCTGGGAGAGCTGGCCGACGCCGACGTGAGCACGGTGCCCGACGAGGTCGAGCTCGACTCGCTGAGCCGCGCGGCGCTGGAAGCGACCCCCGACCGCGCGACGAGCAAGAAGGTCGAGATCCTCCAGGGCTACGCGCTGCGAAAGCCGAGCGGCAAGTCGAAGCACCTGATCATCCGCTTCCTCGTCTCGCCCGTCGAGCTGACCGGCAATGAGGATGGCGAGGTGACGGCGATCAAGCTCGTCAAGAACCGGCTCGAGGCGGGGGCCTCGGGCGCGCTGTCGCCCAAGCCCACCGGCGTCGTCGAGGCGCTGCCCGTGGGACTCGTGTTCCGCTCCGTGGGCTACAAGGGCGTGCCGCTGGACGACGTGCCCTTCCACGAGAGCGGGGGGGTGATCCTGAACGACAAGGGCCGCGTCCTCGATCCCGAGACGAAGCAGCCGGTCGTGGGTGAGTACACCGCGGGCTGGATCAAGCGCGGGCCCACGGGCGTGATCGGGACCAACAAGCCGGACGCGCTCGAGACGGTCGAGTGCATGATGGAAGACTTGGCGGCGGGCCGCCACCTCGATCCCGCCGAGCCGCAGGCCCTGGCGTCGGAGCGGCTGATCCGGGAGCGGCAGCCCAAGCACTTCACGTATCGAGACTGGCTCAAGCTCGATGAGCTCGAGGTCGGGCTCGGCCGCGCGACGGGCCGCCCGCGCGTGAAGTTCACGCGCGTGAAAGACATGCACTCGGCCCTCGGGCGATCCTGATCTCCCCAACAAAATCGTGTCCTTACTGTGTGATTCCACCGGCACGCTCACCGGGTGCGCGCTTCGCCGCGGGTCCGGGCCACGATGAACAAGCGCCGGAATGGGAAGAGCGTGAGCCCGTCGGGCCGCCGCGGATACGCCCGCGCGACCAGCTCCGCGTAGTGCGCCTCGAGGCGCGATCGGTCGGGCTCGTCGAGCGCGTCGAGCAGCGGCGCGAACCAGGTGCCCTTGACCCACTCCTTCACGGGATGCTCACCCTCGAGCACCTGCAGGTATTCGCTCTCCCACATGTCGAGCGCGGCGGCGCGGTGCGCCAGGAGATCGAAGTAGAAGGCCGGCTCGGCGACGGGCTGCGTGCGGAGCAGCGGCTCGAGCGCGGCGCGCCACGGGCCGGTCCGCACCGCCTCGGTGATGGCGGTGTGCGACGGGGCCGAGAAGTTCCTCGGCATCTGGACGGCGAGCACGCCGCCCGGCGCGAGCGCGTCGAACAAGGCGGGAATGACCGCGTCGTGGCTGTCGAGCCAGTGGAGCGCGGCATTCGAGTAGATCAGGTCGGCCGGACGCGGCGGCGACCACGACGCCAGGTTCGCGCGCTCCCAGGTGATCGCGGGCGCCGCGGCGCGCGCCTTCTCGAGCATCGCCTCCGACTCGTCCACGCCGGTGATGCGCGCGTTGGGCCATCGCTCGGCGATCACGCGGGTCACGTTCCCCGCGCCGGCGCCCAGGTCATACACCTCGGCGGGATCGTCGAGGTCGACGCGGCTCAAGAGATCGAGCGCGGGCCGCAGTCGCTGGCCGGCGAACTTCAGGTACTGCTGCGGATCCCAAGGCATGCGCACCTCCTCGTTGGTCGAGCCCGCCCAGCATACTACGCGCGGGTTTGCTATCTTCGACCGCATGACCCCGACTCGTCCGCTCACCGCTCCCCTCGCATTCCTCGCGCTCGTGCTCGCCGCCGGCCTCGCGACGAGCCCGTGCGCGTGGGCCCAGGACGCGCGCGTCCTCGCCGCGCAGAAGGAGGGCAAGGTCGTCTGGTACACGTCCCTCGCCCTGCCGAGCTCGGAGAAGGTCGCCAAGCTCTTCGAGGCGGCGTACCCCGGCGTCAAGGTCGAGGTGCACCGCACCGGCTCCCAGCGCATCCTGCAGCGCGTGATGCAGGAGCTCGCCGCCAATATCAGGAACGCCGACGTGGTCCACACCTCGGATGCCGGCCACTACGTCTTGCTCAAGGACAAGAGGCTCCTCATGAAGCACACGCCCGCCGGCGTGGAGCGCTTCCCGGCGGGCTTCAAGGACAGGGACGGCTACCACTACGGCCTGCGCGCCACGGTGAACGTCATCGCGTACAACACCAAGGCCGTCTCGGCCGCGGAGGCGCCCCGGACCTGGAAGGATCTCCTCGATCCCAAGTGGCGAGGCAAGCTGGTCACCGCGCACCCGGGCTATAGCGGCGTCATCGCCACCCACGTGCTCGCCCTCGTGCACCTGCACGGCTGGGAGTACTGGAGGCAGCTCGCGCAGAACAAGCCGATGCTCGTGCAATCGGCCGTCGATCCGTCAGGGGTGGTCGCGTCCGGCGAGCGCACGGTGGCGGTGAACGGCGGGGACTACAACTTCTTCCAGGTGAAGCAGAAGGGCAACCCCGTGGAAGTCGTGTTCCCGGCGGAGGGCGTGCCCCTCGTCGTCTCGCCGAGCGCCATCACGAGCTTCGCTCCCCATCCCAATGCCGCCAAGCTGTTCACCGACTTCGTCTTCAGCCTCGCCGTCCAGCAGGTCCTCGTCGACACGGAGGGGCTCTACACGGGCCATCCCGGCGTGAAGTATCCGGCCGGCCGAAGCTCGGCGATCTGAAGCTCCTGCACGTCGATCCCGAGGAGCTCGAGAAGCGCAACGAGGAGATCAAGACGCGCTTCGTGGAGCTCTTCGGCGCCTGAGCCCGCGGCCGCCCCTCAGGGCGACTGGGGCGAGCGGAGCACGGGAAAGGCGCGCTGCAGCTCTTCCATCAGGCGCGGCACGGCCGGGCTCTGCTGGATCTCGCTCTCGACGGCCTGCGCGGTCTCGAGCGCGATCACCGGCGTGAGCCGGGCCGCCTTCCGGCCGGCCGCCGACTGCTGAAAGTCGAGCAGGACCCGCAGCTCCGCCTCGTCGAAGTGGCTCGCATAGGCCCGCGCGGCGATCTCCTGGACGCGGGCCGGGGGCAGCGTGCGGGCGACAAAGTCCCGGACGATCTCCGCCAGCGCCCGTCCCTCCGAATTCTGTAGTTGCCGGCTCAATCGCGCCTGGAGCATCGTCCCGATCAGGCGGAGCATGCTGACGCCCACCTGGTCGGTGAATCCCCGCTGCGCCTGCTCGTCGATCAAGACCCCGGCAAGCTCGAGGGCGAGCGCCTGCCGGGTGGTGTCCTGCGCCGAGACCGCGCCGCCATCGCCGAGGAGCACGACCGCGAGGAGGGATGCCTGCAGGGCGCGGACGATGCTCGGCGGCATCACGGCGCGCCTCAGGCCCCGCCGCCTCCGCTGCCCCCTGGGGGTGCCACGTGGACGCCGGCCAGCCGCTCGAGCACCTGGAGGATGGCCGAGCCGTCCTGCTTGTTGAGGCCGGCCGCGCGCGCCATCTGGTAGACCTGCTGGGTGAGGTTCGCGAGCAGGAGCGGCACGCCGAGGCGCTTGGCGAAGGCGGTCTCGAGCTCCTGGTCCTTGAAGTAGATGTCGACGCTGCCGCCGGGCGAGAAATCACGCGCCAGCATCCTCGCCGCCCCATGCTCGAAGGCGTAGCTCGTGCCCGTGCTCACCCGGACGACGTCGAAGATCGTCTGGGGATCGAGCCCGGCCTTGACACCCATCACGAGCGCCTCGGCCACGGCCACGAGGTTCACCTGCACGAGCATGTTGTTGACGAGCTTCATCGCCAGTCCCTTCCCGAGCTCGCCCACGTGAAAGAGCCTGGTCCCCATCGCCTCGAAGAGGTCGCGGCAGGCGTCGAACGCGTCGCGCGCGCCGCCTGCGATGACCGACAGCTCACCCGAGACGGCCCGTCCGGTCCCCCCGCTCACGGGCGCATCGAGCATGGCCACGCCGCGCGCGCCGAGCCGATCGCCGAGCCCCCGCGCGGTGAAGGGGTCGATAGTGCTCATGCACACCACGATGTGGCCGGCCCGGGCGCTCCGAATGACGCCGCGCTCGCCCGCGATGACCTCCTCGGCCTGCACGGTGGTCTCCACCATCACGATCGTGCGGGTGGCCGTGGCGGCGACATCCTCGGCCGAGGCGGCGACGGCGGCGCCGCGGGCGCGAAGCGGCTCGGCCTTGGCCGGATCGACATCGTGGACGACGAGAGAGAAGCCGTGCTTGACGAGGTTCTCGGCCATCGGCCGGCCCATGTTGCCGAGCCCGATGAATCCCACTGGAGCGGCCATGGACGTCCTCCTCGGGTGATACAGGCTCACGGGGGGTGACACGCGAACGAGGCGTCACCGGGCACCTGACGAGACTAGTCCGCGGGGCCGAAGTGGTCAAGGCGGGCACTGGGGCAATTTGCTTCGCCAGACTTCGTTGCGAGCGTCCTGGCAGCCCTCAACGTACACCTACGTACGAGATCCGGCGCCTGCACGAGGCCTTCAATATCACCACGCTCTACGTCACCCACGACCAGGCCGAGGCGATGGTCATCGCCGACCGCGTGGCCGTGCTCGAGCGCGGCCGCGTCGCCCAGATCGGCCGCGCGGAGGAGCTCTACGAGGCGCCGAGCAACCGCTTCGTCGCGGAGTTCATCGGCAAGACCAATCTCGTCGAGGGCAGCGCGGAGGACGCCGATACGTTCACGCGCGGAGGGTTGCGCATCCGCCTCGACGGCGCGGTGCTCTCACCGGGCGCCCCGACGATCCTGTCGATCCGCCCGCACCAGATCGAGCTGCGTGCGGTCACCTCCGTCGACCCCGCGCGGCCACCGCTCGGCGCGCTCCGCGGCGCCGTCCTTCGCGCGAGCTACCTCGGCGACGCGGTGGACTACCAGGTCGAGATCGCCGACTCCGACGTCGTCCTCCGGGTCGCCGGCCCCGCCGCTCCCCGCCTCCGCGCGGGGGATGCCGTCTGGCTTCGCGTGCTGCGAGGCCGCGCGCTGCCCCCCTGACGCAGGATGGTGAGCCGGGCGCGACGTCGCGCCTGGCTCACATCATCATCGGGAGATCGCGCTCACTGAAACCCCGGGGCCGCGTACTCGCAGTTGCCACCCATGAGGTCGTCGGGATGCCACCAACCGCCCGTCCGCTCACAGCGCTGGGCGAGCTCGATCTGAGTGTACGTCGGCGGGATCGCCCCCGCGCACCCGGAGGCGAGCGCGAGGGCCAGCGCGAGAGCGAAGGCGCGAATCACGCGTCAAGAGTAACGGCGCTCACAGTGGCGGTCAAGCGGTTGGTCACGCGCCGTGAGAGGCGCGCGCCCCACTGGTGCGGCGCGCCACAGCGTGCGGCGAAGCGCCACATCACTCGCGAGCGCGATGCATGCGCCCTGCCCTCAAGTCCGCATCTCCGCGTTCTTCGCGCGCGCCTGGCGGATGGCACCCCGATTGCTCTCCTCGACAGCGGCAATCTCAT
>CAWIZN010000036.1:0-84616 GCA_963840495.1 uncultured Candidatus Rokubacteria bacterium
GCGATCAGCGGGCCAGCGTCATGTGAAGTTCCCGCGCCCGGGCAAGGTCGAACGCGTCATCGACATCGAGCCAGTTGCCCAGGATGTAGACGACGGCGATCGGTTCACCGCGGCCGTCGAGCCGCGGAGAAGAGATCGAGCAGGCTGGCGCGCTCTGCCACACCGTCGGCCCCCATGACCTCCAGCTCGGCGCGCACCAGACCAGCGCCGCGCGCGGAGAGCTTGGCCAGCCCGATCCACTCGCCGTGGACCTCATCGGCCGGCAGGTCGTTGCGGATCCGGGTCAGCCGCACCGGCGCCTCGTGCTCGAGGAAGTCGCCGGTATACGGGCGTGAGCACGCCACGAAATCGGCCTCCTTGTCCGGGGCATCCGCCCTGTCCCGCCCCAGCGCATCGACCGGAGCACCACGTCGCCCTCCGGGGCCAGCTCGGCGTCCAGGATGTACGACGGAAGAGGATGTCGCCGTAGCTGACCAGGCATGGGGCGTCCCGCCGGTCCGCCCCGAGGCCAGCGAGGCCGCCTCGCCCGTAGTGGCGTAGTTGTCGTTGTCCCGGACAGGCGATCGACGGGCAGGTCGATCGCTTCCTTGGTAACCCCGAACGACGGTGATGTCCGGAGACCCCGGTCGCGGAAGAGTACCCGCCAGCCGGCGCAGGAGCCTGCCGCCGACGGCGATCATGCCTTCGGCCGGTCCTCGGTGAGCGTCCCGAGCTCGTCGCCCGCGACGCGGCCAGGATCACGCCGCACGGGGCCTCCTGCGCGCCGGCAAGTAACGGCGCTCCGCGTCCTCCAGCTCGGCGTTTGCGGTGAAGGAGAAGACTTCTCGACGCTCGCGATGGCATCCTCCACGCAGGCTCTGCTCCTCGTGGATGCTGCCGGCTCGCCGCGCTGCATCGCCGCGAGCGCCGCGCGCAGCAGGTGGTTGGCCCAGATCACCACGCGAGACGCCGGCCTCGCGGAAGACCTCGGTCGGCGTGCGCGTAGTACTTGGTCGGGCACGATCACGACGCGGCAGCGCGCCGGCCCCACTCCCGCTTGAAGCGAGGATCTCGTCGGCCGACCGACCGCTTGCTGTGGATGAGGATCGCGTCGGCGCCCGGCGTCGTGGTAGGCCTCGGCGCGCGCAGCGCCTCCGCCAGCCCCAGCCGGCGATCAGCGCCTCGACGCGGGCGACGACGCGAAGTCGGCGTCGCGCTGCGCGTCCTTGCCGGCCTGGATCTTGCCGCAGAACTCGTCGATGTCGGCCAGCGGCTGGCGCTCGCCGCGATGAAGCTGTTGGTCTTGGGGAAGAGCTTGTCCTCGATGCAGACGCCGGCGATGCCGCGCTGCTCGAGCTTGCGGACCAGGCGGCGCACGTTGTTGAAGTTGCCGTAGCCGGTGTCGCCGTCGAGGAGGATCGGGATGCTGGTGGCGTCGCCATGAACTCCAGCGACCTCGAGCACCTGGGTCCAGCTCGCCTCGTTGTTGTCGCGCACGCCCAGCGCGGCCGAGATCGAGAGGCCGCTGGCCCAGATGCCCTCGAAGCCCGGCCTCCTCGGCGATCTTGGCGCTCAGGCCGTTGTGGGCCTCCATCAGGAAGCTCAGCTCGGGCGCCTGCAGCAGGGCGTGCAGCCGCGCGGCCTTCGAGCGGGACGCCGCGGTGGCGCCGCCGTGCTCCGCATCACTGCGCATGGCTCGTCATCTCCTCGTGAAATCGAGTGCGGCACCGGCAAGCGGCGCGCTACCGACGAGGGTACACGAGCGCACAGCGCGCCGCACGCGCCCGTCCGAGGCGCATGACCTGGCCGCCAACGTCATCGCCGGCTACTCCCACATGTGGGCCACGTTCAATGCGAGGTAGAGCGCATACAGGGCCAGCAGGAGCGCTCCCCATCGGCCGCCGTCGCCGCGCGCAGAACAGCGAGAGGGCCACGATCAGGATGCACCCGGCCAGATACGAGCGCGTGCAACCGCAAGACCAGCGGGTCGGCAGCGAGTGGGCGGATCAGGGCGATCAGGCCGAGGTTCAAGGCCAGCAGGATGACCACCGTGCCCACCACGTTGCCCCAAGCCAGCTCGGGGCGACCGCGCCGGGCCGGCCCGCCATCCACGCCGCCGTCTCCTCCACGCTGGACCCAGGCCGATCACGGCCATCCCGAGGAACGTCTCGGTGAGCCTCACCGCGCTCAGCAGCGCGTGCACGCCGCGCACCATCACCTCGGCGCCGATCGGATCACGGCCACGCCAGCGATCAAGAGTCCAACCGCCCTGGCGCGCGACCCCGCGCGGGTCGGCCTCGGCCGGATCGTGGTCCTCGCCGGCCGATCGCTGGAACACCGGCGACCGCCGGTAGAGCCAGAGCATGAGCCCGCCGGCGCCGAGCACGAGAACGGCCCCTTCCATCCGGCTCACGGTCCCGTTCCACAAGGTGCCGACACAGAGCACGAGGCTGACCACCATGGCGAGCGCACCTTCACAGGGGGATCCGCCACCTCCATGGGCACGATGAGGAGCGCAAGACCGGGGTTCCAGCCGTTCAACATGAACACGGCAGAGCCAATGACGGTCCCGAGGGCGACCTGGTCGAGGCCGTCCACAGCCGCGGCGGCGCCCGTGACGAGGTTCTCCGGCTCGAACCCCGACACGACGGCGCCCACGTGAAACATTCTGCAGCGAGAAACGCGCGGCCGTACGAAGGGCGGCCATCGGTGAATCACTCGGCACCCCACAGCACGAGCGCCATGCCGACGACCAGGAGGACGACGCCGATCAGCACGCGTGGCCCCCGGTGTCAGGCGCTCGGGCCAGGCTGGTGGCGATGCCAGGATTCGCGAACGCGTTCGCGAGCACGAGAGCGGAGCACCAGGATCGCGAGCAAGCGCTGTGGCATCGGACTCTTCGGGTGGCCCGTGTCCGAGTCCGGCAGATTATGTCACGTTTACGCGCCCCGCCAGCGGGGCGATTGCCGCGGCGAGTCGTCATCGTGTTGACACCATGGACCGGGCGGCGGTGATTTCGTCGATGAGCCCGTAGTCGAGCGCTTCCCGCGCACCGAGGTCGCGCCCGCGACGCTCGTCCTCGGGGGCCGGAACGAGGCTGGCCCAAGGACCCGGAGAGCTTCAAGAGCAACTCCTGAGCTACCGATCCGCGGCCGTCAGTTCACGCCGATCGCCCGGCGGGCGTAGTCCCAGGCGGAGCGGTATTTCGGTCCAGCATCCGGGGGAAAACATGGCCGATCGGGGATGGCTCGACGCTCACGCGCAGCATCGAGATACTCAAGCTCGATGGAAGCCTGTTCACGCAGAGCCGCACCGTGGCCGCGGCGCCGGTGCCCCGGCCAGCCACGATCGCCATCCGGCGTCGGCCGCGGTGAGCGGCGCGTTGCAATAGCCGAGAGAGGATGGGGTGGCGATCGCCCGACCGCCGCCCCGCATCACCCCGCCGCGCACACTACACGCTTTTACGACGCGACACCGCCGCGCGGATCGGCGAATCCGATTCGCGCGCGGGCGGCTCGTGCTCGGTCTCGGCCGCTCCGGGGCGAACGAGCCAACTGGCCGCGATCAGCGCGCCGCCGATCAGGATGGGCACCGCAGCCAGCTTCTGTCCGAGGCTCGTGCCGAACGCCACCAACGCGACAAGGATGCCGATACCGAGCAGCGTGATTCCGATCGATTGCATGCGGGCAAGCGTTCCGGCCCCCTCCCAGCCGCGAAACCTCCGTGCCGACGGCCGCGCCGGGGGCGGCCGGGCGGCGCGGCTATCCGCCGGGCCCTTCCGATGTCTTGTATAGGTGGTCGGTTCGCCGCAGCCGCTCCGACAGAAGCTGCATCAGTTGGAGGGCGAAGTGCGGGTTCTGGCGAACGAGGATGTAGAACTGTGGCTCGTCGATCTCGACGAGGCTCGGTTTCTTCGAGAGTTACCACGCTCGCCGTCCGAGCGGCGTGCTCGAGTAGGGCCATCTCGCCAAAGATTTCCTCGTCGGCCAAGGTGTCGACCGTCTTCCCGCCGACCATCACGGCGACCTTCCCCCGCTTGATCGCGTACATCGTGTGTCCTTCGCCTCCCCTCCTCGAAGATCGTGGTTCCTACCGGGTAGACGATCGTTTTGGACGCGTTTCGAAACAGCCCGAATCGTCGAGGGGGTACATTCATCGAGCGACTTCCCTTCGCCCTGCTGGCTGGCCGGCAGCTTCGGGGGATTCTGCCCCGAGGCAGCGCCTCCGTCAAGAGTGGGTGCCGAGCATCCTGTTGCGCCCGAATTGCTGCGGGCACGCTGACGCCTGCGTGACGATTTCGTCCTGGCCCATCACAGGTGGGCGGGGTAGACCTCCGGATGATCGGCGATGCTGCGTTGCACGAGGCCCTCGGGGGTGACGAGATCGAAGCGATGGCCCGCGTCGGTGTAGTCGAGGGTCATGAGGCCGACGATCTTCTGGCCGATCCTCTCCTGCCTCGCATCCGGGATGCAGTAGGCCGTCGACGGCGCCCAGACGTGCTCGACCCCGCCGACGCGAAAGCGCCGCGTCTGATGAGCGTGGCCGGACACGACGAAGCGAAGGTCGCGCGTGGCGAGGCAGTCGAGCAGGCGGCGCCTCGGGGCCGCGGGGACGTAGCGGACGTGGATCTCGGTGTCGTCCGGGCCATTGCGGAAGAGCGGCTTGTGGAGCATCACGCCGAGCGGACGCCGGCGGCCGCGCAGTTGCTCCTGGAGCCATGTGAACTGCGCTTCCTCCTCCGCGGTCCCGGTGCCGAAGAGCTGTGCGTCGAGCGCTACGAGCTGCCACGGTCCGGCTTCGAGCGACCATCGATCGGGGCCGAACAGGCGACGGTAGTCGCCCAATCGTGCCAGATCGAGCGGATGCTCATTGGCAGCGCCCGGCGCGACGGGATTGTCCCCGATGTCGTGATTGCCCGGCACGAACCGTATGTCCAGGGCGAGCCCCGCCAAGATCGAACGCGCGGCCGCGAGCTCATGCGGATCGTGAGCGCCGTCGGCCGTGATGTCTCCCAGATGCACCACGAGCGGACGGAGCGGTCGCCTCGATCCAGATCTGCGCGGCCCGCCAGTTGTCTGTGAACGCAGCCGTGCGTGGCGTCAGATGGGTGTCGGATACGAGCACCAGCTTCATGGGTAACGCCCTCCCGGACATGATGCGAGGCTACCGCGCCGCCGTGACCGAATCGTGACGGCCGGGCAACAGGACGGTCACGCCGGCCCGACTGAAGCATATATCGTTGTGGCCCCAGGCCAGGCGGGCCCGCCTGTGGCAATCCTCGTCATCCGAAACCGCCTGTCGCGTAGAATTCTCCCGATGCTCGAGCTCGCGCTGGCCCTCGTGGGACTCGTGACGGCCGGGATCATCGCGCTGATCGGCCACGCGATCACGTCCCAGGCGGCCGTCGCGGTCGGCCTCGTCGCGATCGCCCTCGGGCTCGCGGTCGGGCTCACCACCGGCCTCTGGTATCACGTGATGCTGCACCGGATCCTCTCGGCCAGGATGCGCCTGCCCGGCCGGTGGTGGCTGTCTCCGTCACGCCTGCACCCGCACCTGACGTCGGGAGAGTGGCGCCGGATCACGCCGTGGTATCGGCTGGGCGGCATCGGGTTCGTGCTGTGCGTGGCCGGCGGGGCCGCGGCGATCGCCGCCTCGCTGCTCGGCCAGCGGTGAGATCCGGGGATGCCTGCACGCCGGAGGGGCCCGTGGTGACGGCTTGGAGGCTCGTCCTCGGCCTGCACATCGCCGCCGGCGCCATCGGCCTCGTCCTCGGGCCCGTGGCCATGTGGGCGGCCAAGCGCCCGCGCGGCCTGCATACGAAGACGGGCGAGGCCTATCACTGGGTGATGCTGACCGTGTGCCTGTCGGCGGCGGGACTGGCCTTCCTCGACTGGAAGCGCATCTGGTGGTTCCTGCCGATCGCCGCGGGCTCCTATGCCTTCGCCCTGCTCGGCTACGTCGCCGCCAAGCGGCGCTGGCGGGGTTGGCTCATCGCCCACGTCAGCGGTCAGGGCGGCTCGTACATCGCCATGATCACCGCGATCCTCGTCGTCAACTGGCGCAGCCTGACCGGCCACCCGGGATTCGAGTCCGTCTGGCCGTGGGTCCTGCCCACGCTGGTCGGGACGCCGATCATCTCCTGGGTCAACTACCAGATCGCCCGCGGCCGGCGCCCGCGCTGATCGCCGACCGGCGTCCGTCTGGAGCAGCGTCGTGTCCTTCTTGACGGCAACGGTCGCGCTCCGCTTGCGACGCGCGACCTGCGGGCGCGTCGCCGGCTTCACGGCGGGTGGGCGGCCGCTTTTGCGGATCGGCTCTTCGTGGCTCGCGTCTTCTTCGTCGCCATGGGGCACCTCGCTCGGGGGCAGTCTGAGAAACGTGATCCCCGAGGATACTCGATTTGCCGGACGGCCCGCCAGCGCGTCCCGGCAATCCTCGTATCGAAGCCGCCTGTCGCGTAGAATTCACCCGATGCTCGAGCTCGCGCTGGCTCTCGTGGGACTCGTGACCGCCGGGATCATCGCGCTGATCGGCCACGCGATCACGTCCCAGGCGGCCGTCGCGATCGGCCTCGTGGCGATCGCCCTCGGGCTCGCGGTCGGGCTGACCACCGGCTTCTGGTATCACGTGATGCTGCACCGGATCCTCTCGGCCAGGATGCGCCTGCCCGGCCGGTGGTGGCTGTCTCCGTCGCGCCTGCACCCGCACCTGACGTCGGGAGAGTGGCGCCGGATCACGCCGTGGTATCGGCTGGGGGGCATCGGCTTCGTGCTCTGCGTGGCCGGCGGGGCCGCGGCGATCGCCGGCTCGCTGCTCGGGCAGCGGTGAGACCCCGGGCATCGCCCCCGCGGCCTCTCGTGCCTGCGCTTCAGCCGCCTGCCGCGGGCAGCGTGAAGCGCACGGTCGTCCCCTGCTCGAGCTCGCTCTCGATCGCGAGCTCGCCGCCGTGGGCGAGCACCAGGTGCTTGACGATGGCGAGGCCGAGCCCGGTGCCGCCCAGCTCGCGCGAGCGCGCCTTGTCGACCCGGTAGAAGCGCTCGGTGATGCGGGGCAGGTCGCTCCGCGGGATGCCGATGCCCGTGTCGGTCACCGTCACCTCGACCCGGTCCCCGGCGATCAGCGACGCCCCGATGCGCACGTCCCCGCCGCGCGGGGTGTACTTGACCGCGTTGTCGACCAGGTTGATCAGGATCTGGACGAGCCGGTCGTGATCGGCGGTGACGGCGACCAGGCCCGGCGGCACGGCGCTGGCGAGCCGGACGCCTCCGCGCGCCGCCCGCGGCCCGATGATGGCCACCACCGAGTCGACGACCTCGCCGAGCGGGGTCGGCGCCAACGCCAGCGTGATCCGCCCGAGCTCGATGTTCGACAGCTCGGCGAGGTCGCTGATGAGGCGCCCGAGCCGCTCGGTGTGGCGAAAGACGATCTCGAGGAATTTCCGCGCGTGCTCCGGCTCTTCGAGCGCCCCCTCGAGCAGGGTCTCGAGATAGCCGTGAATGGCGGTGAGCGGCGTGCGGAGCTCGTGGGACACGTTCGCCACGAACTCGGTGCGCACGTCCTCGAGCCGCCGCAGCTCGGTCACGTCGTGGAGCACCATGACCAGGCCCCACTCGTCGCCCCCGAGCGCGAGCGGCAGCGCCTGGACTTCGAGCACGCGCCCGGCCGGCGCGGCGAGGCGCACCTCGCGCCTCAGCACGAGACCGGGCGACCCCGCGCGGCTGTCGCGGAACAGCTCGTGCAGCTCGACGTTTCTGATCACCTCGAGAAACGGCTTGCGCTCGCCGCGCATCGCGCCGAGCCCGAAGATGGCGCGCGCCCGCTCGTTCATCACGAGGACGTGCTCGTGGCCGTCCACCGCGACGACGCCCTCGACCATCCCGTCGAGGATCGCGGTGACCTTCGCGCGCTCCTGCTCGAGGTCCTGGACCTTCTCGCGCAGCCGCGCGGCGAGGACGTTCAGCGACCGGCCGAGGGTGCCGATCTCGTCGGTGGAGCGCGAGGGCGCGCGGACGAGGAAATTGCCCTCGCTCATCTGGCGGGCGATGGACTGCATGTCGACCACCGGGCGCGTCACGCGGCCGGCGACGAAGATGCCGATGCCGAGCGCGACCAGCAGCGCCACGCCCCCGCCCGCGAGCAGCACCTGGTGGAGCGAGGCGTAGGACGCGGTGACGGCGGACAGGGGGAGCGCGAGCCGCAGCACGCCGATCACGCGCCCGGCGTCCCGCACCGGCCAGGCGACGTAGAGGAGCGGCGCGTCGACCGTGGCGCTCCGTCTCAGGTCGCGACCGAGGCGGCCCTCGAGCGCCGTCCGGACCTCCGGGCGATCCCGGTGATTGTCGAGGCGCGCCAGGTCTTCGGCCCGCCGGTCGGATTCCCCGACGACGCGGCCGTCGGCGGCGATCAGGGTGACGCGCGCGCCCGTCGGGCGCGCCACGCGCAAGACGAAGGCCTGGGCCGCCGCGGGGGCGCGCCGCCGCGCAACAGGCCCCGCGCCTCCTCCTCGACCACGCCGGCCACCGAGGCCAGGCGCTGCTCGAGCGACTCGACGGCGAATTCCTCGAGCGCGTGGTTCAGAAAGAAGCCCGCCGCCACCATCGAGACGCCCACGAAGCCCACCAGGGTCAGGGTGAGCTTGAAGGCGATGCGCCGGCGGATGGCGCGGACGATGGCGCGCATCATTCCACCTCGAGCCGGTAGCCCACGCCCTTCACGGTGGTGATGCGCTGGCCCTCGTCGCCGAGCTTCATGCGCAGCCGCCGCACGTGGACGTCGACGGTCCGCGACTCGATCTCGCCCGCCGACGCATAGCCCCATACCCGGTCGAGGAGGAACTCCCGCGAGAGCACGCGGCCCCGCGCCTCGGCCAGCGCCCGCAGCAGATCGAACTCTTTAGGGGTCAGCTCGATTGCCGCCGCGTCCACATGGACGGTATGGCGGTCGGGATCGATCACGAGCCGGCCGCTCACCACCGGCGCCGCGCCATCGCGGGCGCCCGCCCGGCGCAGCACCGCGCGCACGCGCGCCACGACCTCCTTCGGAGAGAACGGCTTGACGATATAGTCGTCGGCGCCGAGCTCGAGCCCGAGGATGCGGTCGACCTCCTCGCCTCGGGCCGTGAGCATCACGATCGGCACCGACGCCGTGCGGGGATCCTGGCGCAGCCGCCGGCACACGTCGAGCCCGCCGAGCTCCGGCAGCATCAGGTCGAGCAGGATGAGGTCCGGCGGGCGGGCGCGGACCTGGCGGAGGGCGTCGGCCCCGGTTCTCGAGCGGGTGACGTGGTAGCCCTCGCGCTCCAGGTGGAAGGCCAGCAGGTCGCGGATGTCCGGCTCGTCCTCGACGATCAAGACCCGCCCGCCCATCCCGGGATTACTCCGCGCCGCCTGCCGAGGGCGTCACCAGGTGCGGGTCTCGCCGACCTTGAGGATCCAGGCGCGGCTCTCGGGGAGGCCGCGCCGGCGCGCTTCGGCGAGCATGCGCACGGGCGGCTCGCCGAGAGGCTCCTCGGCGAGGTCGAAGGTGCCCCAGTGGATGCCGAGGAGCACGGAGGCGCCGAGATCCTCGAAGGCCTGCACCGCCTCCTCGGGCGTGGTGTGGACGAATTGCATGATGGCGGGCGGCTGGTAGGCGCCGATGGCGAGGGCGGCGACGTCGAAGGGCCCGAGGCGCCGGCCCGCCTCCTTGAAGCCGGCGAAGTATCCCGTGTCGCCGCCGAAGTACAGCCGCCGGCTCTTGCCCACCACCGCCCAGGAGGCCCAGAGGCGCGTGTTTTGGTCGAAGAGGCTGCGCTGGCTGAAGTGCTGGGCCGGTACGCAGACGAATCGCACGCCGCGGTGCTCGTGGCCGTCCCACCAGTCCAGCTCTTCGACGCGCGTGATCCCGCTCTCCCTGAACCAGGCCTTGAGCCCGAGCGGCACGACGAAGAGCGGGTCATGCGCCGCGGCCAGCCGCGTGACCGTCCCGGCATCGAGGTGGTCGTAGTGATCGTGGGAGATCACGACGACGTCGATCTTCGGCAAGTCCTCGAAGGCGACCCCCGGGGCACCGAGCCGGCGCGGGCCCGCCCAGGTCAACGGGCTGGCCCGCTCGCTCCACTGGGGGTCCGTCAGGATCGTGAGCCCGTCGAGCTGGACGATGAGCGTGGAGTGCCCGACCCACGTGATGGTCGGCGCGGCCGCGCCGCCGCGGAGCGCGCGGCCGTCATTGGCGACGCGGGGAGCACTGAACGTCCGCGGCGACGTGAAGGTCTGCCAGACGCGCGCGGCGAGGAAGCTCCACCGCGTCCAGCCGTCGGGCCGATGAAACCCGGGGTTCGGGTTCCGGAATCCGCCCTGGACATGATGGGCCGGCTGCCCCGGAAGCGGCTCCGATCCGACGCCGGCACAGCCTGCCGCGCAGAGGAACAGGCCGAGGAGGACCGCGGGAGGGCGCACGCCCGGAGTGTACCCGGCCGTGCTCAGGCTGACCAGACCCGCGGTTCTCGAGCTTCAGCAGATGCTGAAGCCCGGATGCTCAAAAGGTCCAGATGCGAGGCGGCGCCCGACGGCCGCACGCGAGGCGTCGCGTAAGGGGAGTGCGGGGCCATGTCTGGGCCCCGCAGACGAAGTCGTCAGTCCGACATCTCACGCGTTACGTGGCACGGCGGCCGAGGGCGCCAACGACGCAGATGGGCCTTTTTCAGCATTCTGCCCGTTGCCTCCTGGCATCTGGAGGAGGCCGAGCAGCCGAAGGCGCTTGCGCAGCGTATTCCGATTGATCCCGAGCAGGCGGGCCGCCTTGAGCTGATTGCCGCCCGCGAGATCGAGGGCCTGCCTTAGAAGGGGTCGCTCGACCCGCGCCATGACGCTCCGGTACAGCTTGCCGCTCTCCGAGATCGCCGCCTCGCGCACCAGCGTGGGCAGCGCCGTGTTCACCAGCGTTTGAAAGTCGTCGGCCGTCTCCGTCTCATGCATGTCAGAACCTCGCTCGAGTGATCAGCCTGCCCTGCCGTCGAGTCCGAGAAGGATCTGAGCAAGCGGTGTGCCGGGCGCCCGGATGACGCCATTGCACGCCCGGGGCCTGGAATCGACCGATGCGCCGATCGACCCTGCCTACCCGGTGAGCATCAAGCCTCAACCGTGGGCACCTCGGCGAGCGTGGCGCCCACGTTCGACGCCGGCTTCGCCGTCGATCGCTGCGGCGAGGCATCGAAGGGAGGCGCCCCTCCGACTCCTAGAGCTTTCGCAGGCGCAGCGGGTCGAGGCCGAAGAGGTGCCGCCGCGACGCGTCCCAGAGGGCTCGCACGCTCGCGGCGAGGACGGGCGCGGTGGGGCAGAGGAGGCGCGCGATGACGCCCGCGCGGCCGAGCGCGCTCACGCCGAAGCGCGCGCCCGCGGGCAGCGCCGAGAGCGCGGCGAAGAGGTGCTCGCCGAGCGCGTCCCAGCCCTTCACGCCCGGGGCGATGGCGGCGAACGTCGCGAGGTACGGGAACCCCTCGGCGGCGCCCAGGCCGTCGCGCGCCAGGCGGTCGAGCACCGAGCGCTCCTTCAAGATGAGCCCGCGCTCGTCGCGCACCACCAGGCCCAGGTCGAGCTCGTGGAAGCCCCAGCGCTCGCCGCGGGCGGCCCGTCCCACCGCCCAGGCATCGGCGAGGAGGAGCGCGCCGCCCTGCGCGAGCATCACGTCCGTCGTCTGGTGCAGGCGCGCGCCCGGCGACGGGATCAGGTGATCGGGCACGTACTCGAGCCGCGCCCCCTCGCCCACCCGCGCCGCGAAGCGGTGCACGGCGGGCGCGCCGCTGCTCCGGTACACGCGCGTCGCCGCCGGCGTGGTGAGGCAGACATGGGCGCCCGCGCCGATCGCCACCCGCGTCTCGAGGACGTCGCCCCCGAGGAGGCCGCCCGTCGGATTCAGCAGCATGAGGGTGGCGGCGCCGCTGCCGTCGAGGTCCATGGGCTCGAGCGCCTGCAGCGGCAGGGTGAAGCGGCGCTCGGTCAGGACCGTGCGCCCGCCGCGCCGCTCGAACGCCAGATCGAGCGCGCCGTCGCGCCCGACGCGCGCGAGCGGCCGATCAGGACTCGAAGAGCAGCTCGCGCCGGATCCAGTCGACGACGGTGTCGGCGCCGGTCCCGTCCCGGAGATTGGTGAAGACAAACGGGCGCGCTCCTCTCATGCGCGTGGCGTCGCGCTCCATGACGCCGAGATCGGCGCCGACATAGGGGGCGAGGTCGATCTTGTTGATGACGAGCAGGTCCGATCGCATGATGCCCGGGCCGCCCTTGCGCGGGATCTTGTCGCCCTCGGCCACGTCGATCACGTAGATGGTCGCGTCGACCAGCTCCGGGCTGAACGTCGCGGCGAGGTTGTCGCCCCCGCTCTCGACGAAGAGCAGCTCGAGGCCCGGGAATCGCCGCGTGAGCTGGTGCACCGCCTCGAGGTTGACGGACGCGTCCTCGCGGATCGCCGTGTGGGGACAGCCGCCCGTCTCGACGCCGAGGACGCGCTCCTCCGGGAGCGCCCCGCGGCGGATCAGGAACTGGGCGTCTTCCTGCGTGTAGATGTCATTCGTGATCACGGCCACGTCGTAGCGGTCGCGCAGCCGGATCACGAGCGACTCGACGAGCGCCGTCTTGCCGGAGCCGACCGGCCCTCCGATGCCGACCTTGAGCGGGCGCGGCGCGCTCATGAGCGGAACAGCCGCGTGTCGAGGCGCGCGTGCAGCATGCCCTGCACGTCGAGGCCGGGGGCGAAGCTCCACATCTCGGCGGGATCGCGGGCCGCCGCCTCCCGCGCGACGCGCGCGATGACGGGGTGAATCCGCCACAGGATGCGCTGCCCCTGGGTCTGGCCCATCGGCAAGAGCCGCAGCGCGGCGCCGACGAGCAGCGCGGTGGTCGAGTACAGAAAGGCGGTCGCCGTGTCCTCCGCGCGCCAGCCGAGGACGCCCGCGGCCATGCCGAAGGCCACCGCGTGATGGCCGGGCGCCCGGTCCGCGTTGACGTCCTCCAGATAGTCCCCGAGATGCGCGTCCTCGGTGAGCAGCGCCGCCACCCGGAGCGTCTGGCGTCCCATCTGGCGGCTCGCCAGGCGCAGCTCGCGCACCGGCTTCATGGCCTCGAGCGTCTCGTCGAGCGTGCGGCATGCGCCCAGGTCCTCGGCCGAGATCGCCCGCAGCGCGGCCGCCGCCGCCGTCGCGTCCGTGGGCCCCGCCGAGCCCTCGAGCTGCGCCAGGAGAAAGCGCTCCACGCCCTCGGCGTCGCCGACGATCCCCGCCTGGCAATAGCGCTCGAGGCCGAAGGAGTGCGCGTACCCGCCGGTCGGAAACGCGGTGTCGGTGAAGTGGAGCAGCGAGAGGAGCGCCGGGTTATCCAAGGCGCTGATGCACGTGGTGCGAGCCGTGCCGGTGGCCGTCCATCGGGCTCGCCGCCTCATCGTGCCCCTGCCCGCCCCCGCCGATGGGATTGAAGACCGCCTGCCGCCGCTCCCACCGGACGCCCGAGCGCGTCAGGAGCTGCACCATCGCGGCATCGTCGGGGACGAGGAGCGCCTCGCCCTCGAGGGCGAGCGAGAAGTGCCGGTTCCCCACGTCGAAGGCGAGGCGGATCGCCTCCGCGCGGTCGCGCGGAAGGGCGGCGAGCACGGGCTCCGGCCGCGCCTCCACGACGAGGTACCACGCCTCCTCGACCGCCAGCACGTCACCGTCCCGCAGGACGCTCCCCGTCGGCAGCGCGAGCGCCACCATCCGTCCCGCCGTCGTCACGACGCGCTTGCGCGTCCAGCGCCGCTCCTCCCAGGTCAACCGGAGCGTGTCCCGCTCCTTCCCCGCGAGCGCCGCCGCCCGCCGGCAATGGAAGAGACTCCGTGATCACGAGCACGGGCGCGACCAGTCAGGAGCGCTGAACAAACCCGCAGGATGCCTCTTTCAGCATCCTGCTCAGAAGAGGAAGTAGCGCTGGGCCATCGGCAGCACGCGCGCGGGCTCGCAGGTGAGGAGCTGGCCGTCGGCGCGGACCTCGTAGGTCTCGGCGTCGACCTCGATGCGCGGGCAATAGGCATTGTGGATCATGGAGGCCTTGCCGAGCGTGCGGCAGCCACCCACCGGCCGCACCACCTTGCCCAGCCCGAGCCGCGCGGGTACTCCACCATCCATCGCCGCCTTCGAGAGGAAGGTGACCGACGTCGAGCGCACCGCGCCGCCGTACGAGGCGAACATCGGGCGATAGCGCACGGGCTGGGGCGTGGGAATGGACGCATTGGGATCGCCCATGGCCGCCGTCACGATGAACCCGCCCTTGAGCACCAGCTCCGGCTTGACGCCGAAGAACGCGGGCTTCCAGACGACGAGGTCGGCGAGCTTGCCCGGCTCGATGGACCCGACGTCGGCGGCCATGCCGTGGGAGATCGCGGGGTTGATCGTGTACTTGGCGACGTAGCGCTTGGCCCGCGCATTGTCGCTCCGGCCGTCGCCCGGCAAGGCGCCCCGCTGGCGCTTCATCTTGTCGGCGGTCTGCCACGTCCGGATGATCACCTCGGCGATGCGCCCCATCGCCTGCGAGTCCGAGGACATCATGCTGATGGCGCCGAGATCGTGCAGCACGTCCTCCGCGGCGATGGTCTCGGCGCGGATGCGCGACTCCGCGAAGGCGAGGTCCTCGGGAATCGCGGCGTCGAGGTGGTGACACACCATGAGCATGTCGAGGTGCTCGTCCATGGTGTTCACGGTGAAGGGCATGGTCGGATTGGTCGAGGACGGCAGGCAATTGGGCTCGCCGCAGACGCGGATGATGTCGGGCGCATGCCCGCCCCCCGCGCCTTCCGTGTGGTAGGTGTGGATCGTGCGGCCCTTGAACGCCTTGATCGACTCCTCGACGAAGCCCGCCTCGTTCAGCGTGTCGGTGTGAATGGCCACCTGCACGTCCATCTCGTCGGCGACGGACAGCGCCGTGTCGATCGCCGCCGGCGTCGTCCCCCAGTCCTCGTGCAGCTTGAGCCCGACGGCGCCCGCCTCGACCTGCTCCCGGATCGGCGCCGGCCGCGAGACATTGCCCTTGGCGAGAAAGCCGAGGTTGATCGGCAGCCCGTCGGAGGCCTCGAGCATCCGGTGGATGTTCCAGGGGCCGGCGGAGCACGTCGTCGCATTCGTGCCGGTGGCGGGGCCCGTGCCGCCGCCGATCAGCGTCGTCAGCCCGGCGGCCAGCGCCTCGTCCACGAGCTGGGGGCAGATGAAGTGGATGTGGCTGTCGATGCCGCCCGCCGTCACGATGCGCCCCTCGCCGGCGATCACCTCCGTCGCCGCCCCCACGACCATGCCGGCACTCACGCCCGCCATGATGTCGGGATTCCCCGCCTTGCCGACGCCGGCGATCCGGCCGTCCTTGACGCCGATGTCGGCCTTCACGATGCCCCAGTGATCGAGGATCAGCGCATTGGTGATGACGAGATCGAGCACGCCCTCCGCCGACGTGGCCCGGGCCGACTGGCCCATGCCGTCGCGGATCACCTTGCCGCCGCCGAACTTCACCTCGTCGCCATAGGTCGTGAAGTCGCGCTCGACCTCGATCACGAGATCGGTGTCGGCGAGCCGGACGCGATCGCCGACGGTGGGTCCGTAGAGGTCCGCGTACTGCCGCCGCGGGATCCGCAGGCTCATGCGCCCGCCCCCAGGTAGCCGTTCCGAAGGCTCATGCGCCCGCCCCCAGGTAGCCCTCGCGCGCGGCCCGCTCGATGGCGCCGGCGCGGCCCGCCTCGTCGGTGGGGCCGTCGGCGAGCGATGTCAGGCCGTGCACCTCGCGCGCGCCGGCGAGCGCCACGAGCGGCACGACCTTCTCGTCGCCCGGCTCGAAGCGCACCGCCGTCCCCGCGGGAATATCGAGCCGCATGCCCCATGCCCGGCCGCGGTCGAAGGCGAGCGCCTTGTTCGCCTCGAAGAAGTGGTAGTGCGAGCCCACCTGGATCGGCCGGTCCCCCGTATTCGCGACCGTCACCTGCCCCGTCGCCCGGCCGGCATTGGCCTCGATGTCCCCCTCTTCCAGGAAATACTCTCCGGGAATCATGGATCAGCGATTGGGCGCTCAGCGGATGGGGTGATGGACGGTCACGAGCTTCGTGCCGTCGGGAAAGGTGCCCTCCACCTGGATCTCCTCGATCATCTCGGGCACGCCCTCCATGACGTCGTCGCGCGTGAGCACGGTCATCCCGAAGGCCATCAGGTCGGAGACCGACCGGCCGTCCCGGATGCCTTCCAGGATCTCCGCGGTGATCAGGGCCGTCGCCTCGGGGTAGTTGAGGCGGAGGCCCCGGCCCCGCCGGCGGCGGGCCAGCTCGGCGGCCGTGAAGATCAAGAGCTTGTCCTGTTCGCGCGGTGTCAGGTGCATGAGCTCAGACGGTCAGGTGCTCCCTCACCATGTCGTGGCGCAGGTCGGCTGTCGCCCCCCTCGACACGATGCTGCCCTTGCGCATGATGGCGTAAGAGCTCGCCAAGCGCCAGGCGAATTCGAGGTATTGCTCCACGAGGAGGACGGCGATGCCGCGCGCCTTGATGCGCTCGATGGCGTCCTCGATCTGGTTGATCACGGACGGCTGGATGCCCTCGGTGGGCTCGTCCATCAGGAGGATCTTCGGACGCGCCAGGAGCACGCGGGCGATGGCGAGCTGCTGCTGCTCGCCCCCCGACAGCACGCCGCCCTTGCGCCCCAGGAGCTGGGCGAGCTTGGGGAACAGCTCGAAGACGTCGTCGAGGGGGGCCGCGCGCTCGGCGCCGCCGCGCCCGCTCTTCGCGGCGAGAGACCCCAGGCGCAGGTTCTCCTTCACGGTGAGGTTGGGGAAGATCTCGCGGCCCTGGGGGACATAGCCGATGCCGCAGGTCATCCGCTCCTCGGGGCGCCGGCCGGTGAGGTCGGCGCCGTCGAACACGATGCGCCCGGAGCGCACCGGGAGCAGGCCCATGATGGTCTTCAGCAGCGTGGTCTTCCCCACCCCGTTCCGGCCCATGAGGCAGATCACCCCGCCCGCCGGCACCTCGAGCGAGACATCCCACAGCACCTGGCTCTCCCCGTACGCGACGTTCAGCCCCCTGATTTCAAGCATGTGAATAGTCCTCAAGCATGCGAGGCGTCCCGACTGCGGCCGAGGTAGACCTCCATCACCCGCTCGTCCTTCTGGACCTGGTCCACCGGGCCCTCGCAGAGGACGCTGCCCTCGTGCAGCACGGTCACCGTGCGGGCGATGCTCCGCACGAACTCCATGTCGTGCTCGATGACGAGCACCGACCGATCCTCGGCCACCGCCCGAAGGAGCCGCGCCGTCTTCTCGGTCTCCTCGTCGGTCATGCCGGCGACGGGCTCGTCGACGAGCAGGAGCTCGGACTGCTGGACGATGACCATCCCGATCTCGAGCCATTGCTTTTCGCCGTGGCTCAGGCCGCCCGCCCGCTCGCGCGCCTTGTCGGCGAGCCCGATCGTCGCGAGCGTCTCCTCGATCCGGCCTCGCTCTCGCCCGTCGAGCCGGGAGCGCAGGGTGGCGAAGACGCCCTTGCTCGGCCGGAAGCACGACAGCTCGAGGTTCTCCCAGACCGACAGGTTGGCGAAGATCGACGGCGTCTGGAACTTGCGGCCGACGCCGAGGGCGGCGATCTCGTTCTCGCGGCGGCCGACGAGGCTCGTGTCCTTGCCGAAGACCACCCGGCCGGACGTGGGCTCGACCTTGCCCGAGATGACGTCGAGCAGCGTCGTCTTGCCCGCCCCATTGGGCCCGATCACCACGCGCAGCTCGCGATAGTCCATGTAGAAGTTGAGGTCGTTCAGGGCCTTGAAGCCGTCGTAGTCGACGGTCACATCTTGAAGATAGATGATCGAGCCGCGCGGAGACGCGTCGACCGTCATCGCCTCATCTCGGCTTTCGCCTCGAACGCCTCGGGCTCGGCGGGGGCCCCCGTCACCGGCGACGCCGTCCTGCTGCCGCGGCGACAGGCGGGCGATGAGCTTCTGCGCCGTCCCCACCACGCCGTCGGGGAAGAAGAGCACGACGCCGACGAACATCCCGCCCAGCACGAGCAGCCACAGGTCGGGATAGCTCGTGGTCAGGATGCTCTGGAGCCAGTTCACCCCGAAGGCGCCGACGATCGGCCCGAGCAGCGTCCCCCGCCCGCCGACCGCCACCCAGATGATCATCTCGATGGACGGCAGCACGCCGATCTTGGCCGGCGTGATGATCCCCACCTGCGGCACGTAGAGCGCCCCGGCCACGCCGGCGAGGTCGCCGAGACGACGAAGACGAAGAGCTTGAAGGCGGCGGGCGAGTAGCCCGAGAAGAGCACGCGCGTCTCGCTGTCCCGGATGGCCACCAGCACCTTGCCCGCGGGGGACCGCGTGATGGCGCGGCACAGCAGATAGGCGCCGCAGAGGCACAGCGCCGTGGCCACGTAGAGCGCGCGCTGGGTGCCCGCGTCGTTCAGCGTGAAGCCGAAGATGGTCTTGAACCCCGACAGGCCATTGGTGCCGCCCAGGTTCAGCGAGTTGCGGTTGAACAGGAGCCAGGCGCAGAGCGCCAGCGCCTGGGTGATGATCGAGAAGTACACGCCGCGGATGCGGCTCCGGAACGTGAGGTAGCCGAAGACGAAGGCCACCGCCGCCGGAACCGCCATCACCGCGAAGATCGTGAACGGCCCGCTGTAGAACGGCCGCCAGAAGAGCGGCAGCTCCTTGACCTGGTTCCACACCATGAAGTCGGGCAGGACGTTCTTGTAGACGCTCTGGGTGCCGATCTCGAGCATCAGGTGCATGCCCATGGCATAGGCGCCCAGCCCGAAGAAGACCCCGTGTCCGAGCGACAGCACGCCCGTATACCCCCAGATCAGGTCGATGCCGAGGGCGAGGATGGCGTAGGCCAGGAACTTGCCGAAGAGGTTGAGGGTGAAATTGCTGATCCGGAAGGGCGAGCCCGGCGGCAAGGTGTTCAGCACGGGCAGCACCACGACCAGCACGGCCGCGGCGCCGAGCAGGGCGGTCCGCTCACGCGTCGGCATAGCGCCCCTTGACGGCGAAGAGCCCGGACGGCCGGCGCTGGATGAACAGGATCACGAAGACGAGGATGAGCACCTTGCCGTACACCGCGCCGAACGACGGCTCGATGATCTTGTTGAGCCCGCCGATGCCGAGCGCGGCCAGGATGCTGCCGAGCAGCTTCCCCACGCCGCCCGTGACCACGACCATGAACGAGTCCACGATGTAGTTCTGGCCGAGCTCCGGCCCCACGTTGCCGATCTGCGTGAGCGCGCAACCGGCGAGCCCGGCCAGGCCCGCCCCGATGGCGAAGGTGAAGGCGTCCACCCACCGCGCCCGGACGCCGAGGCAGGCGGCCATCCCGCGGTTCTGGGTCACCGCCCGGATGCGCAGGCCCGCGTCCGTCCGGAAGAGCAGGAAGTACATCGCGCTCACCGAGACGGTGGCGAGCCCGATGATGAAGATCCGGTTGTACGGAAGCTGCAGGCCGACCATCACCGGGATGCCGCCCGAGAGCCACTTGGGGGACGTGACGTCGACGTTCGCCGCGCCGAACCAGAGCCGGAGGCCCTGCTGGATCATCAGGCTCACGCCCCACGTGAGGAGCAGCGTCTCCAGCGGCCGGCCGTACAGGAACCGGATCACGCCCCGCTCGAGCAGGAAGCCCGCCGCCCCCGCGACCAGGAATGAAACCGGCAAGGCCACGAGGAAGTAGTAGTCGAAGGCGCCGGGCGCATGCGCGGCGAACCAGCCCTGGACCACGAAGGTCGCATAGGCGCCGAGCGCCATCAGCTCGCCATGGGCCATGTTGATGACCCCCATCAGCCCGAAGACGATGGCGAGGCCGAGCGCCATGAGCAGCAGGATGGAGGACAGCGAGACGCCCTGGAAGATCGTCTCGATGGTGGACGTGAGCAGCCCCCAGCGCTCCACGCGCTTGACCGCCTCGAGCGCGGCCTGCTTGAGGCCGGGGGGCGCGGCGGGATCCGCGGCAACGTCGCGCAGCCGGTCGAGCGCAATGGCGCTGCGCAATGCCCCGAGCCGCGCCGCGGCGGCGGTGCGCGTCGCCTCGTCCCCCGCGCGGAGGTCGATCAGCGCCATGGCCTCCTCGATGGCATGCCGGGCCCAGCGCTCGCGCTCCACGCCCAGCGCCTGCGACAGGGCCGGCAGCGCCGACCGATCGCCCGCATTGCCCATCTTCGTGGCCGCCGCCTTGCGCACGTTGGGATCCGGATCCGCGAGCTGGCTCGACCCCGAGAACGCATCGATCAGCGGCCGCAGGGCCAGGCGCAAGCTCCGGCCCGCCGCCACCTCCTGAAGCGAAGCCACGTCCACCAAAAGCGGCCTACCATCCGCCGCCGTCAAAGGCTCGCGGCCATACGCACTGAACAACGGCACCAAGGTCTTGTCGCCCTCAGTGACCTTGTCCCCAGCAATCACGGTCTCCTTGCCACCACCGGCCACGCTACGCACGTACACACTGCCCTCGCGCAAAGCCTCCAGCAGCGGCAGGATCTTCCGATCCCCAGTCTTCCCAAGCGCCACCGCCGCCGCCTCCTGCAAGGCCCCGTCGGAGCTGGCCACGCCCGCAATATGTGCCGCCAGCTCCGGACGGCGGCGCTTCCGCCGCCGAAGAAGTAACGCGCCGATCCAAACAGCAGCGCCCCCAGCAGGACGCCGAGAAGGGTCCAGAGGCGAGGCGGCGCGGGCAAGACGACGCGAGGCGTACTCCCTGTACGTTGAGCGTCGTCTTGCCCGCGCCAACGAAGCATATGGGCCCTTATCGGCGTCCTCGCCCGCTACTTCTGGTAAGTCCCTTGGTGTTTGACCCAGTCGCAGCCCTTGTCCGGGCTGGTGTACTGGCTCCACGGCTCGGCCTTCACGAGGCCCTTGGAGCGGGAGACGACCTTGAACTGCCCGTCCTTCAGGATCTCGCCGATCAGCACGGGCTTGTAGGTGTGGTGATTGGCCTCGTCCATCTTGATCTTGCCGCCCGGCGCGAGGAACTCCTGGCCGTAGACGGCCTTGCGCACCGCGGGCACCTCGAAGGACTTGGCCTTCTCGACGGCCTGCTTCCAGATGTAGACGCCGAAGTAGGCGGCTTCCATCGGGTCGTCGGTCACGCGCTTGTCGCCGCCGGGCAGGTTGGTCTTCTTCGCGTACGCCTTGAAGGCCTGGACGAACTTCTTGTTCTGCGGCGTGTCGACCGACTGGTAGTAGTTCCACGCCGCGAGGTGGCCGACGAGGGATGAGGTGTCCATGCCGCGCAGCTCGTCCTCGGCCACGCTGAAGGCCATGATCGGCGCGTTCTCGCTGCGCAGGCCCTGGTTGGCGAATTCCTTGTAGAAGGGCACATTGCTGTCGCCGTTGATGGTCGACAGCACCGCGGCATTGCCGCCGGAGGAGAAGCGCTTGATCTTGCCGACGATCGTCTGGTAGTCCTGATGGTTGAACGGCGTGTACTCCTCGGCGATGGAGTCGGCGGGGATCCCCTTGGCGAGCAGGAAGGCGCGCAGGATCTTGTTCGCGGTGCGCGGAAAGACGTAGTCGGTGCCGAGCAGGTAGAACTTCTTGTACCCGCCCCCCTCCTTCGACATCAGGTACTCCGCGGCCGGGATGAGCTGCTGGTTGGGCGTGGCGCCCGTGTAGAAGACGGCCTTCGAGCACTCCTCGCCCTCGTACTGCACGGGATAGAAGAGCAGGCCCTCGTTGTTCTCGAAGACCGGCAGGACGGACTTGCGGCTCACCGAGGTCCAGCAGCCGAACGTGACGGCGACCTTGTCCTGGAGCAGGAGCTGCTTGGCCTTCTCCGCGAAGAGGTCCCAGTTGGACGCGGGGTCCACGATCACGGGCTCGATCTTCTTGCCCATGACGCCGCCCTTGGCATTGATCTCGTCGAACGCCATCATGCACACGTCGCGGAGCGACACCTCGCTGATCGCCATCGTGCCGGAGAGCGAGTGCAGCACGCCGACCTTGACCGTCCCGCCCTGGGCACGGCCGATCGCCGGAAACCCGAGGCCGGCCGCGGCGGCGCCGACGCCGACCGCCGCCGTCGTCTTCAGAAAGTCCCTGCGCGAGAGTCCTTGCATGCCCTTCTCCTTTCACTACGGGGTGAGTGGGTCCGAACCCGGTCCGTCACCGCTCTCGCGTGCCAACCATCCGGGTTCCGTTGATCGCGTCGGCAAGCACCTCTGACCCCGTTGTCTCGGCGTGCCGCCCCTGCCGTGAGCAATCGGCGTGCCCGCGCTCACGGCCAGTATTCCCGGCAATTGCGAGCGATCCGCCGCCATCCCGAGACAAACCGCTGCCCACTCGAGTGGGCAGCGGGGTCATCGTGCCTTCGAAAGCGGCAGGGATGGCGTTAGTGCTTGACCGGACGGAGGTGACTCATCTCATCGCTCAGGAGCAGCGCCTGAGCGACGTCACCCATGGTCTTGCGCGTATCCATGGCGGTCTTCTGGAGCCGCCGATACGCCTCGGCCTCGGAGAGCCCGAGCCGTTGGATCAGCAGGGCCTTGGCGCGGTCCACGAGCTTGCGCGCCTCGAGCTTGCGCTTCAGCTCCTGATTCTCCCGGCGCACCGCCTCGAGGTCTCGGAAGCGCGAGACGGCGAGATCGAGGGCGGGGCCGAGCTCCTCCGGTCGCAGCGGCTTGGCCAGGAACGCGAGGACACCGGCCTCCGCCGCGCGCGCGGCCACCTCGGGCTCGGTGCGGCTCGTCAGCACGACGAGCGCGCATGGATACGAGGCCATCACCTGTCGCGCCGCCTCGACGCCGTCGCCATCGGTGAGGCCGACGGCGAACACGGCGACGTCCGGCCGATACCGCTCGACCAGATGCACCACATCCTCCGCCCGGCTGCCATTGCCTACGACTTGCCCGCCCTGACCCGTGATGGCTTCCGCCAGTGCGGCACGCGAGGGCGCGTGATCATCGACGATGAGTACTCTCCACCTCGGTTGTGGTTTCATGCACGGATGAAGCAGCAATCGAAATGCCAAGCGCGACCGCAGTGAAATCAATCAATTGCGGAGAGGAAGCGAGGCGGGGAGTCTGCTCAGGCGATGGTCACTGCCCCGAGGACAGCGCCCATCGCCTGAGCAGGCGAAGCGAGGCAGATGGCAGGCTAGAAGAACTTGTAGTAGAGGCTCACCGAGAGCGTGTCCTGTGACTTCTTCACGCAGCCGGTGGGCGGCCGGCAGCCGAAGACGGCCTCGCTGGCATTGTCGTGCCGGTACTCGCCGCGCGTGTACAGGCCCTTCCAGATGTTGTACTGCAGCGTCGCCGTCGTCGAGAACAGCGTGACGCCGTCCACCGTGCCCGTGCGGACGCCGTCGACGTCGTTGAACCACTCCTGGCGGAGCGCGACGCGGAAGTCCTTCAGGAAGTCGTAGGCGGCATAGGCCGCGATGCCGTACCACGACGCGCTCTTGTCGCCGAGCCCCTGCGAGCTGAGGAACACGTCATTGGCCTGCGAGCCGTAGTCGAAGTTGAAGCCGAACGTGAAGTTGCTGAGGCCCGTGTAGTTCGCGGTGAGGTCGATCACCCAGCGGATGGGGTTCTTGTCGCCGGAGATCTCCGGCCCCACGATGAAGTTCAGCGCGGTGGACAGATCCTTCGATCGGCGTGACCGCGATCTGTCCCGTCCCCGACGGGCCGGAATTGTCGCGTATTGGAGCGGTCCCATCCGAGCACCAGCCCCGCCTGCGCGCTGAGCCAGTCCGTGAACGAATACGAGACGAGCCCGCCCGTCGTCGTGAGCGGGATGGCCAGGCTGAACAGGTACCCGCGCGAGTAGTTGAGGTTCAACGGCGACTCGATCACCTCGTAGCCGAGCAGCGTGACGAACTTGCCCACCTTCAGCACGGGGCCATTGCCGATCGGAATCCGCCCCGAGATGTACGCTTCCTGGATGTCGAACAACGGCGTATTGCGGAACGGGAACGCATCGTCGTCATCGCGCAGGATGCCGATCGAGTGGTTCTTCTGCGCGTCCTTTCCCGCGGTCAGCACCAGCCCCACGCCCGAGCGGGAACGCCTCGTCGGGATCGCGCTTGATGCTGAACTCCGCCATGTTGAACGTGTAGCCCTGATAGATGTCGTAGAGGCGCAGCGTGTTCGTCCAGCCGTCCGACGTCGAGCCGGGCACGCCCTTGCTGCCGCCGTTCAGGTTGAACGTCGCCCCCATCTCGACAAACGAGAAGAGCTTGAACTCGTCCCAGAGCGTCTTCGGCTTGACGGCATCCTTCTGCTCGGTGAGCTTCTCTGCCTCCGGTGCCGCGGGCGGCGCCGCCGCGGGCGGCGGCGGCGGGGGCGGGGGCGGGGCGGGCGTCTGGGCCCATGCGGGACCGAGACCTGTGAGGGCAACGGCGATGACTGCTGCAAGCCAGCCGCCTGTCCGTCGAATCATCCATTCCTCCCGTGGTCGTGATTGCTCCTGGTATGAGGGAGCCAGTGCCGCCCGTGGGCAGGTGGCCCTGGCTTCGCGCTCCGCGCGCGTCGCCTGCGCCGACAGCCGCCGATGGGAACCCGTTGCGGTGCAAACATCGGCGGCAGGTACTGCTATTCCTGTGCCATCGGAGCGGAGAGGCGAACGGTCAACCCGGACGGGGCATTAGCACGCGAGAGCGACGCGCCGGCAGAGTGCGGCTGCCCACGGCGGATGCACGGGGAGGCCAACTGCCCACGAAGCCGGCAGCCGCGCGACGGCGAAAACACTGCGGCCCCCCGCCGTCCTGTGCTTCCGGGCGATGAGAGGCCGCCGTGTATTCGCCGTGGCCGCGACGCGCTAGCCGGTGGCGGGAAAGCCCGCGGGCAGCTTTTCCGCCGCCCGGCTAGATGTCGTAGTAGAGGGCGAACTCGTACGGGTGCGGACGCAGCCGAATCGGATCGACCTCGTTCTTCCGCTTGTACTCGATCCAGGTCTCGATCAGGTCCGGAGTGAACACGTCGCCCTTGAGGAGGAACTCGTGATCCTTCTCGAGGTTGTCGAGCACGATGTCGAGCGCGCCGGGAAGCTGCTTGATCTTCTTCTGCTCCGCGGGCGGCAGCTCGTACAGGTCCTTGTCCACCGGCTTGCCCGGGTCGATCTTGTTCGCGACGCCGTCGAGGCCCGCCATGACGCACGCGGCGAAGGAGAGATACGGGTTGCAGGTCGGGTCGGGGGTGCGGAACTCGATGCGCTTGGCGCCCTCCGCCTTGCTGTACATGGGGATGCGGATCGCCGCCGAGCGGTTGCGCTGGCTGTACACGAGGTTGATGGGCGCCTCGTAGCCCGGCACCAGGCGCTTGTAGCTATTGGTGCTGGGCGCGATGAACGCCAGGAGCGCGGGGGCGTGCTTCAGGATGCCGCCGATGTAGTACAGGCACATCTTGGAGATGTCGGCATAGCCCCCCCGCTCGTAGAAGAGGTTCTTGCCGTTCTTCCAGAGCGACTGGTGGGTGTGCATGCCGGAGCCATTGTCCTGGAAGAGCGGCTTCGGCATGAAGGTCGCCGTCTTGCCCCACTTCTTGGCGGTGTTCTTCGCGCAGTACTTGTACCAGAGCACGCGGTCCGCCATCTTCGTCAGCGTGTCGAACCGCATGTCGATCTCGGTCTGCCCGCCCGTCGCGACCTCGTGGTGGTGCACCTCGACGCGGATGCCGACCGACTCGAGCGCCAGCACCATGTCCGAGCGGATGTCCTGGAAATGGTCCATCGGCGGAACCGGGAAGTAGCCCTGCTTGTAGCGCGGCTTGTAGCCGAGGTTCGGCCGATCCGGCGTGCCCTCCTTGCCGCTGTTCCAGGCGCCCGCCTCGGAGTCGATGAAGTAGTACCCGTGGTTGTAGCTCTGGTCGAAGCGGATGGAGTCGAAGAAGAAGAACTCGAGCTCGGGGCCGATGAAGATCGTGTCCGCCACGCCCGACTTCTTGACGTAGGCCTCGGCCTTCTGCGCGACGTAGCGGGGATCGCGGCTATAGGCCTTGCCCGTGATCGGGTCCTTGACGTTGCAGATGAGCACGAGCGTGGGCACCGCCGTGTAGGGATCCATCTGCGCGGTGGTCGAGTCCGGGATCAGCAGCATGTCGGACTCGTCGATGGTCTGGAACCCGCGGATCGAGGACCCGTCGAAGCCCAGGCCGTCTTCGAAGATGTCCTCCCTCAGCTCGGACACCGGGATGGAGAAGTGCTGCCAGAGACCGGGGAGATCGATGAAGCGCAGGTCGATGATCCTGGCCCCCTTCTCCTTGGCCATCTTCAGGACATCCTTCGGGGTCATGCGTCCGCCTCCTTCTGCGATAGTGGGGTGGGAGTAGAAAGACCGGGGGCCGGCGGGGCAGAACCACCCCGCCGGCCACGCAAACATTAGGACGCGCGCAACCGCTTCGTCAAGCCGCCTCCGGGCCGGCTAGTGGCTCCCGCGGGGACGCGCTTCCGCGGCGCGCATGGTCTCGGCCAAGCTCGCCGCGGTACCCGCCGTCGAGTATTCGCCGTACGACGACCCGCCCAGCGCATACGCCGTCTCCGAGTGCTGGGAGAGGTCGAGGCCGGCCATCTCGTCCTCGTCGGTGACGCGGAGCCCCATGGTCGCGTCGAGCACCTTGAGGATGATCGTCGTCACGACGAATCCGAGGATCCAGGTGACGAGCACCGCCATGATCTGGATCCAGAGCTGCTTGGGATTGCCGTACAGGAGGCCGTCGCCGCCCGCCTCGTTCACCAGCTTGGTCGCGAAGATGCCCGTGGCGATCGCGCCCCAGGTCCCGCCCACGCCGTGCACGCCCACGACGTCGAGCGAGTCGTCGTACCCGAGCTTCGACTTGAAGTTGCACGCGAGGTAGCAAATGATGCCGGCCACCGCGCCGATCACGATCGAGGCCATGGGCGTCACGAAGCCCGCCGCCGGCGTGACCGCGACCAGTCCCGCCACCGCGCCCGAGGCGGCGCCCAGCACGGTCGGCTTGCCCCGCGAGCTCCACTCCGTGAACATCCAGCGCGAGCGCCGCCGCCGCCGTCGCCGTGTTCGTGGTCATGAACGCGTGGGCGGCGAGGCCGTTGGCGGCGAGCGCGCTGCCCGCGTTGAACCCGAACCAGCCGAACCAGAGCAGGCTGGCCCCGATCACGGTCAGCGGCAGGTTGTGCGGCGGCATGGGCTGGTGACCATAGCCCTTGCGCTTCCCGATGATGAGGGCCGCCGCGAGCGCCGAGATGCCCGAGGAGATGTGCACGACGGTGCCGCCGGCGAAGTCGAGCGCTCCCAGGTTCCGGAGCCAGCCCCCGACGCCCCAGACCCAGTGGGCGAGCGGGTCGTACACGAAGGTGGCCCACAAGAGGATGAAGACGATGAAGGTCGAGAACTTCTTGCGCTCCGCGAACGCACCGGTGATCAGGGCCGGCGTGATGACGGCGAACATCATCTGGAACAGCATGAAGGCCTGATGCGGAATCGTGGCGGCGTAGTCCGCATTCGGGGTCTGGCCCACGCCCCGGAGGCCGAGCCACTCGAGGCCGCCGATGATGCCGCCCTTGTCGGGACCGAACGCCAGCGTGTAGCCCCACAGCACCCACTGGAGCGAGATCAGCGCCAGGATGATGAAGCTCTGCATCAGCGTGCCCAGCGCGTTCTTCTGCCGCACCATGCCGCCGTAGAACAGCGCGAGCCCCGGGGCGGTCATGAGCAGGACGAGCGCCGAGGACATCAGGACCCAGGCCGTATCGCCAGAGTCGATCTTGGGCGGTGCAGGCGCGGCGGCCGCGGGGGCGGCCGGAGCCGGAGCGCCCGGCGCAGCGGGGGCGGGGGCCGCCGCGGGAGGCGGCGCGGGCGCCGGGGTCTGCGCCAGCACGTGGCTCGCCACGCCGAGCGCGAGCAGGCTCATCAAGAGGACCATTGCCATCGAGCGTGTCGGCATTCTCACCGCAAAGCCTCCTTGGTCGCGAGAACGGGCCCTCGGCTGCCCATCCGGCTAGAGCGCGCTCTCGTCGCGCTCGCCGGTGCGGATGCGAACCGCCGAGTCCACCGGGTGAATGAAGATCTTCCCGTCACCGATGTTCCCCGTCTTCGCCGCCCCGGCGAGGACGCTGGACACCTTGTCCACCAGCGCGTCGGGAACCACGACCTCCACCTTGATCTTCGGGAGGAAGTCCACCGTGTATTCGCCGCCTCGGTACAGCTCGGTATGTCCTTTCTGACGGCCGAATCCGCGCACCTCGGATACCGTCATTCCGATGACTCCGATTCCTGTGAGCGCTTCCTTGACGTCGTCGAGCTTGAACGGCTTGATGATCGCCTCGATCTTTTTCATATGACCTCCCGGCGCGGTTGCTAAGCACTCGCCGTGCCGGAATGGAACACGCGCCGCTATACGAGCAAGATCAAGTACTTATCTTGAGATGCCGCAGAGTCGGAGGGAGGGTCGTGGCTACTAAATAGGCAGGTGCTGCTGCGGTGCCTCAGCATTAGGCAGGGGCCGAAGCCGGTGGCTCCGGCCGCCGCAACGCTGCCTTTCCGGCGAGCTAGGAGCCTGTCGGAGAAACCCGGCTAGAGCGATGAGAAGGGTCCAGCTGCGAGGCGGCGCCCGATGGCAGGCAACGCGAGGCGTACTCGCGTAAGGGGAGTGCGGGGCCATGTCTGGGCCCCGCAGACGAAAGTTCGTCGGCCCGATCGTCTCGCGCGTTACGTGGCACGGCTGCCGAGGGCGCCGTACCTCCGCAGATGGGCCCTTCTCGTCGCTCTAGGCGCGTCGCTGCGGAATGCCGTGCCGGCGCATCTTCGAGTAGAGCGTCGGCCGGCGGAGTCCCAGGATGTGGGCCGCCGCCTGCTTGTTCCACCCGGACGTCTCGAGGGCCCGCACGATGGACACGCGCTCGATCTCCTCGAGCGACCCGGGCGGCGGGGCGTCGACGTCCGTCGACAGCGGCGCCATCCTGCAGTGCCTCCGGCAGATCGGCGAGCGTGATCTCCCGCCCGCGCGCGACCAGCACCGCCCGCTCGATCGCGTGCTCGAGCTCTCTGACATTGCCGGGCCAGCGATGGGCGAGGAGGCGCCGGTAGCTCTCCGGATCGATGGCCTCGATGTCGCGACCGTGCCTGGCGCGGAAGCGGTCGAGAAAGGACTTCGCGAGGAGGGGAATGTCGGCGGTCCGCTCCCGGAGCGGGGGCAGCGACACGGTGATCGTATTGATCCGGAAGTAGAGATCCTGGCGAAGGCGCCCCTCGCGCACCGCGGCTTCCGGATCGAGGTTGGTCGAGCTGACGAGGCGGAAGTCGACGGGGACGATCTTGGCGCCCCCCAGCCGCCGCACGGTGCGCTCTTCGAGCACGCGCAGGAGCTTGGTCTGGAGATCCATCGGCATCTCGGTGATCTCGTCGAGCAGGAGCGAGCCCCGGTGCGCCTCCTCGATCAGCCCCGGCTTGTCCGTCGTGGCCCCGGTGAACGCCCCCTTGACGTGGCCGAACAGCTCGGACTCGATCAGGTCCTTGGGCAGCGCCGCGCAGTTGATCTTGACCAGGGGCCCGTCGACGCGGGGGCTATGGCTGTGGACGGCATTGGCCGCCAGCTCCTTGCCCGTCCCGCTCTCGCCCACGATCAGCACGTTGGCGTCCGAGCCCGCCACCGACTCGAGCATCTCGAAGACGCGCTTGATCGCCGGGGAGGACCCCAGCATCTGCGCATAGCCTGACTGCTCGGCCAGCCGGCGCCGGAGCTCCGAGGTCTCGGCCACGAGGCGACGCCGCTCGAGCGCCTTGCCGACGAGCATCAGCATCTCGTCCGTGTTGAAGGGCTTGGCCACGAAGTAGAACGCGCCCTGCTTGGTCGCCTCCACGGCCTTGGCGATCGAGGAGTGCCCGGTCATGATGATGACCTCGAGCGACGGATCCTTGGCCTTGAGCAACCGAAGCAGGTGAAGGCCGTCACCGTCGGGGAGGATCAGGTCGACGAGCGCCAAGCGAGCACTCGCGCTCCTCGAGGCGGACCATCGCGCTCACCATGTTGCCGGCGGTTTCGACTTCGTAGCCCGCGTGATTGAGCGTGAGCCGCAGATTGTCGGCAATGATGGGCTCGTCATCGACGACGAGGATGCACGGCTTCATAAACGCCACCTTAGCACGGCCGTCTCGAAGTGTCACGTAGCTGACACTCCGCCCCCGGCAGCCGTTACACCTCGCGCCGATGGCACCAGACCATGAGGATGGACACCGCGGCGGGGGTCACGCCGGGCACCCGCCCGGCCTGGCCCAGGGATCGGGGCCGTACCCCGGACAGCCGCTCCTTGACCTCGGTGGACAGCCCGGGCACGCCGAAGTAGTCGAGCCCCTCCGGGATGAGCCACTCCTCGGCCGCCTTGAAGCGCCGCACGTCCTCGATCATCCTCGCCACGTAGCCCTCGTACTTGACGGCGACCTCGACCTGCCGCGCGACGATCGGATCAGGGGCCGGGGCCTCCGGGACCAGGCGCGCGATGTCGTGGTAGGACAATTCGGGCCGGCGCAGGAGCTGCAGCAGCGGCGTGGGCGTCTCGATCGGGCTCGCCCCGCGCTCGCGAAGGACCTGATTCACCTCGGCGGTCGGCGCCGCCCGCACGGAGCCCAGTCGGCGGACCTCTTCCTCACCCCGCCGCCGGCGCGCCTCGACGTCCTCGTAGCGCTCCGCGCTCACCAACCCGAGGCGGTAGCCGTGACTCGCCATCCGCAGATCGGCATTGTCCTCCCGGAGCAGCAGCCGGTACTCCGCCCGCGACGTGAACATCCGGTACGGCTCGACGGTGCCTCGGGTCACGAGGTCGTCGACCATCACCGCCATGTAGGCCTCCGAGCGGTCGGGCAGGAAGGGCGGCAGCCCACGCGCCACGCACGCCGCATTGGCGCCGGCCCAGAATCCGAGCGCCGCCGCCTCCTCGTAGCCGGTGGTGCCGTTGACCTGGCCGGCCAGGTAGAGCCCGGGAACCGCCCGCGTCTCGAGGGTCGGCGTCATCTGCGTCGGCGGCACGAAGTCGTACTCGATGGCATAGCCGGGCCGCATGATCTCGGCGTGCTCGAGCCCGGGGATGGAGCGCACGAGGGCTTCCTGCACGTCGACGGGAAGGCTGGTCGAGATGCCGTTGGCATAGACCTCTTCGGTGTCGAGGCCGTCGGGCTCGAGGATCACCTGATGGCGATCGCGGTCGGGGAAGCGGTGAATCTTGTCCTCGATGGAGGGACAGTAGCGCACGCCCGCCGCTTCGATCACGCCGGAGTAGAGCGGTGAGCGGTCGAGGTTGTCGGCGATCACCGCATGGGTGGCCGCGGTCGTGTGGGTGATGTGACAGGCGACCTGAGGAAGCGGGAAGCCCGGATGCGCCCAGTGAAACGGCCAGGGCTCGGGATCGCCCCACTGTGCCTCGAGCCGGTCATAGTCGATGGTCGAGGCGCGCAGCCGCGGTGAGGTGCCCGTCTTGAGCCGCCCGAGCGTGAGGCCCAGGTCGCGGAGGCAGTCCGACAGGCGCACGGCCGCGAACTCGCCCGCCCGCCCCGCCGCCTCTTGCCGGAGGCCGACGTGAATCAGGCCCCGCAGGAATGTCCCCGCCGTCACGACCACGGCGCGGCCGCGATAGCGCACGCCGACCGTGTCCTCCACGCCGACCACGCGGCCGCCCTCGACCAGCACGCGGCTCACCTGCCCCTGGCGGAGGTCGAGGCCCGGCGTGTGCTCGATCACCCGCTTCATCGCGGCGCGGTAGCGGGCGCGGTCGCACTGCGCGCGCGAGGAGCGGACGGCGGGTCCGCGCGAGGCATTGAGCGTCCGGAACTGGATGGTCGCGAGGTCGGCGACGCGGCCCATCTCGCCGCCGAGCGCGTCGATCTCGCGGACCAGGTGGCCCTTCGCCGTCCCGCCGACGGCGGGATTGCACGACATCTGGCCGATGCCGTCGAGGCTCATCGTCAGCATGAGCGTGGACGAGCCCATGCGGGCCGCCGCCAGCGCGGCCTCGCACCCGGCATGGCCCGCGCCGACCACGATCACGTCCCATGAATCGAGCAGCCGGCATGACGACGCGAGCGTAGCACCGCTGTGCCTTGACAGGCAATCGCGCGGCGAGCAATATGCGCCCATGCACTTCGGCTTCTCCCTTCCCGGCCGCGGCGCGCTCGCCGTGCCCGACGTCCTCGTGAAGCTCGCGGAAAAGGCGGACGGCCTCCGCTATGCGTCGCTGTTCGTCACGGACCACGTCGTCATTCCCATGGCCTACCGGTCGAAGTATCCCTACTCCCCGACGGGCCAGGCGGCGGCCGACTGGAATCAGGGCTATCTCGAGCCGCTCGCGCTGATGGGCTACCTCGCGGGAGTCACCTCGCGGATCAAGCTCGGCACCAGCGTCCTCGTCGTGCCGTATCGCAACCCGGTGGTGACGGCCAAGATGCTCGCCACGCTCGACGTCATGTCCGGCGGCCGCATCATCCTGGGCGTGGGCGTCGGCTGGCTCGAGGAGGAATTCCAGGCGCTCGCCTCGCCGCCCTACGCGGAGCGCGGCCGCGTCACCGACGAATACCTCCGCCTGATGCGGGAATGCTGGACGCGCGAGCCCGTTACGTGGAAGGGCCGCTACTATCAGATGGCCGAGATGAGCATCATGCCGAAGCCCCGCCAGGCCGGCGGCATCCCGATCTGGGCGGGGGGCCACACGGATGCCGCGCTCCGCCGCACGGGCGAGCTGGCGGACGGCTGGCATCCCATCGGCCACCGCCCGCCCGCCGTGCTGCACCCGCCCGAGTACGCCGACAAGGTCGCCATCATCCACGGATGGGCGGCCAAGGCGGGCCGGAAGGCGTCGGACATCACGCTCTCCTTCCGGGCCCCGCTCGATCTGGTGTCGGCGCGCGCCAAGCGGGCGCCGGGCGATCGCCAGCCGTTCCGCGGCACCGCCCCCGAGGTCATCGCCGACATCAAGAGCTACCAGGCGATCGGCGTGACCCACTTCGTCTTCGACCTCGTCCCCAGGATTTGCGGCTCCAGCTCGCGATGATGGAGCGCTTTGCCGACGAAGTCCGCCCGAAAACCACCCGGGCGCCTCGCTAGGACGCGGAGCCGAACGCCATGAGCAGCATGCCGGCCGCCGTCGCCGGATTCATCTCCGATGGGCGCGTGGGGCGCCTCGGCACCGCCGATCCGACCGGCCAGCCGCTCGTCGTCCCCATCTGCTATGCCTGGGACGGCGCGGCCCTCTTCTCCGCCCTCGACGCCAAGCCCAAGTCGCGCCCGGTGGACGCGCTCAAGCGCATCCGGAATATTCGCGAGAACGCCAAGGTCTCGGTGGTCATCGACCGCTACGACGAGGACTGGAGCGAGCTGCGCTACGTCATCATCCAGGGTGAGGCGCGTCTGCTCACGGGGGGCGACGAGTTCACGCGCGGCGCCGACCTCCTGCTCGCGAAGTACCCGCAGTACCGCGCCATGGGGCTCGGCCGCGACGAGGGCCTCATGATCGTGGTCGAGCCCTCGAAGGTGACGCACTGGGAGTTCCGGCCGGACGCGAGCCGTGCCTGAGGCGTGCCGTGACTGACGCGACGCTGCGTCCCGCCGCCGAGATCGAGCGGGCGCTCGACCACATCGGCGAGGGCAGAACCCCCGATGCCGACGAGGCCACCGCGCTGCTCGACACGCCCGCCGCGCAGATGCCGGCCCTCCTCGACGCCGCCGGCCGACTGAGGGACGAGGGGCATGGCCGCCGCCTCACCTTCTCCGCCAAGGTCTTCATCCCGCTGACGACGCTCTGCCGCGACTATTGCGGGTACTGCACGTTCCGCAAGGATCCGGGCGAGCCCGGCGCCTTCACGATGTCCCCGGACGAGGTCCTCGCCCTCGTCAAGGCGGGCGAGCGACTCGGCGCGAAGGAAGCCCTGTTCTCCCTCGGCGACAAGCCTGAGGCGCTCTTTCCCGAGCATCGCGCGTTTCTGCGGCGTCACGGCCAGCGCACCACGCTCGGCTATCTCCGCGCCGTGAGCGGCCGCGTGGTCGAGGAGACGGGGCTCCTGCCGCACGCCAATCCCGGCCTCATGTCCGAGCGCGACCTGGCCGCCCTCCGCGAGGTCAATGTCAGCATGGGGATCATGCTGGAGAGCGTGTCCGAGCGGCTCGGCCGGCCCGGAGCCGCCCACGATCGCGCGCCCGACAAGGTGCCGGCGCGCCGGCTCAAGACCATCGCGCTCGCCGGCAAGCTCGGCATCCCCTTCACCACCGGCATCCTGATCGGCATCGGCGAGACGCACGCCGAGCGCGTCGCCTCGCTCATCGCCATCCGCGAGCTCCACGAGCAGTACGGACATATCCAGGAGGTCATCGTCCAGAACTTTCGCGCCAAGCCCCTGATCCCGATGCGGGATCAACCCGATCCCACCGCGGAGGATCTGCTCAGGACCGTGGCGGTGGCCCGCCTGCTGCTGGGGCCGGCCATGAACATCCAGGCGCCGCCCAATCTCTCGGCGGGCGGCTACGACCGACTGGCCGCCGCCGGCCTCAACGACTGGGGCGGCATCTCGCCGCTCACACCCGATCACATCAACCCCGAGCGGCCCTGGCCCGCTCTCGCCGAGCTGAGACGACGCACGGAGGCGGCGGGACACGGGCTGCGCGAGCGGCTCGCCGTCTATCCCGCGTATACCGGCCGCGCCGAGTGGATCGACGAGCGGCTGCGCCCGCGGGTGCGGGCGCTCGTGGACGACCAGGGCCTCGTCAAGCCCGAGCTCGAAATCTGGAGACATTGGTGACCATGAACGACACGATTGCGCTCGACTGGGCCTCACCACGGGTGCGCTCCATCCTCGGCGGTCTCCTCGACGGCGGCGAGCTGTCCGTGGACGACGGCATCGCGCTGACCGAGGTCGCGGGCCGCGACTTCGCCGCCCTCACCCTCGTCGCCGACGAGATGCGGCGGCGCCAGGCCGGTGACGTGGTGACCTACGTGGTGAATCGGAATATCAACTTCACCAACGTGTGCATCAAGCACTGCACCTTCTGCGCGTTCAGCCGAGACCACCGCGAGGAAGAGGGCTACTTCCTGCCCATGGACGAGGTGGTGCGGCGCGCCATCGAGGCGTGGGAGATGGGCGCGACCGAGGTGTGCATCCAGGCGGGCCTGCCGCCCAAGCTCGAGGGCTCGTACTACCTCGATCTCTGCCGCGCCATCAAGGCGGCCATTCCCGAGATGCACCTGCACGCCTTCTCGCCGGAGGAGATCCTCTACGGCTCGACGCGGTCGGGCATGCCGATTCCCGAGTACCTGACCGCGCTCAAGGCCGCGGGGCTCGGCACGCTGCCGGGCACCTCGGCGGAAGTGCTCGACCAGGAGATCCGCGACGTCATCGCGCGAGGCCGCATCACCGTTGCGCAGTGGGTCGAGGTCATCACCTCCGCGCACGCGCAGGGCATTCGCACGACCTCGACCATCATGTACGGGCACGTCGAGACACCCGGGCACTGGATCCGCCACATGAATCTGCTGCGAGACATCCAGAAGGACACGGGAGGGTTCACCGAGTTCGTGCCCCTGTCGCTGATCTACCAGGAGGCGCCGATGTACCGCCAGGGGCTGGTGCCCGGCGTGCGGCAGGGCGCCACGGGCATCGAGGTCATCAAGATGCACGCGCTCGCGCGCCTCTTCCTGGGCCCCACCTTCCGCAATATCCAGTCCTCCTGGGTGAAGGAAGGGCCCAAGCTCGCCCAGGTCCTCCTGGTCGCGGGCGCCAATGATCTCGGCGGCACGCTGATCAACGAATCCATCTCGACCTCCGCCGGCGCCGGGTATGGGCAGCTCGTCCCGCCCGCCGAGCTCCGCCGGCTGGTCCGCGAGGCGGGGCGCGTGCCCGCCCAGCGGACCACGGAGTACGAGCTGATCCGGGTGTACGAGCGCCCCGAGGACGACGAGGACTCGCCGCTCGACCATATCGGCGACGCCGAGGCGCGCTTCGGCTCCTACAAGGCGCTCGCCGGCTCCGGACGCTTCCGCTATCTCCACCCCCTCCGGACGACGGCCCCGTCGTAGCCCGACACGCCCAACGGCACTGTTGAGCACGGGGTAGGCCTTGAGTACAATACGGCGTCGGTGCGCCGAGGATGCGGCCAGCCTCGACGGCCCTGAAGCTCACTCTCACATCTCACGGACCAGGAGGACAACACATGGCGAAAGCGATGACCAAGTCCGCCATCATCGGGCACCTGTCCCAGAAGACCGCGCTCTCGAAGAAGCAGATCAACGACGTGATGGATCAGCTCCTGGTACTCGCCACCAAGGAAGCCAAGAACGTGTTCGTCCTTCCCAATTTCGGCCGCCTCGTCCTGGCGAACCGGAAGGCGCGCATGGGCCGCAACCCGCAGACCGGAGAACCCATCAAGATCCCGGCCAAGCGCGTGGTGAAGTTCCGCCTCGCCAAGTCGCTGAAGGACTCGGTGCTTGGCAAGAAGTAACGGCGGCGACGGGGTCCGGTACGACAAGCTCTCGACCCCGTGGGACGATCCGCTCTCGCTGTTCAGCTTCGCGGGTGCGTGGGCGCCGGTCGCGACCGGTCTGATCGCAGGTTGGGGAGCCTGGGACGGCGAGCGGCTCTCCGGCGCGCTTCTCGGAGAGCGCGCGGGCTCGGCAGTGATGCTGCACGGGCCCGTGGTGGTGACACCGCCGGGCTCCCCACCTGAAGCCGCGGTCGAGGTCGCCGGTCGCCTCGTGGCGGACGCGCTCGAGCAGGCGCAGGCCGATGGCATCGACACCGTCTACACCCGCCCCCAGGGGCTCGACCGCATCTGGGTGCGCTCCGGCTTCATCCCGGTTCCCGAGGCCGAGCTGCCGAAAGACCTCAGAGGACGACCGGGAGTTGGGCTCTTCGGCTGGCGGGGCGGCACCGCGCTCTGGAGCTCGGCCGGACGCGGCCCCACCCGCCGCCGCAGCGTCCCGTCCCGCTAGAGCGATGATAAGGGCCCATCTGCTTCGTTGGCGCCCTCGACAGCACGGCTCAACGTACAGAAAGTACGCCTCGCCGTGCTGCCTTCGGGCGCCGCCTCGCAGCTGGACCCTTCTCATCGCTCTAGCCGGGTTTCTCCGACAGGCTCCTAGGTCCGGTCGCCCTCCGTGAACATCGTGGCCCTCGCGGGCGGGACCGGCGCGGCCAAGCTGGTGCGTGGGCTCGCGCGACTGATCGACCCCCGCGAGCTCACCGTGATCGTCAATACCGGCGACGACGCCCTCGTCTGGGGGCTGCACGTCTCCCCTGACCTCGACACGATCTGCTATGCGCTCGCCGGCGCCCTCGACACCGCCCGGGGCTGGGGCCTCCGCGACGAGAGCTTTCACGCCCTCGCCCACATGGCGCGCTTCGGCGAGCCGACGTGGTTCAATCTCGGCGACCGCGATCTGGCCACGCATCTGCACCGCTCGCGACTCCTCCGCGAAGGGCGGACGCTGACGGAGGCCACCGCGTCGGTCGCCAGTGGCCTCGGCGCCGGGGCCACCGTGCTGCCGATGTCCGACCAGCCGGTCCGGACGCGCATCCTCGGCTCCGACGGCTGGCTCGACTTCCAGGAGTACTTCGTGCGCGACAAGGCGCAGGCCGAGGTCCGCGAGGTGCGGTATGCCGGCGCCGACGCGGCGCGTCCCGCATCCGGCGTGCTCGAGGCGCTCGGCGCCGCCGACGCGGTCATCGTCTGCCCCTCGAATCCCATCACGTCCATCGGTCCCATCCTCGCCGTCCCCGGCATCGCCGAGGCGCTCGGGACGACGCGGGCCGTCGCCATCGCGGTGAGCCCCATCGTCGGAAGCGCCGCGGTGTCGGGCCCGGCCGGACGGCTGATGGCGGCCTCGGCGCTTCCCGTATCGGCCGCCGGCGTCGCCCAGGCCTATCGATCCTGGCTCGACGTCCTCGTGCTCGACGAGCGGGATCGGCCCGAGGCCGCCGACGTGGAGGGCCTCGGCGTTCGCCCCACCTTCGCCCCGATCATCATGACGAGCGGCGAATCCGAGGTCGCGCTCGCCCGCCGCGTCCTCGCCGAGATCCGCGAGAGCTGAGATGGACGTGCTGGCGGCCGTGCCGGTCAAGGACCTGGTCAATGCCAAGCAGCGCCTGATCCCCCTCCTCGGAGCGGACGAGCGCCAGGCCCTGGCCCGCGCGATGCTCGAGGACGTGCTCGCGGCGCTCGCGGCCGCCCTGCCCGGGCCCGTCTTCGTCGTCACCACCGATGCGCTGGTCATGGAGGTGGCGGAGCGCTATGGGGCCCAATGCCTCGTCGAGCCCGCCAACCGCGGACATACCGAAGCCGTGGCCTTTGCCCAGCATCAGGCCCTGGCTCGGGGCGCCGCGCGCTTCCTCACGATTCCCGGCGACGTCCCGTGCGTGACGGCCGAGGAGATCGCGGTCGTGTGCGGCGCCGCGGGCGCCGGCGTGACCTTCGTGCCGAGCATGTCCGGCTTCGGGACCAATGGCGTCCTCCTCGCGCCACCGGACGCGATGCCGCTCAAGTTCGGCGAGCCCTCGTTCGACAATCACCTGCTCGCTGCCCGCCAGCGCGGCCTCACCCCGGTCATCCGCGAGCTGCCCGGACTCGGTCTCGACATCGATACGCCCGAGGATCTGCTCCTGCTCCTCGCGCGCGGCGCGCACACGCGGAGCGCCGCCCTCGTCTCGTCCTGGCACCTCCCGCATCTGAACCCCAACCACGGACAGGCCAGATGAAGCGATACGAGGTGATCGGCGTCGAGGGACTGCCCGAGATCGGGCGAGGCGACGACCTCGCCGGCTTCATTCACGAGACGGCGCGCCGGCAGCAGACACCGCTCGAGTCCCGCGACATCCTCGTGGTGAGCCAGAAGATCGTCTCCAAGACCGAGGGGCGCCTCGTCCGCCTCTCCGAGGTCACGCCGTCGGCCCGCGCGCAGGCGCTCGCCCTCGAGCTCGGGCGCGACCCGAAGCTCACGGAGGTGATCCTGAGCGAGAGCCGGCGGGTGGTGCGAGGCGACAAGGGCGTGCTCATCGTGGAGACGCACCACGGCTGGATCTGCGCCAACGCGGGCGTCGACCAGTCCAATGTCGACGCCGATACCGCGTGCCTCTTGCCGGAGGACTCCGACCGCTCGGCGCGCGGCGATGCGCGACCGGCTGCGACAGCTCACCGGCCACGAGCTCGGCATCATCATCGCCGACACGTTCGGGCGGCCGTGGCGCGAGGGGCTCATCAACGTCGCGGTCGGCGTGGCCGGGCTCATGCCGCTCAAGAGCTATCTCGGGCGAGCTCGATCCCGCCGGCCACGTGCTGCAGGCCACGATCCTGGCGCTGGCCGACGAGCTGGCGAGCGCCGCCGAGCCGGTGATGGGCAAGCTCGACCGCATTCCCGTCGTCATCATCCGCGGCCTCGACTGGGAGGCGGGCGAGGTCGGCAGCCAGCCGCTCATCCGCGACCCGGACCGCGATCTCTTCCGCTGACCTCGACGCTCGATCTACGGACCTGATTCGGACCTGAATCGAATCGACCCGCTCGAGAGGAGACACCAATGCGCATCGGCATCGTGGGGGGAACCGGCAAGGAGGGCTCGGGGCTCGGCATCCGCTGGGCGCTCGCGGGTCACGAGGTGTTGATCGGCTCGCGAGACCCCGAGCGCGCGCGCGGCAAGGCCGCCGAGCTGGCCGCGCGCGCGCCGGGAGCGCGCGTCAGCGGCATGTCCAACCTGGACGCGGTGACCGCCGCCGAGATCGTCGTGCTGACGGTGCCCGCCAACGGGCTCGCCGCCACGCTGCCGGACGTCCGCGAGGCCTGCCGCGGCAAGATCGTCGTCAGCACGGTCGTTCCGCTGACCTTCGGGGGCGGCCGGCTGTTCACCCCGCCGCCGCAGGGCTCCTCGGCCGAGGAGGCCCAGGAGATTCTGGGACCGGAGGCGAGGGTGGTCGCCGCCTTCCACCACATCGCCGCGCACGAGCTGGCCGCGGGAGATCACGACATCGAGTGCGACCTCCTGATGTGCGGCGGCGACGCCGACGCCAAGCGCCTCGTCACCGAGCTGGGCACCTCGATGGGACTGCGCGCGGTCGACGTGGGCGGGCTCGGCAATGCCGGCCCGCTGGAAGGCATCACCGCCGTGCTCGCCACCATCAATCGCCGCTACAAGCTCAAAGGCTCCGGCATCAAGATCACCGGGCTAGAGCGATGATAAGGGCCCATCTGCTTCGTTGGCGCCCTCGACAGCACGCTCAACGTACAGAGAGTACGCCTCGCGTGCAGCCTTCGGGCGCCGCCTCGCAGCTGGACCCTTCTCATCGCTCTAGCCGGCTCCGACGGCTCCTAGGCTCGGAGGGGGGCTCCGCCCCCCTCCGAAGCCTCCCCTCCCGATTCGTTCCGCCGGCAAGCGGCGCTCGAACTGGAACGCCCGACGCTCGCATCCGGTGACCGATCAGGGCTCACGGCGCCGGGCGGGGCCGGGGGCCCTCCCCGCTCTCGCGGATCGCCGAAGCCACAGCTCATCGATCTCGTGGCCCCATTGAGTGCCGCAACGGGTCGCGGCTCAGCGTGTCCCGCGGGGAGGGCCCCCTGGCCCCGCCCGGCGCATTGTCGGCACGTTCGTGACTCAGGACACTAGCGAAGCGCGGGCTATCCGTGGCTGAGCAGCGTGCGCGCCGCGTGCTCGACGTCCGCGAAGTTGTCGAAGAGGAGGTCGGGGCGCTCGCCCTCGAGCTGGGCGCGGGTGAAGCGGCCCGTGGCCACCGCCACCGCGACGGCGCCGAAGTGCGCGCGCGCAGTCGACGTCGTGGGGCGTGTCGCCGATCACCATCACTTCCTCCGCGCGGAACGGGTGGCCGCGGAGCGCGTGGGCCCGGCGCGCCGCCAGCGACGGGAGCCGGCGGCGATCGGCTTCGTCGGACCCGAACGCGCCGAGGACGAAGTAGGGCAAGAGGCCCGTGGGGCCGAGCTTGAGGCGCGCGCCCGCCTCGATATTGCCCGTGAGGAGACCGAGCACGACCCCATCGGCGGCGTCGAGACGACGCACCAGATCGGCGACACCGGGCATCGTGACCACGTCGCGCCCGTCTCCGATCTCCTCGGCCAGGCTCACCGCATAGGCCTCGAAGAACTCGTCGAGCCGCGCCTTCACCAGCGCGCGATCGACCCCGCCCGCCTCCATCAAATCGTGGATGATCCGCGGGTCGGTCTTGCCCGACATCTCGTAGGTATCGAGCGACCCGGTCGTGCCGAAGACCGCCTCGAGCGCGCGCTTGAGCGCGCGCCGTCCGGCCCCGCGCGCCGTGATCAGGGTCCCGTCGATGTCGAAGAGGATGAGGCGCATGGCCTACCGGCGGCCCAGCGGCGCGAGCGCGCGCAGCCGCGCCACGATAGCGCGGCAACTGCCGGAGCACGGCCTCCACATCCGCGGCCGTGCTGAAGCGGCCGAGCGTGAAGCAGAGCGGGCCGTCCAGCTCGTCGGGCGCGCAGCCGATGGCGCGGAGCGTGGCCGAGGGCGTCTGGGTGAGCGAGGCGCAGGCCGACCCCGAGGACGCCGCGATGCCCGCCAGGTCGAGGTCGAGCAGCACGCTATCGGCCTTGACTCCCCGGAGCACGACGCTCAGGTGATGCGGCAGCCGGCCGCTTCGCGGGCCGGTCAGACGGCAATCGACCACGGCGTCGAGCAGCTCTTCGAGAAGCTGGTCGCGCAGGGCGGCCAGTCGCGTCGCCTCGCCGTGGCCGCCCTCCGTCCGCATCAGCTCGGCGGCCACCCCGAACCCGACCAGGGCGGGCAGGTTCTCGGTGCCGGCTCGGTACCCGCCCTCTTGCCCTCCACCCAGGATCTGAGGGCGGATCTTCAGCTCGGGCCTGACCCAGAGCGCGCCCGTGCCAGGCGGGCCGTAGATGTCATTGCCCGAGAGCGTCAGGAGATCGATCCCCATCGCGTCGACGGCGAGCGGCACCCGCCCGAGGGCGCCCACGGCGTCGACGTGCAGGGGCACGCCCGCCGCGCGCGTGAGCCGGCCGATCTCGCCGAGCGGCTGCAGCGTTCCGATCTCCCCACTCGCGGCGCCGATCGAGACGAGGGCGGCCTCGGTGCCGAGCGCACCGCGCAGGGCGTCGAGCACCACGCGCCCCTCGCAGTCGACGGGGAGGGTCACGACCGCGGCGCCCCCCCGCTCGAGCTCCCGACACGCATTGACGACGGAGACGTGCTCGACGGACGAGACGATGACCCGCGCGCCGCCCGCGCCGCGCGGGCCGAGCGCCACCCCCCGGATGGCGAGGTTATTGGCCTCGGTCGCGCCCGAGGTGAAGATCACGCCCGCGGCCGCGCCGCCACAGAGGCGCGCCACCTTGACGCGCGCGGCCTCGAGCGCGGCCCGCGCCTCCGCGCCGAGCGAGTGTGGTGCCGATGGATTGCCGATGCCGGCCTCGAGGAACGGGCGCATCACGGCCAGCACCCGCGGATCGACCGGAGCAAACCCTCCGTAGTCGAGGTAGACGCGCTCGGGCGACGCGTCGCCGGCGCTCACCCTACCGGGTCTTCCTGATGAAAAAGTGGTAGACCGCGCCCCGCCGGGAGACATCGACGAGCTCGTGCCCGGTGGACTGGGCCCAGCTCTTCATGTCCGGATCGGAGCCCGGGTCGTCGGACAGCATCTCGAGGACCTCGCCCACCGCCATCTTCCCGATCGCCTCGCGCGTCTTCACGACGGGCATGGGACAGAAGAGCCCGGTGCAGTCGATGTGCTTGTCAGGATTGAAGAGTTTCGATGCCTCCACCATGAGTCCCGAGGGTACCCCACGCCGTCGCGCACGCGTCAAGAAACCGGGGCCGCCGCCGCGCCGCGGAGGCCTCGGGCGCGCGCGCGGGACAAAAAACCCATTCGCTCGTCCGAGACCTCGCTATGCTGACGTCAGCATGAGCGCGCCTTCCGCATGAGTGCCCTTCCCGCGAGCGACGGCCAATCGCGCTGCGTCGAGGGCCACCTCGACCTGGGGCTGGCCCTCATCCTGGGCGCAGCGGCGCTCGCGCTGGCCTGTACCCTCTACCTGGGCGTAGCGGCGGAGGCCGGGGCGATGTCGACCTGGCTCGCGGTGCTCCTCGCGGCGGCGGGCGTCGTGGGCGCGGCGGGGGCCTTCGCCACTCGGCGCACGCTGCGCCCTCCGCGCCCGGTCGGCGAGCCCGTCTCGACGCCGCGAGGGGAGGCTGTCGCGCCAGGCTCGCCGCCGTCGCCGCAGGAGGAGCTGGGGCTCACGCCCTCGCTCGACGAGGTGGGGAGCTTGATGGACTCCTTCTCGCGCATGCTCAGCACCATCGAGCGACAGGCGCAAGAGATCGACCGCTACGCCCTCCGGCTCGACAGCGCCTACAAGGAGATCGAGACCAGCAGCGCACAGCTCAAGGAGTTCTCGTTCAAGGACGAGGTGACCGGGCTCTACAACCGGCGCTTCTTCTCGATCCGGCTCGAGGAGGAGGTGTCGCGCTATCGCCGGTTCAATCACCCGGTGGCGGTGGTGCTGCTCGACCTCGACGGCTTCAAGGAGATCAACGACGAGCTGGGTCATGCCGCGGGCGACGAGACACTCCGGGGCATGGCCGAGATCCTGCTCAAGTACTCCCGCGGCATCAACGTCATCTGCCGCTACGGCGGGGACGAGTTCGCCGTCCTGCTCGTGGAGACGTCCAAGGGCGGCGCGCGCCTGTACGCCGACCGCATCCGCTACGTGCTGCCGGGCTTTCACTTCGTCCACGGGCGGAGGGTCACCGCGAGCTTCGGCATCGCGTCCCTGCCGGAAGATGTGACGCCCGCGCCGGACGCCCTCATCCGGGCCGCCGACGAGGCCCTCTACGCCGCCAAGCGCGCGGGGAAGAACCGCGTGTCCGTCTACGAGGACATCCGGGCGCTCGAGCCTCGGGCCGGTCCGCCCGCCCCCTGACGCGGCGGCCCGCTCATCGGACGGTGGTCGATTCGTCGAGCCGCCGCCGGAGCTGCTCGAGCTTCGATGACGCGACCTCGAGCTCCTCGTCCGACACGCCTTGCTCCCTGGCCCGCTGCACCCGGAGCTCGAGCCGCGCGATCTCCTCGGCCGCGGCCGGCTGCTTCCCCTCGGCGAGGAGAACGCTGACGGCCGCCGCCCGCTGATCGCCGAGCCCCTCGAGCGTCCGCACCAGCGCGTCGCGCACCTGGCGCTGCCGGCGGCGGCCGATCTCCCGCATGGCGAGCGCATGGAACAGGGTATCGGCGGCGTCATCGAGCTGACCCAGCCGGAGACGCCGGAAGCCGAGCTTGGAGTGTCCGCGCCAGATGCGCTGCGCCACCGCGGCGCGGTGCGTGGGGCCGATGGCGCCTTCCGGCATGGTCCCCAGCAGCGCCTCCGCCTGACCGAGCCCGGTGACGGCGCGGCTCTCGTCGTTGCCGCCGCGAATGGCGGCGGCCGTGAGCTGGTCGATCTCCCGCCGGAACGTGGCGCCGAGCAGCTCCAGCAGCATCTTCGCCTCGCACGCTCGGCAGCTCCCCCGCATCGACCGCGCGCTTCACGACGGCGCGCGCAGCGCCGTACTCATGTCGTCGGATCGAGGCGGCGGCGGCCTCGGCATGCGACTCGGCCAACGCCTCGCGCGCGGTGTCGAGGAGCTCGAGGGTGCGCTGATCCCCGGGCGCCGCATGAAGCCGCCAGCTCAGCCAGAACGCGGCCAGGCGGGCCCGGTCGAGCGGACTCGCCGGCTCGGCCGCCGCCGTCCTGATCGGACGGGCCCGCAATCCCCTCGAGCAGGCGCCGCGCGACCTGGACCGACAGCGCGGCAATCCGCGGTGGGCAGGCCTCGGAGCCCGGGTCCGGCAGCGAGCGCACACCCGCCTCGAAGCGCGCGCGCGGCCGACGCGTCACCCAGGGCGTGCCGCGCCAGCCCGGTCAGGCTATGCAGCGCGGTCATGACGTGAGAGCGCTGGCCCTCGGCGCCCACCTCCCGGTCCGCGGCCAGACGGGGCTCCAGACGGGCGAGCAATTCCTCGCACTTGCCGCCGAGACAGAGGCCCATCGCATCTTCGACCATGACCAGGTCCGATCGTGGGTCAGCCGCGGACTGCGCCAGCGCTGCGGGCGCGCGATCTGGCTCTCACCGCGTGTGGGCCTGGCTCTAGTGCGGGCGGGATCGGAGGGCTGGCAACCGTGGTCTGGCTCGTCTCGGATGGGGTCCCGTCGGGCAGGACGGGGTTCGGGAGCGATCCGCCCTCCCACGGATCCGCGCGTCCGGCGGCGGCGACGCCGAGCGCGAGCCGGGCGGTCGTCGAGGGCTTGCGCGAGCCCGAGAAACAGGACGATTCCGGCCGTCGCGGCCAGCAGGAAGACGAGCACTTGCTCCACGGTCATCGGACACCGACCTGGCCCACGCCGCGCGCTCCGACCATCGGGGCCAACCCTACCACGCCGCCAACGCTTTGTGTTGAAGAGCGGAGGTGGGTATCATGCTCTCCGTCTCCCCAGATCCCAACCCCAGGAGGACTCATGCGCCGCGTCGCCGTGATCGGAGTGGGCATCACGAAGTTCGGCAAACACGATCGCACGAGTGGGGAGCTGTTCGCCGAGGCCGCCGCCGAGGCGATCGTCGACGCGGAGATCGGCGCCGGGGAGATCCAGTCGCTGTACTACGGCAATGTCACGGGCGGCGAATCCGAGCGCCAGCTCCACACGAGCCCGCTCGCCGCGACACTGCTCGGCCTGCCCACCATCCCGACCACGCGCGTCGAGAACGCCTGCGCCACCAGCCACGCGGCCTTCCGTCACGCGGTCATGGAGATCGGCAGCGGCGTGTCCGACATCGTGCTCGTCGGCGGCGCCGAGCGCATCCTCCACGTGCCCACCGACGCCGCCACCGAGTACTTCGCGTACTGCTCCGACGCGTCGTTCGAGCAGCCCGCGGGGCTCACCTTCCCCGGCGTCTTCGCACTCATCGCGCGCGCGCACATGGACAAGTACGGGACGACCGAGGAGCAGATGGCCCACGTCGCCGTGAAGAACCATCGCCACGGCGCCCTCAATCCCAAGGCCCAGTTCCGGAAGGAGATCACGCTCGACATGGTGCTCAAGAGCGCCTACGTCGCCGATCCCCTGAAGCTCTTCGACTGCTGCCCGTTCACCGACGGGGGCGCGGCCGTCGTCCTGGCGGCGGAGGACGTCGCGCGCGCGCGCCGCCGGGCCGTGTGGGTGCTCGGCACGCAGGCCGCCTCGGACGCCATGTTCCTGCACGACAAGCGGGATCTCGCGCGCGTGACCGCGACCGAGCGCGCGGCGCAGGGGGCGTACCGCCAAGCGGGCAAGACGCCGGGCGACGTGCAGGTGGCCGAGCTGCACGACTGCTTCACCATCGCCGAGATCGTCGCCACCGAGGGCCTCGGCTTCTTCGAGCCGGGCACCGGCGGCCTGGCTGCCGAAAAGGGATGGACGAGCCTCGGCGGCAAGATCCCCGTCAACCCCTCCGGCGGACTCAAGGCCAAGGGACACCCCATCGGGGCGACCGGCGCCGCGCAGATCGGCGAGATCGTCACGCAGCTCCGCGGTGAAGCGGGCGCGCGACAGGTCGATGGCGCCGCGACGGGCCTCGTGCACACCCTCGGCGGCAATACCGCGACGGTCCTGGTGAGCCTGTTCGGCCGTGACTGAGCGTGTGATCACGCTGAAGGGCTTCTTCGAGGAGGCGCGCGAGGGGCGACTCTCCGCGATCCGGTGCGGGAGCTGCGGCGAGCTCGCGATCCCGCCGAAGGAGCTCTGCCCGAGCTGCCACGAGCGGCGATGGGAGCTGGTGCCGCTGCACGGCACCGGCTGCGTGGTCTCCTTCACGGTCATCCGCATCCCGCCGCGGGGCCGCCTCGCCGGAAGCGCCGTACGCGGTGGCGGTGGTCAAGCTCGACGAGGGCGTCTCCCTGCTCGGGCGCATCGTCGACATCCCGCTCGACACGCTCACGGCCGGCCTGTCCGTCCGGTTCCGCCCGCTCCTGTCCGACGAGCAGGTGATCATCGGCTTCGGACCCGCCTGACCTTCGCTCACGGAAACAGAGTCAGAGAAGCGAAAGGGCCTACGGGAGTGACGTCCCGTAGGCCCTGGATTTAGTGGAGCGGCCGACCGGATTCGAACCGGCGACGTCCAGCTTGGGAAGCTGGCATTCTGCCACTGAATTACGGCCGCTCGTGGCCCCTATTCTAGTCGCGGGTCACCGGTTGTCAACCGCTGGCCCACCCGGCCATCGCTACTTGATCGACATGTCGTAGACCTTGATCGCCTCGTCGCTCCGGGCCTTCCAGTTGAGCCGCTTGTTCGCGCCGTAGAGATCGATCTGCTGATAGAGCGGAGCGGCCGCGCATCGTCAAAAGCTGCCCTACTCCGCGAGGCCGTCCCGCGGAGCGTCACGGGACGGGCGGGTCGCACGGCGCACGGACGCGAGCGCCTCCTCGCGAGTCTGGATGTGCCCGAGGGCCTGGGCCTCTCTCAGATCTGCGAGGAGCCGGCCGACCATCGGCCCAGGTCCGATCCCGACCGCCGCCATCACGTCGTCGCCGTCGAGGAGCGGGGGTGTGGAGGCCACCGCGCTGGCCTCCGCGGCCCCCTCCATGAGCGAGCGGAGCACCGCGCCCCCCGCGCCCGCCCAGACCTCGAGCGGAGGACGGCCGTCCATCCCCGCGGCATCGGCCAGCGCGAGCAGCAGGAGGTCGCGCGCATCCTCGCCCAGGTCACGAAAGAAGCGGTAGCGGGCCCGGCGCGTGATCCGGCCGGCCTGGGTCAAGTGCATCGGCCTCAGGTGCTGGGCGACCAGCCGGCCGAGCACGCCGGTGGCCCGGCCCGATAGCCTGAGGCGCCCGGCGATCCCGCGCGCGCGCTCGGCGCCGATGACGTCGTGGCCGATGAACCGCACGCGGCCGTCGGCCTCGGAGCGTGTCTCCGGCTTGGCCACGTCGTGCAGCAGCGCGGCGAGCTTGAGGGCGCCGGCGCGACCGAGCCCGTCGCCCAGATCCTCGGCGAGATGGCCCTCGAGCTCCTCGCCCCAGGGCGCCAGGCGATCCAGGCGGGCGGCGATCTCATCCATCGCCTCCACGGCCCGCAGCGAGTGCTCCCACACGTCGAAGCGATGCGGCGCGGGTTGAGGCGTCGATCGCATCGCGGCGCTCTCGGGGAGGACGACATCCACCACCCCGAGGCGATCGAGGAGGCGGAACCCTCGTCCTGCCGCGGGTCCGTTCACGAGCGCGACGAGCTCGTCTCTCACCCGCTCCGCCGACGACTCGCGGAGCGACGGCGCGGCCGCCCGGGCGGCCGATTCCACGCCCGGATCGACGCTCCAGCCCGGCTGCACGGCGAGGACGGCCACGCGCAAGGTGCGCACGGGGTCCTCGGCGAGAGACCGCGGCCCACACACCCGGACCCGTCTTGCCTCGAGGTCAGACAATCCCCCGGTCACGTCTTCGACATCCGCCATGCCCTCGTCGACGAGCGCGGCGACCGATGCCGCGAGGGCATTCACCGTGAAGTCCCGCCCCGCGAGGTCCGCGCCGAGGTCGGGCCCACGGAAGTCGGCGATGTCGATCTGCAGATCGCCCACGATGCGGCACACGCCCCGCTCGGCGTCGAGCATCACGAACGACCATCCGAGGCCATCGGCAAGCGCGCGCCCCAGCCCGAGGGCTCCCGTGGGCACGGCCAGGTCGAGGTCTCCCGCCGCCCGGCCGAGGAGCGCATCGCGCACGGCCCCGCCCACCACCCAGCCTTCGCGCCCCGGCCCGAGGAGGGCGTCGACGGCACGCAGCACCCCGCGCACGTCCCGGGAGAACGCCTCGACCGGCGCATGTCGACGAAACCCGAGCCGGCGGGCTCCGTCATTCGGCGCTCACCACCCACCGGCCCGGCCGCCCGTCGATCGTCACGGGGGAGGACACGGCACCCCTGCTGCACCAGCCGCGCGACGGCCGAATCGACCTCCGCCCGCGGCATCGAGAAGAGCCGGGAGAGCAGCGCGGGCGACGAGAAGACGGCCCCGCGGAGGTAGCGGCCGATGAGCCGATCGAGCGCGCGCTCGCGCGAAAGGCGCCGGCCCTCCGCCACCGGCCCGGGCAGCCATCGCTCCAGCAGATCCCAGCGATACGAAAAGCTCGGCTCGTAGCGCTCCTCGGTCTTGACGATGAAGAGGGCGCGCTGCAATTCGGCCATGGCCCGCTCGAACTCGCGCGTCTTGCCCGGCTCGAGCATGAAGGCCTCGGCGCGCAGGCTCCGGGTGTACTGGGGCGACTCCCGCATCAGGCTGTCCATGAGACGCCGGGCCGTGAGTGACAGCCGGCCCGCCTCGTACTCCGCGACATAGCTCCGGGCCCGCTGCCCGCCCCGCACGAGGGCGTAGAACGCGGGGAGCACGTCGAGCGCCACGAGCACCGGGCGCCCCTTCAGGAGCTTTCCATAGTAAACGTGACGGCCACCCGGCAATCGATCCTTGAGGGTCCACGTGAGCCCGATCCCGGCGTCGTGATGAGACCGGCGTGGCCAGCGAGGATTGGCGCGGCCGACCACGGCCTCCCAGAGGCAGGCGAGACCCTCGGCAAAGACATAGAAGGTCGAGCAGATGCCGACGTCCTCGACGAAGGCCAGTGCTGCCCGCTCGGAGCGCACGCGACGAGCGGGCACGTGCCGGAAGTGGCGCCGGCGCCGCTCGGCGAGCGCATCGCGGTCGAGCGCCGGGCTACGGGAAGACGATCCCGTGCTCGCCGACCCGGTACTCGGCGATCTCATCGCTCATCGCGCTGCCGCGATGCTTGACGACGGACAGGAAGCGCGCCACCCGGTTGCCGGCCCGCTCGCTCCCCATGACGACGATGGTATTGGCGACGGCCCCGATATCCCCCGCGGCCACCTTGCGGGCGATGAGGTGCTCGAGCCGGGTCTCCTCGGTCGTCACGAGCAGGAGCGTGGTCACCCGGGTGTGATCGTAGCGGTGGGCGTCGATGAACGCCCGGTGCTTCCAGACCGGCAGGCAGATCTCCATGCCGAGAATCTCGCCGTCCCGGTGGATGACCTTGCGGTAGAGGTCGTCGAAGATGAAGGGCTGGATGTAGTCGCCCGGCACGTCCATCGGCTCGATGCCGTCGACGACGATCCGGCGACTGCCCGCCGCCAGGTGAAAATAGGTGAACGGGCGCGCGGTGTAGAAGGCGTGGTTGTACATCGCCTTCCAGTTCCAGTCCAGCTCGAGCCCGTCGGTGGTCGGGACCTGGTAGTTCCGCAGCTTGCCGACCCACGGGAAGGCATCGCAGTAGAACGCCTCCATCTGATCATCGGGGGGATACGGATCCGCCATGGGCGTGACGGTATGCGTCCAGCGTTTGAGCGGCCAATCGTAGAGACGGGCCGCGTACTCGTGGTGCTGCTGGGAATCCCCGCGCGCGTTCATGTCGAAGAGCAGGCCGGGCGCCCCGTCCGCGCCGCGTCCATGATGGGCGAAGCCGACGCCCAGGTGGGTCTTGCCGATGCCCGTCGCGCCATAGACGACGGTGAGGGTCCCGGGCAGCAGTCCACCGCCCAGCATCTGATCGAGCCGCTCGAGTCCGGTCGACACGCGTTCGCTCATAGGGTCGCGATTCTATCACTGCTCCCCTGCGCCTTGACACATCCGGGACGGGGCCGGATCATGCGTGGATACCATGGCGCCCCGGCCCGTCTGGCATCTTCCTGGCTCGCCCCTGACCCCCCTGCTCGCGGGGCTCCCGCCGGAATTCGAGCCGCGTCCGCTCCTCGCCGCCACGCCGCCCGCCCGGGCCGACGAGGACGGCGTCCTGGTCGTCGACCTCGGGGGCGAAGCCCCGGGCGCCGCCGAGGCGGCCGCGCTGCGACTGCGTGTGCCCGTCGTCGCCCTCCTCGAGCCGGGGGCGGCGGATGCCCCATCCCCTCGACTGTCACGCCTACCTGCAAAAGCCGGTGACGCCCTTCGTGCTCGCCAATGCCCTGCGCCATGCCTCGGAGCATGCGCGGCTGCGCCGCGAGCACGACGCCACGCGCCGCCAGCTCGTGGAGCTGAACGCCATCGGGGTGCGGCTCACCGCCGAGCGTGACAACGACGCGCTGCTCGACCTGATCCTGACCAAGGCCCGCGAGATCACCCGGAGCGACGCGGGGTCGATCTACCTCGTCGAGGAGTCCGTCAGCGCGCCGCGACGGCTCCGCTTCAAGCTGGCCCAGAACGACAGCGTGCGGGTCCCGTTCACGGAGTTCTCCCTGCCCATCAGCGAAGAGAGCATCGCGGGCTATGTCGCCCTGACGGGCGAGATCGTCGTCGTGGACGACGCCTATGCCGTGCCCGAGGGCTACCGCTTCCGCGTCAACCGAGACTTCGACATCCAGGTCGGGTACCGCACCAAGTCCATGCTCGTCGTGGCGATGCGGACCCCGGCGGGCGAGGTCATCGGCGTGCTCCAGCTCATCAACTGCAAGCGCGACTTCGCGCGCCCCTTCGCCTCGCCCGAGGCCGTGCAGCTCGAGGCGCAGGCGTACTCGTCGAGCTTCAGGGACCTCGCCGCCTCACTCGCGTCCCAGGCCGCCGTCGCCCTCGACAATAGCCGGCTCTACAACAGCATCCACCGCCTCTTCGAAGGCTTCGTCCAGGCTTCCGTCACCGCCATCGAGTCCCGCGACCCCACGACCTCCGGGCATTCCTCCCGCGTCGCCGAGCTCACGGTGGCGATGGCCACGGCCGTCAACCGCGCCACCGACGGGCCCCTGCGCCATGTGCGGTTCTCCGCCGACGAGATGCGCGAGATTCGCTACGCCTCGCTGCTTCACGACTTCGGCAAGGTCGGGGTGCGCGAGGAAGTCCTCGTGAAGGCCAAGAAGCTCCACCCGTGGCATCTCGAGCTGATCCGGCAGCGCGGGGAGATCATCAAGCGCGGTCTCGAGCTCAACCTCGCGCGGCGCAAGCTCGACTACCTCGTCGGGCCCGGGGCGAAGCGGCTTTGCCGAGGCATCCGGGGCCTGGGACGCCGAGCTCGCCTGCCTGCTGGACGAGGTCGACCAGCAATTGAAGGTGGTCTCCGAGGCCAATGAGCCGGTGATCTTGCCCGAGGACTGTGACGATCGCGTCCGAAGCCTGGCGCTGCGCACCTTCGTCGATCACCTGGGGGAGCCGCAGACGCTCATCACCCCCGAAGAAGCCGGGATCCTCTCGATCCCCCGCGGCAACCTGACGAAGGAGGAGTTCAAGCAGATCCAGTCTCACGTGGTCCACACATTCCACTTCCTGAGCCAGATCCCCTGGACGCGCGAGCTGCGCCGCATTCCCGAGATCGCGCGCTCCCACCATGAAAAGCTCGACGGCTCCGGCTACCCGCTGGGCAAGCGCTCGTCCGAGATCGCGCTCGAGACGCGCATGATGACGATCGCCGACATCTTCGATGCGCTGACCGCGACGGACCGCCCGTACAAGGCCGCCGTCCCGGTGGAGGCCGCGCTCGACATCCTGGGCCACGAGGCAAAGTCGGGGGCGCTCGATTCCGTTCTCCTCGAGATGTTCATCGACCTCAAGCCGTGGAGCGCCCGAACGCGCTGAGCTTGCATCGCAGCGTCGGCGCCTCGAGCGGCTCAACGCCGAGACGCCTCGCGGACCTGGGCGCGCCGGCTAGACCCTCTCATCGAACTGCGGTTTCTCGACAGCTCTACCCCGTGAGGAGCGCGGCCAGCAGCCCCCACGACGCAACCGCGGCCAGCATGATCAAGCCCCCGATCCATTCCTGAGCTGTCGGAATGCTGCTCATCTGTTGAGTGCGTCGAGCCAAAAAAAGGGGGCGCATCCCGACGCGCCCGCTCGGCGGCCTTCCCGCCGTCGTCCGCAGACGCTGCACCCTCGAGCGACGCGGCCTCTGCGCCCTCACTCGCACTCGCGCGTACGCCCTCGATGCCCCTGGTCTCTTCGTGTTCACCATGATCGTTTCTCCTCTCGTCCCGCTCTACATGTTCCGCATGTTCCGCAGCACGCCGACGACCTTGCCGAGGATCCGAAAGTCACCCCGGTCCGCGCCGACGACGATCGGCTTCATCGTGGGGTGCTCCGGCCGGAGCACCACGGCGTCGCCCTCGCGCGCGAAGCGCTTCACCGTGGCCTCCCCGTCGATCAGGGCCGCCACGATGTCGTTCGGCTCCGCCGACTCCTGACGGCGCACCAGCACGAGGTCGCCGTCGACGATATGAACCCCGATCATGCTCTCGCCCTGCACCCGCAGCGCGAAGACGTCCTGCCCCTGTGCGGCGAGCCAGTCCGGCCGCAGCGGGATGCTGTCCTCGCGGTTCTCCACCGCCAGAATGGGCGAGCCCGCGGCGATGCGCCCCAGGACGGGGATCTCGCTGCGAAGGGACCGGCCGCTCGGCCGGCGCTCCGGCAGGACGAGGGTGCGCGACGCTCGCTTGGCCGTGACCCTGCGCTCGAGCATGCCCTTGCGCTCGAGCGCCTTCAGGTGGTCGAAGGCCGCCCGCGCGGTAAAGCCGAATCGCTCGGCGATCTCCCGAACCGCGGGCGGCACCCCGTGGCGCTCCGTGAAGCTGCGCATGAAATCCAGCACCTGCCGCTGCCGAGCCGTCATCTCCCTCACGCGCGTCCTCCTCTTGGAAGAGTAGTCAACACCCGTTGAGCACTAGAAGGCAACAAAAAAAGCAAGGAGAGCGGGCCGTAGGAGCCACTGTCGGAGAAACCCGGCTAGAGCGAGGAGAAGGGTCCAGCTGCGAGGCGGCGCCCGAAGGCAGGCACGCGAGGCGTACTCTTCTGCTACGTTGAGCCGGCTGGCCGAGGGCGCCAACGAAGCAGATGGGCCCTTATCATCGCTCTAGCCCAGGCTCCCAGGGCTCGCAGACGGGGCAAGCGGCGAGGCCGGCCTCCCTGGCGTCGACCACTTGCTTGAAGTAGACGCGCTCGGGCTCGGCGATCCGCTTGACCCAGGTGCAGGTCCGGGCGTGGAAGAGCTTGGCCCCGCGCTGAGCGATATAGGGCTCGCCGACGTCTGCGGCCGCCTCGCCGTCGGGCTTGAGCCCCTCTTCGGGGCTCAGCGCGGGATCGGGCGAGGCACCGGCGTCAGCGGCCGCGGCGGTCGGGGTCTCCGTGGGGAGCGAGCTCGTCGCGGAGTGCGGAATGGGATCGGGCTCGTTCATCTCGAGATTGGTCTCGATGGTCGTGCGGAACTCGTCGCTCGCCCGCTTGAACTCGCGCATGGCCCGCCCGAGGGACCGCCCGAGCTGAGGAAGATTCTTGGGACCGAAGACGAGCAGGGCGATGACGAAGATGAGGACCAGCTCTTGAAGGCCGATGTCAAACATGAAAGCGCCGGCTCACCGGCAGATCATACCACCGCGCGGCTCCGGCTCATCCGGCACGCACGTCTGTGTACCCATCGGCCCGCCCCATCGGAACGTCCCTAGGCCCCCACCGCCCCTGCCCCCGCCGGACGAGCCGCCGGACATCCCGCTCCCGCCGCTGCCACCGCCGCCGGCCCCGCGCCGCGTCGTCGTGATCGCCTCCTGGGCGCGCCGGCTGAAGCTCGCCACCGAGCGCTCGTAGCCGCGCAGCGAGAATTCGGCTCCGGCCGCGTACCAGGCCGGCGCGTCGACCGGGAGGCCGTCGAACCGCCAGATCCACCGCTCCGTCACCCCGAGCGCGATGGCCCAGGGCAGCCAGCGATGCAGCGTGTCGGCAGGCATGCGCTCCAGCCGATCCTTCTCCGCGCGCTCGAGGAACTCGCGGAAGCCCTGCACGCGGACCATCGCCCGGGCCCCGTCCCAGGTCTTCCTCGGCATCAGGGGTGAGAACGCGGCGATCACGAGCCCGCTCAGCGCGAGCCCAAGCGCGAGCGCGCCGCTCCGGTATCCCGCCCACGACGGCGGCAGCGCATACACGATCGCCGCGGCGGCCAGGATGCCCAGGCCGAGGCCGAGCCAGATGCGCCGGACATTGTCGGGCGACGTGGGAAAGAGCCGGCGCTTCACCATGGTCCGGTACAGCTCGTCCCGGATGGGCGGGAAGACATTGTCGTAGTCCCGACGGACCTCGGAGAGGAGGCGCATGTTCAAGCGCCAGTCCGTGTCGAAGAGCTTCGCGAGCACGAACAGCTCGAACGGCCGGATGGCGGGATCGCCCAAGATGGGCTTGAGGCGGCGCAACAGGAAATCGGGCTCGTCGTCCGCCCGCGTGACGGGCTCGATCCGCATGTAGCCGCGCACCGCCAGATCCACGATCGTGGCGACGACGTCGCTCGGATGCGCGCGCTCGCTCACCAGCACGCCTGCCTCCGCCGGAGCCAGGTCGTCCGGAGGCGCGTACTCGGGATTGAGCGAGCGGTTGGTGGCGGGATCGCGCCCGTACGACCGCCACGCGAGCAATCCCAGGGCGAGGGCCAGGAAGGGCAAGCCAAGCGGCCAACTGTCCTGGAGGAACCAGACGGCGGAGCGCCACGCGGCCGGTCGCCCCACCACGCCCGGCGGCCAGGCGACGGCAATCGTGAGGCCCTCCCGAGGGCGCAGCGGCCGGGTCGTGCGGAAGGTGAGGACATTGCCGTCGCGCTGCTCGACGTAGTCCGTGCCCGCGATGCCGCGAGACCCCGTATAGGCGATGGCCCGGGCATCGCCGGGGACCGCCGCCGGCGGGCCGATGACCACCACCTCGGCCTGGCGGATGGGCACGTCCCACTCGTCCCCGGTGACGTTCCAGTACAGCTCCTCGTGATCGTCGACGTTGAAGAGCCCGCGCCGCACGCGATAGACCACGGTCACCGTCTTGGTCGTATTGGCCGCGCCCGGGACCCACGCCTTGATCCGGACGTAGCGCCCGGAGTAGGACACGTTCGTCTTGAGGGGCCGGAACTGCTCGTCGAGCACCTGGACGCCGTCGAGCCGCAACGCGAACTCGTACCCCCCGCGCGGATACCGCACGGGGATGACGCGATACACGGCCTGATGGCTGCCCCGAAAATCGAAGGTGATCGCCTCCCGAACGTCGAGGCTCGCATCGGGATGAACCGTGATGCTGACGGCGAAGCGATCGATGGAGAACGCGCGCCCCTGCCCCCGCGCCGGCGCCGCCCCGGCCACGACGGCGAGGACGATCGCGGCAAGGCCCAGAAGCCGGCGCCTGACGCGGGCCTCGCGGGCGGCCAACGGCTTCGCCCTACGCGCGGCCCGGGAAGGACACCTTGAGCACCTGGCGATCCTCGGGGCGGTCGAGCTCGAAGTATCGACGCTTGGGATGGCCTCTCTCTCCTGCTGCCTGCGGCCATGATAGCGGACCCGGCCCGCCGTCCCGCGAAAATCAGCCCCCGCGCGGCGCGTGTGCGGTCAGGCGGGATCGCTGCCGAGCCGCCGGAGCTCTTTGACGCCGCTCGGCTCCCCGACGAGCACCGTATGCGCGATCCCCACGAAGAGCCCGGTACCGACGACGCCGGGGACGGTGTGAATCGCCATCTCGAGCCGCTCCGGATCCGCGATCGGCCCCACCGCGCAGTCCAGGATGACATTGCCGTTGTCGGTGATGAACGGCCGCCCGTCGACCTGCGAAGCGTCGGGGCGCCGGCGATCGGCGCGAGGCGGCGCGACGCCAGCGGCAGGGCGAAGGGCACGACCTCGACGGGCAGCCGGTGGTGGCTTCCCAGCACGGGCACCAGCTTCTCGGGCCCCACCAGGATGATCTGGCGCTCGGACGCGACCGCCACGATGCGCTCGCGCACCAGCGCGCCGCCATAGCCCTTGATGAGGTCGAGCCGCGGGTCGACCTCGTCGGCCCCGTCGACCGTCACCTCCGGCGAGACCTCGTCGAGCCCGGCCAGCGGGATGCCCAGCTCGCGCGCGAGCCGGGCCGTGGCCTCGGAGGTGGGAACGCCGCGCACCGAGCGCCCCGCCTTCACCTCGGCCCCGAGGGCGCGAATGAACGCCGTCGCCGCGCGCCCCGACCCGAGCCCGATCACACGCGCCCCGGCACAGAGCGCGAGCGCGCGCGCGGCCACGCGGTCGAGCTCGGCCGCGCTCGCCGGGGGTGTGCCTGTCTCTGCCATGGTCATCCTCCCTCGTCGCGGCGCCCGTACTGCTCCATCAGCTTGGCCACGAGCCCGGTCCAGCCCGTCTGGTGGCTCGCCCCGAGGCCCGCGCCCGTGTCCCCGTGGAAATACTCGTAGAACAGGACGAGATCACGCCAGTGTGGGTCCGCCTGAAATCGCGCGACCAGGCCGTGCGCGGGCCGGCGGCCGGCGGGATCTCTCATGAAGAGGCCGGCGAGCCGCCGCGACAGATCGAGGCTCACGTCCCAGAGGGTCATCATCTGGTCCGACCCCGTCGGGCACTCGACCTTGAGCGCGTCCCCGTAGAAATGGTCGAACTTCTGCAGCGACTCGATGATCAGGTGGTTGACGGGAAACCAGACGGGCCCGCGCCAGTTGGAGTTGCCGCCGAAGATCCCGCTCGTCGACTCCGCCGGCTCGTAGCTCACGCGGCTCTGCACGCCGTCCACGTCGAGCACATACGGGCGGGCGCGGTGGACGCGCGACAGGGAGCGGATCCCGTGGTCGGACAGGAACTCCTGCTCGTCGAGCATGAACCGGAGCACGCGGGGAAGCTGCTCGCGCGTCACGATCGACAGCAGGCGCCGCGTCCCCCGCCCCGGCGCCTCGACCATCTCCACGTGCTCGGCGAACTCGGGGCGGTTGTCGATGAACCACTGCATGCGCCGGGCGAAGGCGGGCAGCCTCCTCAGCATCTCCGGCTCGATGGTCTCGACGGCGAAGAGCGGGATCAGCCCCACCATCGACCGCACGGTGAGCGGCTGCAGCCGGCCGTCGGGCAGGTGCAGCACGTCGTAGAAGAAGCCGTCGGCCTCGTTCCACAAGCTGATGCCCTCGCCGCCGCGGTCGTGCGTGGCGCGCGCGATGTAGACGAAGTGCTCGAAGAACTTGCTCGCCACGTCCTCGTAGGCGCGATCCTCGTGGGCCAGCTCGAGCGCCATCGCGAGCATGTTGAGGCAATACATGCCCATCCAGCTCGTGCCGTCGGACTGCTCGATATAGCCGCCGGTGGGCAAGGGCGCCGACCGGTCGAAGACGCCGATATTGTCGAGGCCGAGGAACCCGCCCTGGAAGATATTGAGCCCCTCGGCGTCCTTCCGGTTCACCCACCAGGTGAAGTTCAGGAGGAGCTTGTGGAACACGCGCTCGAGGAAGGTCCGGTCCGCCGTCCCGCGCAGGCGCTTGTCGATCTTGTACACGCGCCAGGCGGCCCAGGCGTGCACCGGGGGGTTGACGTCGCTGAAGGACCACTCGTAGGCCGGGAGCTGGCCGTTCGGGTGCATGTACCACTCGCGAAGCAACAGGATGAGCTGCTCCTTGGCGAAGTCCGGGTCGACGAGGGCGAGCGGCAGGCAGTGGAAGGCGAGGTCCCAGGCCGCGTACCACGGGTATTCCCACGTGTCCGGCATCGAGATGACGTCGCTGTTGTAGAGGTGCGTCCACTCGTGGTTGCGGCCGCGCCGGCGCTCCGGGGGCGGCGGCGGTTGCGTGGGGTCGCCCTCGAGCCATCGCCGGACGTCGTAGTGGTAGAACTGCTTGGTCCAGAGGAGGCCGCCGAGCGCCTGGCGCATCACGCGCTTGCCGTCGTCGGACAGGGAGTCGGGAACGACCGTCGCGTAGAACTGCGTCGGCCTCGGTCAAGCGGCGGGCGAAGAGGGCATCGAACTCGCCGCCGAGCCGATCTCCGAACGGCGGCGCATTGGCGAGCCGGAGCTTGATGACCTTCGACTCGCCGGGGCCGAGCGTCACCCGATAGTGGAGCGCGGCCTTGGTGCCGGTGCGCGCGGGGTTGACGCGCCCCGGCACCCCGCGCACGACGTGGTCGCCGATCCCGTCCTTCACGTAGGGGGACCCGTTCGGCGCGCCCCAGAGGCGCTCGAAGTTCGTGTCGTTGTCGGTGAACAGGAGCTCGGGCGAGCCCTCGGCGACCAGCCAGCGCATGCCGAGCGCGTCGTGGTCGGCCTCGATCACGGCGGCGCGCGCCCAGGCGCTCAGCGTGGGGCGCGGAGCTCCCCGGTCCCAGGACCACGTATTGCGGAACCAGAGCGTCGGCAGCAGATCGAGCCATGCTGCCTCCGGCCCTCGATTGGTGGCGGTGACGCGGATCAGGATGTCGTTGACGCCGGCCTTGGCGTACTCGATCAGGACGTCCCAGTAGCGGTCCTCGTCGAACACGCCCGTGTCGAGCAGCTCGTACTCCGGCGCGCCCCGGCCGCGCCGCCGGTTCTCCTCCAGGAGATCCTCATACGGAAAGGCCGCCTGCGGATACTTGTAGAGATACTTCATGTAGGAATGGGTCGGCGTGGAGTCGAGGTAGAAGTAGCACTCCTTGACGTCCTCGCCGTGATTGCCCTGCGGCCCGCTGAGGCCGAAGAGCCGCTCCTTCAGGATGGGATCGCGCCCGTTCCAGAACGCCCACGCGAAGCAGAGGCGCTGGTGGTTGTCCGAGATGCCCGCGATGCCGTCCTCGCCCCAGCGATAGGCTCGCGAGCGCGCGTGGTCGTGCGGCAGATACTCCCAGGCGCTGCCGTCGCGGCTATAGTCCTCGCGCACGGTGCCCCATTGCCGCTCGCTCAGGTAGGGCCCCCACCGCTTCCAGTGGGCCGTGCGCTCCCGCGCCTCGTCGAGGCGCTCGGCTTCCGGCGTCACGGCCTGACCGCCGCCGCGCCGCTCCGCGAAGAAGCGGCGCGTGTGCCTGGGCGCCCGACCCGGGAGCCGCCAGCGAGGCCTCGAGCCGCTCGAGGTCAGCCGCGGTGTCGACGTCGAACCACGCCGGCAGGAGCCCGACGTCGAGGCCGAGCGCGCTCGCCCGCCGCATCGTCTCCTCGAAGACCACCTCGGTGCTCCACGCCATGTCCGCGAAGAGCGCCGCCCGCGGCTCGCGCAGCCCGATCAGGTAGTAGCCGCCGTCCTCGCTGGGCCCGAGCACGAGGTCGGCACCCGCGAGGCGCTCGAGGGCGCCGCCGAGCACCGCGCTCGGCAAGGTCGGCACATCGCTGCCGATCACGATCGCCCCCGGCGCGCCGTCGGCCAGGAGGTCCTCGAACGCGTGCGCGAGCCGCGCGCCCAGGTCCTCCCCCCGCTGCGCCACGAGAGCGAAGTCGGGGGCGATGCGCGTGAAAGAACGCGCGCGCGTCGACGAGGCGCATACGCCATGGCCGGGCGCACCGCGGCCACGCTTCTCACCTGGTCGACAGCGTCGAGGAGGAATGCCCCCGCCAGCTCCGCCGCCTCATCCGGGGACAGCGGCGGGCAGAGGCGCGTCTTCACCCGGCCCGCGCGCGGCGCCTTGGCCATCACGGCCAGCACGCCGCGACCCGTCAAGGCCACCACCAGGCGCGGCCGTCTCGCGCCATGAGCTGGTCCGCCTCGGCCGGGCCCATGCTGCCCGCCGGATAGTTCGGAAAGTTCCGAGGCGGGAGCGACTTCCACACGTCGAGGATGGGCGTGGCGATGTTCCAGGCCGCCTCGACCATGTCGGCGCGGTGAAAGAGGGTGGTGTCGCCGACCATGCTGTCGTAGAGCAGGCGCTCGTAGCCGGTGGCCGCCGCGGTATCGCCGAAGTCCTTGTAGCTGAAGTCGAGCTTGACCGTATTGAGCTCGACCGTCGGCCCCGGCCGCTTGGCCTTCACCTGGATCTCGATCCCCTCCTCCGGCTGGATGTGCATCACGAGCCGGTTGGGATCGAGCTGCTCCCGCATCTCGTCCCGCCCGACGTGATCCGGATCGGCCTCCTCGAAGAGCAGGAGCGGCGGTCGCCGGAACTGGATCATGATGACGGTGGTGCGCCGCGCCAGCCGCTTGCCCGAGCGCAGATAGAACGGCACGCCCGCCCAGCGCCAGTTCTCCACCTGGAGCTTGAGGGCGGCATAGGTCTCGGTGGCCGACGTCGGCGAGACCTTCGGCTCGCTCCGATACCCCGGCACCGGCTTGCCGTCGATCTCTCCGGGGCCGTACTGGCCGCGCACCGCGCGCTGGAGGACGTCTTCCGGCCGCATCGGACGGATCGACTTCAGGACCTTGACCTTCTCGTCGCGGACGGCATCGGCCTCGAACGAGCTCGGCGGCTCCATCGCCACCATGGCGAGGAGCTGGAACATGTGGTTCTGCACCATGTCGCGGAGCACGCCCGAGGTGTCGTAGTAGCTGCCGCGGTCCTCGACGCCCACCGTCTCCGCCACCGTGATCTGCACGTGGTCGATGTAGCGGCGGTTCCACACGGGCTCGAAGAGCCCGTTGGCGAAGCGGAAGACCATGATGTTCTGCACGGTCTCCTTGCCGAGGTAGTGGTCGATGCGGTAGATCTGCCGCTCGTGCAGCACCGCGCGGAGCCGGGTGTTCAGCTCCCGCGCGGACTCGACGTCGCGGCCGAAGGGCTTCTCGACGATCACGCGCCGCCAGCCCGTGCCTTCCTCGCCCGTCAGCCCGGCCCGACCGAGCCCCTCGACGATGGGGGCAAAGAAATCGGGCGGCACGGCGAGGTAGAAGAGCACGTTGCCCCCGGTCCCGTGGCGGCCCTCCACTTCCTTCAAGAGCTCGCCGAGCTTGGTATAGGTCTCGTCGTCGGTGAACTCGCCGGACTGGTAGTAGAGGGCGTCCCGCAGCTCGCCCCAGAGCGGCTCGTCCACCGGGCGGGTGGCGAACTCGCGGATCTCCTTCGACTGCTCGGCGCGGAACTCCTCGTGGGTCTTGGGCTTCCTCGTGACGCCGATGATCGCGAGCTCGCGCGGCAGGAGCCCGTTGGCCTTCAGGTTGTAGAGCGCGGGGAAGAGCTTGCGCTTGGTCAGGTCCCCGGCGGCGCCGAAGATGACGATGGTGCAGGGCCCGGCCACCCGCAGCGCGCGCGCCTTGACCGTCATGCCGGGCGCCCCGAGCCGGCGCCCGATCTCGCACCAGGCGCGCAGCGTCTCCGCCACGCTCCACGCCTGCGCGATGGCGCCCCGGGGCGCAAACGGCGCGTCGCCCTCGAAGATCTCCGCGATGCTGCCGAGGCCGTAGTCGCCCAGGTGATGCGCCATGGGCAAGAGGTACGCGCGGGCGGCCTGCCGGTCCCCGTACACCCGCAGGTGGGCGAGGGCAAACGGGCCGAGCAGCCATCCCCAGGCCGGGCCCTGGTGATAGGCGCCGTCGCGCTCGGCCGATCCGCCCCCGTACCGGCCCGTGTACGCGGGATCGCCGGGTGCGAGGCTCCGCAGCCCGAACGAGGTCAAGAGCTGGCGCGCGCAGGTGTCGACCACCCGTCGCTGCCGCTCCGGCGAGAGCGGGCTCGCGGGGAGCGAGACCGCGAAGATCTGGTTGGGCCGAAGGGTGGGGTCGGCGCCCGCGGGACCATCGATCACGTCGTGGCACGCGCCGGCCGCCTCGTTCCAGAAGCGATCGAAGCCCGCGGCGGCGCGCCCGGCCATCTGATCCCAGGTCGCATCGTGCTGGCCCGCCACCCGCGCGAGAGAGCTCATGGCGCGGAGCGCATTGTACCAGAGGGCATTGATCTCGACGGGCTTGCCCGTGCGCGGCGTCACGACCCGGTCGCCGACCATCGCGTCCATCCACGTGACCTGCACGCCGGGCTCACCCGCCCGCAGGAGCCCGTCGGCCGCGTCCACGCCGATGCCGTAGCGCGTGCCCTTCACGTGCCAGCCGATCATGTCGGCCAGCACCGGGAATAGCTCCTTCACCAGGCCGGCGTCCTGCGTCGCCGCGTGATAGGCGCGCACCGCCTCGACGTACCACAGCGCGGCGTCGGCGGTATTGTATTCGGGCTTCTCTCCGGAATCGGGGAACACGTTGGGGAGCATGCCCTGGTCGACGAAGCGCGCGAACGTGGTCAGGATGTGCCGCGCCACCTCGGCGCGTCCCGTGCAAAGACACAGGCCCGGCAGGCTGACCATGGTGTCCCGTCCCCAGTCGCCGAACCAGTGGTATCCCGCGATCACCGACATCGCATCGGGATCGGCGGCGAGGGGCCGCCGGACGACGAACTGGTCGGCGGCGAGCGCCAGCCGGTCGACCCAGCCGGGCGCCCCCGCGGGCTGCGCGGTGCGCCAGCGGGCGAGCACGCCGGACTCGTGGGCGACGCGCCGCCCCCATGCCGCCGCGCCGTCGAGCGACGGCGCGTCCTCCGACGAGAGCACCACGGTGACGGACGCGCCGGGCGCCAGCGCGATCCGGAGGGTCCCGGCGTGCAGATTGTCGTCGACGGCGTCGAGCCCGCGCTCGGCCTCGCGGGCGAGGCCATACCGCAGATACCACTCGTGCGCCGGCGCCGCAGCGGTCCCCTCGGCGAGCACGGCGAATGGCCGGGCGCCATCGTAGGCCGTGACGCGCAGCCCGTGCGGGATGGCGTCGACCGCCATGCGCCAGCCGCCGGCATGGGTGCTCGCGTGGAAGTCGCGGTAGTTCACCACGACCTTGAGGGCGAGCGTGGCGGGGGCACTGCCGCGCAGCAGCGCGTAGCGCACGTAGGTCGTATTGGCGCCCGGCTCCATCCAGATGCGCTTTTCGATCTGGGCGTCGGCGCACGCGAACGTCCACACCGGCGTGGTGCCGTCGAGGCGGAAGCGCTCGATCAACCGGTAGCCGTGCGGTCCCAGCGTCCCGTCCGCCCAGCGATTGGCGTAGAGCTCCCACGCCGCCCCCCCGTACTCGACCGTCTCGTCCAGCTTGGCGACGAGGAGCGTGCGGCCCACGGGCGGCTTCAACGCGGCCACGAGCAGCCCGTGATAGCGGCGGGTCAAGAGTCCCGCGACGGTTCCCGAGGCGAATCCCCCGATGCCGTTGGCGCAGAGCCACTCCCGCGGCTCGGCCGTGTCGAGGCGGCCGCAGGTCTCACGGCCGACGTCGAGGAGCGGGCCATCCCCGCAGATCCCCGTGGCGTGCCGGCAATGCATCGCTCATGGCTCCGGCGTTCGACGCCGCTCGGTGGCGGGCGGGTTCGCGGCGCTCACGCCCCCGGCACCAGCCGCACCTCGGTCAGCCCCCCAGGCCGATGTGCCGGGTCCGCAACGCTTCCACCAGCGCCTGGTAGAGCTCGGCCTGCGCGGGGATATAGTCCGTCGCCGCCACCCATGGGCCCACGTTCACGGTGAGGCCCCCCTCTCCGAGCGCGCCCACGCCGATGACCGGCGGAAGGTCCCGGAGCACGCGGGCATTCCCCGCCACCACCTCGCGGGCCGTCTCGAGCACCTGGCCGAGGTCCGACCCGTATCCGACCTGCACGCTGAGGGCGAGCTGGCGTACCGCGCCGTAGTTGTGCAGGATCTCGCCCACGATCTTCCGGTTGGGGATCACGACCCGGGAGCGATCGGGATGGACGAGGGTCGTCGAGAACAGCTCGATCAGGCTCACCTCGCCCTGCACGCCGAGGAGCGCGATGTACTCGCCCACGCGAAACGGCTTGGTGAAGATGATGCTGAGCCCGGCCACCACGTTGCTCAGCACGCCCTGCAGCGCGATGCCGATGCCGAGGCCGGCGACGCCGATGCCCGCCACGAGCGGGGCGATCTGGAAGCCGAACTTGTCGAGCGCGACCACGAGCGTGAAGACCAGCACGACGACGCGGACGACCCGCACGATGAGCGTGCGGACGGGCGGCTCCATCCTCCGCGTCTCGAGCCACTTGCCCGTCGTGTTGCCGACCCACCGGGCGAGGAGCGCGCCCGCGACGAGGACGACCAGCGCCCCCAGGAGCTGGAAGCCATAGCGGATCAAGAGGTCCGTGGTCACTTCCTTCGCTGACAGCATCGACGTCGGCATCCGCCCCTCCTTCGATATGATGATGTGCACGCGGCAGGAAACGCCTCATCATAAGCGGAAGGTCGGGCGCCATGGCGATTCTGATCGGGACCTCGGGCTACAACTATCCGGAGTGGCGGGGCACGTTCTACCCGGACAAGTTCCCCACCGCGAAGATGCTCCCCTACTACGCGGAGCGCTTCTCCACCGTCGAGGTGAACTACACCTTCTACCGCATGCCCAGCGCGAAGGCGGTCGCGGGCTGGGACCGCGAGACGCCGGCTGCGTTTCGCTTCACGCTGAAGGCGCCCCAGCGCATCACCCACTTCGCCCGCCTGCGCGACGTGGGCGAGCCGCTCCGCTATTTCCTCGACACCGCGCGCCTCCTCGGGCCGAAGCTCGCCTCCATCCTGTTCCAGCTCCCGCCCAATTTCGCCCGCGACATGGAGCGCCTCGGGGATCTCCTCGCCCAGCTCCCGCCCGACCTCCGCGTCGCCTTCGAGTTCCGCCACGCGAGCTGGCTCGCCGAGGACGTCTACGCGCGGCTCCGCGCGGCCAATGCCGCCCTCGTGATCGCCGACAGCGCTGAGAGCAGCACGCCCCTCGTGGCCACGGCCGACTGGGGCTACCTCCGCCTGCGGGACGAGGGCTACACGCCGTCGGACCTCGAGGCCTGGGCCCGGACGGTGAAGGAGCACGAGGCGCGCTGGCGCGACACGCTCGTCTACTTCAAGCACGAGGAATCCGGCACCGGCCCCGCCTTCGCCCGCGCGCTCGCCGAGCTCCTCGGCGCCCCGCTCCCCGGGTAGCCCTTCCTCACGCTCCGGAGCATCAGCCAGCTACCCTGGGATGCGCGCCCTCTCGCCCGGATATCCAGACCTCGCCGCTCGTCCTCTCGTTTATCCGAGACCGAGCTGTACCTTGTATCCGCGGTCCGCGTATCTCGGCTGGCCGCACGAGGCGCCGACCGCAATGTCCTGTTCTTTCGTTCGCACGCGGCACCCCGTCGCGGCCGAGGCCTTGGTTTACGCTGCAGAGTCACCCGTGCTACGTTGTTCCACAGACTTCGCGTTGGATCGTCGGAGATCCAGGGATCCTGCCGTAGGGTGACTCGATGATCACGATTTCGCTCACGGCGATCGGGGACCTCCAGGTCACTCAGGGTATCGACCTCACCGGCCGTCACCTCGACCACTGGGCTCTCCGCTGATCTCGGAGGACGACGGTTTCTCGGCGGGTTCTGCAGCTGGCCTGAGGCGCACGGTCGGAACCATCGCTCGCGTGGGATCTGTCAGCTCGCTCAAGTACCCCGAGATGAGCGTCGCAGGGTCTGAAGCCTAACCATGCGAGCCCGGACGAAGTGCCCAGAGCGTGCGAGGACGTCTCTTCTACGACCGCGGATGCAGACTATCGTCTGGTTCAGCGACCGCACCGGAACACGTCGCGGGAAACGGACGCGTTCTCATGACGGCTCGCGCTGACGCGTCAGGCTTTGGCACGCGCGAATGGTAGCCCTGCAACGAGACACCGGTAGCTCTGACGGCAGCTACGAAATGGAACCTGCGACGATTCCGGAGCCCGCTGGATTCAGCGACCTGTCAAAGGCCGAGCAAATCCGCTATCTGCAAGCACTCTGGGACCGCATTGCCGAGAGGCCCGGCGACATCCCCGTTCCCGAGTCGCACCTGGCCCTCGCCGAGGAGCGGCTTGTCGAATACCGCCGAGATCCAAGCCGGGCACAACCGGCCCACGATGTGCGTGAATCGGCTCGCGAAAAAGGAACGGTGACCGAACACCGGCTGGGTGCCGAGCCGCGTGCCGATCTCGATGTCGCGGCGAGATCGGCAGAATGGCAGCGCCGAAGGGGCTAACGCGATCCGAAGCGACCGGCACAATCCCTAGTCCTCGCCACCACCCGCCACCACCATCCGTGCGGTACGCGACGTCGGTTGGCGCGACACGGCGCCCGTGGTAGCGTGGAGCGCGTCAGACTCTCGTCACCGGAGGAGCCGTGCGATGCCCCCTCATTCCGTCGGTACTGGGACGATCTCTTTTGGATTGGTCTCCATCCCGATCAAGCTCTACACCGCCGCGTCCGCGGGGGGCGTCTCGTTCAACATGCTGCACGCCAAGTGCGGCAACCGGATCAAGCAGCAGACGGTCTGCCCGGTCTGCAACGAACGGTGGAGCGCAACCAGCTCGTCCGGGGCTACGAGTTCTCCAAGGAGCAGTACGTGCGCCTGAGCGAGGAGGAGATCAAGTCGCTCGAGGGCGAGAGCTCGAGGGTCATCGACATCGCCGAGTTCGTCCCGCTGCCGAGCGTCGACCCGATCTACTTCGAGAAGACCTACTACCTCGGGCCCGACAAGGGCGGCGAGAAGGCCTATCGCCTCCTCGCCGACGCCATGGCCAAGGCCGACCGCGTCGCGCTCGCCACCTTCGTGATGCGCGGCAAGGAGAGCCTCGTCCTCATCCGGCCCGCCGACAAGGGCCTGATGCTCCACACGATGTACTTCGCCGACGAGGTCCGGGACTTCGGCGAGGTGGAGAAGGGCGAGGGCGCCAAGATCCGCGAAGGCGAGCTGGAGCTGGCGGAGAAGCTCATCGCCGAGCTCACCCACGACGAGTTCAAGCCGGAGCAGTACAAGGACGAGTACCGCCAGCGCGTGCTCGACCTGGTGAACACCAAGGTCGAAGGAAAGGAGATCACGACCGCGGCGGCCCCGGCCGAGCGCGCCCAGGTCATCGACCTGATGGACGCGCTCAAGCAGAGCCTCGCCAAGCGCGCGTCGTCTCCCGCCGCTCCCGAATCGGAGCGCAAGCCCCCCATCAAGCTGGTCAAGCGCGACGCCGCGGCGGCCCCCAAGCCGGAACGGAAAGCCCAGGCCGGGAAGAAGTAGCGCCGGGCCATCTCCGATTTGACACGCCCGGCGAGCGGCACCTATCATGGCCGCGGCTCGGACGGCGGTTACTCGACCCAGGCTCACTCACAGACGAGGAGGTCTCCTATGGACCGGCGCTCATTTCTGACCACCACCACGCTCGGAGCGGCGACCCTCGCCTTCCCGGCCGTCCTGCGCGCGCAGAGCAAGGACCCGATCCGCATCGGGGTCCCGCTGCCCGCTGACCGGGCCCTTCGGCGCCCTCGCCGCCGACATGCAGCGCGGCGCCCAGCTCGCCGAGGTCGAGCTGAACGCCAAGGGCGGCATCCTCGGCCGGAAGGTCGAGGTGCTCTTCCGCGACGACCAGCTCAAGCCCGCGGTGGGCGCCCAGCGCACCCAGGAGCTGATCGAAAAGGAGAAGTGCCAGTTCATCGTGGGCGGCCTCGCCGCGCACGTGCAGATGGCCATCAACGAGCAGACCAAGAAGTCCAAGGTGCTGTTCGTCTCGACGAGCCAGTCGGACGAGATCAGCGCCAAGCCGGATACGAGCCCCATCACCTTCCACGAGGCCCTGAACCCGACCATCACCTGCCGCGCCGTCGGCACGTGGGCCGCGCAGAACCTCGGCAAGAAGTGGTACCTGATCTACGCGGACTACGCCTGGGGCAAGCAGTGCAACCAGGTCTTGCAGGAGACGCTCAAGAAGAACGGGGGCACCGTGCTCGGCGCCATCCCGTATCCGCTCGGCAGCGCCGAGTTCTCCGCCCACCTGCCCAAGATCCAGGCGGCCAAGCCGGAAGTCCTCATGACGGTGACGCCCGGCGCCGACAATATCGCCTTCCTCAAGCAGGCCATCAGCTTCGGCATGAAGAAGGAGATGAAGATCGCCCAGCCCCTGCACTGGCTCTCGTACGGCAAGGAGGGCGGCCCCGACCTCTACTCCGACATCTATGCCGGGATCAACTTCTACTGGGAGCTTCAAGACACGATCCCGCAGGCCAAGCGCTACGTCGAGGCGTTCCAGAAGAAGTTCAACATGCCGCCCGGCGACTATAGCTGCTATGCCTACAGCGGCTGCCTCGAAGTCGCCCGCGGCGCCGAGCTCGCCAAGTCGACGGAAGCCGACAAGGTGGCCGACGCGCTCCGGAAGAACCCGACCTACGACCACTACAAGGGCAAGGAGTGGTGGCGCGCCTGCGACAACAAGGCCATGCAGGACATGTGGATCGTCAAGGGCCGGGACAAGCTCAAGGGGGAATGGGGCCTCTACGACATCGTGAGCCGCATCCCCGCCAACGAGGAGTACGACCGCACCTGCGCCGAAAAGGGCTTCGCCTAGCGAGAGCGATGATGAAGGGCCCATCTGCTTCAGTTGGCGCCCAGATGCGAGGCGCGCGCTCAACGTACCGGCGAGTACGCCTCGCGGGCGGCCGTTCGGACGCCGCCTCGCACTCATGGACCCTTCTCATCGCTCTAGCCGGCGTTTCTCCGCGAGGGCTCTAGCCGTCGTGATCGACATCACGGCGTCCGCGCTGGCAGCACAGGTCTTCACGGGCCTCGTGCTCGGGATGATCTTCGTGCTGCTGGCGATCGGACTGTCGCTCATCTTCGGCCTCCTGACCGTGGTCAACTTCGCCCACGGGTCGCTGTACATGCTCGGGGCCTACTTCGGCGTCTTCGTGTTCGGCTACACGAAGAACTTCTGGCTGTCTCTGATCATCGCGCCCCTCATGGTGGGAACGGTCGGGCTCCTCATCGAGCGCTTTCTCATCCGCCGCCTCTACGGCCGCTCGCCCGACGACCCGCTGCTGCTCACCTTCGGACTGTCCCTCATCATCGTCGAGGCCGTGCGGATCATCTGGGGGAAGATCGGCCTCACGATCGACCCGCCCAAGGCATTGGGGACGGCCGTGAACCTGGGCTTCATGAACTTTCCCGCCTACCGGCTCTTCGTGATCGCCGTCACCGTCGCCGTGCTCGTGGCGATCTGGCTCTTTCTGGAGCGCACCAATGTCGGCCTCATCATCCGCGCGGGCTCGCGTGACCCCCTGATGGTGCGGGCGCTCGGCATCGATCTGTCGCGCATCTGGCTGCTCGTCTTCGGCATCGGCACCGGCCTCGCCGGGCTCGCCGGCATCCTCGCCGGCCCGATGCGCGGCGTCTACGCGGAGATGGGCGTCACCATGGTCATCGAGTCGTTCGTCGTGATCGTGGTGGGCGGCATGGGCAGCCTGGTCGGCGCGGTGGTGGCGGGACTCCTGATGGGCCAGGTCGTCGGGCTCACGACGTACTTCGCGCCGGCGCTGGCCGAGATCATGGTCTTCGTCGCCATGGCCGTGGTCCTCCTGGTGCGTCCGAGCGGCCTCTTCGGCGAGGCCGGCCTGCTGGATTGATGCCGGTGCCCGGCGCGCTGCGCTCCGTCGCCGATTGGGTCGCCGCGCATCCCGTGTCGGCCTTCCTGGCCGTCTTCGCCGTCTTTCCCTTCCTCGTCCCGTATCAGGCCCTGGCCACGCAGGTGCTGATCTGGGGTCTCTTCGCGCTCGGCTTCAACCTGCTCCATGGCTATACGGGCCTCTTGTCGTTCGGGCATGCCGCCTACTACGGGCTCGGCGCCTATGGCGCGGGCATCCTCCTCGCCAAGCTCCACTTCGCGTCGGTCTGGGGCGCGCTCGGCGCCGGGCTGCTCCTGGCGGGCGTGGGCGGGGCGATCATCGGCTTCTTCTGCCTGCGGCGGCATGGCATCTACTTCGCGATGCTCACGCTGGCCTTCGCCCAGCTCCTGTACTTCATCGGCTTCCACCTGTCGAGCTGGACGGGCGGAGACGACGGCTTGCGGGGGATCCCGCAGCTCACGCTCGGCTTCCCCGGCTTCCCGGTCTCCCTCGAGAAGCCGCTCGCCTTCTACTACTTCTGCTTCGTGCTCGTCGGCCTCGCCGTGGCGCTCCTGAAGCGCATCCTCGACTCTCCGTTCGGCGCGGTGCTCCAGGCCATCCGCGAGAACAGCGATCGCGCCGTCGCCTGCGGCTACGACATCGACCGGGTCAAGCTCCTGTCGTTCGTCTTCTCGGCCATGTTCGCGGGCCTCGCGGGCGCGCTCGACGCCCTGCGCCTCACCGTCGTGCCCATCGAATCGCTCTACTGGACGACGTCGGGCCAGGTCGTGATGATGACGCTCCTCGGCGGCGCCGGAACCTTCTTCGGGCCCTTTGTCGGCGCGACCGCCTTCCTCGTCCTGGAAGACCGGCTGAGCGCGTTCACCGAGTCCTGGCCCCTGGTCATCGGCGCGATCTTCTCCGCGTTCGTTCTCTTTCTCCCCCGGGGCATCTGGGGGACCATCATCGGAGGGTTCCATGGCCGTCAAAGTGCTTGAGCTCCACCACCACGGGATCCGCATCGGCCCCAGCGAGCCCGAGGTCAAGAAGGCGCTGTCCTTCTACCAGGACGTGCTCGGCCTCAACCCCGATCCCGGACGTCCGACCATTCCCAGCATCGACGGCTACTGGATGGACGTCGGCGGCACCGCCCAGATCCACCTCATGGGCGTCGACGGGCAGTCCAAGTTCGCGGAAGGGCCGGGCAAGGATCCCTCCCACCCCCACGTCGCCCTCGCGGTCGAGGACATCCAGGAGGCGAAGACGGAGCTGGAGCGCATGGGCGTGTCGTTCTGGGTCACGCGCGGCGTGGTCGGCCCCGAGTCCCAGCAGATCTTCATGCACGACCCGTTCGGCAACATGATCGAGCTCCATCAGGCCGGAAGCTGCCGCTGCATCGGCGCCAAGCGCCCGGCCGTGGCGGCGAAGAGCAGCATGAGCTAGGAGCTGATGGCCCCGCTGACACCGGCCCAGCAGGCCTTCGTCGACCGGGCGGCGCGCATCACGCGCGAGAAGGTCGCCCCGCGCGCCGCCGAGTACGACGCGGCGGGCGCCAACCCGGTCGATAGCTGGCGCGAGCTGCAGCGCGACGGCTTCCTCGCCTCTGCCATCCCCCAGGCCCACGGCGGCCTCGGGCTCGACATGGCGACCTATATCGCCGTCATCCGCACCATCGCCCAGGGCTGCGCCAGCACCGCCATGACCGTGCACATGCACTCGACGGTCATGCGCTTCATCGACGCGCTCGCCACGGACGCCCAGAAGCGGCGCTATTTCCGCGAGGTGGTCGAGCACGGCCACCTCTTCGGAAGCTGGGGCAGCGAGCCGGCGGTGAGCCTCTCCCGCGCCCTCCTGATGGAGACGGTGGTCACCCAGGACGGCTCGGAGTACGTCGTCAACGGCGTGAAGCACTTCTGCACGATGGCGCTCGGCGCCTCGCAGTACATGGTCTGGTGCGCGCTCGACGGCGGCACCGACATGGGCAAGTCCCTGCTCCTGGTGCTGGTCCCCGCCGACGCGCCGGGGATCAGCACCGACGGCAAGTGGGACACGCTCGGGATGCGGGCCACCTTCAGCCCGTCGGTGTCCTTCAAGGATGTCCGCGTGCCCGCCGAGGCCGCCCTCGGCGATCCGGGCGCGGCCACCCGCGCCGGCGTCATCGAGAGCTTCGCCCTCGGCTATGCCGCCGTGTATCTGGGGATCGCCGAGTCGTCCCTGGCCTTCGCCATCGACTACGCCAAGAAGCGCATCGTCAAGCCCGAGAACATCGCGGTGGCCCAGGACCCAGCGGTGCAGCGCCACGTGGGTGAGCTGTCCGCCCACCTGGACGCCGTCCTGCTGGTGCTCGCCGATTCGGCGGCGAAGTGGGAAGCGGCCGACACGCTCGAGCGCGGCGTCCTCGCCAACCGGGCCAAGTACCTCGCCACGGAGGTCAGCCTCGAGGTCACGTCCAAGGTCATTCAGATCGTCGGGGGCCGAGGGGCCTACAAGGACTACCCCGCCGAGCGCGCCTTCCGCGACGTCCGCACCTCGACGCTGATGCCCCCGACCATGGACCGGATGCTCGAGGCCATCGGCAAGAGCGCCCTCGGCCTCGACGCCGCGATGTTCAATATCCCCGGGGCGCCGCCGCGCTGACGGCGGTCCCACCTGCAAGGCCAAGCAGCTCGCGAACTGGTGCGTTCATGCGCGCTGACGTCCGGGAGAGGGCTGCACGACGCCGGCGCGCAGGCGCGGATCGCCTCCTGGACCGCGGGCGTGCCGCCGCCGGCGACGATGCGCGGGGTGACGATGGGCAGCGTGACGCCCGCGTCCCGGTACTGGGCGATGCGCTCCTGGCACTGGGCGGGCGACCCGGCCAGTGCGACCGCGTCCACCAGAGCGTCGGGCACCAGGGCCACCGCGCGGTCGCGGTCGCCGCGCTGCCAGGCCTCGCGGATGGCCGCGGCGGCCTCGGCGAAGCCGCTCTCCGCGAGGAGCCGGTTGTACCGCGGAAAGGATCCGGCGTACATGGCCACGCCCGGCTTGAGCCGCTGGCGCGCCTCGGCGGCCGGGCCCACCGCGCATCCAAGGAGCGCCGCCATCTCGATATCTCCGGGGTCGCGGCCGGCCCGGCGCGCGCCCGCCGCCACGTGCGCCGCCGCGCTCCGGGCCCAGTCGAGCGTGCTCGAGGTCAGGATCGCGCCCTCCGCGATCTCGCCGCATACCTCCAGCATCGGGCGGAAGACCCCGGACAGGTAGACCGGGACGACGGGACGCAGCGGGCGAAACCAGAGGTCGAATCGCTCGATCTGCAGCAGCTCGCCCCGGTGCGAGACGACGCCGTCGCGCAGGAGCGTGCGGACCACGTCGACCGTCTCCCGCAAGCGCTCGATGGGCCGGGAGTACGGCAGCCCGTGCTCGCCCACGACCTGGACGCGGTGGCTCGACCCGAGACCGAGGATGAAGCGGCCGCCGGAGAGGTGATCCACCGTGGCCGCCGCCATGGCGATGGTCGGGGCGCTGCGGACGAAGATGCTCGAGATGCTCGTGCCGAGGCGGATGCGCGAGGTCTGGACGGCGCAGGCGGCGAGCACGGCGAACTGGTCCCCGCCATGCCCCTCGGTGACCCAGGCGCTGTCGTACCCGAGATCCTCGGCGAGCTTCACGCACTCGACGATCTCGGGCGGGGTGAGCCCTCCGCTGAAGGCGACGCCGAGGCGCGCCACGATCGGTCCCCGGCGCCGCTCAGTAGCGCGTCGGCATGGCGGCGCCGGTGTAGTAGGTCGACGGCTCGCCGCGGCCCGCGATGCCCTGGCTGCCCTTGTAGGCGTGCACCGCGGGCACCAGGGGCCGCCCACCGTCCAGCATGAGCCAGAGGCGCAGGAGATGCCGCTTGCGCGCCGGGTCCGGGTGGTCCTCGAAGGCGGTGCGGTTGTGCAGCATGGTGCAGTTGTTGAAGAAGATGGCCTCGCCCGGCTGCATCGTGAACTCGAGCTTCACGTCCGGCCGCGCCGCGACCTCCGCGAAGTAGTCGAGCGCGGCGATCTCCACGTCGCTGAGCGGCGTGCCCAGCTCCGTGGCCGCCATCTCCATGTAGGCGCGCAGGAACACCACGCTCAGCTCGCCGTCCTGCTCCGACAGGATCGGGACGGGCGCCGGCGTGATGGCCGGCTCGCCCGGAAGCTGCTCGCCCCGCCGGTGATAGCGCAGCCCCGCGAACAGCGGATCGAGGAGCTCCGGCCGCGTGGCGAGGATCTCGTTGTAGACGGTGTGGGCGCTCGCGTAGGCGCTGACCCCGCCGCGCATGGCCTTGGTGACGCAGAGCATCCCGATCACGTCGCAGCGGTCGGTGTGCATCGTCAGCTCGCGGCTATTGCGGTAGGCGCGCTCGCGGCGGTCCTGACCGCCGACGTCCGTCACGTGCCCGATGCGGTCGCCCATCGGGCTCTGCGACACGGCGCGCCCGAGGTGGAGCCCGAGGCCCCAGAAGATCGTCGCCAGCGCGTCCTCCGTGTAGCCGGCGCGGTCGAGCCCGCGCAGGACGACGAACCCGCGCCCGTGCAGCACCTCGGCCCGCCACGCCGCGAGATCGGCGGCGATGGCGTCGAGGGCGAAGTCGCGGAGGGTGGCGCGCTCGAGGGTGCGGCCCCCGGCCCGGGCCGTGCCGAGCGCCGCGTCGAACGCGGCGAGATGCGCATCGGTCAGCGCGGTGGTGTAGGCGTCGGGGCTCGCGAAATCGCTCGGGCGCCAGGCACTGCGGCCGGTGATGGGCGTGCGGATCGTCGTCATCGGGGGCCTCCTTCCGGTCCCGTCGCGCGGCTACACCTCCAGGAAGCGCTGCTGGATGGTCGGGTCGCGGGCGAGCTGTTCGGGAGTGCCGCTGAACTGGATGCGGCCCTGGTCCATGACGTAGAGGCGGTGCGAGAGCGCCAGGGCGACCTCGAGGGTCTGCTCGACGAGCAGGATCGTCGTGCCCGTCTGGTTGATCCGGCGCAGGATCTCGGTGAGCTGCTGGACGAGCATCGGGGCGAGGCCCTCCGTCGGCTCGTCCACGAGCATGAGCTTCGGGCGGGCGACGAGCCCGCGCGCGATGGCGAGCATCTGCTGCTCTCCGCCGGAGAGGAAGCGGCCCTTCTGGGCCGTGCGCTCGCGCAGCCGCGGGAACATCTCGAAGACCTCCTCGATGCGCGCCGCCCCATTGCCCGACCCCGGCGTCATCATGCCGAGGCGGAGATTCTCGAGCACGGTCAGGTTCGGCAGCACGCGGCGCTCTTCCGGCACCCAGGCGATGCCCCGGCGGACGATCTCGTGGGTCTCCCGCCGCGAGATCTCCTCGCCCGCGAGCGCAATGCGCCCATGCCGCGTCCGCGCGATGCCCATGATCGAGCGCAGCGTCGTCGTCTTGCCCGCGCCGTTCCGGCCGATGAGCGTCACCACCTCGCCCGACCCTACCGAGACCGAGACGCCCTGCAGGATATGCGCCTCGCCGTAGTACGTGTGGATGTCCTCGACGACGAGCAGCTCTTGCGCGGTCACTGGAGCCTCTTCGCGCGAGCGCTCATCGGGCGACGCCGAGGTACGTCTGCTGGACCGTCGGATTGGCGCGGATCTCGTCGGGCGTGCCCTCGGCGAGGAAGGCGCCCTGGTGGAGCACGGTGATCCGGTCGGAGATCTTCATGACGAGCTTCATCTTGTGCTCGACGAGGACGACGGTGCGCCCGCGCGCGAGCTCGCGGATCAGCACCATGGTCTCGTCGGTCTCCTCCGGGCTCATGCCCGCCGTCGGCTCGTCGAGGAGCAGGAGCGTCGGATCGGACGCGAGCGCGATGGCGATCTCGAGGTGGCGCTTCTCGCCGTGCGACAGCGTGGCGGCGAGCTCCGCCGCCTTGTCGGCGAGGCCGATCGTCACGAGCAGGGCCTGCGCCTTCTCCCGCACCCCGGGCAAGCGCGCCGCGTGCGTCCAGAAGTTGAAGGCGCGCGCGTGGCCCTGCACCGCGACGCGCACGTTCTCGAGGACCGAGAGGTGCGGAAAGATGTTCGTGATCTGGTACGACTTCGCGACGCCGAGGCGCACCACCATGTGCTGCGGCCGCCCCGTGATCTCCTTGTCCTGGAACCAGATCCGGCCCGCGCTCGGCTTCATCTCCCCCGAGATCAACCGGAAGAGCGTCGTCTTCCCCGCCCCGTTCGGCCCGATGATCGAGCGCAGCTCTCCGGTGTACACCGTGAAGTCGACCCGATTGACGGCCAGGAGGCTGCCGAAGGACCGCGTGAGCGCTTCGGTGCGCAGCAGGACGGGTCCGGGCATAGCTGGTCAGTTAGCACGCGCCATTTCGGCGTGTCAAGGATGAAGCGCCCTTGCGTTCCGCGCCGCGCCCGTCTATCCTCGGCGCGAGCACTTGCAACCGATGCCGACGTCGCCGCCGAAGCCCGCGCTCGAGTTCTTCGACGTGTCGAGCCTGCCCCGCACGAGCGTGGCGGGCGTCCCCGGCCTCTTCGAGCGCATCCTGAGCGGCGATCCCGACACGGGCGACTACACGCGCTGCCTCTACCTCGAGCCGGGCTGCGACACCTCCGCCATGGGCGTCCAGCGCCACGAGTTCTGGGAAGAGGTCTGGATCATCTCGGGATCGTTCCACGACCTCTCCCTCGACCAGACGTTCACCGCCGGCATGTACGCGTGCCGGCCGCCGGGCATGCCGCACGGGCCGTGGCGCACCCGCGAGGGCTGCAGCACGTTCGAGATCCGCTATCACAAGCCCTAGAGCCTGTCGGGAAACGCAGCTAGGCGATGACAGGGTCAACGCGAGGCACGCCCGTGACCGCCGCGGGCGCGCCTCGCACTGGATCATCGCTCGCGGGTGCCCGACAGGCCCGTAGCAGGAGGACACGGTGGCCCACTCGTCATTCGGCCTGATCCTTCCCAATCGCGCGATCGTGCTCGGCTCCGTCAGCGTGCGCGATCTCATCGACCTCACGACCGCGGGCGAGGGCTCGGGCGCCTTCGACACCATCTGGGTGGGCGACAGCCTCCTCGCCAAGCCACGGCTCGAGGCGGTGACGCTCCTCAGCACGCTCGCCGGGCTGACGACCCGCGCGCGCCTCGGCGTCGGCTGCATGGCCACGTTCGTCCACCGGCATCCCGTGCTCCTCGCGCATCAGTGGGCGAGCCTCGACGTGCTGTCGGGCGGCCGGTCGCTCCTCGCCGTCTGCCTCGGCGGGCCCGATGAGGCGAGCGCGGCCCAGGCCCGGGAGCACGCCGCCATGTCCGTGAAGGCGAGCGAGCGGGTCGGCCGGCTCGAGGAAGGCATCGTCGTCCTGAGAAAGCTCTTCGCCGAGGACAAGGCCTCGCACGAGGGCGCCTTCTACCAGTTCGAGGACGTGACCGTCGAGCCGCATCCGGTCCAGCAGCCCTGCCCGATCTGGATCGCGAGCAATCCGACCGGGCTCACGTGGAAGGGCGGCGCGAGCGCCTCGGACGCCGTCATCGAGCGGAGCTTCCGGCGCATCGCCCGCTACGCCGATGGCTGGATGACGAACAAGGTGTCCCCCGACGAGTTCCGCCGCCAGTGGGCGCGCATCGCGGCGATGACCCGCGAGGAGGGCCGCGACCCCGCGCGGCTCGGCAGCGCGCTCTACCACAACATCAATATCAACGAGGACCGGCAGGCCGGCCTCGAGGAGAGCAAGACCTTCCTCGACGCCTACTACACGTCGAAGTTCAGCCCCGCCTTCGTCGAGGGCTGGACCGTGGCGGGCAGCCCGGCCCAGTGCATCGCCGAGCTTCGCGCCTACTTCGAGGCCGGCGTCGGCCACATGGCGCTTCGGCTCACGTCCTGGGATCAGCGCGGCCAGCTCACCCGCTTCCTGAACGAGGTCGCTCCCGCCTTCGGCGGCGCCGGCCGCTCCTGAACGACTGACGTATCATCGGTTCACACGCCATGGCACTCGACAAGGACCTCGACGACCGGATCAGGCAGGGGATCAAGGATCGCGACCTCAAGACGGTCGACGTGCTCCGCATGCTCAAGACCCGCCTCCTCGAGCGGCGCACGGCCAAGGGCTTCTCCGGCGAGGTCGACGACGCGCTCGTCCTCGAGGTGATCGCGGCGTACAGAAAGCAGCTCCAGAAGGCGCTCGCCGAGTTCGAGAAGCTGGGCGAGCGCGGCGCCGCGCAGGCCGCGCAGCTCCGCTTCGAGATCGGGGTATGCGAGGGCTACCTGCCCCAGGGGCTGGGCGACGACGAGCTGCGCGCCCTGGTCAAGGAGCGCATCGGCGCCCTCGCCATCGGCGACGCCAAGCAGATCGGCCGGCTCGTCGGAGACGTGATGAAGACCCACAAGGGCCGCGCCGAGGCGGCGGACGTGAAGCGAATCGCCGAGGAGCTGCTGAAGGCGTAGTCACCGGGACTTCGCCCTGGCATGAGAGATGCCATCTCATGGGTCAATGGGGCGATTTCCCGCCGAACCCGGCCGCCGGAACGGCATCTGTGTAGAATGTTCCCGGTCATTCCTACACGCGTGCCATGTAAGCCATCGCCTCGCGATCGCGAGCGTGAGGTCGGAGGAGATTGAGCCATGACGGACATGTGGGGTGATCTCGTCTGGGCCGCCCTGAGAAATCTCGGCGATCGGCTGAGCCTGGTCCTCCCGGGCATCCTCGCCATGCTGACCCTCGCCGCCATCGGCCTCGCGCTGGCGTGGATCATCGCGCGCGTCGTCCGCCGCGTTGCCCAGGCGCTGACCTTCGATCGGCGGGCGGAAACCTGGGGCCTCGTCGCCGCGCTCGGCCGCGCGGGCATCCGCCGGGCGCCCTCGCACGCGGTGGCGGCCATCGTCTTCTGGAGCATCTTCATCCTCTTCCTCACCGTCGCCGTCGACGCCCTCGCCATTCCCGGCACCGGGCGCGTGACCGACTTCGTCTTCTCCTGGGTCCCGAAGCTGATCGGGGCCGCGCTGATTCTCCTCGTCGGCTGGCTGGTGGCGAACTTCGTCGGCGAGGGCGCCCTCATCGCCGCCGTCAATGCGCGCATCCGTGAAGCGCGCCTCGTCGCGCGCGCCATCCGCTGGGGGGTCCTGCTCTTCGCGATCGCCACGGCGGTGACGCATCTCGGGATCGGCAAGGAGATGGTCCTCGTGGCGTTCGGGATCACCTTCGGCGGGCTGATCTTCGCCCTGGCGCTCGCCTTCGGGCTCGGCGGGCGCGGGCTCGCGCGGCAGATGCTCGATCGCTACCTCCGGCGCGAGCCGCATCCGCGCGAGACGCTCACGCACCTCTGAGCGCGCCTGCCCCGACGACCCCCATGATCGACGCCAGTGTCCTGCTCCAGCAGGTGAGCGCGGCCCTGGCGCGCCCGCGCCACGCCACGTACCGCCTGCAGCTCGGCACCGCGCTCGGCTTCGAGGCCGTGGCGGATCTCGCGCCGTATCTCGCGGCCCTCGGCGTGAGCGACGCCTATCTCTCGCCGTGCTTCAAGTGCGGGCCGGGCAGCACGCACGGCTATGACGTCACCGACCACAATGCCTTCAATCCGGAGATCGGCAGCGAGGCCACCTTCGACCGGATGGCTGCGGCGCTGGCCGCGCATGGCCTCGGCCTCATCCTCGACGTCGTCCCCAATCACATGGGCATCGCGGGCGACTCCAACCCGTGGTGGCTCGACGTCCTCGAGAACGGCCCCAGCTCGCCGCGGGCCGCGTTCTTCGACATCGACTGGCATCCGGTGAAGCGCGAGCTGTCCGACAAGGTGCTGCTCCCCGTCCTGCCCGACCAGTACGGCCGCGTGCTCGAGGCGCGACAGCTCGGCGTCGAGCTGTCCGAGGGCGCGTTCTTCGTGCGCCACGCCGGGGCGCGCCTCCCGCTGAGCCCGGACACGTATCCGCAGATCCTCGCGCATCGCCTCGACGCCGTCGCGGAGCGGCTCGGCGCCGAGCACGCGGGGCTGGGCGAGCTGCGCAGCATCCTCACCGCGCTCGACCACCTGCCCGGCCGGACGGAGACGGATCCCGCGCGGATCGCGGAGCGCCTGCGCGAGAAGGAGATCGTCAAGCGGCGGCTCGCCGCCCTCGTCAAGGAGTCGGCGGAGATCCGCGAGCACGTCGACGAAAATCTCAGGATCGTGAACGGGACGGAAGGGAATCCCGCGAGCTTCGACCTCCTCGACCGGCTCCTGTCCGCCCAGACGTACCGGCTCGCCGACTGGCGCGTCGCGGGCGACGAGGTCAACTACCGCCGCTTCTTCGACGTGAACAACCTCGCCGCGCTGCGGATGGAGGTGCCGGAGGTCTTCGACGTCGCGCACCAGCTCGTCCTGCGCCTCGTGGGCGAGGGCAAGGTCACCGGCCTGCGGATCGACCATCCCGACGGGCTCTACGCGCCCGTCGAATACTTCAGGCGGCTCCAGGAAGGCGCGGTCCTGTCGACCGCCCGGCGCCTCGTGCCGGACCTCGGCCCGAGCGACCTCGAGGCGCTCGCCGCGCACTACCGCGCCCAGGTCGCGGCCAACCCGGCGGCGGCGGAGGCGCGGCCGCTCTGGATCGTCGCCGAGAAGATCCTCGTGTCCGGCGAGCCCCTGCCCGAGTGGTGGGTCGTGGCGGGCACGACGGGCTACGACTTCCTGGGCTCGGTCAACGGGCTCCTCGTCGATCGCGGCACGTCGCGGCGCATGGCGGCGATCTACCGGCGCTTCGCGGGAGCGCGCTCGGGCATGGCCGATGAGACCTATGCCGCCAAGCGCCTCATCATGCAGGTCTCGATGGCGAGCGAGATCAACCAGCTCGGCGATCACCTGGACCGGATCTCCGAGCGAAACCGCCTCTTCCGCGACTTCACGCTGCCGAGCCTGGCGCGCGCGCTGCGCGAAGTCATCGCCGCCTTTCCCGTCTATCGCACCTACGTGGGCGAGGACGGCGGGGAGCCGAGCGCGCGCGACCGCGCCTACATCGAGCACGCGGTGGCCAGTGCCGAGCGGCGGAACCCCACCGTCAACGTCTCCGTCTTCGACTTCGTCCGCGACGCGCTGCTCCTGCGATACCCCGCGGCGGCCGATGCCGAGGAGCGGGCGGAGCGGCGCCTCTTCGCCATGCGCTTTCAGCAGATCACCGGCCCCGTCACGGCCAAGGGCGTCGAGGACACCGCGCACTATCGCTACAACCGGCTCGTGTCGCTGAACGAGGTGGGCAGCGACCCCGCCCGCTTCGGCGAGCCCACCGCGGTCTTTCACGACAAGAACGCCCGCCGTCTGGCGCGCTGGCCGGACACGCTCCTGGCCACGGCGACCCATGACACCAAGCGGGGCGAGGACGTCCGCGCGCGGATCAACGTGCTCTCCGAGGTGCCGGAGCTGTGGAGTGCGGAGGTGCGGCGCTGGCGCGCGATCGCCCGCCGCTTCAAGCGCGAGGTCGACGGACAGGCCGCCCCCGATCGGAACGACGAGTACCTGCTCTACCAGACGCTCGTCGGCGCCTGGCCCCAGCGCGATGCCGACGAGCCCCTCGAGGTGTTCACCGACCGCATCCGCGCCTACATGGAGAAGGCGACCAAGGAAGCCAAGGTCCACACGAGCTGGGTGAATCCCTATCTCGCCTACGACGACGCGGTGCGGGGATTCGTCACGCGCCTGCTCGCGCCGGGCAGTCCCTTCATCGACACGAGCCGCCCGTTCCGGGAGGCCGTCGCCCGCGCCGGCGCCGTCAACTCATTGGCGCAGACGCTGCTCAAGATCACCGCCCCGGGCATCCCCGACTTCTACCAGGGCTCCGAGCTCTGGGATCTCTCGCTGGTCGACCCCGACAATCGACGTCCGGTCGACTTCGCGCGGCGGCAGTCGGCGCTCGACGGCCTGGCCGCGCGCATCGCCGCCGAGTCGTCCGACTCGAGCGGGCTCGCGACCGAGCTCCTCGCGGGCTGGCCGGACGGCCTGGTGAAGCTCTACGTGATCCATCGCGCGCTCACGCTGAGGCGAGACCGCGCGCGCCTCTTCGGCGTCGGCGCCTACGTGCCGCTCGCGGCGGTGGGCGCGCGCGCCGAGCACGTGGTGGCCTTCGCGCGCCGCGACGGGCGGGAGGCCGCCATCGTGGCCGTGCCGCGCCTCCCCGCGCGGCTCACGGGCCTCGATGGACGCTGGCCGCTCGGCGAGGAGATCTGGGGCGAGACCTGGCTCTCGCTCGGGGACGCGGGCCTCGCCGGGACATACCGCGACCGGTTCACCGGGCGGCGGCTTCGGACGGAGCCGCGCGACGGTGTCCCGGGCATCAGCCTGGGCGCGCTCCTCGAGATCCTGCCCGTGGCGCTGCTCGAGCGCGAGGACGCGGCATGAGCACCGAGGTCCGTGCTCACGATGACCGGCTCGGCGCGCATGCAACGCGACAGGACGGCATCGACGGGGTCGTCTTTGCGGTCTGGGCTCCCCATGCGCGGCGCGTCAGCGTCGTGGGGGACTGGAACGACTGGGATGCGCGGCGCGATCCATTGGACGCGGACCCGCTCACCGGCGTCTGGGAGCGCTTCGTGCCCGGCGCTCGGGACGGCGCCCGCTACAAGTTCGCCATCGAGGCCTCCGACGGCACGCCGAGCTCCTCAAGGCCGACCCGCACGCGACGTCCTTCGAGGCCGAGGAGCCGCGGACGGCCGCCATCATCCATGACGTCGGCGGTCACCGGTGGGACGACAGCGCGTGGATGGCCGGGACGCGCGCAGCGCGCCAACCTCGCCCGGCCCGTGAGCGTGTACGAAGTGCACCTCGGCTCCTGGCGCCGTGCCGCCGACGGGGGCTTCCTCGGCTACCGCGAGCTGGCTTCGCTCCTCGGCGACTACGTGACCGACATGGGCTTCACCGACATCGAGCTACTCCCCGTCATGGAGCACCCGTTCTACGGATCCTGGGGGTACCAGTGCACCGGCTACTACGCGCCCACACGCCGGTACGGCGCGCCCGAGGACTTCATGGCGCTCGTGGATCACCTGCACCGGCGGGGGATCGGCGTCATCCTCGACTGGGTCCCCGCGCATTTCCCCGACGATCCCCACGGCCTCGCCTGCTTCGACGGCGCCCCCCTGTACGAGCCGGCCGATCCGCGGCGGCGCCGGCATCCGGAATGGGGCACGCTGGTGTTCGATCACGCGCGTCCCGAAGTCGTCGACTTCCTCGTCGGAAGCGCGCGCTGCTGGCTCGAGCGCTATCACGCCGACGCCCTTCGCGTGGACGCCGTCGCCTCGATGCTGTACCTCGACTACGGCCGGCGGCCGGGCGAGTGGGAGCCGAACGAGCATGGCGGGCGAGAGAACCTCTCCGCGATCGCCTTCCTCCGCCACCTCAACGACGCGTCCGCGCGGCCGCGCCCGGGGCGATCACGATCGCGGAGGAAGCCGCGGCGTGGCCGGGGGTCACGCGCCCGGTCGGCGACGGCGGCCTCGGCTTCGGCCTCAAGTGGAACATGGGATGGGCGCACGACATGCTGGCCTACCTCGCACAGCCGCCCGAGGAGCGCCGGCACCACCACGATCGCCTGACCTTCAGTGTGATGTACGCCTGGGACGAGCAGTGGGTCCTGCCGCTGTCCCACGACGAGGTCGCGCCCGGCCGCGGCTCGCTGCTCGGGCGCATGCCGGGCGATTCCTGGCAGCGCTTCGCTAACCTGCGCCTGCTTTACGCGTTCATGTGGGCGCATCCCGGCAGGAAGCTTCTCTTCATGGGGTCGGAGCTGGGCCAGGCGGAGGCGTGGAGCCACGACGTCAGCCTCCCCTGGCAGGTCCTCGAGGACGGTCCCCACCATCGCGGGGTCCAGTCACTGGTGCGCGACCTGAACCGGCTCTACCGCGCGCTCCCCGCGCTCTGGGAGCTCGACGCGGCCCCCGCCGGCTTCGAGTGGATGGATTGCAGCGACCGCGAGCAGAGCGTCGTGTCCTTCCTCCGATATGCGCGCGATACCGAGGACGTGGTGCTGTGCGCCCTCAACTTCACGCCGACGCCGCGCGCCGCGTACCGGATCGGCGTGCCGACGCCCCGGCTTCTACCGCGAGATCCTGAACACCGACGGCGGGGCCTATGGCGGGAGCAACTCGGCAATGGCGGAGGCGTTCCGAGCGAGCCGGTCCCGTGGCATGGCCGTGCGCATTCCGTGCGCCTCACGCTGCCGCCGCTCGCCGCCGTGTGGCTCAAGCCCGAGCGCCGATGAATTCCCGTACCATCCGTCGCGCCCACCGCATGCCGTTCGGCGCCGAGGCACGCGAGGACGGCACCACGCGGTTCCGTCTCTGGGCGCCGGCGGCCGCGAGCGTGACGCTCTGGCTCGAGGCCGAAGGCCGGGAGCTGCCGATGACGCGCGACGCGGGCGGCTGGGCGGAGCTCGTCACCCGCGACGCACCGGCCGGCACGCGCTATCGGTTCCGCATCGACGACAACCTGCTCGTGCCGGACCCGGCCTCGCGCTTTCAGCCATCGGACGTCCACGGGCCGAGCGAGGTCGTGGACCCGCTCGCGCACGGTTGGACGGACGCGGGCTGGGGCGGCGTGGCCGCCGAGCGCCTCGTGTTCTACGAGCTGCACGTCGGCGCATTCACCCCCGCGGGAACCTTCGCGGGCGTCGCGGAGCGGCTCGACCACCTGGCCTCCCTCGGCGTCACGGCCATCGAGCTGATGCCGGTGGGGGAGTTCCCGGGTCGAGGGGGCTGGGGATACGACGGGGTGTTGCTCTTCGCG
>CAWIZN010000037.1:0-32977 GCA_963840495.1 uncultured Candidatus Rokubacteria bacterium
GCCCGAGACCGCCTCGCAACTACTGGTAAATGTTAGTGGTGGAGGGTAAGGGATTCGAACCCTCGACCTCGGCGTTGCGAACGCCGCGCTCTCCCAACTGAGCTAACCCCCCATCGAACCCCCGTATTGTAGTCAGGGCGGGCGCCGGCGACAAGCGAATAGGCGAGGGATCAGCTCTTGGGCGGCTCGGCGGCGGCGCCGAGCGCGCGCAGCAACGGGGTGAACAGGTCGATGGGCAACGGGAAGAAGGTCGTGGTGTTCCGCTCCGAGGCGATCTCGCGCATGGTCTGGAGGTAGCGGAGCTGGACGGCGATGGGGAATCGGGCCAGCACATCGGCCGCCTCCGCGAGCTTGGCGGCGGCCTGGAACTCGCCCTCGGCGTTGATGACCTTGGCCCGGCGCTCGCGCTCGGCCTCGGCCTGCTTGGACATGGCCCGCTGCATGTCCTGCGGCAGGTCGACGTTCTTGACCTCGACCGCCGCCACCTTCACCCCCCACGGGCTCGTGTGCTGGTCGATGATGCGGGTCAGCTCCTCGTTGATCTTCTCGCGCGAGGCCAGGAGGTCGTCCATCTCCTGCTGGCCGAGCACGCTCCGGAGCGTCGTCTGCGCCATCTGGGAGGTGGCGTAGAGATAGTCCTCGACGCTGATCACCGCCTTGTTGGCGTCGAGCACGCGGAAGAAGATGACCGCGTTCACCTTGACGGAGACGTTGTCGCGGGTGATCACGTCCTGGGGCGGCACGTCCATGGTGATCGTGCGCAGGCTCACCTTCACCATCTTGTCGACGAAGGGGATGAGGAGGATGAGGCCGGGACCCGAGCCGTCACCGCCGGGGTTGAAGACGGCATTCGCCCGGCGGCCGAATCGGAAGATGACGCCGCGCTCGTACTCGCGCAGGATGCGCACCGAGGAGAGGATCACGAAGAATGCGATGAGCAGGACGGGCACGATGCCGAACAGCAGCTCGAAGCCACGCATGAGGCGCCTCCTCGGTTCCTATGCCCGTCGGGCCGACCGCGTCACCGTGAGCGTCAGCCCGTCCATCCCCGCCACGCGAACCATCTCGCCCGCGGCGACGGGCCCATCCTCGGCCACCGCCTGCCACAGCTCGCCGTCGATCAGCACCTGCCCCTCTGGATCGAGCGCGCGCTTGACCACGCCCACCTGCCCCATCATGCCCGCCGCGCCGGTGGACGCGGGCCGGTAGAGCGCCCGGAGCCCCATGGACACCGCGGCGATCACCAGGCCCGCCGTCGCGCCCACCGTCGGGATGATCACGAGCCAGGAGATGCGCAGCCCGGTCTCCGGCGCGTCGTAGAGCATCATCGAGCCCAGGACCATCGACACGACGCCCCCGATGGTGAGGATGCCGTGGCTCACGATCTTGATCTCGGCGACGAGCAAGGCCAGCCCGAAGAGGATCAAGAGCAGCCCCGCCCAGTTGATCGGCAAGCTCTGGAACGCGAAGAAGGCGAGGATGAGGCTGATCCCGCCCAGCACGCCGGGCAGGATCGCGCCCGGGGTCGACAGCTCGAAGAAGATGCCGAGCATGCCCACCATCATCAGGATGTAGGCGACGTTGGGGTCGGTGATGAGGGCGAGGAAGCGGTCGCGGAACCCCACCGCGATCGGCGTGACGGCGGCGTCCTTGGTGGCGAGCGTCACCGGAGCCCTTCGGCGTCTTCACCACACGGCCGTCGATCTTGGCGAGGAGATCGGGCACGCTGTCGGCCACCAGGTCCACCACCTTGAGCTTCACCGCCTCGCGCTCGGTGGCCGACACCGACGAGCGCACCGCCTTCTCCGCCCACTCGACGTTGCGGCCGCGCTCGGTGGCGATCGAGCGCGCGAAGGCCGCGGCGTCGTTCTCCACCTTCTTGCTCATCTCCTTGTCCATCTGGCCGCCGCCCGCCGCCACCGGATGCGCGGCGCCGATATTGGTGGCGGGCGCCATGGCGGCGACGTGCCCGGCCATCGTGATGAAGACCCCCGCGGAGGCCGCGCGGGCTCCCGTCGGGCCCACGTAGACGATCACGGGGATGTCGGCATTGAGGATGCTCTGCACCATGGAGCGCATCGAGCGCTCGAGGCCGCCCGGCGTATTGAGCATGACGACCAGGGCCTGAGCGCGCTCGGTCCGCGCGCGCGCGATGGCGGTGTCGAGGAGGCGAACGGTGATCGGGGTGATGGCGCCGTCGAGCTCGATCAGGGACACCGGCGGCGCAGCCAGGGATGCTGAGCCGGGGAGGCTGACGGCGAGCACGGCGAGAGCTGCGAGCACGACCAGGACTGCCGAGTGACCCCGCCTCATGGGCACTCCCACGCGGCTGATCATAGCACGCGCGCCCACGCCGCCCGGCTCTCGCAGCGCCACGCCACGCGCGGCCGAGTCGGGCTCGACCGATGAGTGTGTCGGACGTAGCCGCCGTTCGAGCGCCGGCTTCGCCGGCGCAATCCGCTGTTCGGGGGGAGGCATCGGAAGGGGGGCGGAGCCCCCCTCCGAGTCTCTTCGCGCTTGCCGAGCGCGAACAGGCAGAGAAGCTCGAAGAGCAGATTCGCGGCGAGCAGGCTCGTGATGGCGCCGGGCCCGTCGTAGGGCGGCGCGACCTCGACGACGTCGGCGCCGACCAGGTCGAGGCCCCGGAGCCCGCGCACGAGGCTCAGCGCCTCGTAGCTGGTGAGCCCGCCGACCTCGGGCGTGCCCGTGGCCGGCGCATACGCCGGGTCCACCGCGTCGATGTCGAAGGAGCAATACGCGGGCCGCCCTCGGAGCCGGGCCACGCGCTCGAGCGCGCGCGCGACGCCGTGCTCCTTCACGTCGCCGATCCGGATCACCTCGAGGCCGTGCTCGGCGTGGAACTCGAAGTCGTCGCGGCTGTACACCGGGCCGCGGATGCCGATCTGGATCAGGCGGGCGCCGTCCACGATGCCTTCCTCGATGGCCCGCCGGAACGTGCTGCCGTGGTAGTGGTAGGACCCGGCGTACTCGCCCCACGTATCCGGGTGCGAGTCGAAATGCACGAGGGCGAGCGGCCCGTGGCGCCGCGCCAGCGCGCGCAGCACGGGCAGCGTGATGGAGTGATCGCCCCCCACCGCGAGCGGGATGACGCCCGCGGCGACCACGGGGTCCAGCTCGCGCTCGACGGCGGCGAAGGTCTCCTCGATCGAGACGGGCGACACGTCGACGTCGCCATAGTCGGCCACGCGGAGCGCATCGAACGGCGCGACCTCGAGCACGGGGTTCCACGGCCGGATCAGCGAGGACTGATCGCGGATGTGACGCGGGCCATAGCGCGCGCCCGGGCGGTAGGACGTCCCGCCGTCATAGGGCACGCCGACGATGGCCACGTCGAGCCGGCCCGGGTCGCGCACGTAGGGCAGCCGCATGAAGGTCGGCGGCTGGCCGAACCGCGGCGAGCGGAACGCGTCCCGGGGCCCGAGCGCGTCCACGGCGCTAGAGATCGCGCTTCATGTCGGCGACGGCGGCGGCGAGGCGCTCGACGTCGGCCTCGGAGGTGTAGACGGAGAAGCTCGCCCGCAGCGTGCCCCCGATGCCGAGTCGCTTCATGAGCGGCTGGGCGCAGTGGTGCCCGGCGCGGACGGCGATGCCCCGCTGGTCGAGGAGCGCGGCCCCGTCGTGCGGGTGGATCCCCTCGACGTTGAAGGCCACGACCGCGCCCTTGATCTCCGGGTTCCGCGGCCCGTACACGGTGACGTCGGCGATCGCCGCGAGCGCGTCGATGCACTGCGCGGTGATCGCCTGCTCGTGGGCCGCCACGCGCGTCATGCCGAGCTTGTCGAGGTACCCGACGGCCGCGTGGAGCCCGACGGCGGCCGCGATCGGCGGCGTGCCCGGCTCGAAGCGCCACGGCAGGTCGTTCCACTGCGCGCGATCGATCCAGACTTCCTTGATCATCTCCCCGCCACCCCAGGCCGGCTCGAGCGTCTCCATCACCGCGCGCCGCCCGTAGAGCACGCCGATGCCCGTGGGCCCGAGCATCTTGTGGCCGGAGAAGACGTAGAAGTCGGCCCCGAGCCCGGCCATGTCGAGCGGCAGATGCGGCACCGCCTGGGCGCCGTCCACCAGCACCAGGGCGCCCGCCGCATGCGCCCGGCGGGTCATCTCGGCCACGGGGTTGATCGTGCCGAGCACATTGGACACGTGCGCGAACGCCGCCACGCGGGTGCGCGGCGAGAGCAGCCGGTCGAAGCTCGCCATGTCGAGGTGAGCGCCGTCGAGCACCGGCACGGCCACGAGGCGCGCGCCGCGGTCGCGGCAGGCCATCTGCCACGGGATGAGGTTCGAGTGATGCTCCATCTCGGTGACGAGGATCTCGTCGCCGGGCTTCAAGGTGCGCCCGATCGCCTGGGCCACCAGGTTCACGCCCTCGGTGGTGCCGCGCGTGAAGATCACTTCCTCCCTCGAGGCCGCGCCGATGAACGCCCGCACGGCGTCGCGCGCCCCCTCGTACAGCTCCGTCGCCTCCTCGCCGAGCGTGTGAATGGACCGGTGCACGTTGGCGTGGCTCTGCTCGTAGTAGCGCGTCATCGCCTCCAGCACCACCGTCGGCTTCTGGCTGGAGGCGGCGGAGTCGAGGAAGACGAGCGGCCGGCCATTGACGATGCGCCGGAGAATCGGGAAGTCGGGCCGGGTGAGCTCCGCCATGGTCATGGTAGGGTGACCTCCTTGCCCTGGAGCGCGCCGTGGAGGACGCTCAAGGGCAGCGCCACGCACTTCATCCGCGATGGGCGGATGTCGGCCTCGAGCCGCTCGAGGAGATCGCCGACGCCGAGGGCCTGCACGTCCTCCACGGTGCGGCCGAGCGCGAGCTCGAGCAGCAGGTCGGCCGCCGCCCCCGCGATCGCGCAGCTATCGCCGGAATACCGCGCGTCGGCCAGGCGCCCGTCGCGCAGGCGGCCCTCGATGCGGATCCGGTCTCCGCACAGGGGGTTCACGTCCTCGAACACGACGTCGGGGGCGTCGAGCCGGCCGCGAAAGCGCGGCTGGCGGAACCGCTCCCGGATCACGTCGCTGTAGAGCGCCACCTCAGTCCCCGAGCTCGCCCCGCGCCGCGCTCTTGCGATACGGCGGGAAGCGATAGGCGCTCTCGCGCGAGAGGAGGCCGCCATGGCCCAGGTCGGCCACCGCGGCATTGTCCACGCGGTCGCCCGCGAGCAAGCGCGGCAGCACGAGGTCGAACGTCGTGGCCTGGGAGAACATCCCGCAGGCGGGCATGCCGAGCACGGGCCGGCCGCGGAGCTCGGCGACCCAGAGCAGGCTCCCCGGATGGGCCGGCGCCCCGTGGCGCTCCATGCGGCCGCCGAGGCGGCTGAGCCCGACGAAGACGGGATCGAGCGGATCGAGCGATCCCGCGCCCGCCGCGATCAGGACCTCGGCGCCGTCGGCGAGCAGCGCCTCCATCTCCGCCGACACGGACGCCGCATCGGCGGCGGGATAGCGCACGGGGAGAAGCCGCGAGCCGAACCAGTCGAGCTTCTCGGTCAGGGAGGATTCGAAGCGCTGGCGCTGGCGCGGCTCGAGATACTCCCGCGCCACCGCGCCCACCGTGCGCGGCGCGAAGCCGTCCACACGGACGAGGCCGCCCGCGGCCCAGGCGCGCTCCTCCGCCTGCTTGACGAGGGCCTCGGGCATGGCGAGCGGAGTGATCTTGGCCTTGGCCACCGTCTCCCCCGCCTCGACGGGCACGAGGTCCCACAGCGTGAACACGGACATGCCCGCCAGCGCATTCACCGCGTGAAGCGCATCACCGCGGACCCGGCACAGTCCCCGCCGGGCGGAGACGAGCGTCCACTGCCCGCCGACGTATCCCTTCACCTCGACCCCGGCTCCCGCGGCCGCCGCGGAGAGGCGCGCCCCGGCCGGCTCCTCGTGGAGATCGCCGGGCTCGAGCTCGAGCAGATGCACCTCCTCCCAGGCGAGGCCGAGGAGCTTCGCCGCGGCCTCGTCGTCGAGGGTGCGCCCCTTGTCGATGGCGACTTTCCCGGCCGCGTCGCGGACGTCGTGACAGATCACGCGCCCGACCAAGGCGGCGGGCGTCGCGCCGCCTCGCCCGAGGGCGACCGGCTTCACTTGAGCCCCTTCCTGACCTTCTCGCTGATGGGCATCCCGGTGGCGCCCCGCTGCACGAGCAGCACCTCGGCCATGATGCTCAGCGCGATCTCCGGCGCGGACTGGGCGCCGAGGTCGAGGCCGATGGGCACCCGCACGCGCGTCAGGGCTTCGTCGGCCACGCCGTCCTCGCGCAGGAGATTGAGAATGGCCGCTCCCCGCCGGCTGCTGCCGAGCAGCCCGATGTATCCGACCGGGGTGCCGAGGGCGTGGCGCAGCACGGGGACGTCGTACTTGTAGTCGTGCGCCACCAGGACCAGCGCGGTCGTGGCGATGAGCGGGACCTCCCGGACCAGCTCGGACGGGATGCCGATCCGGAGGTCGTCCACGTCGGGGAACCGCTCGCGGGTCGCGAAGCGCGGCCGGCCGTCGATCACGATGGTCCGGAAGCCGAGGGCCCGCGCCATGGTCACGAGCGGCATGGCGACGTGGCTCGCGCCGACCATGGCCAGGATCGTCGGGGGCGCGCTGACCTCGGCGAAGACGCGCACGCCCTCGAGGAAGAGCGTCCGCGACTTGCCCGCGCGCATGGCCTCCTGCGCCTCGGCGGCGAAGCGGCGGTCGAGGAACGGATCGCCCAGGCTGCCTTCCGTGGCGCCGTCGTCCGTGAGCAGGAGCTTGGCCCCGTGGGTATCACCGTCGAGGCGGGTCATGACCACGGCGCGGCCGCCGGCCTCGGCGTGGGCCCGCGCCTTCTCGGAGAAGACGAGCGTCTCGTCCCCCGGCTTGTCGAGCGACACCGGCTCGAGGAAGACCTCGATGGTGCCGCCACAGGTGAGCCCGATCTCCCAGGCTTCCTCGTCGCCCAGGTCGAGCTCGAGCAGCCGCGGGACATTCTGGTCCAGCACGTCGGCGGACTGCTCGATGACCTGGGCGTCCACGCAGCCGCCGATGGTGACGGAGCCGAGCACGCGGCCGCCCTCGCCCACGACCATCTTGGCGCCTTCCTTGCGCGGCGTCGTGCCCCGCGTATTGACGAGGGTGGCGACGGCCACCCGGGGCTCCGTCTTCTTCAGCTTGTCGATGTGGTCGAACAGCTCAGACATGCGATCGCTCCACGGCGCGCCTCACCGAACCGTCATCGCAACGTCAGATGACCGGCGAGGTCGCGCAAGCTAGCCAGGTTGTGGGCGGCGGCGAAGTGGTCGACGAGCGGAAGCGCCGCCGCCATGCCCCGCGTCAGGGGCTCGTAGGAGGGGTTGCCGAGGAGCGGGTTGAGCCAGATCACGCGACCCGCCCGGCGGCGGAGGGAGAGCATCTCGGCGGCGAGCACGTCGGGCTCGCCCGTGTCCCACCCGTCGGAGAGGACGAGCACGATGGTGTGGCGGTCGACGAGCTGCCGCCAGCTCCGGTTGAACTCCTGGATCGACTCGCCGATCCGCGTTCCGCCCGAGAAGTCGCGCACCTCGGTGAGCCGCCGCAGCGCGAGCTGATACGACGGCCCCTTGAGCTGCTCGGTGACCCGGGTGAGCCGCGTGGCGAACGTGAAGGTCTCGACGCGGCCGAAGACGTTCTGCAGCGCGTAGAGGAACTGCAGCAGGAAGCGGCTGTAGAGGTCCATCGACCCCGACACGTCGCAGAGCAGCACGAGCCGCACCTTGCGCCGCCGGCGCTCGCGGCGCCGGAGCTCGATGATCTCCCCCTTCATCATGTTGGCCCGCATGCTCCGGCGGAGGTCGATGACCCCGCCCCGCCGGGTGGGTCGCCGGCGGCGGCTCACCCGGCGCGCGAGGCGCTTGGCGATGAGCACGGTGAGGCGGGCGACCTCGTCGAGGTCCTCGGCCGGGAACGTGGAGAAGTCCCGGTCCATCAGGACCTCGCGCTCGCTCTTGCCCGGCACCTCGAGCGGCTCGCCGTCGTCGGCGCCTTCCTCTTCCCAGCCCTCGAGCGCCAGCGACTCCTTCTGCTCGCCGCCGGCGGGCCCGTCCATCTGCTGCTCGTCCTCGCCATGAGGCGCGGGCGCGGGGCTCGTGAGCCCCTCGAGGCCCTGCCCCTCCTCGGCCTGGAAGGTCCAGAACGCGTCGAAGCAGCGGTCGAAGGCCGGGATCTCCTCGACGCGGGCGACCAGGCAGGCGCGCAGCGCCATGTACACTTCCTGCCGGTCCATCAGGTCGATCACCTCGAGGGCCCGAACCGCGTCCATCAGCTCCGACACCGTCCGCGGCAGCCCCGCCTGGCGCAGCGTCTGGCCGAAGCGGAGCGTCGCGGTCAGGAGGTCGCGGGGAGCGGCCATGCCATCCCGATCAGGAGCCCTCGGCCGGCACGAAGCGCTTGAGCCCGGCCGTGCCCAGCTCGCGCTTGAACCGGCGCACGTCGTCGGCGTCCTTGAGAACGCAGCCGAGGGTCTCGGCGACCAGGTCCTCGTCCAGGTGGTCGGCGTGCAGCGACGACAGCGCCTGCGCCCAGTCGAGCGTCTCGGCCACGCCGGGCACCTTGGCCAGGCGGAGGGTCCGGAGCGTCTCCATGAAGCGCGAGATCTCCCGGGCGAGCCGCTCGTTGAGCCCCGGCACCTTGCGCGTGACGATGCGCACTTCCTTGTCGAAGCCCGGGAAGTCCATCCACTGGTAGAGGCAGCGCCGCCGGAGCGCGTCGGACAGCTCGCGGTTGCGGTTCGAGGTCAGGATGACGTGGGGCGTATGGGTCGCCTTGATGGTCCCGATCTCCGGGATCGTCACCTGGAAGTCCGAGAGCACCTCGAGGAGGAAGGCCTCGAACTCCTCATCCGAGCGGTCGATCTCGTCGATCAGCAGCACCGGCGGGCGGGCGTCCTGGGTGATCGCCTGCAGGAGCGGCCGCTTGATCAGGAAGGGCTCGGAGAAGATCGCCGCCTCCTTCTGCTGGAGCGAGTGCTCGGTGCTCTCCTCGAGCTTGATGTGCAGGAGCTGCTTCGGGTAGTTCCACTCGTACAGGGCCTGGGCCGCGTCGAGCCCCTCGTAGCACTGCAGGCGGATGAGGTTGGTCTCGAGCATCCGGGCCATCACCTTCGCCACCTCGGTCTTGCCGACGCCGGCATGTCCCTCGATCAAGAGCGGCTTCTTGAGGGTCATGCCGAGATACACCGACGTCGCGATGGCGGCATCGGTGACGTAATCCGCCCCTTCCATCAGCGCCTGGATCGTCCTGATCTCGTCTCTCATTGTCCTCTCAGTCTACACCGGCTCCTCGCGCGATCGGAGCCGCGCGTAGTCATCCGGCGTGTCCACGTCCTCGGGCATGGGGCGGTCGACCTCGACGAGGGCCACGCGCGCCCGCATCCCGCTCCACCACCGCGCGCGCCCCGCGGTCGCCGCCGAGCGCCAGGAGCTCCGGGAAGACGGCGGCCCGGAACAGCACCGGATTGCCCAGCCCGTCGCGGTACCGCGGCGCCGCGATGACCTTGTCGCTGCCCTGCAGAGCATATATCAGTTCCCGGATCACGTCCGCGGGCACGAACGGCTGATCGCCGAGCGCCACGACGACGGCCTCCGTCCCCGGCGGCAGCGCGGCGATGCCGGCGACGAGCGAGCTCGCCTGCCCGGCCTCCGGGTGAGGATTCACCACGATCCGGACGCGCAGGTCGGCCAGGGCCGCCGTGACCGCCTCGCCGTCGGGCCCCACCACCGCGCTCAACGGCTCGACCCCCGCCGCGAGCAGTCCCTCGGCCGCATGCCGCACCACCGGCCGGCCGTCGAGCGGGAGGAGCAGCTTGGCCCGTCCCATCCTGCGGGACAGGCCGGCCGCGAGCAGGATGCCCGCCGTCACTGCGCGGCGCTCAGAGCCTCTCGGCCCGAGCGCCTGGACGGGACGCCGCGAAGCGCTGCGGCTCGCGGTCGAAGGCTTCCTTGCAGCCGAGACAGCAGAAGTAGGTGATGCCCTGCGGGGTCTCCGAGCGATACCGGGCCGAGCCGACGTCGACCAGCATCCCGCACACGGGGTCGGTCTCCTCGCGCATCGCATCCCGCGCGGGCTCGTCGCGACGCACGGCGGCGGCCGCGGCGTCGCTCCGGCGATGCTGGATCACCTCGGCCAGGATGCTCACGGCGATCTCGGCGGGCGTGGTTGCGCCGATGTCGAGCCCCGCGGGGGCGCTGCAGCCGTCGGATCCGATCGTCGGCCACGCCCCGCTCCGCCAGCGTCCGGGTGATCGCCGCCGCCCGCTTGCGGCTCGCGATCAGGCTGACATGCCCCGCGCCACCCCTGAGAATCTGCTCGAGGGCCTCCTCGTCTCCGCTCCCGTGCGTGCCGACCACCACGGAGGCGGAGGGACCGAGGGACAGGCGGCCGAGATCTTCGTGCGCCGCGTCGATCGCGAGCGGCATCACGTCGAAGTCGGTCGCCCGGCCGAGCGCGGCAAGCGTCTCCAGCACCGGCCCGTGGCCCACCAGCACGAGGAGAGGCTTCGGCACGAATGGCTCCACGTAGATCTCGAGGGTGCCGCCACTATGACACGTCATCGGATAGGGCACGAGGCCCTCGACGCGCCGCGCCTCGGCTCCCCCCTCGCCCACGAGGGCGACCAGGCGCGGCTGGCCGTCTTGGAGCGCCTTCAACGCCTCACGGACGACCACGGGCTCGGCGCAGGCGCCGCCGACCCAGCCGGTGACGGCGCCGTCCCCGCGGATCAGCGCCTTGGCCCCGGGCTTGGCGGAGGTCGGGCGCTCGCACCGCACGACGGTGGCGAGCGCGAAGGCCTCACCGCTGCGCCGCAGCTCCACCGCCAGGTCCAGCACGTCCACGCCCATCGTCCCCCTACGAGCCTGTCGCAGAAAACCGGCTAGAGCGATGAGAAGGGTCCAGCTGCGAGGCGGCGCCCGAAGGCAGCCGGCGAGGCGTACTCTGCTGTACGTTGAGCGCGGCTGTCGAGGGCGCCAACGAAGCAGATGGGCCCTTATCATCGCTCTCTAGTCGGTCACGCCGCGCTCGCGGAGGAGCTTCCAGACCTTGGCCGGCGTGATCGGGATGTCGATGTGGCGCACGCCGAGATGCCAGAGCGCGTCCACGACGGCATTGGCGATGGCGGCCGGCGCGCCCACCGTCGCCGACTCGCCGATGCCCTTGGCCCCGAGCGGATGATGCGGCGACGGGGTCACCGTATTGCCGGTCTCCCACTTGGGCGTCTCGACCGCCGTCGGCAGGAGGTAGTCGATGAAGCTCCCGCCCTGGATATTGCCGGACTCGTCGTAGGAGATCTCCTCGAACAGCGCGGGCGCCAGGCCCATCGTGAGGCCCCCGTGGACCTGCCCCTCGACGATCATCGGATTGATGATATTGCCGCAGTCGTCGATGGCCACGAAGCGGCGGATCTTGACCTCGCCGGTGCCCTTGTCGATGTCGACCACGCAGATATAGCTGCCGAAGGGATACGTGAGGTTCGGCGGATCGTAGTAGCTCACCGCCTCGAGCCCGGCCTCCATCCCCTGGGGGTGATTGGTGTAGGCGGCGAAGGCGATCTCCTGGATGGTCTTGGCGCGATCGGGCGCGCCCTTGACGGAGAACTTCCCCGGCTCCCAGACGAGGTCGTCGGGCGCGCACTCGAGCAGGTACGCGGCGATCTTCCGCGCCTTGTCCTGGATCTTGCGCGCGGCAATGGCGGCCGCCGCCCCCGCCACCGGCGTCGACCGGCTGGCATACGTGCCGAGGCCATAGGGCGCGGTGTCCGTGTCGCCCTCCTCGACCTGGATGTCCTTGGCGGGAATCCCCAGCTCCTCGGCCAGGATCTGGGCATACGTCGTCTCATGCCCCTGGCCCTGGGACTTGGTGCCGAAGCGCGCGATGGCCTTGCCCGTCGGGTGAATGCGGATCTCGCAGCTATCGAACATCTTGATGCCGAGGATGTCGAAGTGCTTCGACGGCCCCGCGCCGACGATCTCCGTGAAGCTCGAGATGCCGATGCCCATGAGTAGGCCGCGCTCCCGCTTTTCCGCCTGCTCGCGCCGGAGGCCGGCATAGCCGATCCGGTCCATGGCCAGGCGCAGGGCGCCCGCATAGTCCCCGCTGTCGTACTCCCAGCCGAGGGCCGACTTGTACGGGAACTGCTCGGGCTTGATGAAGTTCTTCATCCGGAACTCGGCGGGATCCATGCCGAGCTGATGCGCCATGATGTCGGCCATGCGCTCGATCGTGTGCACCGCTTCCGTCACCCGGAACGAGCAGCGGTAGGCGATGCCGCCCGGCGGCTTGTTCGTGTAGGCCCCGTCCACCTCCACGTGCGCCGCTTTCAGGTCGTACGACCCCGTGCAGACGTGGAAGAGCCCGGCGGGGAACTTCGAGGGATTGGCCGCCGCGTCGGTATAGCCGTGATCGGCGATGGTCTTGATGCGGATCGCGGTGAGCGTGCCGTCCTGCTTCGCCGCCAGCTCGGCGGTGATGTGGTAGTCGCGGGCGAAGGAATCGGCCTGGAGGTTCTCCATGCGGTCCTCGACCCACTTCACCGGCTTGCCCGTCAGGACGGAGGCGGCCACCGCGATCACGTAGCCCGGGTACACCGGGACCTTGCCGCCGAACCCCCCGCCGATATCGGGGGAGATGATGCGGATCTTGTGCTCTTCCAGCCCCACGTGGCCCGCGACCAGCGCGAAGACGGTGCGGATGGCATGCGGCGCCTGGGTGGTCATCCAGACGGTGAGCTTGCCGTCCACCTTGTCGAAGTGCGCGATGCAGCCGCAGGTCTCGATCGAGGCGACGTGAATCCGCGGGATGTAGATGTCCTGCTTCACGACGACGTCGGCCTCGGCGAAGGTCCGGTCGGTGGCCGCCCGGTCGCCCCATTCCCAGTGCCAGATGTGATTGTCCTTCTTGTCCTTCTTGTCCGTGCGCAGGACGGGAGCGCCGGGGGCCAGGGCCTGGTGCGGATCCACCACGACGGGCAGCGGATCGTAGTCGACCTGGACCGCGGCGGCGCCGTCGGCGGCGCTGTAGCGGCTGGTGGCGAGGACGGCGGCCACCTCCTGCGCCTGGTACATGACCTTCTCCACCGGCAGGACCATCTGGGTGTCCGACATGAGGGTCGGCATCCAGTGCAGGCCGTACTTGGCGAGGTCCTCCCCGGTGATCACCGCGAGCACGCCGGGAACGGCCAGCGCCTTGGCCGTGTGGATCTTCACGATCTTGGCGTGGGCGTAGGGGCTCCGCACGATGTCGAGGTAGAGCATGCCCGGGAGCTGCACGTCGTCCACGTAGGTGCCCTTGCCGCGGATGAAGCGCGGGTCTTCCTTGCGCTTGATGGAATGCCCCATCCCTCCGACCTCGGCCGATGTCTTGGGCGCCATCAGGAGCCTCCCTGGGCGATCGCGGTCGCCGCGTGCTGGACGGCCTTGACGATGTTCACGTACCCGGTGCAGCGGCAGAGGTTGCCGGAGATGGCGTGGCGGATCTCGTCCTCCGTCGGCGCCTTGTGCTTGGCGAGAAAGGCATAGCTCGTCATCAGCATGCCGGGCGTGCAGTAGCCGCACTGCAGGCCATGCTCCGCCACGAAGCCCTCCTGCAGCGGATGGAGCACGCCGTTCTGCTCGAGCCCCTCGACCGTCATGAGCGTCCGGCCATTGGCCTGCACGGCGAAGACCGTGCACGATTTGACCGCCCGGCCGTCGAGCAAGACCGTGCAGGCGCCGCAGTGGGTCGTGTCGCAGCCGATATGGGTCCCGGTGAGCCGGAAGACCTCGCGGATCAGGTGCACGAGGAGCAGCCTCGGCTCGACGTCGGCCTCGTACTTCTCCCCGTTGATCGTCATTTTCACGAGCATGGGCCTTACCTCCCCGGGCCGCCCGCGCGCTCGAGGGCCCGGTGCAGCGCGCGCGCCGTCAGGACTCGCACCAGGTCTGTCTTGTACTCGACCGATCCGCGCAGGTCAGCGGCCGGCTCGGCGGCCGCCGCCGCCAGCCCGGCCGCCCGCTTGATCGCGGCCTCGTCGAGGCGCTGGCCCACGAGGGCGGCCTCCGCTCGCTGCGCCTTGATGGGCATGGCGCCCACATTGGTGAGCCCGATGCCGGCCCGCGCGCAGGTGCCGTCGGCCGCAAGCGCGACCTGGACGGCGACCGCGGCCGTGGCGAAGTCCCCCACCTTCCGCTCGAGCTTCACGTAGGCGCCCCCGCTCTTCGCCGGTGGAATCGGAACCCGGATCTCCACGAGGATCTCGTCGGTCCGGAGCGCGGTCGTGAACGGGCCCGTGAAGAAGGCGGCGATGGGGATCCGGCGCTCGCCACTGCCGCCGACGGCCACCACCTCGGCGCCGAGCGCCAGCATGGTCGCGGGATGGTCATTGGCGGGATCGCCGTGGGCCAGGTTGCCTCCCACCGTGGCCAGGTTGCGGACGATGGGATCGGCGATGACCCGGCAGGTGTCGAGGATCAAGGGGTAGCGGGTCCGGATCAGCTCCGACTCTTCGAGGTCCGACTCGCGGCACAGGCCGCCGATCCGGAGGAATCCGTCGGATTCGGCGATCGTGTCGAGCCCAGGCAGACCATTGATATCGACGAGATATTTGGGACTTGCGAGGCGGAGCTTCATGAGCGGGATGAGGCTCTGACCGCCCGAGAGGACCTTGGCGTCGTCCCCCAGCCTGGCCAGGAGCGCCGTCGCCTCTTGAATGGACGTGGGAGCGTGGTACTCGAAGGTTGCCGGAATCATCGCTGTTCCTCCCCTTCGGTTCGCCGCCCGGAAGATGCCAAGGCCCCGCGAGCGCAGCGCCCGCGGGGCCTGTGAAGGTCAGATCGCGATCACTTCACCGATGCCGCCGCCGCCTCCATCGCCCGCTTGGCGAAGACCTTGAGCAGGTGCTTCTTGTAGTCCTCGGAGCCCTGGAGATCGGCCTGGACGTCGACACCCTCCGGCGCCCTCTCGGCCGCCGCCTGGATGGACGCCGCGTCGGCGGCCTTGCCGCTGATCGCCGCCTCGACGCCCTTGGCCCGGACGGCCTTGGTGCCGGCGCCGGTGATCCCGATGCTCGCCTTCGAGACCTTGCCCGCGTCAATGGTCAGGACCGCGGCCACGCCGACCACCGCGAAGCGCGACGCGGGGTGCGGGAACTTCACGTAGGCGGCGCCCACCTTCCCGGCGCCGGCGGGGATGCGGACCTCGGTGAGGATCTCGTCCTCCGCGAGGGCGGTGGTGAGAAGTCCCTTGAAGAAGTCGTCGGCCTTGATGGTCCGCTTGCCCTTCGGCCCCTCGGCGACCATCTCGGCGCCGAGCGCGATGATGGCCGCCGGGTAGTCCGCGGCGGGATCGGCATGCGCGAGGCTGCCGCCGATCGTTCCCATATTGCGCACCATGGGGTCGCCGATCTGGGCGGCCACCTGGGCGAGCATCGGGCACTTGGACTTGACCACCGGCGAGGACTCGACCGCGTGATGGGTGGCCATCGCGCCGATGACGAGCGTGCCGCCCTCTTCCTTGATCCCCGAGAGGCTCGAGATCTTCCGGAGATCGACCAGGTGCTTCGGCTGAGCGAGCCGGAGCTTCATCGCGGGCAGCAGGCTATGGCCTCCCGCCAGGAGCTTGGCGTCGTCCTTGTGCCGCCCCAGGAGGTCGAGCGCCTCCCTGACCGTGCCGGGAGTGTGGTAGTCGAACTGGGCTGGATACATGCGGCGTCCCCCTTACTTCTTGGATTTGGCGGCCTGGATGATCTTCCAGACGCGCTCGGATGTGAGCGGCATCGCTTCGATGTGGTCCACGCCCATCCCGGCCAGGGCGTCCACCACGGCATTGACGACGGCCGGCGTCGACGCGATCGTGCCGGTCTCCCCTGCCCCCTTCACGCCGAGCGGGTTGACCGGCGTGGGCGTCTCGGTGCGATCGGTCTCGTAGCTCGTCAGCATCTCCGCCCTGGGCAGGGCATAGTCCATCATGCTGCCCGTGACGAGCTGCCCCGACTGCGTCGTCGTAGACCGCCCCTTCCCAGAGGGCCTGCGCCACGCCCTGGGCGATGCCGCCGTGCACCATGCCGTCGACGATCATCGGATTGATCACGTTGCCCACGTCGTCCACCGCGATGTAGCGCAGGATCTTCACGTGCCCGGTGTCGGGGTCGACCTCGACCACGCAGGCGTGGGCCCCGAAGGGGAAGCAGAAGTTCGACGGGTCGTAGAAGCTCGTCTCTTCCAGCCCCGGCTCGAGGCCCTCCGGATAGTTGTGCGGCACGTAGGCCGTGAGCGCGACCTGGCCGAACGGGACGTTCTTCTCCGGCGAGCCCTTGACGAAGAACTTGCCGTCGGCGAAGTCCATGTCGTTGGGCGAGGCCTCGAGCAGATGCGCCGCGATCTTCTTGCCCTTTTCCTTGATCTTGTTGATCGACATCAGGATGGCGGTGCCGCCCACCGAGGCGGAGCGGCTGCCGTAGGTGCCCATGCCGAACGGCACGCGGCCGGTATCGCCGTGGACGATGTCGATGGTGTCCATCGGGATGCCGAGGTGATCGGCGACGATCTGCGCCATCGTCGTCTCATGCCCCTGGCCGTGGGAGTGCGAGCCGGTGAAGACCGTCACGCCGCCGGTGGGCTGTACCTGCACCTTGCCCGACTCCCAGAGCCCCGCCTGGGCGCCCAGCGAGCCGACCACCTTCGAGGGCGCGATGCTGCAGGCCTCGATATACGTCGAGAAGCCGACGCCGATGAGCTTGCCCTGGGCCCGCGCCGCCGCCTGGTCGGCCCGGAACTTCTTGTAGTCGAGCATCGCGAGCACCTTGTCGAGCGGCGGCCCGTAGTCGCCGCTGTCGTACGTGAGCGCGACCTTGGTCTGGTAGCCGTTGTCGAACTTCGGGATGAAGTTCTTCCGCCGCAGCTCGACCGGGTCCATCTTGCAGGCGGCCGCCGCCACATCGATCATCCGCTCGATGGCGTAGCAGGCTTCCGGCCGCCCCGCGCCTCGATAGGCGTCGACCGGCGTCGTATTGGTGAACACGCCGGTGACCTTGCAGTGAATCGCCCCCATCTCGTAGACGCCGTTCAGGAGCGTGCCGTACAGGTACGTCGGCACCGCCGGCGCGAACGTGGAGAGATAGGCGCCGAGATTGGCGGTGGTCTTCACCCGGAAGCCGAGGATCTTGCCGTCCTTGGACAAGGCCATCTCGGCGTCGGTGATGTGGTCGCGCCCGTGCGCGTCGGTCTGGAAGGACTCGGTCCGCTCCGCCGTCCACCGGATCGGGCGCTTGATCTCGCGCGAGGCCCAGGTGCACACCGTCTCCTCGTTATAGAGGAAGATCTTGGAGCCGAAGCCGCCGCCCACGTCGGGGGCGATGACGCGGACCTTGTGCTCCGGGATCCCGAGGACGAACGCGCACATCAGGAGCCGATGCACGTGCGGGTTCTGCGAGGTCACCCAGAGCGTCCACTCCCCGGTCGCGGCCTCGTAGCGGGCGACGCAGGCGCGCGGCTCGATGGCATTCGCCACCAGCCGCTGGTTGACGATGCGCTTCTTGGTCACGATGGGCGCCGACTTGAACGCGGCGTCGGTGGCCGCCGCGTCGCCGATCTCCCAGTTGAAGGCCACGTTGTTCGGGGCCACGTCGTGGATCTGCACCGCGCCCGGGCCGGCGGCCTTCTCCGTATTGGTCACGGAGGGCAGCACCTGCCAGTCGACCGCGACGAGCTCGGCGGCGTCCCTGGCGGCCTCGAGGCTCTCGCCGATGACGATGGCCACCGGGTCGCCCACGCACCGGGCGGCATCCGAGGCGAGCGGCATGTGGGGCGGGATCTTCAGCTCGGGGAGGAGCCAGCCGCACGGCAGGGAGTTGACGCCCACCATGTCCTTGCCGGTGAAGATGGCCACGACGCCCGGCTGCTGACGGGCCTTCGCCGTGTCGATCGCCACGATCTTGGCATTGGCGTGCGGGCTTCTCACGAAGATCGCGTAGGTCATGCCCGCGAGCTTCAGGTCGTCGGTGTAGTTCCCCTTGCCGGTGATGAACCGGGGGTCTTCCCGCCGCTTGATGCTGGCACCGATCAGCTTCGCGGTGGCCATGGTGGCTCCCCTCTACCTGGCCGCCATGGTCTCGGCGGCGTACTGGATGGCCTTGACGATATTGTGGTAGCCCGTGCAGCGGCAGAGATTGCCGTCGAGCCCGTGGCGGATCTCCTGTTCCGTCGGCTTGGGGTTCCGCTCGAGAAGCTGGGCCGCCGACATGATCATGCCGGGCGTGCAGAAGCCGCACTGCAGCCCGTGCTTCTCCCAGAAGGCGTCCTGGATGGGATGCAGCTTGCCGTCCGTGGCCATGCCCTCGATCGTCTTGATCTGCGCCCCCTCGCACTGCACGGCGAGGAGCGTGCACGACTTCACCGCCTGCCCGTTCAGGTGAATCGTGCAGGCGCCGCACTGGCTCGTGTCGCAGCCGACGTGGGTGCCGGTCAAGCCCGCCAGCTCGCGGATATAGTGAACGAGCAGGAGGCGCGGCTCGACATCGTGGCTCTGCTTTGCGCCGTTGATGGTCATCGAGACAGTCGTTTTCACCGGGTTGACCTCCTGGAGGGGTAAGTGCTCGTCACGGAGACCCCGGGGCCGGATCGGCGCGCGTCCCGAGGTCCTTCTCGGCGATTGTCATGTTGGCCATGGCGCTGCCTCACGGGGTCGAAAACTATTGAGGCTGGCGAAAGCGTTTCCCACCCTAGTCCCCACGCCGGGCGATGTCAACAGCGGAAAGTTGGGGCCTGCACCTAGCGGCAGTGGCCGCGGCGCGCGAGCTCGGCGAGGGGCGTGGCCGGGCGCGCTCCGATATGCGAGATGACCTCGGCCGCGGCCAGCGACCCGAGCCGGCCGCACGCGGCGAGGTCCGAGGCCTCGGCTCAGACCGACGAGAAATCCCGCGGCGTAGAGGTCCCCCGCCCCCGTGCTGTCGACCAGGCTCTCGACTGGGAAGGCGTCGACCACGTGCACCTCGTCGCCCGCCACGATCACCGAGCCCCGCGCCCCGCGCGTGAGCGCGGCCACCTGGGAACGGCGGCGCACCGCCTGCAAGGCGGCGTCGAAGTCGCCGACCTGATACAGGGAGCAGATCTCGGCTTCGTTGGCGAACAGGATGTCCACGTGGTGCTCGACCAGGTCGAGGAACGCCTCGCGATGCCGGTCCACGCAGAACGGATCCGACAGCGTGAGCGAGACCTTGCCCCCCGCCGCGTGCGCCATCCGCGCCGCCGCGCGGAAGGCCTCCTGGGCCTCGGGCGGATCGAAGAGATAGCCCTCCAGATAGACGATCTTCGCCCGCGCGATCAGCCGCGCGTCGATGTCGCCCGGGAGTGAGGCCGCGTCGAGGCGCCGAGGAACGTGCTCATCGTCCGCTGCGCGTCGGGCGTGATCAGGATGAGGCAGCGCCCGGTGGCCGGGCCGGCGGTGGCCGGCGGCGTGTCGAAGCCGACCCCGGTCGAGCGCAGGTCATGGGCGAAGACCTCGCCGAGCTGGTCATTCCTCACCTTGCCCACGTAGTGCGCACGGGCGCCGAAGGATGCCACGCCGACGATCGTATTGGCGGCCGAGCCCCCGGAGATCTGCACCCCGGGGCCCATCGCGTCGTAGAGGTCGCGGGCGTCGGCCTCGTCGACGAGCCGCATCGTCCCCTTGGCCAGCCCGCGGCCGGCGACCAGCGCGTCGCTCGCCTGGCTCAGGACGTCGACGAGCGCATTGCCGATGCCGAGCACGTCGATCGCGTCGGGCCGGCCCGCGGGGTCAGCCACGCGCGGTCCGCTTCTTCACGGGCGGGAAGTACCGGTCGAGGAGGATGCCGAGGCGCTTGCGGGTCGCGGCCGGGAAGGCCGCGGGATTGGTGATGACCGCGGAGGCGAGCGCGCTCGGGCACCCGGCCCCGCACGGCCCGCCGAGGCGCGGCAGCACCCGGCCCAGCACCACGCGGGCCGTCGCGACGTTCTTGTTGAGGTTCGCGACCACCGCCTCGACGCTCACCGCGTCGTGCTCCTCGTGCCAGACGTCGTAGTCGGTGGCGAGCGCCATCGTCGCGTAGCACAGCTCGGCCTCGCGGGCCAGCTTGGCCTCCGGCATATTGGTCATGCCGATCACCGACATGCCCCAGCGGCGGTAGACGTTCGACTCCCCCCGCGTGGAGAACTGCGGCCCCTCGATGCAGATATACGTCCCGCCCCGGTGCACCCGGGCGCCGCTCTCGCGCGCGCCCGTCTCGAGCGCGCCGGCGAGATCCCGGCACACCGGATCCGCCATGCCGACGTGCGCGACGATCCCCTCGCCGAAGAAGGACGAGACGCGGCGCTTGGTGTGGTCGAAGAACTGGTCCGGGATCACGATGTCGAGGGGATGGATGTCTTCCTTCATGCTGCCCACCGCGCTCACCGAGATGATGGCCGTCACGCCGAGCGACTTGAGCCCGTAGATATTGGCGCGGTAGTTGATGTCCGAGGGTGTGACCCGGTGGCCCCGGCCGTGACGGGCGAGGAAGATGACGGTCTTCTGTCCGAGGCGGCCCACGCAGTAGGCATCGGAGGGCTCGCCGAACGGCGTCTTCACCTTCACCCAGCGGACATCCTCGAGGCCGTCCATCTCGTAGAGGCCGCTGCCCCCGATCACTCCCACCGCGGCCTGTCCGTCATCTCCGCCCGCCGCCTTGCCTTTCACGCGTCCGCCTCCTCCAGCACCCCGAAGGTTCGATCCGTGCCCGCGGCGGTGATCCGGACCCGGGCGAAGCGCCGCGCCAGATCCGCCGGGCCGCCGAAGAGCACCTCGACGTAGTTCGAGGTGAGCCCGGTGAGAAACCCCGTCTCGCGATCCCGCTCCTGGAGCACGAGCACCTCGTGCCGCCGGCCGACGAGGGCCCGGCGGAACGCCAGGTTCTTCGCGCGGCCGAGCGCCCTGACCCGGGCGCTCCGCTCGCGGATCACCGGCGGCGCCACGTGACCGCCCCGGCCCGCCGCCTCGGTCCCCTTCCGGTCGGAGTACGGGAACACGTGGAGGTACGACAGCGGCAGCTCCTCGACCACGCGCAGCGTCGCCCCGAAGTCGTCGTCCTCCTCGCCCGGGATGGCCCACGATGAGGTCGGTGCCGAGGCCGAGGTCGGGGATCGCCCCGGCCAGCCGCTCCACGAGCGCGCGGAACATCCGCAGATTGTACGGACGGCGCATGAGCTGCAGCACGCGGTCGCTGCCGCTCTGAAGCGGCAGGTGCAGGTGGGGCGCCACCGCGGGCGTGCCGGTGACCGCCTCGATCAGCTCGTCGCTCCAGTACGCGGGCAGGACCGAGGACAGGCGCAGCCAGCGGAGGTCCGGCACGTCGCCGAGCCGGGCGATGAGGGCGGCCAGGCTCGTGCGCGGCGTCAGATCACGGCCGTAGTGGCCGATGTCCACGCCGGTCAGCGTGATCTCGCGGTACCCCGCGTCCACCAGCGCCTCGACCTGCTCGCGCACGACGTCGGGCTCCTGGCTGCGGCTGCCGCCGCGGGCCGCCGGCACGATGCAGAAGGCGCAGCGGTGCTGGCACCCGTCCTGGATCTTGACGAAGGCCCGCGAGCGCCCCGACCGGCGGGCGAGCGGCGCGACGGGGACGCCGCGCGACGTCCGGACATCGCCCACGCGGATCTCCGGCGTGCCTGCGCTTGCCGAGATCGCCGAGCAGGTCGACCAGCCGATACTTCTCCTGGTTGCCCACGACCAGGTCCACGCCCGGAATCCGCGCCACGGCCTCCGCGTCGGTCTGCGCATAGCAGCCCGTGACCACGAGGAGCGCGTCGGGATTGTCCCGCGCGATGCGGCGGATCGCCTGGCGATCCGAGAAATCGGCGCGCCCGGTGACCGTGCAGGTATTGACCACGTGCACCTGCGGGCGCTCATTCGCCGAGGCGGGCCGGAAGCCGCGCCCCTCGAACAGCGCCAGGATCTCCTGCGACTCCACCTGGTTGAGGCGGCACCCGAGCGTGGAGACGGCGATGGTCCCGGGTGCCGTCACGCGGGCACGGCCTCCCGGAGCTGGCCGCAGGCCGCGCCGATGTCCTCGCCCTTGCTCCACCGGACCGTGGCGATGATGCCCTGTTCGAGGAGATAGCCCTGGAACGCGATGATGCGGGGCAACGGCGGCCGGGCGAACCGCGAGCCCTCCCAGTCGTTGAACGGGATGAGGTTCACCTTGCCCCGGATGCCCTTCAAGAGCCGCACGAGCCGCCGCGCGTCCTCAGGCGCGTCGTTGACGCCGTCGAGCAGCACGTACTCGAACGTCATCCGCTGGCGAAACGGCAGCGGGAAGCGCTTGCAGGCGGCGAGCAGCTCCTCGATGGCGAAGCCCTTGTTGACGGGCATGATGCGGTCGCGAATGTCATTGCTCGTGGCGTGGAGCGAGATGGCGAGGTTCACGCGCAGGTTCTCGCCCGCGAGGCGCTCGATGCCCCCCACGAGGCCGACCGTCGACACCGTGATGCGCCGGGGCGCCATGGCGAACCCCGCGGGATCGGTGAGGATCCGGAGCGACCGCACCGTGGCCTGGTAGTTGGCCAGCGGCTCGCCCATGCCCATGTACACGACGTGCGTGAGCCGCCGGCCCGGCTCGAGCATCCGCGCGGCGCCGATCACCTGCCCGACGATCTCGCCCGCGCCGAGATTGCGCTCGAGCCCCATCGTGCCCGTGAAGCAGAAGGCGCACGCGAAGCCGCAGCCGACCTGGGTGGACACGCAGAGCGTGAGCCGGTCGCCGTCGGGCATCAGCACCGATTGCACGCGCGCCCCGTCGGGGAGCGCGAAGACGATCTTCTCGCTGCCATCCTGCGACGGCGTCCGGCGCTCCACCTCGGGCACGCCGACGAACGCGCGCTCGGAGAGGGTCCGCCGGAAGTCGCGCGGCAGATCGGACATGGCGTCGATGTCGACGGCGGCCTTCTTGTAGATCCACGTCGCGATCTGCCGCCCGCGATACCGAGGCGCCCCGAGCGACTCGGCGAGCGCCTCGAGCTCGGACGGCAAGAGATCGAACAAGTTCACGGCGGACATACGCGGCACAGGATAGCACAGGGGTTATCCACCGCTTCTGTGGGCAGCCCGTGGATAAGCCCGTGGGTCACGAGGCCCGCGTCAAGCATTTCAATCACTAGGCGCGCACGCCCAGCGACGAGGCAGCTACTTCGAACATTCGGCTGCCGGGAACTTTGCCCCCGCGCTATGGTCTTACCGTGCAGGGAGACGATGATGCCGAGGCCGCGCGCTTTCTCGATCGGCTCCGGGCCGGCGACGATCGCGCGTTCGAAGAGCTCGTCCGGACGTATCAGCACCGCGTCTTCGGCGTGGCGCTCCGGATGCTCGGCAATGCCGCCGAGGCGGAGGAGATCGCCCAGGAAGCCTTCCTGCGCGCTCATCGCTCGCTGGGCGACTTCCGCGGCGAGGCCAAGCTCTCGACCTGGCTCTACGCGATCGCCTCGCGACTCTGCCTCAACCGGCTGGCCGCGGGCGAGCGGCGGCTCGGGCGCCAGGGCGAGGAGACCCTCCTCCGACTGCCCCATCGGGGCGCCGGTCCCGACGCCGCGCTCGAGCAAAGCGAGCTCGAGGCGGCGCTGCACCGCGCCATCGCCGAATTGCCCGACGAGCGGCGCATCGTCGTCGTGCTGCGCGACCTGGAGGGGCTCGCGTACGAGGAGATCGCCCTGGTCCTGGGACTCGAGCTCGGCACGGTCCGCTCGCGCCTGCACCGGGCCCGCGCCGACCTCAAGGGCAAGCTGGAGCGCTTCCTGACATGAGCTGCCACGACGCGCGCGAGTGGCTCTCCGACCTGCTCGACGACGCCCTGGAGGCCGAGGCGCGGGCGCAGGTCGACGCCCACCTGGCGGGGTGCGCCGAGTGCCGGCGCGAGCTCGAGCGCCTCAGGGCGACGGTCTCGCTGCTCCGCGCCGTCGAGCGGCCGCAGGCCCCGGCCGGCTTCGTCGACCGCGTGCTCGAGGCCGCGCGCCCGGCCCCCTGGCATCGCCGGCTCCTCGATTGGCTCGCCGCCGTCCGGCTCCTCCGATTTCCCGTCGAGGCCGCCGCGGTGGTGCTCGTGGCCTCGCTCGCCGTCTACGTCTTTCAGGGGACGCCCGCGCTGAGACAGGCGGCGCGCCCGGAGATCGCCCAGGATCACGCCGCCGACAGCTCCGTGTCGACCGAGGCCCGGACGGCCGCGCCGGGGCCCGGGCCGGACGCCGGATGGGAGCAGACAAAGGGCACGGCACAGGTCCTGTCGAAGTCCCTGCGGGTGCCGCCGCCCGTTCCGCCCACGGCCCCACCCACGCCCCCTCTGGCGGCACCCGAGCTGAGCCTCAGGAGTCGATGAGAAGGCGCCGGCGACGGCCGAGGAGCTCGCGGCCGGCCCGCAATTCCGCGCTCCTGTCGAGCGACCCCGCACCCCGCGAGCCTGCTCCCGTCAGCGCCCGCCGCGCCGAGTGTGCCTCAGGGTGCCGCGCCGACTCCCGGCGCCGCGTCAGCCAGCCGGACCAGAGCGGCCCGGCGGAGGGTAGGCTTCAGTCGCTCCGGAAGGACAATGCGTCGGGCGACGGTGGCGCGGCCGAGCGGCCGACGAGCCAGTCTCCGCCGCTGGCCCCGGAGCCGGTGCCGCCGCCGGAGCTGCGCGACCGCATGGCGCGCGAGAAGGATCAGGAACGGGCCGAGCGCGCCGCTCCCGTGCCGATGCCCGCATCTCGCCCGCCGGCGCCGTCGGCGATGCGCATCGTGCCATCCGCCCACGTGGTCGGACGGCTCACGGTCAAGGACCGGCAAGCGGCGGACCGCGAGCTGGCGGAGCTCTTGAGTCGCGTCGGGGGCGCGGAGACCGGTCGCCGCGCCGAGGCGGGCGGCGACACGGTCGGCCTCGTGGTCCCGCGGGCCGCCTATCCCGCGTTCGCCCAGGGTCTCGCCCGCATCGGCTCCTGGCTGCCGGAGACCGAGCCGCCCGAGCTTCCGGACCGCGTTCCGATCACGCTCCGCATCACGCAGTAGCGTCTCCCCGTTGCGCTCGCTCGCCTGCCCGGCTCGCGCGGAACTCGCGCGCCGGACATGGCGCCTCGAGGAGGACTCGATGAGCGCGCGCGATCGCCCACTTAGCCGACGAGGACCAGGTAGAGGTCCAGGAGGTTGGTATTGGTGGGGCCGGTGACGACGAGGTCGCCGAGCGCGGCGAAGACCGGGTTCGAGTCATTGCGGTCGAGGTGGGCGCGCGGGTCAAGGCCCTGGTGGCGGGCGCGCGCTGCGCTGTCGCCGTCGGCGATCGGCCCCCGCGGCGTCGGTGGGACCGTCGCTGCCGTCGGTGCCCGCGGCGAGCACCACCATGCCGTCCCGGCCCTCCAGCTCGAGGGCGGCGGCGAGGGCGAATTCCTGGCAGCGCCCGCCGATGCCGTCGCCGCGCACCGTCACCGTGGTCTCGCCGCCCGCGATCAGGCAGGCGGGCGGCGCGACCGGCCCGCGGCCCGCCGCGATCTCGCGCCCGAGGGCCACCAGCTCGCGCGCGACGTCTCGCGCCTCGCCGTGCAGCGACCGCGTCAACACGTGCGGCGCCAGCCCGAGCGCGGCGGCCCGCGACGCGGCGGCGTCGACGACGAGCTGATTGTTCCCGATCACGGCATTGGCGACCCGCTCGAAGAGCGAATCGTCGGGCTTGGGCGTCTCGGCGATCTCGCCGCGCGCCCCGCGCTCGAGCCGATCGCGCACCGAGGCGGGCGCGCGCTGGCGGAGGTCGAAGCGGTCGAGGATCCCCAGCGCCTCGCCGAACGTCGAGGCATCGGGCGCCGTCGGTCCCGAGCCGATCACGTCGATGGGATCGCCGATGACGTCGGAGAGGAGCAGGGCGGCGACGCGCGCGGGGGCCGCCGCCCGGGCGAGCTGGCCGCCCTTGAGCACGGAGCAGTGCTTGCGCACCGCATTGAGCTGGTTGATGTCGGCGCCCGCCGCGAGCAAGAGGCGCGTCATGACCTGCTTGTCGCCGAGCGTGATGGGCGGGGCGGGGGCCGGGGTCAGCGCGGAGGCGCCCCCGGAGATCAGGGTCAGCACGAGGTCGTCGGCGCCCGCGCCCAGGGCCAGCGCCAGAAGATCGCGCGCGGCCGCGGCGCCCCGCTCATCGGGCACGGGATGTCCGGCCTCGACGAGCTGCACGCGACGGGTCTCGGCCAGGTGGCCGTCCTTCACCACCACGAGGCCGCCGGCCACGCGCTCGCCCCACGCGTCCTCGACCGCCGAGGCCATGGCCCCCGATGCCTTGCCGGCGCCGACGACCACGACGCGACCCGCCGGCGGCGTCACGGCGGCGAGGGCGCGCAACACGAGGGGACGAACCGCGGCGGCGGCGAGCGCCGAGTCGAAGATCGCCCGCGCGGCCGCTCGGCGCCTCACGTGGCGCGCGTGGTGAGCCTGAAGCTTACCGGCCCCCCGCGATGGCGGGAACGATGGACACCTCGTCGCCCGGCTTGAGCGCGGTCTTGTCGCCTTCGAGGAAGCGGATGTCTTCCTGGTTCACGTAGATATTGACGAAGCGGCGGATCTCCCCGCTCTCCTCGACGATGCGGTCGCGCAGCCCCGGGAATTGCCGCTCGAGGTCGGTGATGACGTCGCCGATGGTGCTGGCCTCGGCGTGGACTTCGGCCGCGCCCTTCGTCATCGCTCTGAGGGGAGTGGGAATGCGCACGACGATGGCCATCTCGATCTCCTTATCGGTAGGGGATTTGAGCCCCGGAATGAGCCGCACGATCCAGGTCGGCCTGAGTCCCGACACCGATCACGTCGCCGACGGCTTCCTCACTTAACACTCGCGTGCGCGAAATGTCAACGACGGGCGCCACATCCGGGCAAATGCCGTATCATCCGCTGACGTGGCCCGCCCCTGGCTTCCGCCCCTCTTGCTCGCCGCCTATGCATTCGCCTTCGCCTGGCGGGCGCTCGGCGGCGGGCTCCTCATCGTCGACGATCACCCCGGCCAGCTCTATCGCCTCGCCCGGGTCGTGGAGCTCGGTCCCTGGCCGTGGCGGCTCGATCCGGGCTGGTGGGCGGGCTATGCCGAGCTGCAGTACTACCCACCGGGCGCGGCATACCTCGGCGCGGCGCTGCAAGTCGTCTCGCTCGGCGCCCTCGGCCCCGACGCGGTCTATCAGATGCTGCTCTGGGTGATCTATGTGCTGCCCGGCGCCACGACCTATCTCCTCCTGGTCCGCGTCCTCGGCCGTCCCTGGCTCGCGCTGCCCGGGGCGTTCCTCGCGCTCACGCTATCGGGAGGCTCGCGGAGCGGAGTCGAGGAAGGGCTGCGCTGGGGCCTCATCGCCGCGCGCCTCGGCTGGTCGCTCCTGCCCCTGCTCGCCCTTTCCCTGCGACCGTGGACGGAGCGCGCGAAGCCGCCCCTGGCCGCGGCGCTGATCCTCGCGTCCATCATCCTCATCCATCCCGCGCATGCCCCCGCCGGCCTCGTGCTGGTCTTCCTCAGCGCCGCTCGAGGGGCCCGGCGGCCTCCGCGCTCGACTGGCATCGGCAGGGCTCCTCACGCTCGCCGCCGGCGGCCTCGCCGCCTTCTGGCTCGTCCCGCTGCTCGCGCACCTCGAGATGGCGCTGCCGCTGGCCTGGGGCGACTCGTCGCTCGGCGCGCTCGCGGGTCAGATCGTCACGCGGCCGCTGCTCCTCGGCCTCTGCGTCGCCTCGGCGCTCGCGTGCTGGCTGACGAGGCGCGGCGCTTCACCTGCCGCGCGTGACCGATGGCTCGTGCGATTCGCGCCGGCGCTCACCGCGGTGATCGCGCTGGACGCCGTCGTCATCCAGCCGCTCGGCCTGATGTGGCTTCCCGCGGACCGCCTGATGGACAGCCTGCTGCTCGCCCTGATCCTCGGCGCCTCGCGCGCGCTCGGCGAGGTCGCGCCGCGGCTTCAGCGGTATCCCGACTGGGGCATCGCGCTCGCCGCCATCGCGGGCTGCGCCCTCCTCGCCTCGCCGGATCGGTCGGAGCCGACGCTGAGCCTCTGGCCGCGCCGCGGGCCCAGCGAGTGGACCCAGGAAGCGACGCTGGTGGCGGGCGCGCGGCTCGACGACCTGTGGGCCGCGCTGCAGGAACGCGCCGCCCGGGCGCATCTTGTTCGTGCGGTCGAGCGTCCCGCTCGCGTATGGCCGCCGCCAGTGGTGGCGGCCGCACTCCCACATCACCGCGCTGGCACCGATCCGGACCGGCCGCGAGATCGTGAACGGCACCTTCACCCATCCCTCGCCCATCGCCGGGCTGGTCTACACGGGCGCGCGCCGACAATCGGCCCATCACCCTCCTCGTCGAGCAGCGGGACGGCCTCACCCTGTTCGGCCGGCCGCTCGAGGCGCTCACCCCCGCGGAATTCGATCGCCTGGCCGGGCGCCTTCGCATCTCGGCCGTCGTCGCCCTCGACGAGGACGAAGGGCGGCTCCCGTTCCTCGACGACAACCCGGCCTTCGCTCGCCCGTCGCGGGTGGGACCGTTCGTGATCTATGCCTCGCGCGAGCCGCGCTCGATACCGGTGCTCGTGGCGCCTCAGCGCTGGCAGTTCCGCGCCACGGATTCATCGGGCGGATGGACGGCCACCGGCTTCGCCTACTCACCGCTCTGGCGCGCGCGCGCCGGCGATCAGCGGCTCGCGGCCCGGCGCGACGACCTGGGGATGCTCGAGGTGAAGCTGCCGGTGGGCCCGTCGACGGTCGTCGAGCTGTCGCATCCTCCCGGGCCCGCGGAGTGGATCGGGCTCGGCGTCACCGTCCTCACCGGCCTGCTGCTCGTCGCGCGCGCGACAGGTCTCCCCGCGCGCGCGACAGGCCGAATCACACCAGCGGGTCGTAGTTGAAGAACTGACCCGAGGTCTCGAGCGGGGCCAGGTGATGGCGCAGCGTGCCGGGGAAGAGCTCGGCGAGCCGCTCCGGCGTCCAGCCGCGGTCGTCGTGGATGCTCCGGACCGGGCGCATGTGGCTGAAGAGCATCAGCTCTTTGCCCCGGACGCCGAAGACCTGACCCGAGACCTCCTTGGCCGCCTCGCTCGCGAGAAAGACCGCCACGGGCGCGATGTGCTCGGGCCCCATCTTCTTGATCTTCTCGACGCGCACCTTCTGGGCCTCCGTCTCGGTGGGAATGGTGCCGATCATGCGCGTCCACGCGAAGGGCGAGATGCAGTTGGCGGTGACGTTGTAGCGCGCCATGTCCAGCGCCACGACCTTCGTGAAGCCCACGATGCCGAGCTTGGCCGCCGCGTAGTTCGCCTGGCCGACATTGCCGACGAGACCGGACGTCGACGTCATGTTGATGATGCGCCCCCACTTCTGCTCGCGCATGCGGGGAGCCGCGGCCCGGGTCACCGCGAAGCAGCCCTTCAAGTGCGTGTCGATGACGCTGTCCCACTCCTCTTCGGTCATGTTGAAGATCATGCGGTCGCGCAGGATCCCCGCGTTGTGGACCACGATGTCGACGCGGCCGAAGTGATCGAGCGCGGTCTGGACGATGCTCTGCCCGCCCTTCATGCTGGCGACCGACTCGTGGTTGGCGACGGCGCGGCCGCCGAGGGCCTCGATCTCTCGGACGACCGCGTCCGCGGGGGTGTGATCGCCCCCCACCCCGTCGGACCCGCCTCCGTAGTCGTTCACCACCACGGCGGCGCCCTTCTTCGCCATCAGCAGGGCGATCTCCCGGCCGATCCCGCGCGCGGCGCCCGTCACGACCGCGATCTTGTCCTTGAGCATGGTGACCTCTCCTTTCGGCAGGCTGCACTGCCTGTCCGGCCGCCATACGCTAGCACACGCCCTACCGGCCGCGCGACTCACGCGCGGGGCGGCTGGACCAGGAGCGCCGCGGTGAACTCCGCCCCGAGGACGAAGACGGCCCCCGAGTAGTAGGCGAACATGCTGAGCGCGACGAGCGCGCCGAGAGGCCCGTAGATCTTGTCGTAGGCGCCGACCGACAGGATGTACCAGCGGAAGAGCTGCTTGGCCACCTCCCAGAGGAGGCTCGCCAGGATGGCGCCGGCCAGCGCCGCGCCCACCGGCACCCGACGATGGGGAAAGTAGCGGTAGGCGATGAAGAAGAGCGCGGTACTGAGTCCGATCGACAGGAGGATGAACACCGACTGGATCCACTCCCCCGGCATGACCGGCACCATCAGGATGATCTTGACCCATCCGAAGACGTCGGTGATGGCGATGCTCGCCAGGAACAGCACGCCCATCAGGAAGAGCAACAGCAGGTCCTTGATCACGCCGCGCACGAAGCCGAAGCCGCCGGTGAAGCCGAAGACCTCGTTCAGCACCAGGCGCACCGTTGCGAAGAGCTGGCTCGCGAAGATGAGCAGCACCGCGGTCCCGAGGATCCCCGACAAGCTCCGCCGCCGGATGATCTGGGCGAGGATCTCGTGCAGCTCCTCCTTGTAGACCGGCACGAGCTCCGAGAGCTGGGCGAGGACGACTTCGGACGGCGGCCTTCCGGCTCAGGACGAAGCCGGCGAGCGAGACCACGAAGAAGAGCACGGGGATCAGGCACGTCACCAGGGTGAACGCGAGCCCCGATGCCAGGAACAGTCCTTGGTGCGCGCGGAAGTTGGCGCCGGCGAGGCGCAGCGCCCGAATCACGCGCGGGTCCCGGCGTGCTGCGCTCGGCGGCCTACACGCGGCGCGGATCAGGCCGCCGTCACCTGGATGTGCGAGGTCGGCGACGAGGCTGCGCGCCCTTCCTCACACCTGCTTGTAGAACTCGGCGCGGTCGCCCCCGACGACGTTGACCACGCGCAGCTCGTTGTCCCGCAGCACCTCGATGGAGATCTTCTCGCCCGGCGAGTGGCGCCAGAGCGTGAGATAGAGGTCCTTGCGCGTGGGCACTTCCCGCGAGTCCAGGCCGACGATGACGTCGCCCTCCTGGACCCCGGAGCGCGCGCCCGGGCCATTGGGCACGAGCCCGGCCACCACCACCCCCTCATCGAGGGGATGGGCGAAGACGCCGAGCCACGCGCGCTGCGGCCGGCTCACCACGCGGCCGTGGCGCAAGAGCTCGTCGCGGTAGCTCGCGAAGCACTCGATCGGGATGGCGAGGGAGCTCCGGGTGATCTCGTTCAGGTTGAGCGACACGACCCCGACCATGGTCCCGGCGAGCGTGAACAGCGGGCCGCCGCCGAAGCCCGGGTTCGGCGCCGTCGAGATGACCCCGCGCTCGAGCATGTACTCCCAGTACGCCTCGAACTCGCCGAGCTGCGTGACGAGGCCGCCGGCCACGCGGCGCTCGCGCGGCGCCATCGCCGCCGTCGCGAAGACGGGCGTGCCGAGCGCCAGGGTCTCGGACGAGGCGAGGCGCGCCGCGGGCAGGCCCTGGCGCTTCACGCGCAAGACAGCCAGGCCCACGTCGAAGTCCTGGGCGACGATCTCTGCCTTCTGGACCCGCCCCCGCTCGAGCATGACCTCGATGGAGCGCCCGCCCATGACGACGTAGTTGACGGTGAGGATGAGGCCCGCGGGATCGATGATCGTCCCCGTGCCCATGCGCTCGTCACCCAGAATCGCCGTGGACGGATGTGAGGCGGGAATCTCGGTGTGGATGTGCGCGACCGAGGGCAGCAGGCGCTTGACGAGCTCGACGGAGGCGTCCATGGGATGTGTCCGGTGCGGACGCCGCCCACGCTAGCACGCGCGGGCGGCGCCGTGCAAATACCTCGAGAGTCAGCGCGCCTGCCCGAGATGCTTGGCCAGAAACGCTTCGACCTGCCGCCGGGCATCCGCGGCGGCGGCGGCCTGGTAGGAGACGGTGGCGCCGAATCCACCCGGCTTGAGCTCGTTCTCCACCTCCGCGAGGACGGTCAGCTCCCGCCCCTCGACGTCGAAGTAGTGATAGGCGCCGGGGTAGACGACGATCGACACGTCGGCCCCCCGCATCGCCATCGCGTCGGCCATCTGCTGACACGTCGCCGCGGGAGTCCAGTCGTCGGCCCCGCCGATCAAGACGAGCAGCGGTCGGATCACCTGCTCATCGATGAGCGACTGGCAGCCTCCGGGATAGAAGGCGATGGCCGCGGCAAATCCGACGGCGGGCAGCTCGACGCCCCGCTGCTTCGCTCGCTCGAGGCTCGGGCCGTTGATGACGGCCATCGCGTAGACGCCGCCCTGGGACCAGCCGATGGCGGCGACGCGGTCGGCGCGAACGAACGGCTGAGCCTGGAGATACCGGAGCGCTCCCATCGCGTCGTCGAAGCGCGCGGTGATCGGCGGCTCATCCGGTCCCGTCCGGCAGTCCCCCTTCACTCCCCGCGGCCCGTAGCTGTCGACGACGAGCGAGACATAGCCCCGCTCGGCGAGCCAGTGCGCCCAGCGGTAGGACTGCGGCTCGAGCCCCGCGCACCCGTGTAGCTGGACCACGGCGGGAAAGGGCCCGTCGCCGGCCGGACGCACGAGCGTGGCATCGATGGCGACCGGCGCGCCCGGCGTGAGATTCGTGAAGCGCACCGTGCTGATGCCGCCGCGCGCGGCGCACCCGGATGACAGCAGGACGAGCAACGATCGCGAGGCCGAGGCTGTGGCGCATGGTAAGAGGATACGCCGGTCACCGACGGTGAGGTAGAATCCGGACAGGTCATGGACTTTCCGCCCGACACGCCCGACGACGCCCGGCAGGCCTTCCGAGAAGGCTACGAGGCGCAGATGGGCGGCCGCCTCCAGGAGGCGGTCGAGCACTATCGCCGCTCCATCGCCATCCACCCGACGGCGGAGGCCCACACGTTTCTCGGCTGGGCGCTCAGCTTCCTCGGGCACCCGGACGAGGCCATCGCCGAATGCCGGACGGCCATCGACGTCGACCCCGCCTTCGGCAACCCGTACAACGACATCGGCGCGTATCTGATCGAGCTCGGCCGCGAGGCCGAGGCCATCACGTGGCTCGAGCGCGCAAAGCACGCGGCCCGCTACGAGCCGCGCCACTACCCGTACTTCAATCTCGCCCGCGTCTACGTCAGGCAGCACA
>CAWIZN010000038.1:0-23481 GCA_963840495.1 uncultured Candidatus Rokubacteria bacterium
GACGGAACCTTGACATGGCCTGATCCCGCCCGCGATATACGAGAGACGCCGACGACTCGCTCGTCGGCGCGTGCAGTGCACCCCAACCCGGGAGGATGACGCTATGCATCCAGTCACCAAGGGCTTCATGATCGCGACGGCCGTGGCCACGATGGCGATCGGCGGCAGCCTGCAGGCGATGGCGCAGGACAAGGCGCAGTCCGAGCCCGTCAAGTGTGCGGGACTCAACGGGTGCAAGGGCCAGGGGAGCTGCAAGGCCTCCGGCTTCAACGACTGCAAGGGCAAGAACGCCTGCAAGGGCAAGAGCTACGTCGAGACGAAGACCGCGGCGGAGTGCAACCAGCGCGGCGGGACCCCCAAGAAGTAGTCCCGTGGCGATCGCGGTGCCGTACCTGGGCCATGGCGTCGGTCTGCGGCCGCCGCATTTTCCACGGCTCTGGGACGGCACCGCGCGCGTGGACTGGTTCGAAGCGATCTCCGAGAACTTCATGATCGCGGGGGGACGGCCGCTGGCGGCGCTCGAGCGCGCCCGCACGCTGGCTCCCGTGGTGCTCCACGGCGTGTCGCTGTCCATCGGCTCCACCGATCCGCTCGATCTCGCGTATCTCGACGCGCTGTCGTCGCTGATCGCCCGGTTCGAGCCGGCGTGGGTGTCCGATCACCTCTGCTGGAGCGGCGCCGGGGGCCATCACGCGCATGACCTCCTGCCGCTGCCCTACACGGAAGAGGCGCTCGCGCACGTCGTCGGCGCGCGTCGTCGCGGTGCAGGAGCGGCTCGGCCGCCAGATCCTCGTCGAGAACGTCTCGAGCTACCTGACCTATGCCCACTCGACACTGGCCGAGTGGGAGTTTCTCGGCGCCCTCGCGGAGCGCGCCGACTGCGGCCTCCTGCTCGACGTCAACAACGTCTACGTGAGCGCCGTGAACCACGGCTTCTCCCCCGAGGCGTACCTGGCCGGACTGCCCGCCGATCGCGTGGGGCAGATCCACTTGGCAGGGCATCGCGACATGGGCGCGTACCTCTTCGACACCCACGACGGGCCGGTGATCGACCCGGTCTGGGATCTCTACCGGACCGCGCTCCGGCGCTTCGGCCGCGTGTCCACCCTGGTCGAGTGGGACGAGGACATTCCGGAGCTCGACGTCGTGTGCGCCGAGGCCGAGCGCGCGCGTGCCGTCGAGGCCTCGATCCTGGAGGTCGCCGATGCTGCCCCTCGGTGAGCTCCAGCTCCGCTTCCTCGGCGCCCTCGACCCGTCGTCGCCGCCGATCGATGCCGCGCTCCTCGCCGCGGTGAACGGGACCGGCAGCCTCGATGCGGCGCAGCGGATCCGGATCTACGCCGACATGTACCGGGCGCGCCTCGTCGACGTGCTCCGCGAGGACTACCCGCGCGTCGCCGCGCTCCTCGGTGACGCGGACTTCGCGGCGCTCGCGTGCCGCTACCTCGCCCGCCATCCGTCGACCCATCCGTCGGTGCGCCACGTGGGACGCCGCTTCGCCGACTGGATCGCCGGGGAGGCGACCGTCGCGCCGCACCTGGCCGACCTGGCTCGGCTCGAGTGGGCGCGCGTCGAGGTCTTCGATGCGGCGGACGCCGAGCCGCTGTGCCTGGCCGACCTCGAGTCCCTGCCCCCCGACGAATGGCCGGCGCTCCGCCTGCGGTTGATCCCCGCCTGCCTCGTGCTGGAGAGCGCCTGGCCGGTTCACGAGATCTGGGCCTCGGCCGAGCCCGAGGCCCGAGGCGGACGCGCCGGCCGATGACTGCGCCAGCGTGGATGGCGCGGCCGAGCGCGCACCGCAAGCCTGGACGCGCGAGCCGACCGTCGTCCGGGTCTGGCGCGAGGGCTTCAGCGTGAGCCATGCCGCCATGGGCCCCGACGAGCAGCGGGCGTTCCGGGTGCTGGCCTGCGGCGAGCCCTTCGCCGAGATCTGCGCCGCCATCGAGGATGGGCTCGACGCCGACACGGCGGCGCGGCAGGTCGGCGCCATCCTGCTTCGCTGGCTCGAGGACGGACTCATCGCCCGGCCGCAGCCGTAGGAACGGGCCGCCGATGCGCCGCCCAGGCTCCTGGACCCTGCTCTGATCCTCTCTCGAGCCTGCTCCTGATCCTCGTCGCCTCGACCGGCCGCGCCCAGGACTCGCCCGAGGTTTACCTCGGCGAGCGCATGCCCTTTGCCGCGTTCGACCGATTGCCCGCCGATCGGCTGGTGGTGCCCGGCGGCGAGATCACGGTCGCCGTCGCGCCCGGCGCTCTCGAGCTGCCGCGCGCCGCGCTCCTGGCGTGGATCCAGCAGTCGGCGCGCGCGGTGGCCGGATACTACGGGCGCTTTCCCGCCGAGCGCACGCGGCTCCTCGTGGTGCCGGGATCGGGGCACAGCGTGAGCAGGGGGCGGTCGTGGGGGTATCGCGGAGCCTCGGTCCGGATCGTCATCGGGGCCCAGGCCACCCCTGCCGATCTTGCCCGCGACTGGATCCTCGTCCACGAGCTCACCCACCTGGCATTCCCCTCGGTCCCGTCGCGGCATCACTGGATCGAGGAAGGGCTCGCTTCTTACGTGGAGCCGGTGGCCCGCGCGCAAGCGGGCCAGCTCGCTCCGGAGGCGGTCTGGGCCGAGCTGGCGGCCGGATTGCCGAAGGGGCTCCCCCAGCCCGGCGATCGCGGTCTCGATCACACGCCGACGTGGGGCCGCACGTACTGGGGCGGCGCGCTCTGGGCACTTCTGGCCGACGTCGAGATCCATCGGCGCACGCAGAATCGCGCCGGGCTCCAGGACGCGCTGCGCGCGATCCTCGCCACCGGCAACATGGAGACGTCCTCGCCGCTCGAGCCGCTGCTCGTGATCGGCGACCGGGCCACCGGCGTGCCCGTGCTCGCCGAGCTGTACGGGCGGATGAAGGACCAGCCGGCGCCCGTCGACCTGGACGCGCTGTGGCGCGAGCTGGGCGTCGAGATCGACGGCCGGCGCGCGCGCCTCGACGACGGCGCCCCGCTCGCCGCCGCCCGCCGCGCGATCACCGCGCCGCGGCCGATGCCCGCGCGGTGAACCGCCGCCCGGCCTCACCACGTCTCATTCCGAGGAGGCGCCGATGACATCCCCCGCGCTGGTCGATCGAGTGCAGGCCGTCCTGGCTCAGCTCGAGCGGTCCCAGTGGATTCCCCAGCTCCTGACGCGTCTCTTCGTCGGCTATTTCTTCTTCGAGACGGGCTGGAGCAAGATCCACAACCTCGACGCCATGGCCGAACGCTTCGCCGGCTGGGGCATTCCGTTTCCCGCGTTCAATGCCGCGCTGTCCGGCTACACCGAGCTGATCGGCGGCGCCCTCATCCTGGTCGGCCTGTTCACGCGGCTCGCCGCGATCCCGCTCTTCATCAACATGGTCGTGGCGATCCTGACGGTGAAGATGAAGGCGGTGACCGGGCTCGACGACTTCGTGGAGCTGGACGAGCCGCTGTACGCGCTCGCCTTCCTCTGGCTCTTCTTCTCAGGCCCGGGCTGGGTCAGCCTGGACCACCTGCTGTGGACGCGCGTGAGGCGCGGCGGCCGATAGCGCCGGCCCTACTTGACCGCCCGCTGCAGCCGGTCGAGCTGGCGCGCGACCGCGCTCGGGTCGGTGACGGGCAGCGAGCAGAAGTTGCGCGTGCAGGCAAAGGCGGCGGGCCCGCCGGGATAGTCCGGATAGCTGACGTCGGGATGGGGCAGCGGCCCCTCGCGCTTGTCCCACCACTCGACGCGCTTGTGCTGCAGCGGATAGGCGAGGCCGGCGCGCACCAGCGCCGCCGCCCGCGGATCGTCCTTGGCGCCGACCACGGTGAGGTGGACCGGCTCCTGCAGCATCTCGGCCTCCGCCTGCAGCACGTCGGGCAGGAACCCGTACGCGTCCAGGATCGGCGGAGAGGTGAGATACCCCATGCCCGCCTCGGCGATCTCGCGGTACTTCGCCTCGCCCGTATAGAAGTGCAGCAGGTTGAAGAAGCGCACGGCGCTCACATTGTCCTCGCGCTGCTTGACCGGCTTCGCCAGGTGCTTGGCATCGGGCGAGGCGGCGGCGATGAAGCCGCCGGTGCTGGCGTCGACGAAGGTCCGCGCGATGAAGTCCGCGGTCGCGCGCGCCTCGGAGAGCCATCGCCGATCGCCGGTCGAGCGGTGCAGCGCGAGGAGCGCCTTGCCCATCTCGACGTTGTCGGCGAGGTAGGGCCCGGCCGCGTCCTTGTCCGCGTGGCGGAACCCGCCGCCCGGCCGCGCGCGATTGGCGAGCACCCAGTCGGCGGCGCGGAGGGCCGCGCGCAGCGCCGCCTCGTCACCCGTCGCGTCGTACCAGGCGAGCAATCCGGCGATGGCCTGGCCGTTCTCGCGCGCGTACTGGCGCCGGTCGACGCCGGGATTGCCCTCGCCGAGGCCGAGGCTCGCGTAGAAGCCGCCGTCCGGCGCCGCCATCGTGCCGGTGAGGAACCGCGCGACCTTGGCACCCGCCGCCTTGAAGCGCGGATCGCCCCAGAGCGCATAGGCCTGGGCGAACGCCTTCAGCGCCGCCTCCTGCGCGAACATCGGAAACTCGGGCGCCGGCGCCGACCAGTCGGGCTTGAGCGAGACCTGCGACACGGCGCCGGTGCCGGCGTGCACCAGGTCCGGCAGGCGCTCCATGGTCTTCCTGATCTGCGGCGTGATCGCCCGATCGCCGTCCTTGGCGCGGTCGAGCGCCCACGTGAGCGTCGGCGCGTCGACCAGCTTCGACTTGCCCCATCCCCCGTTCACGGCGTCGTACGACTGGTCGATGAAGGCGCGGATCTCGGCGCGCTGCGCCTCGGTGAGCGAGCGGGCCAGCGTGCGCGCCCGCTCCGGCCCGCCGCGCGTGCCGTAGTCGACGGGCGACGGGTCCTTCACCGTCTCCACCAGCACCGGCATGAAGAACTGCGGCGAGAAGAACCCGCGCAGCTTGACGATCTCCGTGCCGTCGGGCCCGAAGATGATCGTGGCCGGCCATCCCCAGCGCTCGTAGCGCTGCGAGATGTCGGGCCGGCTGTCCTGGTCGACGCGCACCGGGATGAAGTGCTCGAGCAGGTACGTGCGGACGCCGGGGTCGTCGTAGGTCTCGCGGTTCATGACGTGGCACCACGGGCACCACCACGACTGCAGGCTCACGAGGACGAACTTCTTCTCGCGCGCCGCCTGCTCGAAGACCTGGTCGCTCCACTCGCGCCAGGGGAAATCGCCCGCGTAGGGCGCTGCGGCGGCCTGGGCCACGAGCGACAGGCCGATCAGCAGCGCGGCTGCCAATGGCGCAGCAAGGGCGCAGCCGCCCCATCGCTACGCGTGGCCTCCCGGGCCGAGGCGCCGGGTCAGGACCTCGCGCAGGGCCATCCGGGCGCGGTGCAGGCGCGACTTGACCGAGGCCACCGACTCGCCGAGCGCCTCGGCCACCTCCTCGTTCGACAGCTCCTCCACGTCGCGCAGGACCAGGATCGCGCGGTAGTGATCGGGCAAGCAGCGCCAGGCCTTCCTCGAGGATCTCCCGCGCTTCCCCCGACAGCAGCTCGCGCTCCGGCGTCCCCGACCAGTCGGCGAGGAGCATGGCCCGGTCGCCCTCGCGATGGCCGTCGGACTTGAACGTCGGCAGGTAGTCCTCGAGCTTCACCTCCACCTCGGCCCGCTTGCCCCGGCGCTTGATCAGCGCGGCATTGGCGGCCACGCGATAGAGCCAGGTGCCGAGCGCCGCGCGGCCTTCGAACGAGTCGATCTTGCGGAAGAGGGTCAGGAAGACATCCTGCACGACCTCCTCGGCATCGCCGTGGCTGCGCGTGATCCCGAAGGCGACGCGGTAGATCCGCGGGCGTGTACCGCTCCATCAGGATCTCGAGCACGGACGGCGTCCTGCGCGCGCAGCCGCTCGATGAGCATGACCTCCGTATCGCGGTCGGACATGGTCGGTATTCTACCGCGGGGTCCCGCCGGCCTCTGTCACGCGGCTGTGAACTCTGCGCGAACCCGGCCGGCCCGCTGGCTGCATCCAACAGGGCAATCCCAGGCTCAGGAGGCTCCTCATGGCAGAGTTCGAGTACATCTCCAAGTCGCGATTGCAGTACAGGAACGGCTACCGCAACGCCTACCTCGGCGAGGTGCCCGAGCCCGTCGTCTACGGGGTCCAGGGCGCCCTGCGCGAGTACTACGGCGCCGAGGAGGGCCCGCCCATCGCCTCGACCCTCGACCACATCGTGGCCGCCGTCGCGGGGTGAATGTACGGCACGCTGCGCGGCGCCCTGGCAGGGCGCAAAATCGAGTTCGACCGCGACGGCTACACGGCGTCCGTCGAGGGCCGCATCGTCGGCATCGGCAAGACCATCCGCATCGCCTCCATTCACGTGCACTATGAGCTGGCGGTGCCCGCCGATGCCCGGGAGGCGACCGAGCGGGCGCTCGCCGCTGCATCCTCAGGGGTGTCCCGCCCATCAGAGCGTCAAGGACGCCATCGCCATCACCTGGGCGGCCACGCTCCGGGCCGGCGGGGAGGTGCTGACCGTCCGCAGCGAGGGTGGCTAGCGCGCACTACTCGCGAACGAACCACCGCGCGGTGGCGGGCGGGTGACGCGGCGGGGGCCGGGGGAGTGGGTCCTCCGACCACCGCCGACTTCGTACCGGTCACCCGGGGAGCCGTTCCCACTCCTTGGCCGCTGTGTCGTCGTCTCGCGGGCAGGAAGGGGTCTGAGGACCCATCCCCCCGGCCCCCGCCGCGTCACCCGCCCGGTCACCCGGTGCGCGTTCGCGAGCAATGCGCGCTGGCTGAGGGGGGAGCCGCTGCCTCGGCATCATCCGGCGCCGAGTTGGTCGATCAGGAACCGGCGTAGGCGGGCGCGGACCTCGGGGGGCATCTCGACCCGGCCCGCCTCCCCCACCAGCCCTCGCGTCGCTCGATAGGTGCTGAGGTAGGCCCGACACGGGGGGCAGTCTCTGAAGTGAGCCTCGAGCGCCTCGCCCGCCTCATGGGACAGCGTCTGGTCCAGGAACTCCGCGAGGACGTCGATGGCATCTCGGCAAGTCATTGGCCTCTCCTCGTCTATTCAGACGCGATGACCGCCGGTTCGGGTTCGCCCCAGGGCGAACTTCGCGCGCAGAGACGAACCCGAGGGCGCCCCGCGCCGTATCTGAAGGGTAGGACCGAGCCGCCTCGAGCGTCAGGACGATCGAGCAATCCATGACGGCGGTAACGGCCGTAGTGGAGAGCGATCGATCAGCGACACGGGGCGGCGACGGAACGAGCCCCTGCTACATCACCACCGGAAAGGCGAGGAGAAACGGTTGTCATGGGCCACGATGTCGCCGGCCACAGCGAGGGCAAGCATCACCAGATGATTGACATTCGCGCCGGCTTCGCGGGCATCCGCCGATGAGCCGCGCCGACTCGGTGCGGCGCCGCGACGTCCGGATGGCCGTGGGCGTGCTCGTCCTCGCCGCCATGGCCGTCCTCGCGCCCCACGTGCGCGTGGGCAGCGGCCAGCCCGCGCCCCCCGAGCGCGCCGGCCGCGTCGTCCGACACGATCCGCGCTTCGACCGCCTCGTCCCCCCGGGGCCACGCTCGAGAAGGTGGCCGGAGGCTTCACCTCGGTCGAGGGGCCGGTCTGGGACGCCACGCGCGGCAGCCTTCTGGTCTCGGACATCCCGAAGAACGCCGTCTTCGAGTGGCGCGACGGCCCCGGCCTGCGCCTCTTCATGAATCCCAGCGGCTACACGGGCACCGCGCCGTTTGCCGGCCGCGAGCCCGGATCCAATGGCCTCGCCTTCGATGCGGACAAGCGGCTCGTGCTCTGTGAGCACGGCGACCGCCGGATCGCGCGGCTCGAGGTGGACGGGCACAAGACCACGCTGGCCGACCGCTACGAGGGCAAGCGGCTGAACAGCCCGAACGACCTCGTCTTCGCGGGCAACGGCGACCTGTACTTCACCGATCCACCGCTCGGCCTGCCGAAGGGCTTCGACGATCCGGGGAAGGAGCTGGGCTGGAGCGGCGTCTATCGGCTGACGCCCGAGGGCCGGCTCACGCTGCTGACTCGCGAGCTCCGCGCGCCCAACGGCATCGCGCTGTCACCGTCGTCGCGCACGCTCTACGTGAGCAATGCCGAGCGGAGCCATGCCGTGTGGATGGCCTACGACCTCGCACCCGATGGCACCCTCGGCGCCGGCCGCGTCTTCTTCGACGCCACCCCCTGGACGCGGACGAAGAAGGGTGCGCCCGACGGCATGAAGGTCGATGCCGAGGGCAATCTCTTCGCGGCGGGGCCGGGCGGCGTCCACGTCTTCGCGCCCGACGGCACCCATCTCGGCAGCCTCGAGCTCGACGTGCCAACGTCCAACGTGGCCTGGGGCGGCGACGGCTCGACGCTGTACGTCACCGCGAGCAGCGCGGTCTACCGGATCGGGCTCACGACGCGCGGCCTCGGGTTCTAGCGCCGCGAACCACCGCGAGCCGCGGAGGGAGAGGTCATGGCGGACTTGATGGTCACGGTGAGAGGCGAGCGTCAGGCGGCACGGTGCGGAGCGACATCGCAGCGTTTCTTTCAGGCTGCGCTCGACAGGTGCTGGACTACCGCGATGGATGTCACGCCAGCCGGCTTTATAGACCTTGACGTATGTGCCAATGGGCGGACGAAGTGTTCTGGGCACGGTGACTTGGCAACTCCTGGGCGAAAACGGAGGTGTGCGCAAGGAGTGGCGCCAGTCATACAACCTCGTTCGGGTAGAAAAAGGCTGGCAGATTCTTGCGTCCACGTACCACGTCGGATAGTTCCTGAGCGCGTGGCCCAACCAGCCGATTGGACGAAAGGAAAACGGGATGCTGAGAGCAGTCGACATCAAGGCCGAGCTGGCCGGCCGACCGGTATTGAGCGGGCGCGACCAGGACACCACCGAAGCCGACGCCAAGGCGGCGTTCGCCGTACTGGCCCCGTTTCGTGACGGCAGCATCTTCGCGGGGAGCTTTTCCGGAGAGAGCCCCTGGGAGCGCCATCGGAAGGGCGACGAGCTCGTCCACATCCTGGACGGCGCCGCCACGCTCACCATCATGACGGACAACGGGCCTCAGTCCTTCGCGATGACGGCGGGAATGCTGATCGTCGTGCCGCAGGGCCATTGGCACCGGTTCCACGCCCCGGATGGCGTCACGGTGCTGACCGCAACGCCCCAGCCCACCGACCACACGGCCGCCGCCGACCCGAGAACCGTCGCGTAACTAGCCGACCGAGGCCGGGACCGCCGGCCGGTCGTCGGCCAGCTCCTCGCCCTCCGACGTGATGGGTGGCCATCGGAGCCATGCGCGTCCTCGATGAGCCGCTCGAAGAACGTGCGGAGCAGCGCGCGTCGAGAAGACTTCACACGCCGCGCCCCGGCGCGGGCGATCACCGCCTGCGCCTCGCCGTCTCTACCAGGCCTGCGACAGGACGGTGTGTCTGACGCCGTCGTCGATGCACCCTCGAGCTGCCCATTCGAGAGGCCGCCCTCGTCGATCGCGCGCTGCCCGCCCCGGCCCGCGAAAACACCGTAGCCGCCGGGACCGCGCGCCGTACGATGAACCGACGCCCGCCGGCGTCGTGGCCATGCCGGCGCGGGCGACGGAGGGCGGCACCATGCACGACACTCTCGCGAGTCGTGGATACGGCGACACGAGCGCGACCTCATGCTCCTTGCGCTCACCTGGGCGGCCGGGAATATCGACGCGATCGGCTATCTCGGGCTCGGCCGCGTCTTCACCGCGAACATGACCGGCAATACCGTGCTGCTGGGCCTGCACCTCGGCCAGGAGCAGGGCGGGGCGGCGCTCCGCGCGCTCGTGGCGCTCCTCAGCTTCGGCGTCGGGCTCGTCATGGGCGCCCTCATCGTCGAGCGGATTCGAGGCGCGGGGCCGTGGCCACCGGCGGTGACGTGGGCGCTCGCGCTCGAGGCCGCAATGCTGGCCGCCTTCGCGGTGGGAATGTATCTCACGGCGTCGCTGCGCGAAGTCATCGAGGCCCAGGCGCTCATCGCGGTGTCGGCGATCGCCATGGGCATCCAGAGCGCGGCGGTCCGGCGCCTGAACGTGCCGGGCATCGCGACCACCTACGTGACGGGCACGCTCACCACGGCGGTCACCAGCCTGATCGCCGGGTCGCGCGCCGCGAAGCCGGCCGCCGTCGAGGCATCCGAGCGCGTGGAGGGCGTGCCGGCTGCCGGCCACTGGTGGCGCGGGGTGAGGCTTCAGCTCCTCGCGCTGCTCCTCTACGGCTTCGGCGCCACCATCGGCGGCCTCGTCTACGACCGCTGGCCGGCGCTCGTCGCGGTGCTGCCGTTCGTCGCCGTCGCCGTCGTCGTCGCGGCCGCCGCCCGCGCGGGCCTGCGTGGCTGAGGGCCGAGCGCCTGGAGGACGAGCCAGAGCAGGGCGATCGTGAACGCGATCGAGCCGGGCACCCACATGATGACGCCCGCGAGCGCCTGATCTTCGAGCGGCGAGAGCCCGCGGAGCCCGGCGCCGGCCGCGTACGCCGGGTAGATCACGCGGTCCGAGAAGGTGAGAATGGCCGAGAGCAGCGTGGCCTGCGCCTCGGCGAGCAGGAGATACACGATCATCCCCCACCGCGGCCACGCCTGCCGCGCCGGCCAGGCCAGGATCACCGGGTGCCAGAAGAGGAGCGCCGTCAGGAAGAAGCACGCGTGCTCGACGTGATGCCAGAGGTCGGATCGGAGCGCCACGTCGTACAGCGCTGGCACATGCCAGGCCCAGAACGCGACGACGAACGAGACCCACGCGACGCGCGGATCCGTGAGGACGCCGGTGAGCCGCCGCACCGGCCCCGTCGCCAGCACCGAGGCCACCGCGCGCCGCGCGCGAAGCGGTAGCCCCGCAAGCAGCGGCGCCACCGGCGCGCCCAGCCAGAGCAGCGGGGGCGCCACCACCATCAGCAGCAGGTGCTGGACCATGTGCGCCTGGAGCCACCGGTGGCCCAGCGCGTCGATCGGCGAGCAGAGCGCCAGGAGCACGACGCCGAGTCCCGCCGCGAATGCCGCCGCGCGCCCGGCCCCGAAGCGCTCGGGCATGCGCGGCCGGAGCGCCGCCCAGCCGCGCAGGTAGAGCGCGGTGGCCGCGACCACCGGCACGACCACCATCGGCTCGAAGCTCCACGCGAGCGCGATGGCCTCCGGGCCCAGGACGTCGAGCGCGGCGGCCGGGTGACTCATGCGCGGGGGCGGCTCGGCGCGCGCCGTGTCGGTTCCATCACGATGGAGTATAGCCGCGGGCCGGTTTGACGACTGGCGAAGCACTCCTCGTTCGACTTGACATGCTTGCGCGGCCCGATCGATCATCGCGTGATGCTCCAGGTCCGGGACCCTGGCCGACGATCTCCGCGTCCTGTTCAGTGCGCGGCGGCTCGTCGCCTCGATCGGCACGCTCCCCTTGGCGGTCGGCATGCTGTCCCCGCGGATCGACACGTTCTACCAATTCACCGGACCGCCGAACCCGGTGCTGAAGCTCAAAGACCTCCGGATCGTCCGCGCGCAGGACGTGAAGGGCGAGTTTGCCGCGGCGGTGCAAGCCAGTTGGGGGCCCGGCCCGAGCAGCTCGCGATGATGTCTGAGCTACCCGATCGGCGCTCTCCAGATCGAGGCGGACGGGAGTGCCTGACGAGGGAGAGGCGGCTTCTCAGCGCGAGCGCAAGCGCTCGAAGATCTCGCGCGAGTCGGGACAGAAGGGCAGCTCGCCGAGCATCCGATCGAGCTCCTGAGGCGCGACCCACGCGTGCCAGGCCACCTCGGTCTCCTGCGGGCGCACCGCTCCGTCCCATCGCCCCTCGTACACGGCACCCCACGCCTGCCCACCGCGGTCCCCGGTAGCGATGCTTGAACAGAAACATCAGATTTGCGCCCACCACCCCGAGCTCCTCGGCGACCTCCCGCCGGGCGCACTCGTCGTAGGATTCCCCGGCGGCGCAGACACCGCCCGAGAAGACGTCGTACGCTCCCGGAAAGACGTCCTTGGTGTCCGTGCGGCGGTGGACCAGGATCTCTCCGGCGGCGTTCCGGAGCAGGACGTACGTGCAGCGATGCAGCAGCGCACGCCGGCGCACCTCGCGGCGCGTGGCCGTCGCCACGACGCGGTCGTCCTCGTCGACGATGTCCACGAGCTCATCAGCGGGATCCATGGCGAACCGGTGTGCTCAGCTTGCCGTCGCGGAACTGGACCACGATCACGAAATCGACCTCCACCAGTCGATGCGTCGCGGGCACGCCGGGCAGAAACCAGTCCATGCGGTTCTTGTGCGTGAAGCGCAGGTGGGCTTCCTCGACGAGCTGGTCCTGTCCGAAGACGCGGTTCGTGGTCGTCATCTGGAGGTCGTCCGGCCACGAGCCGATGAACACGTCGCGGTAGAACGCGCGCAGCGCCGCCTTGCCCTTCCCGCCGGTCGTGACGGGCACGTGGTTGACGGAGGCGTCCTCGACCATCGTCGCCAGGGTCGCCTCCACGTCCTTGGTCACGAACTCGTGGCGGATATGCTCCGCCCAGATCGCCTCCATCTCCTGCTGTGTCATGAGCGGCTCCTCCCGGCGAATCCCTCGCGCATCGTCACGGATTGGGCTCGGGCGCCAGGCGCCAGTCCTGGTTCCAGACGCTGATCACGCGCGTCTCGTGCTCGTGGCCGAGCACGCTGATCGCCGCCGTCCCGAGCGCGAAGAGGCGGCCGCCCGCCGGCGGCAGGCCGAGCCAGCACGCGGCGAGGATGCGCAGGACGTGGGCGTGGGCGAACAGGGCGACGTCGCCGGGCGCGGCGACGGCCCGGTCGATGACGCGGCGGACGCGCTCGCCCACCTGCTCCACCGTCTCGCCCTTGGGAATGCTGGTGGTCCAGATCGACCAGCCGGGCTGCTCGGCCTGGATGTCGGCGGTCCTCCGCCCCTCGTAGATGCCGTAGTCCCACTCGAGGAGGTCGTCGGTCACGGCAGCGACGTCGCCGTAGCCGGCGAGCCGGCAGGTCTCGCGCGCGCGCTGCAAGGGGCTCGTGAGGACCAGCGCGAACGGCCGCCGGCCGAGATGTCGCCCGAGCGCCTCGGCCTGGTGCCGCCCCGCCTCGGTCAGCGGGATGTCGGTGCGCCCGGTGTGCTGGCCGCTCTTGCTCCACTCCGTCTCGCCGTGGCGCAGGAGCCAGATCTGATGCTTCCCCTCAGCCATCGAACGCCCTCCGCTGCTCCGTCATCGGCGCGCCGGGTCGAGGCTCACCGCGGGGCGCGCGGGCACCTGGCCGCGGGGACGCAGCGTCTCGAGGAAGGCCACGAGCGCATTGACCTCCGCGGGCGAGAGGTTCTTGCCGTACGCCGGCATGTTCCCGCCCCCCTGCAGGACCTGGCGGATGAGCTGATCCCGCGTGAGCCGCGTCGCCACGCCGTCGAGCGACGGCCCGCGCTCGCCGCCGCGGCCGTCCAGGCTATGGCAGGTGCGGCACTGCTTGTTCTGGATCACCAGCGCGCCCTGCAGCTCGAGCGGCGTGCGGCCCTTCACGTACTCCACCGGCGTCGGCACCGCGCTCCACGCGTCCATGTGCGGCGACCACGGCACGACGAGGCCGAGCCCCGCCAGCGTGGTCACGATGAGCACGATCAGGATGACGCCGAGCACCGCCACGGGCCGCCGCTTCCAGCTCTTCTCGCCCGTGCCCGCGATGAACGGGATGACGAAGAGCAGGCCGATGGCGATGGGCGGGCCCAGCAGCATGAGCACCGTCTCCGTGTACGGCGGCAGGAGCGCGAAGAGGGAGAACAGCGCGAGAAAGTAGAAATCGGGCGCGGGCGCGGTGTCGATCAGCGTGGGATCGGGAAAGCCGCGCGGGCCGTGCGGGCCGAAGACGGCCGCGCAGATCATCACGATCAGCGTGATGACGCCCATGCCCACCATGTCCTTGCGCGCCGCGTCCGGGAAGAACGAGACGCCGTCCTTCTGCACTTCCTCCTCGTACTGCTGCCGGTACGTCTCGCGGTTCACCAGCCGGCCGGGCATCGGCCACTCGTTGATGCCGATCTTGAGCACGAGCCAGAGGTGCAGCCCGATCAGCGCGAAGAGCAGCCCGGGGATGGCGAAGACGTGCACGGCGAAGAAGCGCGACAGCGTCCGCCCCGCGATGATCGGGCCCCCGAGGAGCACGTGCACGACCTGATCGCCGATCACCGGCGAGCGCGCGGCGATCGACGCGCTGATGCCGAGCCCCCAGTACGCGTCCTGGTCCCAGCGCAGGACCTGGCCGGTGAAGGCCATGCCGAGCGTGCACAGGAAGAGCAGGCAGCCGACGACCCAGGTCATCTCGCGCGGATACTTGTGCGCGCCGAAGAGGAAGACCTGGATCATGTGCAGCGTCATCACCGCGACCATCGCGTTCGAGCCCCAGAAGTGCATGGCCCGCAGGTACCAGCCGAACGGCGCCTGGTAGTTCAGGTACTGCAGGCTCTGGTACGCCTCGTCCGCCGAGGGCACGTAGACCAGCGCCAGGCAGATGCCCGTCGCGATCTGGAGCATGAACAGGGCGAGCGTGGCGCTGCCGAAGACGTACCACCAGCTCGCCGTCGAGCGCGGGACGCGATGGGCGAGGATGGGCTGGACGACCGCCCCGATCCCCGCGCGCTCCTCGATCCACTGGTTGACCTTGCGCAGCGTGTCGCGCGAGCCGCGGTACGCCGAGCTTCACACGGGCCCCGACAGCGTGGGAAGCTGGCCGCCGCGCACCCAGAGCTGGCCATCCCGCACCTGGTACTCGTACTCGTAGAGGCCCCGCGGCGGCGGCCCGGAGGCGCGCGTGCCGTCTTCGTAGTAGGCGCCGCCATGGCAGGGACACATGAACAGGCGCGACTGCGGGAACCAGCGCACCGGGCAGCCGAGATGCGCGCAGTTGATCGCGAAGACCTGGAACTGATCGGCCGCGATGCGCCGCACCCAGCAGGCGACCTTCGCCGTCGCCCCGTCCCACGGCACGCGGAAGGGGTTGTCGTAGATGGCCAGGCGCGTCTCGCCCTCCGGATAGGTCGTGACCGTGCCCAGCTTGATCCAGGACTGGGCGCTCGCCTTCCGGGCCGGCGCGAGGATATAGCCGATCACCGGGATGCCGACCAGGACGGCCCCGAGCGCGTTCAGCCCGAGCCCGAGCTTGAAGAGGAATCCCCGGCGCGATGCCGACGACGGCGTGGACGGGGGCAGCGAATCGTGACCAGGACACATGGATCAGCCTTGCTCCTCTCCGCGCGAATGCTCGGCCGCGAGCGCGCGCATCGTCACGGCGTCCTCGACGGTGGCCGGCCGGGCACGGGCCGCCGCTCGGAGACGAGCCACGCCACCACATCCGAGATCTGCGCCCCGCTCAAGGCCTGCCCCGCCGCGACGCCGCGCCAGTCGGGCATGCCGAGATCCGTGCGCCCCGCGATCACCGTCGTGCGCAGGTACTGATCGCTGACCAGCGAGAGATACGACGGGTCCGTCACCGCGCCGCCCTTGGGCCCACCCCGGCCGTCGGGGCCGTGGCAGCTCGCGCAGGCCGCGGCGTAGACGGCCTTGCCGCGCTCGGCGTCGCCGCCGTCGGCCTTGGCGTCGTACGCGGGCAGCGCGACGTTCTTGACCGCGTCGGGGCGGCCCCACGTCTCGACGAGTCCGCGGACCAGCGCGTCGATCTGCGCATCGGTCAGCGTGCCGCCCGCTGAGATCGCGAGGGCGGGCTGGGCCGTGCCGGGCACGCCCGTCGCGATGACCTGGCGCAGGCGCTCGCGCGGGACGAGGGCGAGATAGACCGGATCGTTGAGCGGCCGGGAGGGGCCGAGCTTTCCGTCGGCGCCGTGGCATCCGGCGCAGTTGCGCGCGTAGAGCGTGCCGAAGTCCATGATCTCCGTCGGCAGCTTCTCGCGGTCGGCGAGGCGCGGCTTGCCCGGCATCGCATCGCAGCCGGCCAGGGCGAGGCCCGCCGCGAGGGCGAGGCCCGCGAGCCCACGCGGCCACGCCCTCATCGGCGGGGCTCCCGATCGCGCTCCATTCCCCTCGCCTGCACGCCGGCGCGCGCGGCGAGCGGCCAGGTCTGCATCGTCGCCACCGGGTGCGCGCGGCTCACCACGAACCCGGTGGCGAGACCGAAGGCGATCTGCGAGGCGATGAACCAGACCCAGTCCACCCGCGCATTCAGCGCCGGGTTGATCGCGCCGAGCAGCGCCCAGAGCAAGCCGGTCCACAGGAGCGGCGCGATGAGCCCGCCCCAGAGCATGTGCCGGCGCGGCAGCATGGGAAGGATCACGGCGTAGAGCAGCCCGACGAGCATCGAGGTCAGGGTGTGGGCGACGAGGCCGATGACCAGCGCGGCGCCGCTGAACGCGCGCAGCTCGGCCACGCTGGCGCGCGCCATCCCCGGCATGGCCGCCGCGGAGAGGAGGTTCACCGGATACCAGAGGCTGCCCTGGGCGATGAGGCCATAGGCCAGCGCCACCACCGCCATCGCGACGCCACCGACGAGGCCGCCCACGACGCCGGCGGACAGCGGCTGGACCTGCGACGGGCAGCCGCGTGCGATGCCCGCCCTCGCCGAGCCTGAGCCGCCCCACCGCGGTCGTCGACGGCGCGATCGGCCTCGCCCGCTCGGCGAGCGGGCGCAGCGGGACGTGCTCGACGCGCTCGACGGGCAGCACCTGCCGCCACCAGCCCACCGCCGCGGCCAGCGCCAGGACGATGCCGACCGCGCTCACCGAGACGTGGGTGACGAGGCCGGCGACGGCCAGCGTGACGCCGAGCCCCAGCACCATGGGCCACGCGGTGGGCGCGGGCACCTCGAGCGCGTCCGTCTCGCAGGCTCCGGTGTCATCGGCCGATCACGTACACGACGGTGAACACCACGATCCACACCGCGTCGACGAAGTGCCAGTACCAGGACACCATCTCGACCCGCTCGGCATGCGCCGGCCTGAGCGCCCCCGACCAGGCGAACGCGCAGCAGAGGCCGAGCATGACGAGCCCGAAGATGACGTGGGAGGCGTGCAGGCCCACGAGCGGATAGAAGGTCGTCCCGAAGAGATTGGTGCCGATCGTGAGGTGCTGGTGATAGATCAGGCCGTACCACTCCCGCGCCGTGCCGGCGAGGAAGATCGCGCCCAGCGCCACGGTGACGGCCAGCCAGCGCCCGCAGCCCCGCACGTCCCCCCGCGAAAGCGCGCGCGAGCCGAGCGCGACGAAGACGCTGCTCGACAGGAGACAGATGGTGCCGAGCACGGGCAGCTCGAGCACCTCGCGCGGATACGGTCCGTTGAGGCTCTTGCCGATGTAGAAGAGGTACGCGACCACGAACACCGAGAACAGCGAGCCCTCGGCGATGATGAGGCCGATCATGCCCACGCGCCCGCGCCACGCGTGACTCATCTCGGCCGGCTCGGCCATGGCGGCGGTCGTCATCGGCTCACTCGTGCGGCCCGTCGAGGTCATCGGGGTGCTTCAGGTCCCAGAGCGGGCGCCGGCTCGTCGTCACCGGAACGACCTCGAAGTTGTAGGGCGGCGGCGGCGACGTCGTGGCCCACTCGAGCGTCCACGCATCCCACGGGTCGTCCCCCGCCCGCTCGCCCCGCCGCAGCGAGACGATGACGTTGACGAGGAAGATCGCGATGGCGAGGCCCTGCACCGGCACGCCGAGCGTGGTGATCAGGTTCCAGATCTCCCAGCCTCGATCGGCCGGATAGCGTGTAGACCCGGCGCGGCATCCCGAGCACGCCCTGGATGTGCATGGTGATGAAGGTCAGGTTGAACCCGATCACGAGCAGCCAGAAATGCCAGCGCCCGAGCCGCTCGGAGAGCATCCGCCCGGTCACCTTCGGAAACCAGTAGTACACCGCGGCGAAGATCGTGAAGAGCAGCCAGCCGACGAGCACGAAGTGGAAGTGCGCCACCACGAAGTAGGAGTCCGTGAGCTGCCAGTCGAAGGGCGCCACCGAGAGCATGACCCCCGTGAGCCCGGCGCACAGGAACTGGAACAGGAACGCGCAGCAGAACAGCATCGGCGTCTTGAAGATCAGCGTGCCGCCGTACATCGTCCCCAGCCAGTTGAAGATCTTGATCCCCGTGGGCACGGCGATGAGCATCGTCGAGGCCGCGAAGAAGGCCGTGACGGGCCCGCCCAGGCCCACCGCGAACATGTGATGGGCCCAGATGCTGAGCGACACCGCCCCGATCGACACCGCCGCCGCCACCAGCGTCGCGTAGCCGAAGATGACCTTGCGCGCGAAGACGGGGATGATCTCCGACACGAAGCCGAACCCCGGCAGCATCAGGATATAGACCTCGGGGTGGCCGAAGAACCAGAAGAAGTGCTGCCACATCACCGCCGAGCCGCCCGCCTGGGTGTCGAAGTAGTGCGCGCCGAGATAGCGGTCGAGGGCGAGCATGATCTGCGCGGCGGAGAGCGGGGGCAGGATGAGCAGGGTCATGCCCGAGACGGTGAGCATGATCCACACGAAGACGGGCATGCGGCCGAGGCTCATCCCGGGCCCGCGCATCGTCAGCGTCGTCGTCACGAGGTTGACCGCGGTGGCGATGGTGCCGACGCCGGTGATGAACACCGCGAGGTTCCAGTAGTCCGTGGCATTGCCCGGCGTGAAGGCCTGGCTGGTCAGCGGGGCATAGGCGAACCAGCCGACCGCCGGCGCCGAGCCCGCACCATAGAGCCCGTCGCCGCCGATGAAGCTGAAGTGGAGCAAGAGGCCGCCGAAGAGGAAGATCCAGAACCCGAAGGCATTGAGCCGGGGGAACGCCAGGTCGCGGGCGCCGATCATCAGCGGCACGAGGTAGTTCCCGAAGCCGAACACGATGGGGATCCCGACCAGGAACACCATGCTGGTGCCGTGCATGGTGAAGAGCCGGTTGAACGTCTCCGGCGGGATGATGTGCAGGCCGGACCACGCGAGCTGAAGCCGCATCAGGCTCGCCTCGATCCCCGCGATGACGAGGAAGAGGAGGCCGGCGCCGACGTACATCACGCCGAGCCGCTTGTGGTCGACGGTGGTGACCCAGCCGTGCAGCCGCTCGAGCGCGCCCTGCCGCGCGTCGTCTCCGGCCAGCGCCGGCGCAGACGCTCATGCATGCGACCTCCGCATCGCGCACGCTCATCGGAGCGTCACCAGGTAAGCGGTGAGCTTGTCGACTTCGTCGCGCGAGAGCTTCATCGCCGGCATCAGCGCGCCCGGCTTGTACGTGGCGGGGTCGTCGACCCAGGCGCGCAGGTGCTGGGGCGTATTGGGCGCGGCGCCCGCGCCGATCGTCCCGCGGCTCATCAGGTGCGTGAGGTCGGGGCCGAAGATCCCATTGGCGGGCGTCCCCCGGATCGTGTGGCAGTTGATGCACGCGAGCGAGGCGAACAGCTCGCGGCCCGGCCGCGCGGCGGGATCGTCGCGCGCCGGCGTCTGCTGGGCCGCCGCCCAGCGGTCGAACTCCTCCCGCGGGTGCACGACGACGGTGAGGAGCATCAGCGCGTGCTCGAGGCCGCAGTACTCCGCGCACTGCCCGACGAAGGTGCCCGAGGTCAGCGGCTCGACCCAGACGCGGTTCGTCTTGTTCGGGATCACGTCCATCTTGCCCGCGAGCTGCGGCACCCAGAAGCTGTGGATCACGTCGACGGATTGCAGCGTGATGAAGGTCGGGGTGGGCTTCTCGGGGTCGCTCACGGGCAGGTGGATCTGGTTGGCCGTGACGATGCCGAGCTTGGGGTAGCGGATCTCCCACCACCACTGATGGCCGACGATGGTGATCTCCAGCGCATTCGCGGGCTGCGGGCGCCGCTCGATGCCCCAGATGTAGCGGGCGGTCACCAGGAACAGCACGATGACGATGAGCAGCGGCACCACCGTCCACGCCAGCTCGATCTGGGTGCTCCCGTAGACCTGCGGCGGCTCGGCGGCGGGCCCGCTGCCCCGGCGCCGGTAGCGCACGATGGCATACGCGGTGAGGCCGGCCACCACGACGAAGATCACCGCGGTGATGCCCAGCACGAAGAAGGCGACCTCGCGGATGGCGAAGGCCGGGGTGGAGACGGGCGAGAAGATACTCGGCGTGGACACGCGGTCGGCGGCGCTCGCGACCGCCGCAATCGCGGGAAGGCCCAGCGCGATCAACCCCGCCGAGGCCGCTCGAATCGACACGCGGGAGTTATAGCGCGTTTGGCGAAAAAGTTCCACCGCGCGGGTGCCGACGATTCCCGCCAAGTCTTCCGGTGACGCTACTTCTGCTCCATGCTTTCTGCTTGATAGTGATAACCTGCAGGTTATTCTAGTGGCTTGGAGAACAGGACGGAGTGGACGGTCGAGTGGTACCGGACGGCGCGCGGCGAGGCGCCCGCCCAGGCGTTCCTGGCCGCACTGGATGGCCGACTCAAGGACGAAGCGGCAGCACTCCTAGTGCTCGCCGAGGCGCGCGGCCATGCGCTGCGCGAGCCCCAATCCAAGAGCCTAGGGGACGGGCTCTTTGAGTTGCGCGGGCGACGCGGCGTGCGGCTGTTCTACACTTTCCGTGCTGGACAACGGATCATCGTGCTGGACGGCGTCGTCAAGAAGCGGCGGGACATTCCGGCCGAGGTCCTCGCCCGGGTCCGTGGATATCAGCGAGCGGTCTAGCAAGGGAAAACACAGCAACGAGGGAACGAAAGGAGCGGCGCCGCGTCATGACGAAGACAAAGAAGCCCACGAGTGACTTCCGCGTGTGGCTCGAGGGGCAATATCGGCACGATCCCGGCATGGAGGCCCGCGTCGACGCGCTGGTCGCCGAGATGGCCCTCGAGCAAGACCTGGTCGCCCTGCGCGAATTCGCTGGCGTCTCGCAACGCGCGCTGGCCAAGCGCCTCGGCGTGAGTCAACCCGCGATTGCGAAGCTGGAATCCGGCAAGGTGAAAAACGTCGGCGTGGTAACGCTCGCCCGGTATGCCGCGGCGCTCGGCGGCCGGGTGCGCATCGAAATCACCCGGCCGGTGGCGCGAGCGTCGAGGACTGGTGCCACGCGGACTCGCACGCGCGCGCGGGTCGCCGTTTGACGGTCATCGACGGGCGCGCGCACTGGCCAGCAACCCGTTCCGCGCCTTGACGGTGACTCGGCCTTCCCGTTAAGACTGGGGCAGCCGGCCCGACCACACGAGACGGGCGAGACCTCCACCTGTGCTATAAGAGCCCGTCAGCGGCGAGAACGCCGCCACCCGAAGGAGACGAGGCCGTGACCGAATCCACCCGCCCCCTCAATGCCGCGATCGACCGGCTGCCCGCCGACGTCTTCACCGCCTTCGGGCAGCTCGCGCCCACCGATCTCTGCGACGTCGTCGACCTGTCCTGCGTCATGCGCTACGCGATCCGCCCGCTGTGGCCGGGCATGCCGCGCATCGCCGGGCCGGCCTTCACCGTGCGCACGGGCAAGCACGACAACCTGATGTTCCACGCGGCGATCTACCTCGCCCAGCGCGGGGACGTCATCGTGGTCGAGGCGGGCGACGACGAGATGGCGGTGGCCGGCGGCAATGTCTGCGCCATCGCGCAGCGGAACGGCGTGGCCGGCCTCGTGGTGGACGGCGTGATCCGCGACGTGGGCGAGTCGCGCGCCAACCTCTTCCCCGTCTTCGCCCGCGGCGCCTCTCCGATTCCCGCCAAGCGCGGCGGCGGCGGCGACATGAACGCGACCATTCGCTGCGGCGGGGTCGTCGTCAATCCGGGCGACGTGGTGGTCGCGGACGAAGAGGGCGTCGTCGTCGTGCCGCGGGCCCAGGCGACCGACGTGCTCGCCAAGGTGCAGGCCCGCGTGGCCACGGACTCGGCGATGAGCCTCGAGGCCTGGGAAAAACGCCATCGCGCCGCCGTGGAGACCGCGCTCTCCGCCAAGGGTTACCGACTCTCCTGAGGAGGTCGCCATGCCCGTCTCCTACGACAAGCGCGGCGCGATCGGCGTCGTCACCCTGAGTCGCCCGCAAGCGCGCAATGCCTGGGGCGCCGACTTCAACGAGGGACTCGCGCGCCACTTCGCCGCCATGGAGGACGACGACGAGATCCGCTGCGCGATCCTGACCGGCGACGAGGCGGGCGGCGCCTTCTCGGCGGGGGCGAACCTGAAGGATCCGCGCACCCATACGCAGGACTCGGCGGCCGAGTTCATCAAGAGCATCGCCAAGCGGCGCGGCCGCGCCTTCGAGGTGCTCGGCGAGTTCTCGAAGCCGATCATCGGCGCGGTCAACGGCTACGCGGTCGGCATCGGGTGCATCGTGACCTTCTGCTGCGACCTGCTCGTCGCCTCCGAGAAGGCGGAGTGGCGGCTTCCGCAGGTCGCGCTCGGCATCCTCCCCGCCTACGGCGGCGGCGTCCGGCTGGCGCGCTGGGTGGGCAGGGGGCAGGCGATGCGGGTCATTCTCGGGTTCCCGCTCGGCGCCGAGGAAGCGCACCGCATCGGCCTCGCCCAGTGGGTCGTCCCGCATGGGCAGCTCATGGACAAGGCGCTCGAGGTGGCCGGACACATCGCGGCCTTGCCGCCGCTCGCCGCCCGCCTCGCGAAGGAGTCCCTGCTGCGGAGCCTCGACATCCCCAATCTCTCCGACGCGTCCCTGGTCGATCTCTATCGGTTCATGGCCCTCGAGCTGACGGAGGACAAGGCCGAGGGGCACAGCGCCTGGCGCGAGAAGCGGCGGCCGACCTTCCGCGGGCGCTAGACGCCGGGCGGGGGGGGGCGGGGGCCCTTGCCCGGGACACGCTGCGGCGCAGTCTTAGTGGCCACTCGCAAGGGGCCACGAGATCCTGGTTTGCGGCTTCGACAACCCGCAGAAGCCATGGTTCCGGGGGGAGGGCCCCCCGCCCCGCCCGGCGCCGCGAGGTTCCTGGCCCGACCGCGATCTTAACCTTGGGCGGGACCGTGACAGGCTAGGCTGATTTGAGCGACACTCTGTGACGGGCCCTTCGGACCCTGGGGCCACCTCGATGCATCTTTACCAATAGACATCGTCATCGACGCGTAGAATCTGCCGGTGCGCGTCACGTGGGATGCCCGCAAGTCAGCGACGAATCGCAAAAACACAGGGTCTCGTTCGAGCAGGCAACGACAGCCTGAGTCGCCTGAACACCAACATCAATGCCTCCAGGCAAATCCGCTCAGGAGGGCCGCATTCATGAAACGCGACCTATTACAGTTGGCTCCGTCGCCGTCGGGATCGCCGTGCATCTGGTGGTCTCCCACGCACCGCTGGCGGTTGCGCGGATCGGCGCTCGAACGGCGGCTGCTCCGAGCGTAGGACCCACGCCTTCCCGGACCGCCGCGCCCGGCCTCGGGTCGGAGCCATCATCTTGACCCTGGGCGAGCTCGTGACACGGTAGGCCGTTTGAGCGACACTCGGAGGCGGGCCGGCCCTCCGGACCCCGGGGCGGCGGGGACACATCTTTCAGGCAGGCATCGCTATCGTCGGGCAGGCATCGCTGTCGTCGGAAGGGAGCGCAAGCGCAATGGCTAATCC
>CAWIZN010000039.1:0-124455 GCA_963840495.1 uncultured Candidatus Rokubacteria bacterium
GCGCGGTGAAGGGATCGGCCCGGAGCCCACCGCGCTCCGGGCCTGCCCTGGCGGGGCGCTACCGGATGATCGGGGCCACGAACTGGCTCTGGTGCGGTAGCTGGTCAAGCGAGATCGGCACGAGCTGCGGATCACGATCCCTGAGGTCGGCGAAGAGGATGGTGCCGACCTGTCCCAGGTTGGGGCAGATGACCTGCTCCACCTCGGTCAGCCGCATGGTGACGACGATGTTGCCGGCGGCGTTCCGAAAGCGGAGGAGGAACTCCACCCCGAGGTCCGGATCGGTCTCCGCCACGCGCTCGAGTGTGCAGGTAGCGTTGAGGCCACTCACGTTCACGGACGGCCGTCCAAAAGGGTACCGGTTGGACGGGTTGCTAAAAGCGGAATCAAGGAACCGGGGGCCACGGGATCGATAAGGCCGACCACCTGCACATCGAGGCCCTCGCCGCCGATGAAGGCGTCGCTACCATCGCCAGGCGCCCAGATCGAGATGTCGTTGCCCCGTCCGCCAAACTGGACGTCGCTGCCGGGGCCGCCGATGAGGATGTCATCGCCATCGTCGCCGAGTTGGACGTCGTTGCCCAGCAGCCCGATCAGGATGTCGTGGCCGCGCCCGCCCACCTGGATGTCTGTGTTGTTGAGGCTCTGGTTGGCGGCGGTGCCGGGCGGCTGGATGAGTAGGTTGTTCACGTTGTCGTCGTCAGGGCCGATCAGGACGTCGCTCCCCGAGCCGCCGATCTGAGTCGCGGCTCCCACACCCGGGGCCGAGCTCACCCCAATGACGAGGGCGGCGAAGATGCCCGCGAGGGCCCGGTGTGACCATTGTTGGATGTTCCCGCAGCGCTGCTGTCCACTCCGCATGGTGCTTTCCCCTTGTTCTGCAACGGGCACGTTGTGATGGCCGCGAGGCCCGCTCCCTCCCGCCCGATCAGGATGGAAGCGCGTGGACGCGACATGCGCCACCCTGCCGAGCATATCGGCCCTCGGCGACTCAGTCATGACGCAGCGGTAAGAGTTCGGTAAGAGAGAAAGGAGCCGTGATGCCGGGCACCGGCGGCAGATGACCCCGTGGGCGCGGTGCAACAGGCGGCGTTCCGTGCCCTACACCGGGGCCGGTATTGGACCGACCCGCCCTACGTCCCGGTCGGGCTAGAATGGCTGATACCGGGGAGACGGATGGGAACCTCGACCGTGCTTCACTTCGGTCCTTTCCTCCTCGACGAGGCCAACCAGCGGCTCGTCCGGGGCCAACGGGCCACGCGCTCACGCCCAAGTCATTCGCGGTGCTGGCGCACCTCTTGAGCAGAGCCGGCCACCTGGTCAGCAAGGACGAGTTGCTGAATGCCGCGTGGCCGGGCGTCCACGTCGGAGACGCCGTGCTCAAGACCAGCGTCCGGGAAATCCGCAAAGCGCTGGCCGACCCGGCTCGGTCTCCCGTCTTCATCGAGACCGTCCACCGCCGGGGGTATCGATTCATCGCCTCGGTGACGGCGCAGATGCCGACCGAGCGCGGCGAGCGCGCCGCGGGCGCACGCGACGAAGCGCCCGGCGCGGTCGGCGCCCGCCCCGCGACGGGGACGCAATCCTTGCACCCGGTGGGGCGCGGCGCCGAGCTCGGTCGCCTCGAGCGCTGTCTCGACCGCGCTCTCGGGGGAGAGCGACAGGTCGTCTTCATCACCGGCGAGCCCGGTGTCGGGAAGACCACGCTCGTCGACCTGTTCCTGGAACGCCTGGAAGGCCGGGCCATCTGGGTGATGCGGGTCAGTGTCTGGCCCTCCACGGCGCGGGAGAGGCCTACATGCCCGTGCTCGAGGCCCTCGGGCGGCTCGGCCGCCACGATCAGGGGAATCGCGTCCTCGCCATTCTCGCGCGCCACGCGCCGACCTGGCTCGTGCAGATGCCTTCGCTCGTCAGCGCGGCCGACCGTGATCGGCTTCAGCGGGACATCCTCGGATCGACGCGAGAGCGCATGCTCCGCGAGATGGCCGAGGCGCTCGAGGCGTTGACGGCGGAGATCCCGCTGGTGCTCGTCCTCGAGGACCTGCACTGGAGCGACTACTCCACGCTCGATCTCATCGCCTCGCTCGCCCGCCGCCGGGAGCCCGCGCGCCTCCTGCTGCTCGGCACGTTCCGCCCCGTCGACGTGATCGTCCGGCGCACCCGCTGCGCGCCGTGAAGCAGGAGCTGGCCGCTCACGGGCAGTGCGAGGAGCTGCGCGTCGAGCTCCTGCCGGGGGCCGCCGTGCACGAGTACCTGACCCGGCGGTTCCCCGCCGGGGCAATCGCGCCGGAGCTGGCGCAGGTCATCCACCGGCGCACGGACGGCCATCCGCTGTTCATGGTGAGCCTCGTCGACTATCTCCAGAGCCAGGGGGCGCTGGAGCGCGTGGACGGGCGCTGGACCTGACCGTCGACCCCGCCCTCGCCGAGGTCGCCGTCCCGGACAGCGTGCGAGACGTCATCGAGCGGCAGCTCGAGGAGCTGGGCGAGGCCGAGCACGAGCTGCTGGAGACGGCGAGCGTCGCCGGGCTCGAGTTCGACGCGGCCCTGGTGGCCGGGGCCCTCGACGCCAAGGTGATGGCGGTGGAGGCACTCTGCCAGGCCCTTGCCCGCCGCGGCCGCTTCCTGACGTCGCGCGGCGTCGCCGAGTGGCCGGACGGCCCGGCCTCGGAGCGCTACGGCTTCGTCCACTCGCTCTACCGGGACGCGCTCTACCAGCGGCTGTCGGCGACGCGCCGGCTCGCGCTGCACCGCCGCATCGGCGAGACGATGGAGCGCTTTCATGGGCGCCACGCCGGCGACGTCGCGGCCGAGCTGGCCACGCACTTCGAGAAGGGTCACGACGGGGAGCGCACGATCCACTACCTCGTCCGGGCCGCCGAGAACGCCGCGCGGCGCTATGCCAATCGGGATGCGATCGATCACCTGACCCGCGCGCTCGACCTGCTCGATCGCGCGGACTCGATCGCGGGCGACGACCTGCGGCTGGCCGTGCTGGAACGCCGGGGCATGCTGCGGCGAGCGACGGGCCAGACCGACGACGCGGCCGCGGACTTCGACGCACTCGCCCAGTTCGCGCGCGAGCGGGGACGCACCGAGGAGGAGGCCAGGGCGCTCTTCTACCTCGCCAGCGCGGTCTTCGCCGTGGACGGCGACCGCTGCCTGGCGGCGGCGCAGCGGGCGGTGGCGCTCGGCCGAGACGTGGGGAGCGAGCTGTTCCAGGCGTGGACGCGCGGCTCGTCGGGCTACTGGCACTCGATCCTGCGCGGTTGGCGGCCCGACGACGCCTGGGCGTGCGAGGAGGCCGCGGCGGCCGCGCGGCGGAACCCTGATCGCGCGCTGTTGAGCCTGCTGCTGGCGCGTTCCTCCTACTTCCAGCGTCTGGCGGGGGCCTATCGGACCGCGCTCGCGACCGCGGAGGAGGGATCGGGCCTGGCGCTCGAGGTTGGCGACGAGTACGAGTACCTCTTTTGCCAGTACAGTCGCTCGCAGGCCCTGCTCCTGAGCGGGCAATGGGGAGAGATGCTCCGGGTGGTGGCCGCGGCCGGCCGGATGGCGGAGCGTAACGGGTCGCGTCTCTGGCAGATCTTCTTCCGGCTCGCCACCGCGTCGCTCCATCTCCAGGCCCTCGACTTCCCGGGGGCGGCGGACCGCGCACGTCTCGCGGTCGGCGAGGCACGCGCGATCCCCCACCCGTACTGCGAGCTCTTCGGACTTATCCTGCTCGCCGGCGCCGAGCTGGGCCTGGGAGAGCGCGAGACGGCCTTTGGCCGTCTGACCATGGTCGCCGGCCGGATGGAGGCCGGAGGGCCCAGGGACTTCTATCTCCGGATGCCACTGCTCCACGGGATCGGCGAGTACTGGCTCGAGCGAGGGGACATCGCGCGGGCGCACCAGGCCGCCGCCGAGCTGTGGGAAACGGCGGTGCAACCCGGGGAGCGCACCTGGATGGCGCTGGGCGCGCGCATGCTCGCGCGGGTCGCCGCCGCCCAGGGGGATCCAGGTCGCGCGCGCGACGAGATCGCGCGGGCACTCGGGGCCCTCGAAGGGGCCGAGGCGCCGCTCGGGGCCTGGCGCGTGCACGCCACAGCAGCCGAGCTCTGCGAGCTGCGCGGCGAGGCCGCGCAGGCCTGGGAGGCGAGCGCCCAGACGCTCCGCCAGCTCGCGACGTCCCTGGCCGACTCCCCGGCGCTTCGCCAGCGCCTTCTCGAGAGCGCGGTCGTGCTCTCCGTCCTGGAGCGCGCCGAGCGGAGCCGCCAACACGACACCGGGTCGGATCCTGGGCGGCGGGCGAGAACGTTCGGCCACGGAGCCGCGTGACGCGAGCCGCGCCGCGAGCGAGGACGGGCGCCGGGTGGCCGGCGACCTGGGAGCCGATGGGAGCTGGCACGTCTTTCCCCGCGTCATGCCGGACCGGCGCGGGCGCGTGACGACGGCCGTCAGCTGAGGATCGGTCGTAGCAGGCGACGTGCGAGGGCGACGCGACGGCGCGTGTCGGGCGGCGAGCCCCCACATCCGTCGCGTCGGTTCCCCCCTCCGACTCGACGTTGGGGCTCGCCGGTGTGGGCAGGGGAGGCGACGGGCGCTGGACCAGCGCGCGCGACATTTGCGCCGCCCGCGCCTTGTACCGCTCGGCGGCTTCGCTGATGCGGAGGTCGCGCTCGCCGTCGGAGCGCAGCCGTTCCGGATTTCCTCCGTCGGTCTGTCGGCTGGTGTTGTTGACAAATGAAATGCCCGCAAATGAAATGCCCGCTTGACGGCGGCGGTGCGCGCGCCTAGCATCCCGCTCACAGCCGGGCGTGCGCGGTCGGCGCGCCCGGAGGCTGATGTTCGCTGTGCCTGCGGTTCAACCGGGGGGCGGCGTGCGGGGCTGGGGGCGTGATTGGGAACGGGCGCGCGGGGAAGGGGCGCGAGGGCGCGGAGGGCGTTGATGTCGACTACGCACCCCAGGCTGGCGCGATTGGGACGAGGTGCCGCGCGGACGCGCGCGCCTTGCACGGATGACGGTGGGCCTATAGCCTGGGGGCCGCGGCGCTGCGAAGACGCCCCCACGGAGGCGACACATGGCGGCGGTGGTGGAGCGGCTGCCCAAGACACGCTCGGGCAAGATCCTGCGCGGCACCGTGAAGAAGATGGCCGACGGCGCCGAGTACGGCGTGCCGGCGACCATCGACGATCCCGCGATCCTCGACGAGACCGCCGACTCCCTCCCCCGCCTCGGCGATCCGAAGAGATAGCGCCGTTGCCCCGTCCATGCTCAGGGCACGTGATACAACCCTCGTACCGCAAGAGTAGGAGCGCATGATTCCCGATCGTGTCGTCGAGCTGCTTCACGGGCCGTCGTATCTGCACCTTGGGACCAGGGACGAGAGCCTCCGGCCCTCCCACACGTTCGCCGTCGGGGCAATGGTTCACGAGGATCGTCAAACGGTCACGGTGTTCGTCCCGAGCGCACGCGCGCAGCGGATTCTCACCCACCTCGAGACCAACGGCCGGGTCGCCCTCGGCGTCGGTCAGTTCTCACACGAGGCCTACCAGCTCAAGGGCACCTACCTCTCCAGGCGACCGGCTGATCCCGATGATGTTGCGCGACAGGAGGCCTATCGAAAGGCACTGCTCGCGGACGCTCTCAGGCTCGGGTATCCCGAGGACATCGTCCGGCCGTTCACACAGGGGTTCGCGTACACGCCGAGCCTGGCGATCACGTTCAGGGCTGAAGAGGTTTTTCTCCAGACTCCCGGGCCGTCCGCGGGGAGCCGCGTGTCATAGAGCGAGCCATGGCGACGCTGCCCGACGAGATCAAAGCGGCCATGCAAGGCGTGATCCCCTCCTGCGTCGTGACGTGCGCGGCGGACGGGACGCCCAATGCCAGCGCCATCTCGCAGGTCTACTACATCGACGGCGATCACGTCGCGCTCTCCCACCAGTTCTTCAACAAGACCAAGCGCAATATCGGGGAGAATCCCAAGGCCACCGTCTGGCTGATCCACCCGGAGTCGTTCGACACGTGGGACCTCGAGCTCGAGTTCGATCACTCCGAGACCAGCGGGCCCATCTTCGACGCGATGGACATGCAGATCGAGGCCATCGCGTCGATGGTCGGGATGAAGGGGATCTTCAAGCTCAGGGCCGCGGACATCTTCCGCGTGGTGTCGGTGGCGAAGACGCGGGGCGAGCGGATCCCGCCGTCTCAGATTCCGCCGGCGCACGGCTGATCTCTTGGCCGATACGGATCGCGACGGCACGACGGCGGGCGACCACGACCCGCACCAGCTTCGCGAGCAGATCGCGCGGAACCAGGAGACGATCGACCGCCTCAACCACGATCTCGCGAAGCGGACGAACGACGTCCGCATCATCCAGCAGATCTCCTCCGAGATCACGTCCACTCTCGACCTGGGCGAGGTCCTCGAGATCGTCCTCGGGGCCATGGAGCGGGTGCTCGGGTTCGAGCACTCGATGCTCCTGCTCGCGGAGCCGGCAGGGGACGCCCTTGTCGTCGCCGCGACCCGCGGCTATGCGCGGCCCGGCACCGACGTCCGCGTCAGGATCGGCGACGGCGTCATCGGGGTCGTGGCGGAACGGCGGACGCCCATGCGCGTCGGGAACATCGGCACCAGCGTCCGGTACCTGCAGGCGATCCGCGCGCGCATGCAGGCGGCAGGGCAGGAGATCCCGGGAGACGAGCCGGCGGGCCTGCCGGGCTTGCCGAACGCGCAGAGCCAGCTCGCCCTGCCCCTGCTCGTCAAGGACCGCCTGATCGGCGTGCTCGCGGTGGAGAGCCCGAAGCCCAATGCCTTCGACGAGCTGGACGAGGTTCTCCTGCGCATCGTCAGCCACCAGGCGGCCACCGCCATCGACAATGCGCGAACGTACCAGATGGTCGACCAGCTCACGCGGCTCAAGCGATTCTTTTCCCCGCACCTCGCCGAGCTCATCATCCGCGGCGGGGCCGATGATCCCCTGAAGACCCATCGCCGTGAGATCACCGTCGTCTTCCTCGACCTCCGTGGATTCACCGCGTTCGCGGAGACGGCCGAGCCGGAAGAGGTGATGGGTGTCCTGCGTGAGTTCCACGCCGAGATGGGCAAGCTGATCCTCGCCCACGAGGGGACGCTCGAGCGGTTCACGGGCGACGGCCTGATGATCTTCTTCAACGACCCGGTCCCAGTCCCCGACGCCGGTCTCCGGGCGGCGCGGATGGCGGTGGAGATGCAGGAACGGGTGGCAAAGCTGACCGTCAAGTGGAGGCGGCTCGGGTACGACCTCGGGCTCGGCATCGGGGTCGCCAAGGGCTTCGCCACCATCGGCGGGATCGGGTTCGAGGGGCGACTGGACTACGGTGCGATCGGCACGGTGACCAACCTCGCCGCGCGGCTGTGTGGCGAGGCCAAGAGCGGTGAGATCCTCGTGTCGACGCGTCTCGTCGCGGAGTTGGAAGACCTCGCGGAGATCGAGGAGCTCGCGCCCCTCACGCTCAAGGGGTTCGCGCGCCCGGTGCCGGCCTCCAGGCTCGTGCGGTTGAAAGTCGCCGGTGTGAGGACGTGACCGTTTGACCGGACGCAGAGCGTCACTGACGCTTCAGCTCGACGTCCTCATGCGCCCGCTCCCTAGCTTAGCTATAGCTAAGCTAGAACAGGCTGGACGCGGCGCGGAGGGCGGCCATCACGAGGGGCTTCGGGTACACGCCGAAGCCGACCACGCCGGCCACGCAGAGGAAGATCGAGAAGTTCAGCAGAAAGGGCGCGGTCACCGGCGCCGGCGTCTCGGGCGCGTCGATGTACATGCGCTTGGCCACGAGCAGGTAGTAGAAGAGCGCGACCACGGTGAGGATGGCGCCCACCAGGACCAGCCAGTAGAGCCCCTGCTGGGCCGCCGCCCAGAACACGTAGAGCTTGGCCCAGAACCCCGCGACGAACGGGATGCCGCCGAGCGATAACAAGAACAGCAGCATCGACAGCGCCAGCACGGGCGAGCGCTGGGCCAGGCCCCGGTAGGCGCTGATGCTCTCGGAGCCGTCCGACTGCGCCACGGCCTCGACGACCAGGAACGCCCCCATGTTCCCGAACAGGTACGCGACCAGGTAGAAGAGCATCATGGCGACGCCCTCCGCGGAGACGGCGGCGAAGCCGATCAGCATGTAGCCGATGTGCGCGATGCCGGAATAGGCGAGGAGCCGCTTGATGTTCTGCTGGGGGATCGCCATCAGGTTGCCCGCGATGATGGTCAGCGTGGCGAGCCCGGCGGCGAGCGGCACCCAGAGCAGCACCGAGCTCCCCACGCCCTCCAGATACAGGCGGAAGATCACGACGAACCCCGCCGCCTTCGGCGCCACCGACAGCCAGGCCACGAACGGCGTGCTCGCCGCCTCGTAGGCATCGGGCACCCACATGTGAAACGGGAACGCGGCGATCTTGAAGCCGAGCCCCCCCAGCGCCAGCACCATGCCGAGCAGGAGGAGCGGATGGCCGGTGCGCAGCGCGCTCGCGATGCCGCCGAGATCGGTCGTGCCCGCGATGCCGTAGACGAACGACAGGCCGTAGACGAGCACCGCGGAGGACACGGTGCCGACCAGGAAGAACTTCAGCGCGGCCTCGACGGCCTCCTCCTCACGCTTGAGGAAGCCGGTCAGGTAGTAGAGCGGGATCGACATCAGCTCGAAGGCCACGAACAATAAAATCAGCTCCCGCGCGGAGGCGAGCACCAGCATGCCGAGCAGCGACGCGAGGATGGCCAGGTAGTACTCGGTCGCCCGCCGCGCGAAGGCCGCCGCCCGCAGGCCGAGCGAGCCCAGGACGCCGATGATCGTGGCGACCAGGAAGAGCCGCTTGGCGAAGATCGCGAGGTCGTCCTGGACGAAGGAGCCGCCGAACAGCGCCTGACCGGGCTCCATGCGCCACGACAGGCCGAGCAGCACGGTGAGGCCGACGACGGCGACGACCCCCACCGAGCGGCGGTCGTCCGAGCGCTGGAAGAGCCCCGCGAAGAAGACGAGGAGGATCAAGACCCCGAGGCCCAGCTCGAGCACGAGCGGGCTGCCGAGCACGGCCATCAGCGCAGCACGCCGAGGCGGTTCAGGATCGGCATGGTCGCCGTGTCCACCGGGCCGAGCGCGATCCCCGGCCACACCCCGAAGAGCACGATCACGAAGACGAGGATGACGAGGGCCGCCCACTCCGTCCCGCGGGCGTCGGGCAGGCCGTGGAAGTGCGGATCGGGCGACGGCGGGCCCCAGAAGATCATGCTTGGTCACCCGGAGCACGTAGATCGAGGTGAGGAAGGCGCCGATCACCGCGGGGAAGAGCCACCACGAATACGGTCCCTGCCAGGCGCCGAGGAAGGTCAGGAACTCGGCGATGAAGCCCGCCGTCGCGGGCAGCCCGAGCGAGGACAGGCCGCCGATCGTGAAGGCGGTCGCGATCCCCGGCATCATCCGGCCGAACCCGCCCATCTTGAAGATCTCGCGGGAATGCGCCTTCTCGTAGACGAGGCCGACCAGGGCGAAGAAGAGGCCGGTCATCACGCCGTGGGCGAACATCTGGAACACCGAGCCATTGAGCCCGGCCTCCGTCAACGTGGCCGCCCCCAGCATGACGACCCCCATGTGCGAGACCGACGAGTAGGCGATCACGTACTTGAGGTCGGTCTGCGCCATCGCGCTCAGCGCGCCGTAGACGATATTGACGCAGGCGATGGTGCCGACGAGCCACGCCCACTCGAGCGTGCCGTCGGACAGGAGCCCCATGCCGAGCCGCACCACGCCGTAGGCGCCGAGCTTCATGAGGACGCCGGCGTGGAGCATGGAGACGGCGGTGGGCGCCGAGGCATGCCCGTCGGGCGACCACGTGTGCAGGGGCCAGATGCCGGCGAGCACACCGAAGCCCACGTAGAAGGCGAGGAACACCCACGACTGAAGCTGCGGGCTGAACTGCGCCCCCTCCATCTCGAGGAAGGAGAAGGACGTGGAGCCCGACGCCACGTACAGCGCGAGGATGCCCACGAGGATGAACGCCGACCCCAGGAGCAGGTACAGGGTCAGCTTCATCGCGGCGTACTCCTTGGTGCCGACGCCGGTTCTTCGCATGGCCCAGCCGAAGATCCCCTGCGGGCGCACCTCGCCACTCGAGCCCCAGATGCCGATCAGCAGGTACATCGGCAGCACGGCGATCTCGTAGAAGAGAAAGAGCACGAAGAGGTCGAGCGACACGAAGACGCCGTAGACACCGGTGACGAGGAGGAGGAGGAGCGCGTAGAACTCCTGGCTCCGCTCCTTCACCGTCCACGACGCGAAGGACCCGGCGAAGATGATGATCGAGGTCAGGAGCACCATCAGCAGGCTCATGCCGTCGACGGCGACCTGGTACTTGATCCCGAGGGGCGGGACCAGCGCGAGCTCCTCGTAGAACTGAAAGCCCGCCGCCTCCCGGTCATAGGCCACGTAGATCGCGATGGAGAGCACGAGGCAGAGGCCCGTGCTGACGACGGACAGCCAGCGCACGAGGCGAGGCCGGTGGCGCGCCGTGAACATGATGAGCACGGCGGCCGCGAAGGGCAGCCAGGTGATGGCGGAGAGGACGGGCCAGCCGGCCATGCTCACCCGAGCCAGTGGAACCACACGAGGAGCAAGAGGACGCCGAGGGCGACCCCGTAGACGTAGTCCTGGGGCTGGCCGGACTGGATGCGGCGCAGCCGATCGCCCGCGTCGAGCGTCCACGCGCTCAGCACGTTCAGGACGCCGTCGACGACGTAGCGGTCCACCCAGCCGATGATCCGAGAGAATCCGAGGAATGCCCAGCGATAGATCCAGAGGAAGGCGTCGTCGAGATAGAAGCGGTTCTCCGCCGCGTCGCGGACGAGCGCAAAGGCGCCGGACAGCCGGTCGGCGTCGATGGCGCGGCGCTGGTAGGTCAGCCAGGCGAGCGCGATGCCGCCGAGGGCGAGCGCGATGGCCAGCGGGGTGATCCATCCCGGCGCCACGAACTCGGCTTCGGGATGCTTCACCGCGAAGCCGATGCCGACCGCCATCGCGAGCGCGGCGAGGATCCAGAGCGGCACGGTCATCGTCAGCGGCCCGTCATGGGCATGGCCGCCGCTGCCGTGGCCGTTGCCACGCGTGCCGGCGAAGGCGATGAACACCACCCGGAACATGTAGAAGGCCGTGAGGAACGCGGCGATGGCCAGCATGGCGAAGGGGATCGACAGGCCGCCGACCCAGACGCCGGCGAGGATCTCCTCCTTCGAGAAGAAGCCGCCGAAGAACGGGATGCCCGCGAGCGACAGCGTGCCGATCAGGAACACGATGAAGGTCTGGGGCATCGCCCGGCCCAGGCCGCCCATGGCGAAGATGTCGTTGGTGCCGACGGCGTGGATCACCGCGCCGGCCCCCAGGAAGAGCAGCGCCTTGAAGACGCCGTGGGTCAAGAGGTGCAGGAAGCCGGCGGAGGCGAAGCCCGCGCCGATCGCCGCCATCATGAAGCCGAGCTGCGAGACGGTCGAGTAGGCGAGCACCCGCTTGATGTCGCTCTGCGCGCAGGCGAGCACGGAGGCGAGGAGCGCGGTGAAGGCGCCCACCCAGCCCACGATCTCGAGCACCTCCGGCGTCTGGTCGAAGAGCCACGCCGTCCGCACCAGGAGGTAGACGCCCGCCGTCACCATGGTCGCCGCGTGGATCAGCGCGGAGACCGGCGTCGGCCCCTCCATCGCGTCGGGCAGCCACACGTGCAGGGGGAACTGGGCGGACTTGCCGACCGCGCCCAGGTAGATGCAGAAGGTGATGGCGCCGAGCCCGGCGAGCGGCAGCGCCCCGCTGTCGACCATCACCAGGAGGTCGAGGAAGTCGAACGTCCCCGCCTGGCGATACAGGAGCACGATGCCGATCAGGAGGCCGACGTCGCCCGCCTTGGTCGTCCAGAACGCCTTCACCGCCGCCCGGGCCGCCTCGGGCCGCTGGTACCAGTAGCCGATCAGCAGATAGGAGCAGAGCCCGACCAGCTCCCAGCAGACGAAGAGCTGGACGAAGTTGGGCGCGAGCACGAGCCCCATCATCGAGAACGCGAAGAGCGACTGGTAGGTGTAGTAGCGGCCGAGGGACGCCGGCGGCTCGTCGGACAGGTAGCCGAGGGAGTAGAGCTGGACGAGGAAGGACACGCCCGCCACGAGCACGAGCATCAGCGTGGAGTCGGCGTCGGCGAGGACGCCGACGCTCGTGAGCGCGCCCGCCTCCATGGGGATCCACGGCCAGGTCCAGAGGCTGAAGCCGCCGCGCGACGAGATCGACCACGCCCGGACCGCGCAGGCGAGCGCCCCCGCGGCAAACAGGGTGGACAGATAGGCGGCGGGCCGGCCGGCGCGGCGCAGCGGCACCACGAGCGCGAGCAGCAGGAACGCCGCCGCGGGAAGCAAGACGGTGGCGAGCGCGAGCGAGGCCGGATCCCTCATCGGCTCGCGTCTACCCTCTCAGGATGTCCAGGTGGTCGGCCATCGCGGTGCGCCGCACCCGGAAGATGAGGATGACCAGCGCGAGGCCGAGGGCGACCTCGGCGACGGTGATGCTGATGGTGAAGACGGTGAAGATGAACCCCGCGGGGTCGGCATTGAAGCGGGCGAACGCCACGAGGTTGATATTGACGGCGTTCAGCATCAGCTCGATGCCGAGCAGGATGCCGATGGTGTTGCGGCGGGTGACGACGCCGAAGAGGCCGATGGCGAAGAGCGCGGCGGCAAGCGTGAGGTACGCCTGGAGCCCCATGCCCTACTCGTCCGGTCTCGCGAAGTACAGCGCCCCGAGCAGCGCGGCGACGAACAGCACGCCGAGCAGCTCGAAGGGCAGGACGAAGCGCGTGAGGAGCGCCTCACCGATGGCGCGGGTCACGTCCCCGGGCATCGGCGGCGGGGCGGCGGGAAGCGGCACGCCGCCCACGATGCCGCCCACCGCCACGAAGAGCGCCGCCGCCACGATGGCGCCGCTCGCGAGATAGCGGCTGGTCTGCGTGATCCGGTCGCCCACCAGCCGCTCGGTGACGACGATGGCGAAGACGGCGATGGTGACGACGCCGCCCGCGTAGAGCAGGAGCTGCACGGCGGCGAGGAACTCCGCGTCGAGCGCCAGGAAGATGCCCGCCGTCGCCGTCAGCGACAGCGCCAGATAGAGCACCGAGTGAAAGAGGTTCTTGGTCAGGACCACGGCGAGCGACGAGGCCAGCAAGACGGCCGCGAGCGCCCCGAAGGCTATCGGCTCGAGGCTCACTCCACCTGGCCTCCGGCCTTGGCGGGCGGGACCTTCCGCTTTCGGGGCCTTCGGCGGCGTCTGCATGTCGCGCAGCAGGTTCCCCGTCGCCCACGAGGGCTCGAACTGCAGGCCGAACTGGTGCAGGCGGTCCTTGTCGAGCAAGAGCTCGCGGCGGTCGCGCGTGGCCACGTCGAACGACTTCATCATGATGATGGCGTCGGTGGGGCAGACCTGCACGCACAGCTCGCAGAACTCGCACGCGTACAGCTCGAGCGTGAAGGTCTTGGCGAAGTTCCGCTTCTGGCGCCTTGAGCATCTCCACCTTGATGACCTGGGGCGGGCAGATGTACTCGCAGAGCCGGCAGCCGATGCAGTTCTCCTCCCCCGTCTCCTTGTCGTAGGTCAGGGCGAGGACGCCGCGGAAGCGGTCGGGATAGGCGCGCTGGACATCGGGGTAGTGCACCGTCACCGGCTTGCGGAAGAAGTTGACGAAGGTGATGCGCATGGCGCGGCCGACGGCTGAGCACAGATCCGCGAGATCGCCCCAGAAGCTCTGCCCGAGCTCGCTACGCACCGGCGGGGCTCCGGAGGACGACCACGAGCGCGGTCAGCATCAATAAGATCAGGGTGGCGGGCAGCAGGAGCTTCCACGAGATGGCGAGGATCTGGTCCACGCGGATCCGCACGAAGCTCCAGCGCACCCAGGTCACGAGCAGGAAGATGAACATCGCCTTGACGAGGAACCACACCGGCCCGAGCCACGCCGGCCCCGGCCCCGACCACGCGCCGAGGAAGAGGAGCGCGCCGAGGAACGACGTCGCCAGCATGTGGGCGTACTCGCCGAGCTGGATCAGGGCGAACTTCATGCCCGAGTACTCGACGCGGAAGCCCGCGACCAGCTCGGATTCCGCCTCGAGGATGTCGAAGGGCACGCGGTTCTCGGCGGCGAGCGTGGCCACGATGAAGGCGACGAAGGCGAGCTGGCCGATCACCGGATAGAAGACGAACCAGAGGGGATAGAAGCCGAGCCAGAAGCCGTCCTGCGCCGCCGCGATGTCGGAGAGCTTGAGCGAGCCCGCCAGCACCACGGGCACGAGCGCCGCGAAGATGAAGGGCAGGTCGTAGGAGATGATCTGGTTCACCGCGCGCATCGCGGAGATGAGGGCGTACTTGTTGTTCGAGCCCCAGCCGCCCATGAACAGCCCGACGATCTCCATGGCGGAGACGGCGAGGAAGAAGAGGATGCCGATATTGAGATCGGCCACCCCCAGGCCGGGGGCGAACGGGATCGTGGCGAAGATCAGCATGCACGGGACGATGAAGACGATCGGCGCCAGATTGTAGACCCGGCGGTCCGCGAGGCGCGGGACGATGTCCTCCTTCATCATCAGCTTGATCGCGTCGGCGATGGGCTGGAGCAGGCCGTGGGGGCCGACGCGATAGGGCCCGATGCGCGACTGCATGCGCGCGGCGAACTTCCGCTCGAGCAGCGTGAGGTAGGTGACGAGGCCGATGACGGCGTTCAGGACGATGAACGCCGATGATCGCTCCCCTCATCGGTCGATCCCGGAGGGCGCCGTCGGGGCGCCTCCGCGCCCGACGGTCGGGAAGATCACCCTCATCGGTCGTTCTCCGGAGGACGCCGTCGGGGCGCCTCCGCGCCCGACGGTCGGGGAGATCACCCTCATCGGTCCACCTCACCGAACACCGGGTCGACGGAGCCCATGATCGCCACGACGTCGGCCACCTTGTGGCCGGGGATGATGTGCGGCAGCACGGACAGGTTCGAGAAGGACGCGCCCCGCCACTTCATGCGATAGGGCTTGGCGGAGCCATCCGCGATCAGGTAGCAGCCCACCTCGCCGCGCGCGCCCTCGACCCGCGCATAGGCCTCGCCCTTGGGAATGCGCACCTGCCCCACCGACTTGACCCCCGGACGCGAGGAGATCGGCCCCGCGGGCAGCCCGTCGAGGGCCTGGCGCACGATCTTGATGGACTCGCGGAACTCGACCATCCGCACGCGGTAGCGCGCGAAGCAGTCGCCCTCGGTCTCGACGGGCACCTTGAAGTCGAAGTCTTCATACGAGGAGTAGGGCTCGGCGCGCCGGATGTCGTAGCTCACCCCGGAGCCGCGGATGAGCGGCCCCGAGAGGCCGACCTCCTGCGCCAGCTCCCGCGAGATGACCCCCACGCCCTGGGTCCGGGCGAGGAAGAAGGCGTTCCGGTCGAGCATGTCCTCGTACTCCACGATGCGCTGCTCGATCCGGTCCACCGTGTCGCGGACCTGCTTGTCCCATCCCGCCGGGATGTCGTAGCGCACGCCGCCCACCTGATGCAGGCCATAGAGCAGCCGGGCGCCGACGAGCGACTCGAAGAGATCGAGCACGGTCTCGCGCTCGCGGATGCAGTAGAGGAAGACGGTGGCTCCGCCGCCGAGCGCCCCGCCCATGTCCATGCACCAGGTGCCGAGCCAGAGGCAGTGCGAGGCGACGCGCTGCAGCTCCGCCACGATCACCCGCAGGTATTGCGCGCGCTTGGGGACGTCGACCTTGCCGATGATCTCCGCGGCGCGGACATAGGCGAGCTCGCTCGTCATCGCCGCCACGTAGTCGGTCTTCGACGCGATGGACGGGTACTGCGTATAGGTGAGGGACTCGCCGAGCTTTTCGTGGCAGCGGTGGAGATAGCCGATGACGGCGTCGACCGCGACGACCGTCTCGCCCTCGAGGGTCAGGATGGCGCGGAAGACGCCGTGGGCGGACGGGTGCTGCGGCCCCATGTTCATGGTGAGGCGCTCGCTGCCCCCGTACCCCATCTCGACGACCTTCCGCGCTTCTACGTCCATCGTCAGGCGCGCTCGGTGTTCCGGCTGGCCGATCTTCGTCTGCGGGGGCCCAGAAATGGCCCCCGCACCGTGCCCAGCCATCGCCCGCGGCCTCGGGCCTCGTCCCTCTTTCGTCTGCGGGGGCCCAGAAATGGCCCCCGCACTCCCCCAGTCCGCGGACAACCCGTGAGTCTTGGCGCCCGTCATTTCATTGGGCGAGTGGGCGGCGGGGTTGAGGATGATGGCTTGCATGTGGGCGAGGAGCGAGACGGACTTGCCCAGGAACTCCTGCCAGGCCGGGTCCTGCCCGAGCTTCGCGCGGGCGGCCGCCCGGTCGTTCAGGTCGCGATACGCCCACATGTGGACGACCTCGTTGAGCTGGCCCGCCTGCGTCTGCCAGAGGCCCACGCGCCGCGTGTACTTGTCGCGGGTGGGCATGATCGCCTTGAAGTGCTCGAGCCACTCGCCCGCCCGGCCGGCATGGGCGCGGTACCAGCGCAGCTCGTAGACATTGCCCGTGTCGGATGGGTGGCGTCAGCGGCAGCTCCGCCGACAGGATCTTGTTCTCCTGGGCGATCAGGAGCGGGCGGATCTGCGGCACGTACTCCATGCGCCACCGTTCATTCTTTCCGAGCGCCGTCCTGAGCTTCTCGCGCTCGTTGAGGTCGGCATAGCTCCACAGGTGCACGAGCTGGTTCAGGGTGCCGAACTCGGTGGACCAGAAGCCCTCGAGCTTGCCGTAGTCGTCGCCGCGAATCTTCCGGCTGAGATCGCCGGAGAGCTTCAGGTACTCGCCCTGCTTGCCGGGCACCAGCGTATAGGTGCGGAGCTCGTAGATCATGGGCGCCTCACTGCATCGGGGAAAACGACGTCGGGATCAGGATCTTCGCGGACATCTCCAGCATGAGCGGGGGCAGCAACTTCACCGCCTCCGACCAGCGCCGGGTCCGCCGCGGCCTGCTTGCGCACGTCGGCGCGCGCCTGCAGATCGGGATACCCCCACATGTGATAGACCATGTTGAGCCCACCCAGCTCGGATGACCACACCCCGACGGGCTTCGAGTACTTCGTGCGCGCGGGCAGGCCCTTGCCGAAGATGCCCATCCACTCGCCGACCTTGCCGGGGTAGAGGCGGTAGTAGCGCAGCTCGTAGATGCCGTTGCCGGAGCCCGGCGTGAACGGCCAGACGTCGGACGGGATCAGGATGGTGGACTCCTGGTGGAGCTGGCACTTGCGGGCCTCGCTGACGAACTGCTTCTGCCAGTCCTTGTCCTCGGCGAGGGCGGCGCGCGTCTGGGTCCGGTGGGCGAAGTCCGCGTACTCCCAGAGGTGCACGACCTGGTTCAGGTCGCCGATCTCCGAGGTCCAGTACCCGAGGCACTTCGAGTGCTTCGACCGGATCTCGAAGCCGACCTTCCGGGTGAGCTTGAGGAACTCCGGCGCCTTCTTGGGCAGGAGGGTATAGGTCCTGAGCTCATGGATCATGGACGGGCCTCCTCAGCGGTAGGGCGGGTGGGGTGTGTCCACGGCATAGGACTTGAGGAGCGGGTGCCCCTCCCAGTCCTGAGGCAGCAGGATGCGCCGCAGGTCGGGGTGACCGTCGAAGCCGATGCCGAACATGTCGTAGCACTCGCGCTCCATCCAGCCCGCGCCGCGCCACACGGGCTCGAGCGACGGGCAGCGGGTTCCCCCGGGCCCGAGCTTCGTCTTCATCGTGAGGGCAAAGCCCGCGTCGAGGTTCTCCACGCGGGCCACGACCTCGAGCCCCTGCTCCTTCCAGTCCACCGCGGTCGAGAAATTGAAGTAGAGGCAGCCGAGCGTCTCGCGAGCGAACCGCCCCAGCTCGAGCCAGCGCTCGACATGCACGCTGACCGCGAGCTGGGACCCTTCGCCGTCAGCGGGCACGCCGAAGCGCTCTTGGATCTGGACACGCGCCTGGTCGAACGTCACGAGCCTGGTCAGTCAGTCTTGAGGTTGGGGGCGGCGCGCTGCCCTGTCGTCCTGAAGTGGGAGATCTGGTCCTGGAGGAGGAGCAGGCCGTTCAGCAGCGACTCCGGGGGCGGCGGGCATCCCGGGACATAGACGTCGACGGGGATCACGCGGTCGACGCCCTTCACGACGTGGTAGCCGTGCCGGAACGGGCCGCCCGAGTTCGCGCACGAGCCCATGGAGACCGCCCACTTGGGATCGGGCATCTGGTCGTAGATCCGCTTGAGCATCGGCGCCATCTTGATGGTGACGGTGCCGGACACGATCATCAGATCGGAGTGGCGCGGCGAGGCCCACGGCACCATGCCGAGGCGCTCGACGTCGAAGCGCGACGCGAAGGTCGCCATCATCTCGATGGCGCAGCACGCGAGCCCGAAGGTGACGGGCCACACCGACGACTTGCGCGCCCAGTTGAAAAACGCGTCGGCCACCGTGGTCAATGCGAAGCCGCCGGGGAAGTGCTGGATCCCCTCCGTGAGGCTCTCGAACAGGGCCGAGTGCTTGTCGCCTTCCGGACGCTCCTGGTGGAGCTTCTCCCACTCCTGGAGATCCTTGAACTCGGTCCAGACGGCCGGTGGGATCTGCGGCGTCGGCGCCTTTATTTCCACGCGAGTATCCCCTCCTTGTAGGCGTAGAGCCAGCCGAGCGAGAGGATGGCGACGAACAGTCCCATCGTCCCGACCGCCCACAGCCCCACGCTCCGGAGGGTGAGGGCCCACGGGAAGAGGAAGACGGCGAGGGCATCGAAGACGATGAAGATCAGCGCGACCAGGTAGAAGCCCACCGGGAACTGGACCCATGCCTCGCCGATCGGTCTCGGCGCCGCACTCGTAGTTCTCGAGCTTGGACGCATAGGGACGGGACGGGCGCAGCACGGCCGCCGCTCCCAGCGAACCGACGGCAAAGGCCACAATGAAGCCCAGATAGATGGCAACGGGGAGATACCCGGTCACGAACTACCCTCCTGGAAAGTCGAAAACCCCGCGGAGTATACCATGGCGGTCCGACCACGGGGGCCCGGCCTTTTGCGTCTGGCTCGGACGCCGAAACCAGTATAGACCGCCGCCGATCGGGCGCCACTTCTACTCAGAGATCAGTATAAGCCTGGGTAGAAGCGGCTCGAAACTCGCGCTGATAAACTGAGCTGAGTTGACAACGCAGGAACCGCGCTTCAGTGAAGCCTGGACCGATTGTCGATAAGGTCAGCTTGGCAGGTGCTTCGACCCCGACGCGATTCGCGGCTCTTTCCATGCCCGCCGAGCCTTTCGTCTCGATCCGGGGGCAAAAACCGCTGGGCGCAGTACGTAATAATCGGCTCCCCCGCCGCAGATCCATGGGCTTACGTCGCAGTGCCCACCGCCTCTGCCGCACTTCCGCGCGAGAACCCTCGCAACCGCTTTCCTAATGGCAGACTGCAGCGGGCGCCGACCGGAGGAAAAGAGAAAGAATAAAAAAAGAAGCAAAGAAGAGTCTTGAGAAGAAGAGGACAGCGACGAAAAGTCGGGAGAGAACGACACGCCGTAGAAAACTTCCTAATGGCCCGCAAAGACACGCCAATCGGCTGTCCGATGGCGGCATCCCACAGACGCACGGTCGAGTACTAGGACGCCGAGGCCAGCCGCTTCCGTCGGGAGAGAACGCCACGCGAAGGACACCGTCCTGATGGCCCTTCAAGCGTGCGCCGATCGGCTGTCCGGTGCGGCATCCCACAAGAGCACGGTCCAGACAGCACGACGCTGAGGCCAGCCGCTGCCCGTCAGGCGAGAAAGAAACGCGGCAGAACACCTCCCATGGCCCGCGGAGGGGTGCCGATAAGTTGGCTTGTCACGGCGTCCCACAGCCGCAGGGTCGCGTCACCAGACGCCGAGACCAGCCGCCGCCCGTCGGGCGAGAACGCCACGCCGCAGACGCCTTCCTCATGGCCCGCGGAGGGCGCGCCGATCGGCTGGCCGTCGCAGCATCCCAGAGCCGCAGGGTCTTGTCTGACGACGCCGAGACCAGCCGCCGTACCGTCCGGCGAGAACGCCACGCCGTAGACGCCTCCTCATGGCCGGCCAAGGGCGCGCTGATCGCCTGCCCTGTGCCTGCATCCCACAGCCGCAGCGTCCCGTCCTCTCGACGCCGAGGCCAGACGCCGACCCGTCCGGCGAGAACGCCACGCTGTTCGACACCTTAGTCATGGCCGCGCAAGGGTGCGCCGATCGGCTGACCGGTAGCTCACATCCCACGAGCCACAGCGTCATGTCCTCTGACGCCGAGGACAGCCGCTGACCGTCCGGAGAGAACGCGACGATCCCAGACGCAGTCTTCATGCGCCCTGCCACAGGTCGCGCCTATCGGCTGCGCCACTGGACAAATCCCACGAGTAGCAGAGTACCGTCTTAAGACACCAAGGCCAGCCGCCGTACCGTCAGCAGAAAACGCCACGCCTCAGACGCCGTAATGATGCCCCTGCAGAGGTTGCTCCAATCGTCTGCCCCGTACCAGCATCCCACGAGCCGCGAGGTCTTGTCATCTGACACCGAGGCCAGCCGACAGCCCGTCCAGAGAGAAAGCCACGCTGATGACACGCTATTGTCATGGCCGCGCAAAGACGGCACTGATCGGCTGCCCCGTGCCCGCATCCCACAGCCGCGGCGTCTCGTCATCCGACACCGAGGCCAGCCGCTGCCCGTCCGGAGAGAACGCCACGACGAAGACCGGCTTTGTCATGGCCGCGCAGACGTATGCGATCAATGGGAGTGGCTCAGCGCGTGAGCCAGAGCGATCTCGACCTCCGACAGATAGCGAAGATCGTCGGACGAACGGCTCTCCGACACGACGCCGAGAGCCAACAGCGCACTAATCCTCGCATCGCCTCGGTCAGTGAAGCGTTCGCGCCGAGACGGCCGCCGCCAGAGCACCAAGCACGCGCCTGCCGCACTGCCATCAGTCTCTCCATCAGACTGCCAACAGACGAACAGCAACGATGACGAGAAGAGCACCGAGAGCCGACGCACCCCCATCAAACTGAACGCGCCGGCTTCGCTGACGCATGCTCCGCGACGGCATTCCATGCATTGCCGTAGCGCTTGCTCCACGCCGGAGAGAATCGGCGCGTCCTTGCCCAGCCTGGCAATGCGCCGCTGCTCTCGCCATGTCGAGTCGCGGACCCGCCTCGGCCCGACGCACGAGACCGCGCCACTCCTCTCCGTCCTCGCGCTCCTCGCGCAGCCACCCCGACTTGAAATCGAGCTTCTCGCCGGCGAGACGCTTCCACCCGCGGATCAGCGCCTCGTGGCCGATGTCGACCTCCGGATCGCCCTGTCTCGCCGATCTGCAGAAAGCTCGTCCCCTCGGCGCGAAGCGCGTCGAGGACGCGGCAGAGCGACTCCTCGGCCGCCGCGTCTGTCTCGGAGCCCGTCGACGAGAAGCGCGAGAAGCTCGCCGCGGGTCTGCGGCCGTCGAGTGGCGCGGTCATGCTCGTCGAGATTGGTGAGGGCCTTCATCACGCGCTCGAGCGTCTCGCCATCCTCGCTGTGCACCGAAACGAGGGCCGCACGCACCTCCTCGGCCTGGCGGTCGATAGAGCCGACGAGGCCGCCCATGGAGCCGACGACGCCGCCCACGGCAACGTAGACTCCTTCGCTCAGATGTCGCGGCTCGACCTGGCGACAGATCCCAGAGACGGCGAAGGGCCTGCTGAAGCAGGGGAAGCCGGTCGACCTGGTCCTCGACGTCTATCAAGTAGGCGTTGCACGAGGGCGTCGTCGATCTTCGCGCCTACCTGCTGCAACCGGCTCGTCGAATCGCCAGCTCGAGCTGATCACCGACTTGGAAGCGGGACGAGGTACTGTGATGCGCTGACCGCTTCGGCGAGGACCGGCATAGGCGGTGCAGTTGCCGAAGTAGTCCGAGCGCATGGTGATCACCACGTGCAGCCGGCCGCCCGCGCGCGACGCGGCGGTCAACAGCAGCTCGACGAACGCCCGGCTCTCTTCCTGCAGCGCGGCCTTCTGCACGCCGCGCGCCTCCTCGCCGTAGCGGAACAGCTCCTCGAACTGGTCGACGACGAGGACGAGACGCGGAGCGTCGGGTGCGAGCTTCTCGAGGATCTCCGCCAGCCCGTATGCAGACGCACGCAAGGCGGCGTTGAATCGGTAGCTGCGAGCGTCGGAAAGACGGTCCTCCTCGGGATCCCGCGCCCTCTCGGAAAGGGCCGCGGCCAGCTTGGCGATCGGCGACGACCCGGGTTTCGCGACGATGGGCAGCCACCCGTCCTTGGTGAGCTCGACGAGCACGCCTGCCCGCACGAGAGACGACTTGCCCGAGCCCGAAGCGCCGACGACGGCCGTGAAGCGGCTGCCTCTGACCTGCCGCGTCAGCGCGGCTGTCTCCTTCTCACGCCCGTAGAACCACTGATGGTCGGCATGCTCGAAGGGTCGCAACCCGACGAACGGGGCGCCCGCGGAGAGCGCGCTCGCTCACGGCGCTCGATCACCCGGATCGGCAATCTCGAGCCGCTCCAGAAGTGCGCGGGCCTGCTGACGGTCGGCCGGCACGGCCTCGATCTTCTCGAGATAGACTCCTTCCCTGAAGAACCTTCGCTTGACCGTCTCGTCGCCGCCGGGGAGCCGCAAACAGATGGAGCGAACGCCCGCTGGAACTTTGGCGAGAAGCGCCTCGAGCGCCGGTAGGTCCGCCTTGCCCCAGAGCAGCAAGATGATCGCGCCATCGCGCATCGCCGGCATCGCGCCGCCGCTGAACACGGCTTTCACGCTCGGGCCGAGCCCCTGCAGGCGGTTCGCCAGATCAGCCATGAGGTCGTCGTCGTCCGCAACGGCGCTCGCCACGATCAGCGTCGACGCTTCCGCCGCCGGCTGCAGCCTCTTTCGCAACCACTGGGAGAGATCAGTGACTTCCTCCCCGTAGATCTCTTCACCGGGCTGAAGTCCGCCGAATCTCCCGACAACTTCGAAGGGGTCTCGCTTGCCCTGTCCCTGGCGCTGGCCAGGAAGCCAGCGAGGAGCCCATAGGATGCGAGGCAGGAGCCGACCGGTGGTCGATCTCGCGTGAGAGGCGCAGTTGAAGATCGACGACAGGCTCACCTCCGCCGTCGAGGGTAATGCCTCGGTTCTCGCCGAGGAGATGCACCGCGAACTCGGCCCGAGACAGGGCACCCCGCATCACTCGCCTCGTAGTCCACGGCCGTGTCCGGCAGGGCATCAATTGCGGGCACGACCGCGACACCGGCGGACCTCAAATCGTTCACGAGTCTCTGGCGTGCGTCGCGGAGCTCGTGCGCGGCGACCGCGAGGAAGATCGTTCGGCGAGCCGGCGGCTCCTCTTTGTTGCCGGACGTCTTGAGGTCGAGCCGCTCGATGATGAGTTGCGCAATCTGCCTCAGGAGAGCGAAGTAAGCGGTTCGGTCCTGTAGCCCCCGCCAGTAGAACTCGTGGAGCGCGCCCTTGTCGTCTTGCGTGAAGAAGCGGTAGCCCACGCGGGCGTTGTTGCCCTGCATCACCTGGGGGAGGCAGGTCGCGCGGCGGCTCGTTCTTGAAGATAGGGACGATGCGGCTGCCCGCGTCTTCATGGCTGCGCACGAACATGTCGACCTCGCGCCGGCACCAGTCAGTCTGAACCCAGTTCTCGGAGAGCACCGGGACAAGGAGCTTTGCCTCGCGGACGGCGCTCTCGATCGTCTGGGTGAAGGCGTCCGCGGGTTCGATCTCGTACCGGTCGAGCCAGAGCTTGGCGCGCTTGGCGCCACGGTCGGTAAGCTCCCAGCGCAACTGGTCCCAGAAGAATCTCACCCATCCCTGTGTTGCGTCGTCGTACGGCGGCTTCTGGTCATCGGCGCGCGTGTAGCTGATGAAGACAATTCCTTCGCGGTCCGGCGGCCGGCTCGGGGTTGTCCGTCATCGACGACTCCTCCACCGCGATCGCGCACCGGTCAGCGGTGCTCTGCATCTCGGGATACCACACCAGTCTGCAAGCCCGCGGCACCGACGTTTGCCCTCAGCGGACCGACTTTGACTTCAGTTGAGAAGTGAGCCGTTGTGGCAAAGCGCACGAAGGTCTCCTCGCGAGCGAAAGGGCGCTTCAGGATTGATCGCAATGCTAGCCACGGACAGAGCCCTCGTCAAGGAAGATGCGGAGCCGTGCGTGCCGTTATTGTTTGACGTGGGACGATCGAGGCATGCGCGGGGAACCGGTTCCGGTATAAGCTGGGCCCGGTGCCGATCCGAGCGACGCGATGAGCCAGCCGATCTCCGCCGCCGATCCCCATCCGCGCCGTCGCGCGACCGTCCTCGACACCGAGATGGCCTATGTCTCGACGGGGGCGGGCGCGCCGGTGGTGTTCCTGCACGGCAACCCGACCTCCTCGTACCTCTGGCGCAACGTCATCCCCTGGGTCGAGCGCGACCACCATTGCCTGGCCCCCGACCTGGTCGGCATGGGCGACTCCGGCAAGTCTCCCGCGGGCTCGTACCGCTTCGCGGATCACGCGCGATACCTCGATGCCTGGTTCGAGGCGATGGGGCTGTCCGGCGCGGTCACGCTGGTGATGCATGACTGGGGCTCGGCGCTGGGGTTTCACTGGGCGCATCGCCATCCCGACCGCGTGCGCGCCCTCGTGTACATGGAGGCGCTCGTCCGGCCGGTGACCTGGGACGAGTGGCCGGAGGCGGCCCGCAAGGTCTTTCAGGGGATGCGCGGGCCCGCCGGAGAAGAAATGGTGCTCGCCAAGAACGTCTTCGTCGAGCGCATCCTGCCCGCGAGCGTGCTGCGCGGGCTCGGCGAGGCGGAGATGGCCGTCTACCGCCGGCCCTACCTCGAGCCCGGCGAGTCGCGCCGCCCGACGCTGACGTGGCCGCGGCAAATCCCCATCGACGGCGAGCCCGCCGACGTCGTGGCCATCGTCGACGGCTACGCGACGTGGCTGTCGGCCAGCGCCGTGCCCAAGCTCTTCGTCAACGCCGAGCCGGGCAGCATCCTGACCGGCGCGCAGCGCGACTTCTGCCGCGCCTGGCCGAACCAGCAGGAGATCACCGTCAGCGGCAGTCATTTCATCCAGGAGGACTCGCCGGCGGAGATCGGCCAGGCCATCGCCGCCTTCCTGAGGAGGATTCCGTGATGGCCGGCCTCTCGACTCCGCGCCCGTTCACCGTCCGCGTCCCTGACGACGTGCTCGCCGACCTCAAGACCCGGCTCGAGCGCGCTCGCTTCCCCGACGAGGTCCCCGGCAGTAGCTGGCAATACGGCAGCGACCTCGCGTACGTGAAGGACCTGGTCACGTACTGGCGCGACCGCTTCGACTGGCGGGCCCAGGAGCGGCAGCTCAATGCCTGGCCCCAGTTCGCCGTGCCCATCGGCGACGTCGACCTGCACTTCATCCACGCCGAGGGCGAGGGCCCGCGTCCCATGCCGCTCCTGCTGTCGCACGGCTGGCCGGGATCGGTGTGGGAATTCCACAAGATCCTCCCGCTGCTCACCGATCCGGGGCGCCACGGCGGCAATCCGGAAGATGCGTTCACCGTCGTCGCGCCGTCGCTGCCCGGCTATGGCTTCTCGTTCGCGCCGAATCAGCCGCGCTTCAACATCGCGGGCATCGCCGACATCTTCGCCCGGCTGATGACGGACGTGCTCGGCTACCGTCGCTTCGCCGCCCAGGGCGGCGACTGGGGCGCGTTCATCACCTCGCGGCTCGGCCTGGCCTATCCCGACCGGCTCGCGGGAATCCACATCACGCTCCTCGCCGTGCGCCGCGATCTCGCCGCGCCCGACAACCCGACCGACGAGGAGAAGACCTACCTCGAGGAGCTCCGCCGCTGGGAGCGCGAGGAGACGGGCTATCAGTGGATCCAGGGCACCAAGCCCCAAACCCTGGCCTATGGGCTCACCGATTCGCCGGTGGGGCTCGCCGCGTGGATCGCCGAGAAGTTCCGCACGTGGAGCGACTGCGGCGGCGACATCGAGCGGCGCTTCAGCAAGGACGTGCTGCTGACCAATGTGATGCTCTACTGGGTCACCGGCGCCATCAACTCGTCCTTCTGGCCCTACTACGCGCGGCGGCACGAGCCCTGGCCCATTCCCGACGGCCAGCGCCTCACGGTGCCCACCGCCTACGCGTCCTTTCCGGGCGAGATCCTGCACCCGCCGCGCGCGTGGGCCGAGCGCGCCTACAACATCACGCGCTGGACATCCATGCCCGCGGGCGGCCACTTCGCCGCGCTCGAGGAGCCCGAGGCGCTCGCTGCCGACATCCGCGCGTTCTTCCGTCCCCTGCGATAAGTTCGAAGGGGGCCTCGACGGCCCCCTCCGAGCCTCCCCCAGAAAGGCGGATTGCGCCGGCACAGCCGGCGCTGGACGCGAAGGGGGCCTCGACGGCCCCCTCCGAGCCTCCCCGAAAGGCGGATTGCGCCGGCACAGCCGGCGCTCGAGCAGGCCACTCCCACTGGATTTCTCCGACGGGCTCCTCGGCCCCGAGGTCGGGCAAGGAGCCTGTCGAAGAAACTCAGCTAGAGCGAGGAGAAGGGTCCAGCTGCGAGGCGGCGCCCGATGGCAGGCAACGCGAGGCGTAGCCTCGCAAGGGGAGTGCGGGGCCATGTCTGGGCCCCGCAGACGAAGATTCGTCGGTTCGACAATCTCGCGCGTTGCGTGGCATGGCGGGCGAGGGCGCCGTACCTCCGCAGATGGGCCCTTATCATCGCTCTAGGGGCGGGTGCCGAGGGTGGCGCTCGCCCGGTGCTCCTCCCCGTCGCGGAGATAGACGAGCGCCACCGCATCGCCCGGACGCCTGTCCGCGAGCGCCCGGCGCAGGTCCTCGAAGCGACTCAAGCCGTGGTCGCCCATCCGCACGATCACGTCGCCGCCGCGCAGCCCCGCGCGCTCGGCGCCGCTCCCCGCGACGACCGAGCCGAGCCTGACGCCGTCCGACTCCGACCGGCCGTCCACCGAGACCCCGAGGAACGCCCCGCCGCTGTCGCCGCCGCGGCCGCTCCCGCCTCGAGAGGCGCCATCGGGCCGCGCGAGCGCGACGTACGCGGGCCGGGCCTCCCCGCCCAGTCGCTCCGCGATGCGCAGGCCCAGGCGGGCGACCTGGGCCATGCCCGCGGCATTGATCTTGTCGGCGGTGTCGCCGGGCGCGTGATAGTCGTCGTGGCCGCCGGTGTGAAAGAAGAGCACCGGCACGCCCGCCGCATAGAACGAGGCGTGGTCGGACGGCCCGTACGGGGAATCGCGGAGCACGAGGTCGAGCCGGTCTCCTCCCGTGAGCCTCTCCACGAGCGTGCGCAGCCCACCCCCGCTCTCGACGCCGCCGACATTGAGCCGATCGTTCCGCATGCGGCCGACCATGTCGAAGTTCAGCATGGCGGCCGTCCGCTCGAGTGGGCAGCGGCGGATGCTTCACGTAGTGCGCGGAGCCGAGCAGCCCGATCTCCTCGCCGGAGAAGAAGACCACGACCAGTGTGCGGGCCGTGCCGCCCGCCGCCGCCAGCGCCCGCGCCATCCCGAGCACGACGGCGGTGCCGGACGCATTGTCGTCGGCTCCCGGATGCACCACGCCGCCCGCACGCCCGAGGTGGTCATAGTGCGCCCCCAGCACCACGACCTCCGACGCACGCGCCGGATCCGTGCCCGGGAGAATGCCGATGACATTGGCCGTCCGCCGCTCCTCCCGGTCCAGGCGTACGCTGAGCCGCACCTGGACCCCGGTCGGCAGCCCCCGTGCGGCCCGGGCCGATGCGAGCCCGGCCAGGCTCTTGCCGGCGGGAGCGAGCAGCGCGTCCGCGGCGGCCCGCGTCACGGACCCGGACACGAGCTTCACCGAGGTCGCCGTGGCCTCGAGGGACGGGAGCGTATCGCCCGCGATCAAGAGCGCGGCCGCGCCGTGTCGCCGCGCCGCGATGAGCTTCTCGAGCCGGGACGGCGCCGGCCCGCAGGTGCCCCGCCGTCGAGCGCAAGTGCGATCTTGCCGCTCACACCGGCGTAGTCACCCGGACCCCCGTCCGGGGCCGCCAGCCCGTACCCGACGAACACCACCTCGCCCGCGGCGTCACCCGCAAGCGAGCCGCCATGGGGCGCCCAGTCGCGCCCGAGTGCGAGGGGCCCCGGAGCCGGCCCCATGCGCTCGAGCGCCGACCCGGCCGCCGCCCGCGCGGTGCTGCCGACCGGAAACCACGAAAAGAACGTGCCGGCGTCACCCCCGGGTCTGAACCCGCTCGCCGCCAATCGATCGGCAAGGTAGCGGGCCGCGCGGTCGCCACCCACCGTCCCCGAGCCGCGCCCCTCCATCTCGGGCGCGGTGAGTGCGACGACGAAGGCCGCGAGCTCCTCTGCCCTCGGTGCCTGCGCTGCCCCCGCGACAGGACCCGACGCGACCCCAGGAGCCGAAAGGGCGCCGGCGCCCGCGGCGAGCGCCAGCCCGACGGCCGCCGACAGACCGAGCCCCACGACGAGCACGGACATCGCGGCTAGCCGGACGCGGCGACTCACATCGCCATTGTAAGTGGCGCGTCGAGCCCCACCGGCACGGGTCGATTTACTTCGCCATACTTCGTTGCGAGCGCCTCGTCTCCTAAGAAACTGCATGGTCCAGGACCTCGCCGGTGTCGCGATTGACCAGGGAGAAGCCGAGATGGGCGGCACGCTGACGCAAGCGACGCAGCACGCGCTCCTGGTGGTGGGCGTCGTACGCGGCGGCCCCGGGGTCTTGGTACAGCAGGCCCTCCTTGAGGGAGCGGTAGACGAGGATCGCGAGCTTGCGGGCCGTGGCGGTGATGGCTTTGGCCTTGCCCACCCGGTAGGCCAAGCGGCGATAGAAGGCGCCGAGCGCGGTCTGGGTCCGGCCGAGGTTCAGGGCGGCCAGGCGCAAGATCCCCGCGGCGCGGTTGGCGGACGGCACGGTCTTGGAGCTGAGTCGGCGGCCGCCGGAGATCTTGTTGCAGGGCGCCAGGGTGAGCCAGGAGGTGAAGTGCTTCTCGGTGGGCCAGCGACTCATGTCCGGGCCAATCTCGCCGAGCAGGCGCAGGGCGCTGTAGGGGCCGATCGCATCGAGCTGGGTGAGGTCGACCCCGGTCAGCTGGTGCAGCGGCGTGCGCTGTCGAAGCGCGGCGCGTTGTCGCGCGCCTTCGGCTTCGTCTTCGTCCGCGGGGTGGGCAGCGGGGCGGCGGGGGGCGGCGCCTCGGCGGCCAGCGTCGCGAGGTGGGCTTCGATCGCCGCATCACAGGCGGCCAGCTGCGGCTGATACATGTCGAACAGCTCGAGGTTCTGGCGCAGCACGAAGACGTGTTCGGGGCGATAATTTCCGGTGAGGGCCGCGAGGATCTCCGCCTCCGAGGCCTGACACCGCACGTCCCGATGCTGCGCCAGGCTGTGGGGGTCGGTCTGGCCCGCCACGATGGCGCGGACCATGTGCTGCCCGGTCACGCCGGTGATATCGCGGAGCACGACGGTGAGCTGCAGGTTCATCTGGACCAGGGCCTTCTGCATGCGCTGGATGGGCGTGGCCGCACTCTGCACCAGGGTCTCGCGGTGGCGCAGATAGGCGCGGAGCACGACGATGGCGGCGGGCGGCCGGAAGCTGGCCGGCAGCAACCCCACGCTGTGCAATTCCTGCAGCCACTGGCAGTCCACGACATCGCTCTTGCGGCCCGTGACGTTCTGCACATGCCGCGCGTTGACAAGCACCACCTCGAGGCCGCGGGCCTCGAGGATCTCGAAGAGCGGAATCCAATAGACCCCCGTGGATTCCATCGCGACGCTGGTGATGCCGCAGGCCAGCAGCCAGTCGGCGAGGCGGTGCAGGTCCGCGGTGAAGGTCGTGAACGCGCGCACCGGGATCGGGTCCCGGTCGGCGGGCACGGCCACATAATGCACCTCGGCCCCGCAATCGATGCCGGCGGCATTGGGGTTGATGCGCTCCAGCAGGGACGGGCCGGACGCCGGCTTCTTCGTCCCGTGACGACGCGGCGCAGGCTTCATGGGCGCCTCCTCTCGACGGCGTGATAGACGGGCCCGCCGGGGACAGGGATGCGGCGCACAAGGATTCTCCTACACGGGATCACGCGCCGAGCGCGTGTCACCACTGGCGTCGTCGTAGCATCCCATGGACCACGCTGGCTCACGGGCTCAGCAGCACCATTGACGAGTCGGCCACGGTCCCCGGGGGCCCGGGGCCATTGTGCCTGCTCGCCGCCCTCAGTTGCTGCCCCAGCGTATCGGGACCCCATCACGTACACCGCTGGCTCGCAACTTGCCCCAGTGCCCGAGGCCGAATTGACCGCTACCACCGGCAGCACACGACCGAATTGCCCAGCGCAAAGCGATGGACTACCATCGTTCTCGCCATGTCATCCGAGATCCTGTTCGACCCGTTCCTGCCGGGGTTCAATGCCGACCCATTCCCGCACTACCATCGCCTGCGGGAGGCCGATCCGGTGCACCAGAGCCCGCTCGGCTTCTGGGTGCTCACGCGCTACGAGGACTGCGTCGCGGTCTTGCGCGACCAGCGCTTCGGCCGGGCCGGGTTCGAGGGCTTTCTCGAGTCGGTGTACGGCAGCCCTGCCGGGCACGAGCGCCTGCCGCGCTCCATGCTCTTCCAGGACCCGCCGGACCACACGCGGCTGCGCGCGCTGGTCAGCCGGGCCTTCACGCCGCGGGTGGTCGAGGGCCTCCGGCCGCGCATCCAGCAGGTCGTCGACGAGATCATCGACCGGGCCCTCGACGCGCGGTCGATGGAGGTGATCGGCGATCTGGCCTATCCCCTGCCCGTCACCGTCATCTCCGAGATGCTCGGCGTCCCGGCGGGCGACCGCGAGTCGATCAAGGGGTGGTCCTCGGACATCGCGCGGAGCCTCGACGCCATCGGCCTTCAGGTGGATCCCGACATCGTCGAGCGGGGCCGGGCGGCGCGGCGGGCCATCGGCGACTACTTCCGCCAGCTCCTGCCCGAGCGGCGCCGGCAGCCCCGCAATGACCTCCTGAGCCTGCTCATCGCCGCGGAGGAGCAAGGCGACAAGCTGAGCGAGGGCGAGCTGCTCTCCACCTGCATCCTGCTCTACATCGCCGGGCATGAGACCACCGTGAACCTCATCGGCAATGGGCTCCTCGCCCTCCTCCGGCACGGCGATCAGCTCAGGCGCCTTCGCGAGGAGCCGGCGCTGGCCGCGAGCGCGGTGGAGGAATTGCTGCGCTACGACGGCCCCGTGCAGCGGACCGCGCGCTTCACGACGGTCGACGTGGAGATCGGCGGCCGCGCGATCGACAAGGGCGCCATGGTGGTCACGGTGATCGGCGCGGCCAACCGCGATCCCGCCCAGTTCCCCGAGCCGGACCGCCTCGACCTGGGGCGAGTCGACAATCGCCACATCGCCTTCGGGTTCGGCATCCACTTCTGCCTCGGCGCCCCGCTCGCCCGCCTCGAGGGCCAGGTCGCGCTCGGGACCCTCGCCCGCCGCCTCCCCGCGCTGGCCCTGGCCACGGATACGGTCGAGTGGCGCGAGTCACAGGTGCTGCGCGGCCTCAAGGCCCTGCCCGTCACCTGCTAGACCGCCCTGGGCGCCGAGGCTAGCGGGCTCCCCATCTGCTTCCCGTTGCGCGCATGCCCTCGTCCGGGCGCTCAACGTAGAGGAGTACGCCTCGCGCCCGGCGCTTCGGGCGGCCGCCTCGCAGCTGGACCCTTCTCGCCACCCAGGGCTCCTTTGCGGCTTCGGGATCGAACCCGAAGCCAGCGCGTTTTGAGAGTTGCGCGACGCCTGGCTACTATGCCGGCTTCGGGACTGGGGCCCAGGCGCGCGTCTTGAGGGATTCTAGGACTGCGTCGAGGACTTCTTGGGCGCGGAGGCCGTCCTCTAGCGACGGGGATGCGGGCTCGCCCTTCTTTATCGCGGTGAGGAAGCGCTTGACGAGCGGTCCGATCGTGGCCTTGCCCGTCACCTCGAGCTGATCGCCCTCTCCCGTCGACTTCGGTAGGCCCGCGGCGATGGAGACGGGCGCGAGGGCGGCGCTGCCTTCCGTGGCCTGCAGCTCCCCGCGATACCAGCGGGACCCGACTCGATCGAGCTTGTAGGTGAGGCCGCCCTGGCTGCCGTAGCACTCCACGGTCTGCTCGTTTGCGCCGCGGGCCACGCGGCTCACCGTGAACGTGGCGCGGGCGCCCGAGGCGAGCTCCGCGATCACCGTGCAGAAGTCCTCGGCATCCGCGGGCCGGTCGACTCCGGGCGCCGAGCGCGACGGATAGGCGATGCCCTCGTCGGCCATCACCCGGGCGATCTCCCCGAAGTTCCAGCGCAGGAGATCGATCACGTGCACGCCCATGTCGCCCATCGCGCCATGGCCCGCCTGGGCGCGGTCCATGCGCCAGGTCGCGGGCGCCGTCTCCTCCGCCCACCGCCCGCCGAGCCAGCGCACGCCGATGTGGAATGGCCGGCCCACGTGGCCGGCTTCGACCATGGCGTGGAAGCGCTGCATCGCGGCGGGGAAGCGCCAGTTGAAGCCCGTCATGCCGATGCGCCCGGCGCGGGCGGCCGCCTCCACCATGTCGCGCCCCTCGGCGGCGGTCATGGCGAGCGGCTTCTCGCAGAGCACGTGGGCGCCCCCGGCGAAGGCGGCGAGCGCGATGGCGTGATGCAGGTGCGGCGGTGACGCGATCACGACGATCTCGGGATGCGCCTCGGCCAGCATGTCCTGCCACTTCTCGAAGACCCGCGGCACGCCGTACTTGTCCGCGACGGCGCGCGCGGTCGCCTGGTCGCGCTGGCATACCGCCACGACCTCCGCGCCATTGGCCTGGAACGCCGGGATATGCGCCCGGCCGAAGCCGAGGCCGATGATGCCCACCGTGGGGATGCGCTTGGCCATCGTTCGCTCCGTCTCCTGTCGAGCGTGATCGCGGCCCGCGAAGGGCGCGGGTGTTACCGTACCACGCTGCCCTTTCACCGCCGGCTGGGTTAAGCTCGGGGCGGCATCGCCACCTGCAGGCCGGACAGGAGAACACCATGACCCCGATCAAGACGCGGCTCGCCGACGCCGCCGATGCGCTCGCCGGCGAGCTCGAATCGCTCTCGCACCGGATTCACGCCCACCCCGAGCTCGGCTTCAAGGAGGTCCAGGCCTCGGGCTGGCTGGCGGATTTCCTCGCCGCGCAGGGCTTCAAGGTCGAGCGGGGCGTGGCGGGCGTCGACACCGCGTTTCGCGCGACGATCGAGACCGGCGCGGGCCCGACCATCGCCATCCTGTGCGAGTACGACGCGCTGCCCGGCATCGGGCATGCGTGCGGGCACAACGTCATCGCGGCGGCGGGCGCCGGAGCGGGCGCGGCCCTCGCCGCGGTGAGGGACGCGCTGCCGGCCGGCCGCATCCAGGTGATCGGCACGCCGGCCGAGGAGGGCGGCGGCGGAAAGGTGAAGCTGATCGAGGGCGGGGTCTTTCAGGACGTGGACTGCGCCATGATGGTCCACGGCTTCGACCGGAACGTCCTCCACCAGAATCTGCTGGGCTACGCGGGGGCCGCCTTCGAGTGGAGGGGCAAGGCGGCGCACGCCTCCGCGGATCCGTGGGCGGGCGTCAATGCGCTGGACGCCTGCATCCAGACGTTCAATGCCATCGCCATGCTGCGGCAGCAGATGCGCCCGGACTGCCGCGTCCACGGCATCATCACCGACGGCGGGGCGGCGCCGAACATCATCCCGGAGCGGGCGGCCGCGTCGTTCGCCGTGCGCGCGCCGCGCATTGCCGGCATGTGGGACCTCTACGAGCGCGTGGTGGCCTGCGCCGAGGGCGCGGCGCGCGCCACCGGCACCGAGATCGAGGTGCACCCCCAGGACGTGGTCTACGAGCCGATGGACAGCAATGGCGTCCTGCTCGACCTGTTCGCCGACAATATGCGGGCGCTGGGGCTCACGATCGACGAGCCCGTCGCCGACCGCACCGCCTCCTCCGATATCGGCAACGTGAGCCAGATCATCCCCACCATCCACCCCTGGATCGCCATCGCGCCCCAGGGCATGGCCATCCACACCCGCGAGTTCCTCGACAGCGCGGTGAGCCCCCTCGCCCGCGCCGGGCTGCTCGCGGGCGCCAAGGCCATGGCGATGACCACCGTCGACCTCCTCGCAAACCCCGCCCTCGTCGCCCGAGCCCGCGCCGGGCTCCCGAAGAAGTCGCCTTCGGTCTAGTCGGCCTCGTCGCGAAGACATCTGGCGAGGCGGCTCAGAAGGGTCCAGATGCGAGGCGGCTCCGCGCCGACCGAGGCGTAGCCGCGTCGCGGAGTGCGGGACCATGTCTGGGCCCGGTCAGTCGAACGGTCGTCGAGCCGCGTCTCGCGCGTGACGTGGCCCGCCGGCGCGTGCCTACGAGCAGATGGGCCTTTTTCAGCCGCCTGACGAAGATGGACTCGGGGAGGGAGGCGGAGACGATCCAGTTGGGGGCGTCGACGATCTCGCTGATCGAGAGATCGACGGCCACGCTCGAGAGGATATAGGCCTGCTCGCGGCTGAGCCCGCGCTCCTCCACCAGGTGATCGATCATGTAGCGGATGGCCTGCTGGGATGATGCGAAGAGGTCGGGGCCATGCGCGGTCGTCACGAAGCACGTCCCGTCGCTGCGCCGGGCCATGGGGCTGGTGCGCAGCCGGGGCTCCGGAATCGGCCGCCCGCGCTGAAGGGCGAAGCGGAGCGTCACGTGCGCCGCCATCTCGACGGCGGTGACGCACACCTCGCCATCGCCCTGCGCCCCGTGGCCGTCCCCGACGCTGAACAGCGCGCCGTCGACCCAGACGGGCAGATAGAGCGTGGAGCCCACCGTGAGGTGCTTGATGTCCATGTTGCCGCCGTTCTTCCGCGGCGGCATCGTGCTGTGCCCGCCCGCCTCGTCGAGCCCCGTCCCCATCACCCCGGGAAAGCAGCCGAGCGGCACGGCGATGTCGCGCCCCATGCGCGCGTAGACGTGGTCGGAGACGTCCCAGATCTGAAGGTGCGGCTTGGGGAAATCCGCCTCGGGGAGCAGGCCGCGCCCCGGGCGGATCGCCGTCCAGCCGAAATCGGCGGCGGGCTCCATCTCCAGCACCTCGACCACCAGCGTGTCGCCGGGGGCGGCGCCGCGCACGCGCACGGGACCCGTGAGCGGGTGGCCGCGGAACGGCCCGCGGCCGAGCACGTCGGCATGGGTGGAGTCCTTCGAGTAGTAGCCGTCGGCGGCATCGCGCGTGTCGAAGGCCACCGTGTCACCGGGGTCGATCTCGAGGCGGGGCTCGAGGGCATTGTTCCACTCGTAGTGCACCTGGTCCGCGGCGAGACGGTGCGTGGCGGCCATGGCCGTGCCGTCGCCTAGCCGAGGCGCTCGTAGAGGATGTGCCGGCGGTTCTTCGTGTACGGCCGGACCTCGCCGGTCCAGCGCCCCTGGTCGACGGCGCGCCCCCACGCCTCGCTCGTGAGCACCTCGGGGCTCTCGATCTCGTAGAACGCGTTGTAGCGGGGCTCGTTCTCGAACACGATGGTCTTCTTCTCGCCGCCCAGGACCATCGTGAGCGGCCGGACCTTCACGCGCGCGACGGAGAGGACGCCGGGCACGCCGAGGAGGATCGGCACGTGCTCCGTGTCATACACCTCGTTGAAGATGGCCTCACGGCTCGGCTCGACGTCCATCGCGGCGCTGAACACATAGCGGCTCTGAAGGGGCATGGCGACGGTCTCCTCTCGGTGACGGTGAAGGGTTGACGTCAGGACGCGCAGGCGGGCGCCTCCCGCGCACAGCCTAGCCGAGCCGTGAGCCCTTCGTGAGCCGAACTGACCCTACCTGCCCGCAATGGCCGCGTGCGCTTGCGCAGCGGCGTCTCGAATCGACACCGGCTCGGCCGGCGACTGCATCACCTGCTGGAGGGACGGCAGGGCCTGCCGGTCACCCTGCCCTGCCAGAAATCGCATGGCCCGGACCCGATACGACGCCTCGGCGGTCGAGGTGACGAGACGACGCATGAAGGGCAGCGCGCGCTCGTCGTTCAAGGACGTCAAGGCGCGAAAGGCCAGCGCGCGCCCATCGGCGTCCGCGCTCGAGCTCTCGAAGACCTGCATCAATCCCGCGACCCCCTGCGACCGATCCATCTGGGCCAGGCCGGACGCCGCGCTCATGCGGATGAGTCGGTCCTCGCCCGAATCGGCCAGCAACGCCTCCAGGACCGGTACGGTCTCGGGCGTCTGAAGGCGGCGCAGTCCCGCGGTCGCCGCGCGTCGCAACGGAAGATCGCTGTCCTGCTCGACGATGTTCTGCAGCAAGCGGCAGCGCCTGCTGGACCTGCAGCTCCCCAAGGAGCTGAGCGGCAGCGCGCCGCTCGTCGCTCGTGGCTCCGGCCTCGAGGACCTGCAGGAGCACCTCCGCCCCGGCCGGGCCCATCTTCCGCAGCTCGTCGGCCAGTTGTTGCATGCGCTGCCAGTGCGCCAGCCCTCCCAGCGCGTTCGTCTCGTCGACATATCGATAGAAGCGATCCAGCGCGGCGTCCGCGGTCGGAGCAGGACCCGCGGCACCGCGACCCGCCTGTCCCGGTGAGATGCGAGCACCCTGGGCCCCGACGTGGGAGCCGCCTCGCGGCTCGAGAAGGCCCAGCGACGCGTACCCATCCGCCGTGGCTCCGGCCAGGGAGCGCCTCGTCGAGCGGGCCCCCTCCGACATGGGCGAGGACCCCTTCGTTCCATCGTGCGGTCCGTCGAGAACCCCCCGCCGGCGCGCAACCGGGCCTCCAGAGAGCTGACCCGGAGCTGCAGGCGGCTCTCCGACGCGCGCAGTTGCGCGACCTCCTGGGCGGTGAACGGGCCATGGACGGGCCAACCCCCGGCGGCCCAGCCGAGGCCGAACGCGAGCACGAGGCCCAGAGGCCAGAGAAGACGCCGCATCTGCTTCCTCCTCACGACTGATGACGACGAATACAGGCCGCGCGCGGCCCTGATCGTCGATGCGGAGAATGTACTCTCCGAGGCTCCCGATGGCGAGCCGATTGACACGTGAATCTACGGCAAGAGGCGCCGAACCGTCTCGACGGCGGCCGGGCTCATCCAGTCGATCTCACCGATGACGCCGTACCGCGCGCGGCCGTCGGGGCCGACAGGAAGCTCGCCGGCAGCACCCGCACCCGCCAGGCGCGGGACGCGTCCTGACTCGGATCGAGCAGAACGGTGAGGTCGAGGGAGGAGCGCTTGAGGAAGTCGCTCGCCCGGGTGTCCGCTTCGCCGTAGTTCACCGCGAGGACCGCGAACGGCTGCCCCGCGAAGCGCTCCTTCAGCCGCTGCATCGACGGCATCTCCTCGCGGCAGGGCTCGCACCAGGTCGCCCAGAAGTTCACGAGGACGACCTTGCCGCGGTAGTCGGCGAGCGCGTGCGGCGTCCGGCGAGGTCGCGGAGCGCGAGGGGCGGCGTCTTGACGTCTTTCCAGGGGACGAACCGCGCCTCGTCGGCGCCGCCCGCGGGCACCGCGAGGGCGCACACCCACGCGAGACCGACGAGGAGCGACAGCGCGGGGGCGATCAGGCGGCGCATGGGGAAGGATGAGTCAGGGCGGGCGCCGCGCCGCGTGTCCAGCCCGCGGCGCCGGCGCCCGCCTCGATGGGCTGCGTCAGGAAGTGATCTCGCGGGTCGTGATCGTGTACTTGAACGTGTCCGGATCGAGGCTGTCCCGCCGGCCCTGCGCGGTCTCGGCCTGCGGGTACATCAGGAACCCGATCTTGCCCCCCTTGGTCGCATTGGGCAGGGCGACGTCGTGGGCGGTATTGAAGGCCACCCAGTTGCCCTCCCAGCCGCCGAAGAGCTTGGGCCGCACCGCGGCGATCAGCGGGTGGTCGATCTTCAGGAACTCGCTCGTCTCCTCGCGCGCCGCCTTCGCGACGTCGGCCGGGTCCATCGCGACCCAGCCGTAGTCCTTCAGGAACACCTCGGCGCGGCAGTGCTGCGCCTTCGAGACATTGGCGCTGCCCGCGCCGAGCGACTTGTAGCCGAAGGCCGACGGCGCGACGCGGATGCCGTAGACGTCGCGCGCGGGCACGCCCGCCGCGCGGACGAGGCCGACGAAGAGGCCGTTCAGATCGGCGCACTTGCCGCCGAAGTTCTTCGTCTCGAGCATCGCCTTGATGTCGCCCACTCCGCAGCCGCGCACCTTGGGCTCGCGGTACGTATTGGCGAGGATCCAGTCGTACACCGCCTTGGTCTTGTCGAGGTCGGTGCTCTTCCCCTTCGTGATCTCGAGGGCCGTTTCCTTGACGATGCCGTCGGTGGGCATCAGGTCGGTGGGCGCGGTGAACGACTTGAGCGTCCCCGCGTCCTCGCTGGCCGTGACCTTCTTCGACCAGTCGAGGGCCCGGTCCTGGGTCTTGAACCGGCTCGTCAGCTCCACCATCGGCGCCGCCTCACCCTCGGCGAACTCCGCGTACAGCATGACCGCGCCGTACTTGGGCTCGGTCGCGATGCGCATGACCTTGGCATTGCCCGCCCAGTTGTTCTCGATCGACTGCTGGTAGTCCGAGACCACCGACGGAGCGGGCAGCCAGACCCGCGCGACGCCGGAGGGCTGCAGCACCTCGACGCGCGTCGTGATCTCGAAGGTGCGCCAGGTGCCGGGCCGCGGGGTGAAGTCCTTCTGCTGGGCTCGCGCCACCGAGGCCAGGCCCGGAAGCTGCGCGGCGGCCACGGCCGCCGTCGCGGACACCTTGAGGAACATGCGTCGATTCATTTGATGAAGTCCTCCTGGGAGGTCTGGGTCGAGTGACATGGCGATCGCGTCTCTCCTGGAAACGTCCTCGGGCGCGAGCGGTCGCGAAGCAAACTGTATCGTCCAGCAGATCGAAAGTCAAGGCGAACACGGGCAAAAAGACGAATCGCCATAGGCAATTGCGTTGCATCTGCCTCAGCTCATCGGTCTTCCCGATGTGCTGCGCCGGGCGACGCCAGCCGCACCCTCTGCTACCATCGAGCGTCGTGGCGCTTTGGGAAGGTCGCAATCGCAACAACATGTTCACGATGCTGATCGACCCGGCGCGGATGGCGGGCCTCGACTGGTTCCGCCGCGAGATCGACGGCTTCGTCGACTACGTCAAGGCCTCGCCGCCCGCCGACGGCGCGGCCCCCGTGCTGGTCCCCGGCGACCCGGAGCGCCTCGCCCGCGAGGAGCGCACGCGCACCGGCATCGCCGTGGACGCCACGACCTGGGAGGAAGTCCTAGAGGCCGGCGAGAAGGTCGGCCTGGCGCGATCCGCCGCCCTGGCCCTGATCTAGCCGCAGGCTGCTCAAAAAGGTCCAGATGCGAGGCGGCGCCCGACGGCAGGCAACGCGAGGCGTAGTCTCTCTCAGCCGCCTACGTTGAGCGTGCGGCCGAGGGACGCCGTACCTCCGCAGATGGGCCTTTTTCAGCAGCCTGCTAAACCTTGATCTCGTCGTGGCAGAGCGCGGGCCATGCGGCCGATGAGCTGAGCGGCGGCGGCAAAGCCCGGCGTGCCGTCGGGCAGCGCGGCCGGCACGTGGTCGGTGTAGGCCGTCAGGATGCACTGCGGGCGGTCGTTCTTCCAGATGATGCCCGCGTCCATGTAGCCGCGTGAGCCCGTCCCCGTCTTGTGGGCGATCTTGGTCCCGGCCGGCAACAGCGAGGGCAGGCGCGTCTTGAGCTTCTGCCAGCGTCAGGATGTCGAGGCCGAGCTGGACCAGCTCGGTGGTGCACCCGAGGCGCGAGGCCACCGCCGGCATCGGTCGTGCCGCGCAGGATCAGCTCGAGCAGCAGTCCCTGGTCGTTCGGCGTGGTCGACGTGACCTGGTCGAGCGTGTGGTCGGGACCGAGGCGCGGCGGGATGCCGAAGCGGTGGATCGTGCCCTTCATGCCGAGCGACTCGCAGTAGCGCTGGATGGCCTCGAGGCCGACCTGGTCGACGACCATCCCCGTCGAGGTGTTGTCGCTCACGATGATCATCATGACGAGGGCGTCGCGGAAGGTGATCCAGAACCCGGGGGTGAGGTGCTGGAACGTGCCCGAGTCATTGTCCTGGTACTTCGCCTCCACGGTCACCTTCTGGTCGAGGGAGAGCTTGCCCGCGTGCACGGCGGCGAGGGCCGCCATCATGATCGAGATCTTCCGCGTGCTCGCCGACGGCACCGGCACGTCCCCGCGCCGATCGGATGTCGCGCCGGTCGTCAAATCCTTGAGGTACCAGCTCGTCTGAAATGGCAGGGCATCGCAGAGGTCGTTGAGGCGCTGGGCGAGATCTCGCATCGCGTGGCTCCTTGTGGGCGGGATGGGCGGCGGCCCGAGTCTACCGCTTCCGCCCGCGAAATTCAGTACGGCGGCCCGGGCGGCGACGGCTCGATCTCGATCCAGGCGCGGCGCCGGATGCGGCCCGGTGAGCCGCGAGAAGAGGTCGAGGAGCCACATCTGCCACCCGTACTTCGCCCGGAGCGCCGCATGCGCTCGCTCGATCACCCGGGCGTCGGTCACGATGCGCCCGATGCCATCCCGCCAGGCGCCCTCCACTCGCCCGCGCGCATCGCAGGGGGCCAGACGCGACCCGAGGCGAATGGCGCAGCCGCTTGACCTTCCCCGCCTCCCCGGCGGTGAACACGTAGAGCTTCTCATCCGCGGCCGCGAACCAGACGGGCGTCTTCACCTCGACCCCGTTCCGGCGGACCGTGGCGAGGCACGCGTAGCGATGGTCGTCCATCATCTCCGGGGACATCAGGTCCCGACGGGTGGCTCGAGCTCGCGCAGGGCGGCCTCCACGGACTCGAGCGCGGTCACCGGTGGTGTCGAGGCGGATCACGCCCGGCTCCGCGGACGGCGTCTCGTAGCGGGCGCGGTGCGGAGCCAGGAGCTCCTCGCGCCCGTCCGAGACCTCGTGCCGGTCCCCGCTCCGCCTTCGCAGCCGTTCCCCCAGCACCTCGTCCGGCGCGTCGCACCAGAGGATCGTGAACGGGGCGCCGTGACGGTCGGCGACCGCCCGTGCATCGGCGCGCTCCGCGGCGTGAGAGAAGGCGCCGTCGATGATGACGGGCCAGCCCGCGCGGAGCAGCTCGCCGGCCAGCCGCAGCGCCTCGACGTAGGTGCGCCGGCCCATCTCGGGGGTGTACAGCCCCTCGCCGTACGCGGCGGCGGCGCGCTCACGAAGGGGCTGGCCCGCGAGCCGCTTCCTGACGGCGTCGGTGCGGATCACGACCGCGCCGAGGCGGGCCGCGGCGAGCCGGGCCGCGGTGCTCTTGCCCGAGCCCATCACCCCCGTGGTGACGAGGAGCCGGGGGCGCCGCTCGGCCGGGGCGAAGCGCGCGGCCAGCACGAACAGCGCCCGCGCGTCGGCCGCGCGCTCGGGGTGATCCGTCACCTGGAAGCTCAGCACCTTGCCCCGCACCCACGCCCGGTAGGCGCGGTAGAAGTCGAGCAGCGGCACCGCGTCGTAGTCGCCGGTCTCCTCGAGATAGGCGTTGAGGAAGCGGATGGCGAGGTCCGGGCGCCCGAGCCGCTCGAGGTCCATGGCGAGGAAGGCGATCTCCCCGGCGACGTCACCGAACCGGAAGCGGTGGTTGAACTCGATGCAGTCGAAGATCTGCACGGGCTCGACGCAGCACACGTGCTGGGCCTGCAAGTCGCCGTGGCAGTCGCGGCTCTTCCCGGCGGCCACGCGCGCGGCGAAGCGCGCCGCCTCGCGCTCGAGAAACGCGGCGACGTAGGCGCGCACGCGCGCGCGTGCGGCGTCGGGCAGGATCTCCGGGCCGAGCGCGTCCGTCTGGGCGAAGTTCTCCTCCCAGTTCCGGCGCATCGTCTCGAGGCCGCCGAGCTCGTCGATCTCGCCGCCGGTCTCGGCCTCGGCATGAAAGCGCGCCACCGTCACGCCGATCGCGTCGAGCAGCTCGGGCGGCGCCGCGCCGCCCTTGACGAGGCTCTCGAGCATGCGCTCGGCGGGCAAGCCGGCGCATGACCACCGCGACCTCGATCGTGCGGCCCGCGCCCCCGAAGCGCGGCGCCCGGCGAGTACCCTTGATCTCCATCACGTCCAGGTAGACATCGGGAGCCAGGCGTCGGTTGAGCCGTACCTCCTCGTGACAGAAGTGCCGCCGGCGAGCGAGCGTGGTGAAATCGAGGAAGCCGAGGTTCACCGGCTTCTTGACCTTGTACACGCGCTCACCGGCCAGGAACACCCAGGAGATGTGCGTCTCGATGAGCTCCACGCGCTCCACCTCATGCGGGTAGATGGCGGGGTCGAGCAGCCCGGAGACAAGGAGGTCAGCCACCGGCGAATCGTACACCCAGCCCGAGCAACCGACGCCGCGGGGGCAGATTTAGCGGGATGAAAAAGGCGCCGGCGGCTGAGAAAGGTCCAGCTGCGAGGCGGCGCCCGAAGGCAGCCGGCGAGGCGTAGTCCTCTACGTTGAGCCGGCTGCCGAGGGCGCCAACGAAGCAGATGGGCCTTTATCAGCCGCCGGCGAGGGTGTAGGTCCAGCATTCGCCTTCGAGGATCGGAGTCCCGTCCTGGTTGACGATGCCGGCGCGGAGCTGGCAGACGGGCTTGTCCGGCTTGAGGGACAGCACCTCGACCTCGGCGGTGAGCGTGTCGCCGAGATAGGTCGGGGCCAGGTACTTCAGCGACTGGCTCATGAACACCGTTCCCGCTCCCGGCAGGTCCATGGCCACGAGCGCGTTCAGCATGCCCGCGGCAATGCCGCCCTGGGCGACGAGCCGGCCGAAGCGCGTGCGCGCCGCGAAGGCGGCATCGAAGTGGAGCGGATTGCGGTCGCCCGTGATCTGGGCGTAGAGCTCCACGTCGCGCGCGAGGATGGTCTGGGTCCGCTGCGCGCGCTGCCCCACGCGCAGGCCCAGCGGCCCGATGGGCTCTCCCGTACCCGTATTGCGCTCGAGGGGCATCGACCTCACCTGGCCAAATCGGCGGCCTCAGAAGTGCTCGAGCGTGCCGGGCTCGCGCGCCATGCGCAGCCGGAGCTCGGCCATGAACACCAGATAGGGATGCGCCCCGCGGCCGACGAGGACGTCGCGGTCGATGGGCGAGAGCGCCGCGCGCTCTTCGGCATCGAGGCCCAGCTCGTCCATGGCCGCGGCGGGATCGGCGAGAAACCGCGCGCAGTACGCCGAATCGGACTTGATCGCGTGCAGGCACCGGTTGAGCCGGTAGGCCGCGGCGGGCGGAAACGTGTAGTGCGGCTCGTCGCTCACAGCGGCCACTCGACGACGGCATTGCCGTGATGCCAGGACGGCTCGTAGCAGTGGACCTGGGCGGGGACCGCGCCCACGGCGCCGAGGAGCGTGATCCAGGTGCGCAGCTCGATATTGCCCGCGCGGTCGAGCTCCTCCCCGGTGACCGCGGCCAGCTCGCCGCCGCGCCCCGCCTCGAGCCGCTCGAGCAATCGCCGGTCGTAGTCGAAGTCCGGCGAGGCATAGCGATCGGTGCCGGGGAAGTGCGACAGGCCGCCCGAGGCCATCAGCACGACCCGCTCCGGCCGGGCGCGCAGGATCTCGCCGAGGGCGACGCCCCAGGCATGGCAGCGACGGGGCAGCGGCTGGGGCGGGAGGTAGACGTTGACGTGCAGGGGCAGGATGGGCACCGCCGGCGCGGGCATGGTGAAGTGCAGCGGCACGTAGAACGCATAGTCGAGCGCGGGCAGCCTGCGTGTACAGGAGGTCGAAGCCGCGCGCGATCCCCTGCTCGACGACGGCGCGGGCGAGCGGCTCGTGGATGGGGAACCGATAGCGATAGGAGCCAAACGTCCCCGCGCACTCGGCGCCGGCGTAGACCGCCAGCGCCGGAACCCCGTCGAGGAAGAACGCCTCCACGTGATCGCCGGCGACGATGGCGATGACGTCGGGGGCCAGGGCCTCGATGCGCTGCTTGACCCGCCCGAAGGCCGCGTGCACGCGCAGGACCAGGTCGCGGTCCTCGGTGGGGGGCCGGATCAGGAGCTGGGGCGTGTGCGCGCAGGCGAAGGCGCCGACCAGCATCAGCCGTCGGAGCCTCGCCATCGCGCCGGTCACTTGCCGCGGAACACGGGCGGGCGCTTCTCCAGCATGGCCTGCCGGCCCTCGGCGGCATCGGCGCTCTGATGGGCCTGGCGCGCCAGCTCGTCGATGTCCCGGTGATCGACTGGTCGCGGAGCGAGACGGCGCGGAGAAGGCCGGCCTTGATGCCGGTGAGCGACAGCGGCGCGTGACCGGCGATCGTGCGCGCGAGCGCCATGGTCGTCGACTCGATCTCGGCGGCGGGCACGACCTGGTGGACCATGCCCATCTCGAGGGCGCGCAGGGCGGTCACCGGCTTGCCGATGAAGAGCAGCTCGCGCGTCCCCGCGGAGCCGATGATCTCGACGAGCTTTTGCAGGAGCGGAAACGGCACGAGGAGGCCGATGCGCACCAGCGGCATGCCGAGGCGCGCGGGCTCGGCGGCGATGCGCAGGTCGCAGTGCAGCGCCAGCTCGCACCCGCCCGCGATCGCGTCGCCGTGCACCATGGCGATCGTGGGATGACGCGAGCGCTCCACGCGCTGCAGGATCTCCGTGACGCCGTTCTCCGGGTCGGCGGCCCCGCGGCGCTCGCCCATCTCCCGCAGGTCCATGCCCGAGCAGAAGGCGCGGCCCGCGCCGCGCACCACCACGACCCGGACGCGCGCGTCGGCGTCGAGCTCGTCGAAGCTCGTGCGCAGCCCGCGGAGCAGCGCCGCGCTCATCGCATTGCGCTTCTCCGGGCGGTTGAGGGTGACGGTGGCGACGCCGTCCACGATCTCGGTGAGGATCTCGTCGGGCATTGGATTCACCTGGAGAGTGGAATTCACCTGGGCGGATAGCGGCCGAACACGCCGCAGCCCGCGTTGTAGAGGCTCATCCGGTGCTGCGCCATCTCCTCGAGCAAGACCGACATGCTGAAGGTGTCGAGTCCGCCGCCGCCATACTCCTCGGGCGACCGAGGCACCAGAGGCCCGCGGCCTTGGTCTTGGCGGCGAGGCGCCGAAAGTCCTCCTCGGGGATCTCGGGATCGATGCGCTGCTCGATCGGGGATCTCGACGATGCGCCGGATCTGCTCGCGGAGCGCGATCAGCTCAGCAGGCAGCGCGTACCCGGGAAACGTGGTCACCGGGCCACCTTAAGGGAGCCTCCGCGGCCTTGTCAACGCGGGCACTGGGCCAATTTGCTTCGCCAGACTTGCGAGGGGGCGGGCAACCCTCAACGTACACCTTCGGACGCCTCGGGTTACCCGCCTCCTCGCGCCTACGCCTCCCCCGAACATCGGATTGCGTCGGCAAAGCCGGCGCTCGAACGGCGGTTACTCCGACAGGCTCTCGGCCTGCGCGTCGTCGGGGGGGCGCCGAGGCCCATGCGGCGACCGACCTGAGCCGGGCGCGGCAGCGCATCGTGGACGGTCTGGATGCGCGCGAGCCGGTCGAGGATCTCGGGCGCCATGGGCGCGGCCCGGCGCGTTGCCTCGCTCACGTGAAGCGACACCAGTTCGTTCGTCGCGGCGAGAAACCCGTCAGCGGCGTGGTACATCTCGTGGAAATAGTGGAGGCGCTTGGCATCCCAGGCCAGGAGCTGCGTGGTGAAGCGCAGCGGGTCGCCCGCCCGGACCTCTCGATGGTAGGTGACGTGGGCCTCCAGGCAGAAGGTCGTCACCGCTTGCGCCGCTCGATGTGGCTCGCCGAGCCCGAGGTAGCGAAACCACGCGTCGGTGGCGAAATCGAAGACCACGAGGTAGAAACCCATGTTCATGTGCCCGTTGTGATCGATCCACTCCGGGCGGACAACGGCGCGGTAGCGGTCGAACGGGGCCTTGATCTCGGGGTCGTTTCCGCTCACGCCCGGTAATCTATCACGGCGGTGCTCCAGTAATCCGGCTCCGGAAGCCACCGTGGCCTGTGCGGGCTGACCCACGCCACTGGCAAGGCTGCGCGGGCCGGCTCTTCAAAGTACTGTTCAGCGGCATCGCCAAGCTCCGAAATTTGTAGGTCGAGATCCGGAGTAATGCGCAACTATGTAACTTATTGACCAACTTTCGCGAGATCGGGCCGGGCACACAACTTGCGTTTAACCCGGGTGCGACGTGGCTCCGAAGGCGAGGCAGGACGGCCACGGGCCGTAACGGCGTCGAGATCGCAATGACACGGAGCACGCGGCTCGATCGCCTACAGTCGTGCACGGCACTGATGAAAGGTGGCTCTTGAACTTGGGTGTGTTCGCTGTCCACACTACACGGGCAAACATTCACAATGAGCGCGAAAGGTGACCAGTGAAACGGGTGCTCCTCATCGATGACGACCAGCGGTTCCTGCAGGCGCTCGCGCGCGAGCTGCTGGCGCACGGCTACCGCGTCGATGAGGCGGCCGATGGCCTCGAGGGGATCGACAAGGCCATGCAGGAGCCCCCGGACTTCGCGGTCGTCGACCTGATCATGCCCCGAGTCGGTGGCGGCGAGGTCGTGTCGTTCTTCCGGCAGAATCCCTATCTCGCCTCCACGCCGATCGTGCTCCTCTCCGGTGTCCTCCTCGAGAGTGCCCCCGCCGTCGACGCGATCGAGGCGGACTGCGTTCTCACCAAGGGGCCGTTCGAGGAGACGAGCCGCCTGCTGCTCGCCGCCCTCGACCGGCTCGGCCAGGGATCTCGCGGCGGCAAGCAGATCATCACCCAGCCCGGTATTCACGAGCGCCGTCAAGTCGTCGAGCTCCTGCAGATCAAGCGGGACCTGGGATCGGTGCTGGAAGGCGCGGCGGCCGGCATCATCGAGCTCGACACGGCAGGGCGGGTCGCCTACGGCAATGCGCGGGCCGAGGAGCTGCTCGGCATCGGCCGCGCCTCGCTCGTCGGCACCGAGATCCTGTCCGTCTTCCCGAAATCGAGCCTCGCGAGCTTCCAGACGCTCCTGTCGCGGTTCGACGCCGATGCCGGACCCGCGAGCCGCGGGATGACCTCGGTGATCGAGGACCGGACCATCCGCACGGTCCTCACCTCCGTGTGGAGCGAGGGCGCGCGGCGCTCGATCGTCGTGACCCTTGTCGAGGTCGCCTCCGAGGCGGAGGCCCAGAATCGCCCCGGGCGCCTGCTCCAGTACCTCGCCCACGAGATGCGCTCCTCTCTCCTCATGATGGAGAGCTCGCTCCGCTCGCTCGGCGACACCGCCCCCGTGGCCTTCCTCGCCCAGGAGGCCGCTCGCCTCGTGCGCCTCCTGGACGATGCCAGCAAGTTCCATCGCACCTTGCGAGAGCTGCCGGACATCGAGAAGGAGCCGATCGACATCGTGGGCGTGATCAAGGACAGCCTCTCGGGCATCACCGCACTCGCCGTCCCCCAGGGGATCGAGGTGACCTTCCAGGCCCCGAGCGCGTCGCCCAGGGTGTGGGGGCATCACGACCAGCTCCTGCAGGTGCTCTACAACCTGCTGCTGAACGCCTTGAAGTTCACGCCGCGCGGCGGACGAGTCCGGATCGAGCTGGCGGTGTCGGATCGCGAAGTCGTGACGACCGTCGCCGACACCGGGGCCGGCATCCCCGCCGGGGAGCTCCGGGAAATCCTCGCCCAGGCCCAGCGTGCGGAGCTATTCCTGGCCCAGAAGGGCAAGCGCGTCGGCCTCGGGCTGGCCATCGCGCACCAGATCGTCCACGCGCATCGGGGACAGCTCACCGCAACGAGCACGGTGGACTCGGGAAGCCGCTTCTCCTTCTCGCTGCCGCTCGCCCCGGAGTACACGGACGCGCGGGCCATGCCGCGCGGCAGCGCGTCGAGGTAAGCGCGCATGGCTCCCCCGAGGCTTCGGCGGCTCTTCCTCGTGATCGATGACGATCCGAGCATCGGCGACGCCCTGAGCGCGATGATCCGGGAGATGGGGCACGACGTGGAGTATTGCGCCGACGCCGCCGGGGGGTTGCAGCGGACACAAGAATTGCAGCCGGCGGTGGTGCTCCTCGACGTCTGCCTGGGAGGAGACGACGGCTTGGCGCTCCTGGAGCGCGTTCGAGAAGCGAGTCCGGGTACCGCCGTGATCATGATCTCGGCGTTCGGGGAGGCGGGGTTGATCGTCAAAGCCATGAAACAAGGAGCCAGCGACTTTCTGTCCAAGCCGCTGGAGCGTGAAGACGTCCGCGGCGCGGTCGAGAATGTGCTCGAAAAGGCCACGCTGCAGTGGGAAGTGGAGCATCTCAGAGAACAAGTGCTGCGGGGCCAGCTCGAGCGGCGCCGCTCCGAGTACGACGGGGTGTTCGAGAACAGCCCGCGCATGAAGGCCATCAAGGAAATGATCGATCAGGTCGCCGACACCGATGCCACCGTCCTCGTCTGGGGCGAGTCCGGCGTCGGCAAGGAGCTCGTCGCCCGCGCCATCCACGACTGCTCCCCCCGCCGCGAGCGCACCTTCGTCAAGGTCAACTGCGCCGCCCTCCCCCTCGAGCTCCTCGAGTCCGAGCTCTTCGGCTACGAGCGCGGCGCCTTCACCGGCGCCCACAAGCGCAAGCCCGGCAAGTTCGAGCTCGCCGACGGCGGCACCATCTTCCTCGACGAGATCGGCGAGATGCCCCTGCCGCTGCAGGCCAAGCTCCTGCACGTCCTGCAGGATCGCGAGTTCGCCCGCCTGGGCTCCGGCCGCGACATCAAGGTCGACGTCCGCGTCGTCGCGTCCACCAACAAGGACCTCGAGCGCGCCGTCGCCCAGGGAGGCTTCCGCGAGGACCTCTACTACCGCCTCAACGTCGTCAATATCCTCGTCCCCCCGCTCCGCGACCGCCCCGAGGAGATCCCCATCCTCGCCGAGCACTTCTGGCAGAAGTACAGCCGCCAGTACAACCGGCAGCGCGTGCCCCTGTCGCGCGACATGCTCGAGCGCTTCCAGACACACCCCTGGCCGGGCAACGTGCGCGAGCTGGAAAACCTCGTCAAGCGCATCGTCGTCCTCGAGAGCGAGGAGTTCGTGACACAGGAGTTGACGGGCCGGGGTTCCGGGCTGGCCGCGACCAACGGGGTGGCGGGCATCCGAGCCGAGCGAGAGCGGGCGGCCGCGACGGCTCTGGCCGAGCCGCCGCGAGAGGAGGAGTCCCCGCGGAGGCGGACGGCGTGGACCCCGGGTGTTGGCCTCAAGGACGTGGCACGCCAGGCGGCCCGCGAAGCAGAGCACGGGGTCATCAAGCAGGTACTGGAGGAGGTTCGCTGGAATCGGGTGGAGGCGGCACGGCGACTCAAGATCAGCTACAAGGCGCTGCTCTACAAGATCCAGATGTACGAGTTGGCCATCGCGAAGCCAGCCGGAAAAAAACTGCCCTAAACTAGCATGCGATTCCACATGGCCTTGGAAAACTTCTCGCGTGGCGCTTGGGCCGGCCTGGGTCCCGGTGGTACGCTGCCCTCTAAGTTCCAGCGATTAGAGGCTTTTCAGGTCTGATACCGCCGGCTAGAGTATTCCCCATGTCCCCAGCTCGCCGACATCGCCCTGATCCTGTTTCACCTTTTTCGGCAGGAGGTTTCGAGACACGAACGCATGGCTGGCCAGCAGGCAGGCGCGATGGCATCGAGCTTGCGTTGCTCCGGGTCGGTCAGAGAAGTCCAGGAGGGAAAAGAATGAGCATACGTGGCCACCGGGCGGTACTCGCCCTCGGATCGATGATGACAATCGCGACCTGATGACAATCGCGACCTTGCTCACCGGGTGTGCGTCCAACGAGGCCAAGGGCCCCGCGGCATTCGTCATGCCGGCACGCTCCCCAGGAGCAGGGGGAATACATCCTGCAGGCGGGAGACTCGATCGACGTCACCTTCTACTACCATCCCGACAATAACCAGGCGAACCTGCTCGTGCGGCCGGACGGCAAGGTCTACCTGCCGCTCATCGGCGAGGTGCAGGCGGCCGGCCTCACGGCGCCTCAGCTCGCGGAAGCGATCGTCAAGCGCTCCTCCACGAGCCTGCGCGACCCCAAGGTGGCGGTCAATGTCCGGACCTTGAACCCGACGCGGGTCTTCGTCGGGGGCGAGGTCTTCAAGCCCGGCTTCGTGACGTACACGACCGGGCCTGACCGCCGTGCAGGCCGCCATGCAGGTGGGCGGGTGGAAGGATACCGCCGATCTGGAGGAAGTCGTCCTGCTCCAGAAGGTCAACGAAGGCTCGAACGAGTACCGGCCCTCCAAGATCAACCTGGGCAAGGTCGTGGAGCTGGGTGACACCAAGGCCGACATCGTTCTCGGGCCGTCCGACGTGCTCGTGTTCCCGAAGACGGGCATCGCGAAGGCCAACCTCTGGATGCAGCAGTGGGTGATCAACATGATCCCGATCCGCATCTCGGCGACCCCGTTCTGATGAGCGCGGCACCCCTCAGGAGGCCCTAGGGAGTCCGATGTACGCGCAGTTCTATGGGTTGCGTGAGAGCCCGTTTGCCCTCACGCCCGACCCGCGCTACCTGTTCATGAGCGAGCCGCACAAGGAGGCCCTCGCCTCCGCGGTCTACGGCGTACAGGAGCGCAAGGGATTCGTCCTGATCCTCGGAGAGGTCGGCACCGGGAAGACGACGCTGATCCGTCACCTCCTCGGTCGATTCGGGCCGAATATCCGATCCGTCTTCGTCTTCAACCCGGCCGTGAGCTTCATCGAGCTCCTTCAGCTCATGCTCCGGGATCTCGAGCTGCCCTGTCCGAGCATGCGGCGAGTCGAGATGATCGACACGCTGAACGACTACCTCCTGAAAGAGGCCGCGGCCGGGCGATACGTCGTCGTCATCATCGACGAGGCCCAGCACCTGTCCCCCACCGTGCTCGAGGAAGTGCGGATGCTCTCGAATCTCGAGACGGCGCGGGGGAAGCTCATCCAGATCCTCCTCGTGGGCCAGCCCGAGCTGGGCGAGAAGCTCGGCCGGCCCGAGCTGCGCCAGCTCCGCCAACGGATCAGCCTCGTCGCCGAGCTCAAGCCGCTCAGCTACGAGGACACCGTGCGGTACATCACGCATCGGCTCGAGGTGGCCGGCCGCGAGGGCGGAGGTCTCTTCTCACGCCGGGCGCTCAAGGTCATCTACCGGGCTTCGGGCGGCATCCCGCGCCTCGTCAACGTCATCTGCGACAAGGCGCTCGTCCTCGGATATGGAGCGGGCGCGAAGGTGATCAAGAGCCGGATCATCAAGGAAGTGCTGAAGGACTGGAAGCCCTTCCAGCGGCTTGCCGGCCCCACCCCCCGCTCGCGCAGTCGCGCCGTCCTGCGGCGACGCGTACCGACCAGCCGGCCGCTGCGGCGTATCGCGGCCGCGGTCGCCCTCGGGCTCGCCGGCGCCGCGCTGATCGTGATGCTCGTGGGCTACAAGGACGGCCCGCTGCGGAGCCGCTTCTGGCACGGCCTGCTGCCCTCCGGCGCTTCCGGGACTGTCGTCGGTACAGGCCGAAGCCCCCGTCCGGGCCATGGGCCGAGCCCGCCGCCGCGACAACCGTGGCCCCGGTCAGCCCCGCTGCGCCCGAGCTTCCGCCGCGGCCTAGTCTGCGCTCCGTCGAGCCGGGGCCCACGGTGCCGCCAGCGAGTCCGACGCGATCGGCGGCGGCCGAGAAGCCGACCTCCAGTCCCGCGGCGGCCCCCGCCCCGGTCGAGCCAGGCGCCAAGGCTCGCGAGGTCGTGGTGGCACCGGGTGAGGTATTCTCGGCGGTGGTCGCACGCAACTATGGGCGGGCCGAGCTGACCTTGATCGACTTCGTCAAGAGCGCCAATCCGGACGTCACGAGCATCGACGTGCTGCGGATGGGCCAGCGCCTGAAGCTGCCCGTCTATGAGCCGGGCAAGCTGGTGGAGAAGGCGGACGGGGCGCGCTATCGACTCCATCTGATGACGACCTGGGACAACCAGGACCAAGTGCTCCAGAAGCTGCGGTCGGCCGTCGCCAAGCTGGGGCGACAGGTCACGGTGGTCCCCGTCAACATGACACAGCGCGAGACAGCGTATCGGGTACTGGTCGGTGATTTCGGCGACCGCCGCGAGGCGGAGGCATTTTACCGTGACTTCCGAGTGCCGCTCGGAGTGAGCAGTCAACTGTGGAGATGAATCGTGAGCAAGATCTATAAAGCATTGGCGCGTGCCGAGGCCGAGCGCGGAAGCGGGCCGCTCGAGAAGAGACACCGCCCGGCCGATATCCTGGTCCCGGCGATCGACTCACATCCGGCGGCCGCGCACATGGACATGCCGGAGCGGCGTGAGGAGTACGAGAAGCTCAAAGTCATGCTCACGCTCGAGGCCGCGCGGTCCGAGCTCCGGAGCGTGATGCTGGTGTCGGCGCTTCCGGGCGAGGGCGTGTCGACGGTGACGCTCGGACTCGCCGCCTCCATGGCCGACGTCGCGCGCCAGGGCGTGCTCGTGATCGACCTGAACTCCGCGAATCCCAGTCTCGCCGACCGGCTGGGGCTCCGCGGAGATGTCGGTCTCGGCGAGTTGCTCGCCAAGGACGCCACCCGCGCCGAGGCGATCGTGGAATCCGACGTGCCCCATCTGTTCCTGCTCGGACGAGGCCGGGCGAGCGCCGATCTCTCCCAGCCCAGCTCGCTCGCTCTGTTCGATGAGCTGGTTCGGGGAATGCGCTCGGACTTCGACCACCTCATCTTCGACGGTGGCGCGCTCGCGACATCGCCCGACTCGCTCTTGGTGGCCAGCAAGGTCGACGGGGTCATCCTCATCGTGCAGGCGGAGCGGACGGGTGCGGAAACGGTCCGGGAGGCGTCGAATCAGCTCCGCGCGGCCGGAGCGAACCTGCTCGGTGCCGTCCTCAATCGGCGGCGCGACTACCTGCCCGGCTTCCTCGCGCGGCGACTCTGAGTCGCGAGGGCCCGCGATATGGCCCCTCGACCGCACGCCCGCTCGGCAGCCGCGCCGGAAGCGTGGCAGCTCCTGCGACCGGCGATCGCAGCGAGCCTGAGGCGAGGGCGTCTCGCGGCTGCCTCGACGCCGCCTCGGAGCAACGCTGCTAGCGGCTCCTCCGACAGCTCTAGAAGCCTTTGATGTAGGGGAGGCGGCGGGCGGTGGCGTCGATGGCGTCGCCGGCCTCGAGCAGCACGGTCATCGCATTCCAGGTGCCGCTGACGAGCTGATGATAGGGGCCGTCGGGGATCTGCACCGGAATCGTGCGGTCGCCAAAACGCACCGCGCGACCCACGACGTCGACCGTGACCGCTCCGCCCGGATCGCGCCCGATCGCGCGCTGCAGCCAGAGGATGTCGTCCATGCTGGCCGTCAGACAGGGAATCCCCAGTGTCGTGCAATTGCCGAAGAAGATCTCGCCGAACGAGCCGCCGATGATGGCCCGCACCCCCCAGCTCTTGAGTGACTCGGGAGCATGCTCGCGCGAAGACCCGCAGCCGAAGTTGAGCCCGGCGACGAGGACCGCGGCACCCTGGTACGCCTTCTGATTGAAGGGGTGCTCGGGATCCTGCTTGCGCGCGTCTTCGAAGGCGTGCTCTCCGAGCCCGTCGAACGTCACCGCCTTGAGGTACCGGGCCGGGATGATGCGGTCGGTGTCGATGTCATTGCCGGGGAGAGGAATTCCCCGCCCCACGATCTCGTTCCGGATGGCTTCCACGCTCATCGCATCATCTCCCGCACGTCGGCGACGGCGCCGCTGATCGCCGCGGCCGCGACCATCGCCGGGCTCATCAAGAGGGTGCGCCCGTGGGGGCTGCCCTGCCGGCCGATGAAGTTCCGGTTACTCGAGGAAGCGCATACCTCGCGCCCTTGCAGCTTGTCGTCGTTCATGCCGAGGCACATCGAGCAGCCCGCCTTGCGCCATTCGAAGCCCGCGGCCCGGAAGACCTCGGGGAGGCCCTCGCGCTCCGCCGCCTCGGCCACCGCCTGCGATCCGGGAACCACCAGGGCCCGTACGCCCTTGGCGACCTTGCCCCGGCGCGCCACCTCCGCGGCGACCCTCAGATCCGACAGCCGCGAGTTGGTGCACGAGCCGATGAAGGCCACGTCGATCTTGGTGCCGGCGATCGGCCGGCCCGCTTCGAACCCCATGAAGGCCAGCGCCTCACGGTACGTCACGCGCTCGTCCTCGGGCGCCGTCTCCGGGCTCGGGATACGCTCGCCCACGCCGACCGACTGGCCGGGATTGATGCCCCACGTCACGACGGGGCCGATCGCCGACCCGTCGATGGGGGTCACGTCGTCGAAGCGGGCTCCGGGCGCGGTGGCGATGTTCTTCCACCACGCCGCCGCGCGGTCGAACGCCTCGCCCTGCGGCGCGTACGGCCGGCCCCGCAGATAGGCGACGGTCGTGTCGTCGGGATTGATGTAGCCGAAGCGCGCCCCGCCCTCGATGCTCATGTTGCAGACGGTCAGCCGCTCCTCCATCGTCATGCGCTCGATGACGGACCCGGCGTACTCGTACGCATAGCCGACGCCGCCCTTCACGCCGAGGCGGCGGATGATCGTCAGGATGACGTCCTTGGCGTACACGCCGGGCGCGAGGACCCCGTCCACGCGCACCTGTCGGAGGCGGGGCTTCGCCATCGCCAGGCACTGGCTGGCCAGGACGTCCCGCACCTGGCTCGTGCCGATCCCGAACGCGATCGCCCCGAGGGCGCCGTGCGTCGAGGTGTGGCTGTCGCCGCACGCGATCGTCATGCCCGGCTGGGACAGCCCCAGCTCCGGGCCGATGACGTGCACGATGCCCTGCCGCCCGCTGTCGAGATCGAAGAGCGGCACGCCAAACTCCACCGCATTCCGGATCATGTGTACGGCCATCTCCTCGGCGAGCGGATCGGCGTACGGCCGCGCCTGGGACAGGGTCGGGATGATGTGATCGAGCGTGGCGAAGGTGCGTTCGGGCATGCGCACGCGAAGCCCGAGCTGCTTCAGCATCGAGAACGCCTGCGGCGTGGTCACCTCGTGGATGAGGTGAAGCCCGATGAAGAGCTGGGTCTGGCCGGACGGCAGCGTCCGGACCGTGTGGGCGTCCCAAACCTTGTCGAGCAGTGTCTCTGCCATGGCGATCCTCCGCCCAGAGTGTCCGCCGGGGTGACCGTTAAGTACAGTGAAATAAGCAGCATCTCTTCGACCAGCCGTTCGTGTGGGTAGGGCCCCGGCGGCGCGGGCTCGGCAGGACACCGCTCGAGCGGCGGCTGCCCCGGGAGCCCCTGCTGCGCCTGGCCGCGGAGAGCCACGGGCGCCGGCTGCTCGACGAGTACCTCGAGCGCGAGCGGGTGCGGGTGCTGTCGACGATCGAGGTGACCAGCGTCTCCCTGATGCTGTCCTACGTCTCGGGCGGCCTCGGAATCGGTCTCGCGCCGGCGCTCGCCCTCGACGAGGTGCCGCGAGGGCGGGTGGTCGTCGAGCCGGCCGGCGTTCCGTCCCAGCCGGTCAAGCTGGTGAGCCGGCCCAGCGCCCGCCGCAGCGCCGTCGCAGCCCAGTTTGCCGCCGAGGTCGCCGCCGAGGGCCGGCGGGCGGGTGACCGGCTGGCCCGGCAGCGGCCGCGCTGACGGGCCTTTCGTCTGCCTCTCGCGGGACTGCTCACGTTCTGTGCCAGAAGGGTAGCGCACACACCGCGAGCCTTGCCAGCCAGCCGTAGGCGAGACTTCCCGCCCGTGATCCCCCTACGCGGCGCGAACGGCGTCGAAAAAAACTGCCATTTCTCAGCAAGGAATTCGCTTTCTCTGCCCCCCTCGAATTGACGGCGCTATCGGACGCGGGGCTCCCGCCCTTAGTTCTCACGGAACGACTTGGCGCCCCGCGCTTGGTAGGGGAATTGCACAGTTCCTTCACGCGGCCGGGAGGTATCTCCGAAATGTGTGGGATCAGTGGAATCGTCAGCCAACATGCGATCTCGGGCGCCTTGTTCGAGAGCATTCGCAACCTCGAATACCGCGGCTATGACTCGTGCGGCGTCGCCATCGTGAACCGCCATGGTCTGGTCGTGCGCAAGGACATCGGCACCGTGGAGGAAGTGAATCGCCGCGTCCCCCTCACCGAGATCGAGGGGTCGGTCGGCATCGCGCACACGCGCTGGGCCACGCATGGCGCCGTGACCCAGGCCAATGCCCACCCCCACACGAGCTGCGCGGCGGACTTCGCCGTGGTGCACAACGGGATCATCGCCAACTATCGATACCTGCGTGAGGAGCTGGTCTCCGAGGGCCATGAGTTTCGCTCGTCCACGGACACCGAGACCATCGTCCACCTGATCGAGAAGTACCACCGATCCATGGGCTCGCTCGAGCGCGCCTTCGTCAAGGCGCTCGGCCGGCTCGAGGGCAGCTACGCGGTGGCGATGGTCTCGCTCCACGAGCCGGATCGCATCTATTGCGCCCGGTTCGAGAGCCCGCTGCTCATCGGGACCCGCGCGGACGCCACGTACCTGGGCTCGGACGTCAATGCCTTCCTCGGCTTCACCCGCTCCGTCATCGCCCTCGAGGACGGGCAGTACGCGATCCTGCTCCCCGGCCAGGTGTGCGTCAAGGACATCGCGACGCGCCAGATGCAGGCGAAGACCGTCCTCGACGTCGACTGGAGCGTGGAGTCGGCCCAGAAGGGCGGCCATCCCCACTTCATGATCAAGGAGATCCACGAGCAGCCCCAGACGGTCATCCGGGCCGGGGAGGTCGACACGGCGGCCATCGACGGCCTTGCCGACATGATCGCGCGCTACCGCCGGACCTACCTGGTGGGCGTGGGAACCACGTTCTACGTCGCGCAGATGGCCCAGTACTACTTCTCCTCGCTCGCCCGCACCTTCATTCCCGTGATCAGCTCCGACGAGTTCCGATCGCTCGCCCAGGTGGACGCGGACACCCTCGTCATCGCGATCTCGCAATCGGGCGAGACGTACGACACCCTCGACGCCATCCGGTTCGCCAAGGAGCGCGGCGCGCGGACGGCGGCGGTCTGCAACTCGATGGGCGCCTCGCTCACCCGCCTCGTGGACCACGCCATCATCCAGGGCTCGGGGCCGGAGATCTGCGTGGTCAGCACCAAGGCCGCCCTCGGCCAGATCGTCGTCCTGCTGCGGGTGGCCGCCGCCCTCGGGCGGCTGTCCGGGGCCACGGACCGGGCCGAGACGGTCACGCGCGACCTTCGCGCGCTGCCCGACGCCATCCAGCAATTGCTCGACGAGCGCACCGGGGACATCGCCGCCCTCGCGAAGCGGCACTGCCATATCGGCAACTGGCTCTTCCTGGGGCGCGGAATCTACTACCCGGTGGCCCTCGAGTCGGCCCTGAAGATGAAGGAAGTCACGTATCTGCACGCCGAGGGGATGCCCGCGGGCTTTCTCAAGCACGGCACGCTCTCCCTCATCGACGAGGGCTTCTTCACGGTCATCCTCGCCCCTTCCAAGGAGGAAGGCGCGCTGTACACGGCGACCATGGGCAATGCCGAGGAAGTCAAGGCACGGGGAGGGTATCTGATCGGGAGCCTCGCCGACGAGAACGGAGAGCTCTTCGACGAGCAGATCCGGCTGCCCAAGGCGCCGCCGCTGCTCGCCCCGCTCCTCCACCTGGTCGCGCTTCAGCTCTTCGCGTATTTCACGGCAGTCGCTCTCCAGCGAAACGTGGATCGGCCCCGTTCCCTGGCCAAATCGGTGACGGTTGGCTAAGGCACGGCACATCGCGGAGGAGCTATGTACCTGATCACCGGCGGTGCGGGGTTCATCGGGTCCCACCTCGTCCAGGAGCTGATCCGGTACCAGCAGGACGTCAGGGTGTTCGACAACTTCTCGAGCGGGACGAGGCAGAACCTCGACGGCATGCTCGATCGCGTCGAGTTGATCGAGGGGGACCTCCGCGACCGCGCCCAGGTCCGGCAGGCCATGAAGGGCGTGCGCTACGTGCTGCATCAGGCCGCGCTCCGCTCCGTGCCCCACTCGGTCGAGGATCCGGCCACCACGAACGAGGTCAATGTCCAGGGCACGCTCAACGTGCTCATGGCCGCCAAGGACGCCGGCGTCCAGCGTGTCGTCCACGCCTCGTCTTCCTCGGTCTACGGGGAGAGCCACCTGAAGATTCAGGAAGAGGACCAGCGTCCCTTCCCCATCTCGCCCTATGCCGTGTCCAAGCTCGCGGGCGAGCTGTACTGCCGGCTGTTCTCCAGGCTCTACGGCCTCGAGACGGTCAGCTTGCGTTATTTCAACGTCTTTGGTCCTCGCCAGGACCCGGAGTCCGACTACGCGGAGGTCATCCCGCGCTTCATCCTCCAGGCTCTGCGGGGCGAGCCCGTCGAGGTCCACGGCGACGGGCTGCAATCGCGCGATTTCACCTTCGTCACCGACGTGGTACAGGCCAATCTCCTCGCCGCCAAGGCTCCCAACGTGGCGGGCGAGGTCTTCAACGTGGGCAGCGGGGACACACACGCCGTCATGGACATCGTCGTCTTCCTCTCCAAGTTCCTCGGGATCGATATCAAGTGTCGCAAGACGCCCCCCCGCAAGGGGGACGTCCGGCGCACGCAGGCGGATATCGGCAAGGCCAAGCGGCTGCTGGGCTATGAGGTAGAGGTGGAATTCCCCGTCGGTCTGGCGATCACCGTCAAGCACTTCATGGCTCAGCTCCCCGCGGGAGCGGGGAAACTCCTCTCGGAAGGAACCCGATGAACATTTGCGTCGTAGGTGTCGGCTACGTCGGCCTCGTCACGGCCGCGTGCTTTTCCGAATTCGGTATCGATGTGACCTGCGTCGACTGCGACGCCGCCAAGATCAATCACCTGCAGAGAGGCGAGGTCCCGATCTACGAGCCCGGGCTGGAGGAACTGGTCCGAAAGAACCTCCGCGAGGGCCGGCTGCGCTTCACCACCGACCTGAAAGAGGGCGTGGAGCAGGCGCTCGTGATCTTTCTCGCGGTGGGCACGCCGCCCCAGGGCGACGGCTCCGCCGATCTGCGCTTCGTCGACGCCGTGGCCCGCGAGGTGGCGGAAACCATGGACGGCTACAAGGTCATCGTGACCAAGAGCACGGTGCCGGTCGGCACCGGCGAACGGGTCGCCGAGATCATCCGCGCCAATCAGAAGACCGCCGTCGCCTTCGACGTGGTGTCCAATCCGGAGTTCCTGCGGGAGGGATCCGCGATCGAGGACTTCATGCGGCCGAACCGCGTCGTCATCGGCGCCTCGTCCGAGCACGCGATCGCCATCATGAGGGACCTCTACCGGCCGCTCTTCCTGATCGAGACGCCGTTCCTGATCACGGACGTCGAGACGGCGGAGCTGGTCAAGTACGCCTCGAACGCCTTCCTCGCCACCAAGATCTCGTTCATCAACGAGATCGCCCAGCTCTGCGAGCGGGTCGGCGTGGACGTCAACGTCGTGGCCAAGGGCATGGGGCTCGACTCGCGGATCGGGTCCAAATTCCTCCATGCCGGCGCGGGGTTCGGTGGCTCGTGCTTTCCAAAGGACTCCCTGGCCCTGATCCAGATGGGAGCGGCCAACGGCATCCGTCTCGAGCTCCTCGAGTCCGTGATCCGCGTCAATCACGGCCAGCGCGCGCGCATCCTCGAGAAGGTCACGCGCCTGGTGGGCGGCCTGCGCGGCAAGACCATTGGCGTGCTGGGCCTGGCGTTCAAGCCGAACACGGACGACCTGCGGGAGGCCCCCGCCATCGAGCTCGTCGAGTCCCTGCTGGCCGCCGGAGCGGCCGTGAGGGCCTTCGACCCGGCCGCCACCGACCAGGCCGCCACCCTTTACCCGAGTGTCGAAATGTGCAAGGATGCCTACGCTGTTGCGGACGGCGCCGATGCCCTGGTGCTCATGACCGAATGGAACCAGTTCCGAAATCTCGATCTCGGGCGAATTCGCAATGCGCTCCGGCAGCCCGTCTTCGTGGACGGCCGAAACGTGTACGATCCCGCGCGAATGTTGTCACTCGGCTTCATCTACGAAGGGATGGGCAGGCTCCCGAAAAAGTCGGCTCCCTAGACGCCGTCAAGCTACGGATTTCGAGGCCAACCAGCGATTTTTGTTGCTTTCTCGGCACCGCCCCGGGGATGCATCCCCGGGGCTCCGGGCCTAATCCGCCCTCCGGAGCCAAAAGAATTTCTCTAAACGAGAAATGGAGTTCCCACGGACCTTGAAAAGGGTTTCCCTTGGAAAAACTGATTCCGTTGACTCGGTCCTTCCGGGGCTCGAACCGGCCATTCGTCCGCGATCGTGGCATCGGGGGCTGGGGATCATATATGGGTGAACATATTGAGATTTTTTCACATTCGCCCCACTGGATCTCGGAACGTCGTGGACTGTGGTCGCCGTCGACTGACAGTTTCAGGCATTCGAGCAACACGGGTCACGCCTACCATGCCGAGCGGGGTCCGTGGCACAGCGATTGCCTTTCTTCGGACCTGCACATCATGAAGACATGCTCCGGTACAAGGTAGATACGATGCGCAACCCGGCGATTCTGGTCATCGACGATGATCGGGAGGTGGGACAGGCGCTGACCGCCATGCTCGGCGAGCTTGGGCACGAGGTCGAGTACTACGCGGAGGGCGCCGAAGGGCTCGAGCGGGCCCAGGAGCTTCAGCCGACGGTGGTCCTCCTCGACGTCTGCCTGCCGGGCGAGGACGGCCTCGTCGTCCTGGAGCGCATTCGGGAGGCCAGCCCGGGGACGGCCGTGATCATGATCTCGGCCTACGGGGCAGCGGCGGCAGTGGTCAAGGCGATGAAGCAGGGCGCGAGCGACTTCTTGTCCAAGCCGCTCCATCAGGACGACGTGCGGGGGGCGGTCGAAAACGTGCTGGAGAAGGCCACGCTGCAGTGGGAGGTCGAGCGGCTCCGAGAGCAGGTGCTCCGAGGCCAGCTCGAGCGGCGCCGCTCCGAGTACGACGGGGTGTTCGAGAACAGCCCCCGCATGAAGGCCATCAAGGAAATGATCGATCAGGTCGCCGACACCGATGCCACCGTCCTCGTCTGGGGCGAGTCCGGCGTCGGCAAGGAGCTCGTCGCCCGCGCCATCCACGACTGCTCCCCCCGCCGCGAGCGCACCTTCGTCAAGGTCAACTGCGCCGCCCTCCCCCTCGAGCTCCTCGAGTCCGAGCTCTTCGGCTACGAGCGCGGCGCCTTCACCGGCGCCCACAAGCGCAAGCCCGGCAAGTTCGAGCTCGCCGACGGCGGCACCATCTTCCTCGACGAGATCGGCGAGATGCCCCTGCCGCTGCAGGCCAAGCTCCTGCACGTCCTGCAGGATCGCGAGTTCGCCCGCCTGGGCTCCGGCCGCGACATCAAGGTCGACGTCCGCGTCGTCGCGTCCACCAACAAGGACCTCGAGCGCGCCGTCGCCCAGGGAGGCTTCCGCGAGGACCTCTACTACCGCCTCAACGTCGTCAATATCCTCGTCCCCCCGCTCCGCGACCGCCCCGAGGAGATCCCCATCCTCGCCGAGCACTTCTGCCAGAAGTACACGCGCCAGTACAACCGGCAGCGCGTGCTCCTCTCGCGTGACATTCTCGAGCGCTTCCTGGCCCATTCGTGGCCCGGCAACGTGCGCGAGCTGGAAAACCTCGTCAAGCGCATCGTCGTCCTCGAGAGCGAGGAGTTCGTCGCGCACGAGCTGTCAGGGCGCGAGACGAACAACAACGGGCATGCTTCGGCGACGGCCAGCGCGCGAAACGGAGCCGCCGCCGAACGGGCGGTGACCGCCACCCCTGAGCCGAAGCCGGAGGCGGCCGCTGCCCCACTGAAGCGTCCCGTCGAGGCCTGGAACGGCCTCGGGCTGAAGGATGTCGCGCGCCGAGCCGCCCGCGAGGCGGAGCACGGCGTGATCAAGCAGGTGCTGGAGGAAGTCCGCTGGAACAGAATGGAAGCCGCACGTCGGCTCAAGATCAGCTACAAGGCGCTACTCTACAAAATTCAGGAGTGTGGGCTCTAAGCTATGACACCATCCGATCAGATCACCACGGTCAGACACCACGGCGAGCGCCATCTCGATGGAGCTCGAAGACAAGATCCGCACGCGCAGAGCCGAGATCGGCATCATCGGCCTCGGCTACGTCGGCCTGCCGGAGGCCATGGAGTTCGCCAAGGCGGGCTACCAGGTTACCGGGTTCGATATCGACCCCGAGCGCGTATCCAAGGTCAACCACGGCACCTCCTACATCGAGGACGTCGACAGCCGTGAGATGAGCGACCTCGTGCGGCAACAGAAGCTGCGGGCGACTGCCGACTTTCGCATCCTCGCCGACATGGACGTCATCCACATCTGCGTACCGACGCCGCTCCGGAAGACGCGCGACCCCGACATCAGCTATATCGTGAGCGCGGTGGAGGAGATCAAGAACCACCTCCGACCCGGCCAGCTCATCATCCTCGAGTCCACGACGTACCCGGGAACCACCGAGGAGGTCGTGGCTCCGACTCTGGAGTCCACGGGCCTGGTCGTGGGCACCGACGTGCACCTGTGCTTCTCACCCGAGCGCGTCAATCCGGGTGACAAGCAGTTCCCCATCTACTCGATCCCGAAGGTCGTGGGCGGCATGACGCCGCGCTGCGCGGAGCTGGCGATGGCGCTGTATGGGCAGATCGTCAGCAAGGTCGTCTCGGTGTCCACCACGAAGTCGGCGGAGGCGGTCAAGCTCCTCGAGAACACCTTCCGGGCGGTGAACATCGGCCTCGTGAACGAGCTGGCGCTGATGTGCTCGAAGCTCGACATCGACGTCTGGGAGATCATCCAGGCCGCCAGCCACCAAGCCGTTCGGCTTCATGCCCTTCTACCCGGGCCCGGGCCTCGGCGGCCACTGCATTCCCGTCGACCCCCTCTACCTCTCGTGGACGGCCCGGCTGAACGGGTTCGAGGCGCGCTTCATCGAGCTCGCCGCCCAGATCAACAGCGGGATGCCCCACTACGTGGTCACGCGGATCGCCGAAGCCCTGAACGATCGGGCGAAGAGCCTGCGGGGATCGCGCGTGCTCGTCCTCGGGGTCGCGTACAAGCGGGACGTCGGCGACATCCGCGAGTCGCCGGCCCTCGAGATCATCAGCATCCTCGAGAGCAAGAAGGCCCACGTGACGTACCATGATCCCCACGTGCCGTGGTTCACGCACGAGGGCAAGCGGTTCGATTCCGTGAAGTTGGACGCCGCCACGCTCGCCGAGCAGGATTGCGTCGTGATCGCGACGGACCATTCCAGTCTGGACTACAAGTGGATTGCAGAGCATGCGTCAAGCATGGTCGACACGCGGAACGCCATGAAGGACGCGAATGGCTACCGTCACAAAGTCACGAAGCTCTAAAGCAGGCCCACCACAAGCCGGGAGGCGACGATGACAGCGGCCAAGTCAGCAGACGTGAGATGGTTGTTGAAGGATGCCCTCGGGGTAGTGTTCAAGCGGAAGCGGCTCATCCTCGGCCTCTTCCTGATCGTCGCCCTCGGTATCTCGCTCGCCGTCCTGAGTGTCCCCACCAGCTATGAAGTCGCGGGCAAGCTGGTCGTGACCCGCTCGCGGGGTGACGTCCTCGTCACCCCGGCGGATCAGCGCGGCTTCAACTTCGCCCTGACGGCACCGACCCAGCAGGACATGGCCGTGCACGCGGAGCTGCTGAAGAACCGCTCGCTCATCGAGGCGGTCGTCAAGAAGCTCGGCCTCGACAAGAAGCGGGAAGATTCGCAAGCCAAGGCCGCGGAGAACCCGATCACCGCCGGCCTCAACCAGATCTCGGTGTGGATCCCCTGGACGAGCAGCAGCCCCACGGGCGCCCAGAAGCCCGCGCCCGAGCAGAACCGGATGAACTCCGCCGTCGACTCGATCGCGACCGGCCTCACGATCCAGGTCGTGCCGAACTCGAACCTGCTCGTGGTGCGGTACCGCAGCAGTGACCCGGCCAAGGGCGCCGAGATCGTCAACACCTTGCTCGACCTGTATCGCGACAAGTACCTCGAGCTGCGGCGCAACCCCGGCGTCGTCGAGTTCTTCGTGGAGCAGCGCGATCAGCTCGAGCAGTCCCTGAAGGCGTCCGAGGCCGCCCTCACGTCCTTCCAGAAGAAGACGGGCCTCCTGTCGGCCACGGTCCAGGTCGACGCCTATGCCCGGCGCCTCGCCGAGGCCGAGAACAACGTCACCGATGCCCACTTCGACATGCAGGAACACGAGCAGCGTCTCGCGATGCTTCACGAGCATGCTCGAGGCCCAGCCCGAGCGCGTGCAGCTGCAGGCAATCGGTCAAGTACAACCCCATGATCCAGACGATGCAGGAGCGGCTGCTGACGCTCGAGATGGACAAGCAGCGGCTGCTGACGCTCTACACGGACAACGACCGCCGGGTCCAGGACAAGCAGCAGGAGATCGAGGCGCAGAAGAAGCGCCTCGCCGAGGCCCAGAGCGCAGCAGTGGATCCCCGACAGCGAGGTCACGCAGCTCAACGACCGGCGCCGGGACCTGGAAGAAAAGGTGCTGGCCTCCCGCCTCTCGGCGCTGAAGAACAAGGTCCGCCACGAGGGCGCCAAGGCGATCGCCGACGAGATGCGGGAGCGTGTGCAGCGACCTGGGACTGGCCGACGTGCAGAAGCAAGCCCTGCTCCGCGAGATCCAGGCGTCTTCCGAGGCATACCTGCTCTACCGCAAGAAGGCGGAAGAAGCCCGCATCACCGCCGCCATGGATGAGAACAAGATCACCAACGTGGCCATCGGCGAGCTCGCCTCGCGTCGGGCGCGCCCATCGGCGCGCCGAAGAATCTGTCGCTCCTCTTCGCCGTGATGGTCGGGCTCGTGTCCGGCGTCGGCGGGGCGTTCCTGCGCGAGTTCTTCGACGGCTCCATCAAGACCGAGCACGAGATCCGGTCCTCCGTCGACCTCCCCGTGCTGGGCTCGATCCCGGAAGAGAAGGACGGCAAGAAGAACGGCAACGGACACAACGGCAAGAACGGCAAGCACGGAGTCGAAGGCTAGCACCCACTACGGGGCGGGCCGTCACCACGGCCCGCCCCGGACAGGAAGCGACCACAGTCATGAGCAGGGTATTCCAGGCGCTGGAGCGGACAGAGGGATTGCGCAGGCGGAAGACGTCGGCCATCCTCGATGCCCCACAGCAAGACAAGCGATCCGGCCAGCCGAGCCCGTCCGACACCGGCGAGTTCGAGCGGCTCGCCGGCGCGATTCTCCAGGCCAGGACCGCGGCACCATTCACGACCATGATGATCGCGTCGCCGCATCATGGTGAAGGGACGTCCACGGTGGCGGTGGGCCTCGCGAGGATCCTGGCCGGCCGACTCCGGGTGCTGCTCGTCGACGCCAATTTCCGAAGCCCCGGCCTCACGGATCTGCTGCTCGAGGCCGAGCCTCGCGCCGGCCTCGTCGAGGCGCTGGCGGGCTCAGCCGACGTCGAGACCATCATCACGGAGACCGGTGTTCCCGGTCTCCGTCTCGTGGCGGCGGGCGCGGTCGACAGCGAATCCCCGCGACTCCTCCAGACGTCGCGGCTGGCGCCCCTGATGTCGCAATTGGCGGAGACCGCCGACGTGGTGATCCTGGACGCGCCACCGGTGATGCCCTACGCCGATGCCCTGACCCTCGCGTCGAGGGTGGAGCGCGTCGTCCTCGTCACCCATGCGGAACACACACAGCGCGGCCACTTGGAGCGGGCGAAGGAGGAGCTCGACAAGAGCGGCGCCGCCATTCTCGGTGTCGTGCTCAACCGAACTGCATCGCACGCCCCGTCCTGGCTCCAGCGCCGGCTCAACCTCTGATACTCCTCCAACCTGACGACCGCAGCCAGTCCCGAAGGAATCGCAATGGCCAACTATGCGCGAGCACGACTTTCCGACGCCGTGACCCGGGGTCTGTACTACTCCGGCGCCTTCGCCGCGTCTCGGCAGCTCCTCCGTAAAACGAGCGCGGTGATCCTCCGGTATCACTCCGTCTGCGAGCACGCGAGCTCGCCCCTGTCGTACATCGATCCCGGGCTGTCGGTTCCCCTCGAAGCGTTCGACCGCCAGATGAAGTTTCTGCGTGAGCGCTACGCGCCCGTCTCTCTCGAGGACGTCGTGGATGCGGTCGGCGGCGGGCGCCCGCTCCCGAACCTCGCCGTCGCGGTGACCTTCGACGACGGCTACCGGGACAATCACCAGTACGCCTTCCCGGTCCTCCGGAAATACGGCATCGCGGGCGCCTTCTACATCACGGCGGGATGCGTGAACATGGGCGAGCCGCTCTGGACGTCGCGGCTGCGGTACTACTTCACGGCCACGCACCAGCCCTCGCTCGCGCTGTCACAGCCCGAGCCCAGGCAACTGGATCTCACCTCACCCGCCGCACGCAACGCGTCCTTTGCGTACACCATCGCCACGATCAAGAGCGCGGGAAAGGTGCGCGGGGGCGAGATCTTCCGCGACGTCGAGGCCAAGCTGGCGGTGACGGACCTGGCGCCGCTCGACAACTGCATGATGACGTGGGGCGAGATCGAGGAGATGGGCAAGGGCGGGCAGACCATCGGCGCCCACACCCTCACCCATCCCAATCTTCCCGGACTGCCCCACGATGAGGCCGAGGCCGAGATCGCGGGCTCGAAGTCCCTCATCGAGGAAAAGATCAAGGCGCCGGTGCTGCACTTCGCGTATCCGAATGGCCGCGGTGTCAGCCACTTCAACGAGCCGGTGCGGGAGATGGTGAAGAAGGCGGGCTTCCTCTCGTCGGTGACGTCCATCAACGGCCCCGTGTACCGGGACGACGACCCCTTCACGCTGCAGCGCCTCGGGGTATACAGAAAGCACGCGAGCTTGAGCCGCTTCGCGCTCGACATCGAGCGGACCCGTCTCGCGGGGCCGAAGGCGTAGGCGGAGAGACGCCAGCATGGCCACGCCAGCCGTCGCGCGATACCGAGACACCGGAGCTGAGGCGGGCAGCCGCCGGTGGGTCATTCTGCTCGGCATCATGTCGATGGCCGCGGCCGCCATCCTCATGTTCGTCGGCGCCAGCCTGGGCACGCTGTACGCGGCGGTCCTCGTCTTGGGCGTGCTCGCCGTGGTGGCCATGATCGTCGCGCCGATCTTCGGCATCGTCGTCTTCATCGGCACGCTGCTCCTCGGCCTTCCCGCCTTTCTCGCCGGGGACGGCCGGCTGACGGCGAACAACCTGCTCGGCCTCATCCTCGTCGCCGTCCTCATGGTTCACGTGTCCTTGAGCCGCGACCTCTGGTTCATCAAGACGCCCGAGGTCATCCTATTCGCGCTGATCGGCTTCGTCCTCGTCGGGTCACTCATGCACGCTCGGCACGTGTACATCCCGCACGTGCCTCCGCTGAAGGACTTCACCGAGAACACGCTGTTCATCTTCGGGAGCCGCCTGGTCTTCCTCTGCATGTTCGTCACTTTCGTCCGGAGCAAGAAGCACGTGCTGCTCGTCCTGTTCGCCGTCCTCGTGTTCACCATGGCGGTGATCCCGTCGGCCTTCAGCAGCCTGGCCAGCTACAAGGCGGAAGAGGACATCGCCACCGGCAAGATGATCGACACGGACACCGGGAAGGCGACGGAGTTCCGGGTGCAGTCGGAGACGACCTCCTGGAGCAAGAACGAGAACCGGCTGGCCTTCATGTGCAACGTCAGCATCCTGCTGATCTGGATGTTCATCCAGATCGTGCGCAGCCAGCTGATCCGCGTCATCGGGTTCGTGATGATGCTCGTCATGGCCGGCCTCACGCTCTCGACCGCGTCGCGCAGCGGCTTCCTGAGTCTCGGCCTCGTCTTCCTGTTCCTGCTCTTCCAGAAGGGTGTGTCGTGGCCGTTCAGGTTCTCCGTCATGGGCGCGATGATGGCGTGCGGGCTCGTCGTCCTCCTCGTGCTGCCGCGCGCCTCGTACGAACGGCTCATGAACTACTCGCTCGATCAATCGACGCGCCCGGAAGCGTGGCGGTCGACCCAGAGCCGCATCGAGACGAACCAGCACGCCCTCGAGATCTTCCTCAGTGCCCCCGTGCTCGGCGTCGGGCCGGGCAACTTCCGCTGGCTGCACCGCGAGCGATATCCCGTATACGCTCGCCGCCGGCCGACCCAACCACAATTCCTATCTGTGGGCCGCCACCGAAGGCGGGAGCCTTGGCCCTCGGGCTCTACCTGGTGCTCTTCTTCGTCATCTGGCGTCAGCTCGCCGCCGCCCAGAAGCTCTACGCGCCCGGAGATGCGCTGTGGCACGTCACGCGCTTCCTCCGAGGATTCTTCGCCATCTGGATCTTCTTCTCGCTGTTCGCGGACTTCTGGCTCGAGATCCACCTGTACCTGATCGCGGGACTCACCATGATCCTTCTGCGCCGGCGGTTCGAAGAGTACCCGGCCCTGGAGACCGAGCCCGTGCCTGTTCCCCCGACTCCGCGCCCGCTCGCCCCGGCGCCCGCGCCCACCGGGTAGGGAGCCGCCATGCCCGCTCGGGTGATGTACGTGGTCGACCACCTCAAGTTCGGTGGAGCGCAGACACACCTCGTCCAGCTCCTGTCCCGACTCGATCGCCGGCGCTTCGCCCCGATGGTCTGCGCTCTCAAGGCGCACGGCGAGCTGCGGCCCGCGATCGAGCAGATGGGCGTTCCCGTGCTCGACGGTGGACTCGGCCGCACGCTGATGGGGACGGGTGGAATGCGCGTCGTCGCTCGGCTCGTCCGGCTCCTCCGGGCCTATCACGTGGACGTCGTCCACGCGTATCTGTTTCATCCCAATGTGCTCGCCCCGATCGCCGCCCGGCTCGCCGGAGTCCGCGCCACGGTGGTGAGCAAGAGAAGCCTCGATCGCTATCCAAGCCTGCTCCCCCGCTGTGCCGTCAAGCTCGGCAATGCCCTCGCGGATCGCGTCATGGTCAATGCCGAAGCGATTGGGCGCTTCGTGGCCGCCGAGGAAGGGTGCCCCAGGGCCAAGATGGTGCTGATCCCGAACGGCGTGCGCGAAGACGCCCTGCGGCCGGCAGGCGACGGGCGCGCCAAGCGCCGGGAGCTGGGCCTGCCGCCGGATGCCCCCGTGATCGGCGCCGTCTCGCGGCTCGCGTGGAAGAAGGGCATCCGCCACCTCATCGAGGCCACCCCTCACATCCTCGAGTCGGCGCCCGACGCCCACGTCGTGATCGCGGGCGACGGGCCGCTGCGAGCGGAGCTCGAAGCGGACGCGGACGCGCTCGGCGTTCGCGACCGCGTGCTGTTCTTGGGATCGCGGTCGGACACCATCGAGCTGATGGCCGCCTTCGACGTGTTCGTTCTGCCCTCGGTCGTCGAGGGGATGTCCAATGCGCTCCTGGAAGCGATGGCGGTGGGACGGCCCGTGGTCGTCACCGACGTGGGGGGGAACCCCGAGGTGGCGGTCGACGGCGAGACCGGCCTCGTCGTGCCCCCCGCTGACCCGCACCAGCTCGCGGCCTCCATTGTCAAGCTGCTCGAAGCGCCCGAGCTCGCCGCCGAGATGGGCGCGGCGGGCCGGCGCCGCGTCCTCGAGCACTATCAGATCGACGTCATGACACGGCGGATCGAAGAGCTGTACGAAGAGCTCCTCGCCGCGAAGGCGGCCTGATCATGCTGACGTTCGCCGCCATCGTCTTCTGGACCTGCCTGGGCTTGATCGCGTACGTGTACGCGGGCTATCCCATCCTGCTGTTCCTGCTGGGATCGCTGCGCCGGGCGCAAGCTGGCCTCAAGCCCGCCCGCCTCCCGCGCGTCTCGCTGATCATCTCCGCGTACAACGAAGAGGACGTGATCCGCGAGAAGATCGTCAATAGCCTGAACCTCGAATACCCGCGGGATCGCCTCGAGATCATCGTCGCCTCCGATGGATCGACGGACCGGACGACGGCCATCGCCGGGGAGTTCACGGATTCGAGACTGCGCGTCTTCGACCTGCCCCGCCGGGGCAAGAACGGCACCCTCAACGAGGTCCTGCCCCAGACGCGGGGCGAAATCATCCTCTTCACCGACGCGAACGGCAAGTTCCAGAAGGACGCCCTGACCGCCCTCGTGCGCCACTTCGCCGATCGCCAGGTGGGCTGCGTCTGCGGCGAGCTCATCTACCTGTCCGCCGACGACAATGTCGTGGCGAAGGGCTACAACCTCTACTGGCGCTACGACCAGCAGCTCAAGAGGATGGAGAGCCGCCTCGCCTGCCTGCTCGGCGCCAACGGATCGATCTTCGCCATCCGCAAGAGCCTGTACCGTCCCCTCGACGGCGCCGTCTCCAATGACATGGTCCTGCCGATCCAGATCGCCGCCCAGGGCTACCATGTCGTGTACGAGCCGGAGGCCATCTCGCGTGAGGCAGGGTCGAAGGACGCCCCCGAAGAGCTCGGGCGGCGCTCACGCATCGTGGGCCGCGGCATCCGGGGTGTCGGCTACGTGCTGCCCGACGTCCTGCGTGGCCGCCGGGTGCTGTTGCTGTGGGAGCTCCTGTCCAGGAAGTTCCTGCGCTACTGCACGCCGATCCTCCTCGCCGGGCTCGCGGTGTCCAATCTCTTCCTCACCACCGGAATCTACCGCCTGGCCCTGGCGGGCCAGGCCCTGTTCTACGGATCGGCCTTGCTGAGCCTGGCCCTTCGTCGCTTCGGCCTGCACATCCCGGGGCTCTCGCTCCCCCACTACTTCGTGCTCGGCAATGTCGCCGCGGCGCTCGGCTGGTGGAAGGTGGTCGCGGGGCGCGAGCTGACGAAGTGGGAGACGGTGGACCGCGCCTACGACGCCCAGATCCCCGCCGGCTCCGACGGCGAGCTGACGCTCTCGGGCCGCCGATGATCAACGCGTTCTCCGTGGACGTCGAGGACTGGTACCAGGTCTCGGACTTCGAGGAAGCCGTCGACTTCAGCGCCTGGGACAGCTACGAGAGCCGGGTCGTCCGCAATACCGAGCGGGTGCTCGAGCTCTGCGACGCGCGCGGCGTCAAGGGGACGTTCTTCGTGCTCACCTGGAACGCCGAGCGCCACCCGGAGCTGGTCCGCCGGATCGCCGATGCCGGGCACGAGATCGCCTCCCATGGCTACCGTCACCGCCTCATCTACGAGCAGTCGCCCGAAGCGTTCCGCGACGACATCATGCGGTCGAAGAAGATCCTGGAGGACATCACCGGAGAGCCCGTGTGGGGCTACCGTGCCCCGTCCTTTTCCCTCACCTCGGCGTCTCTGTGGGCCCTCGACATCCTCCTCGAGTGCGGCATGCGCTACGACTCGAGCATCTTCCCGGTGAGCGACCGCCTGTACGGCATTCCCAACGCGCGGCGCTTTCCGTTCGTGATCCGCGCCGATGGCGATCGCGAGCTGGTCGAATTCCCGATGAGCACGGCGCGCGCGCTCAATCGCAACCTGCCGCTGGGCGGCGGCGCCTATCTGCGGGTCTTCCCCTACGCGTACATGCGCTGGGGCATCCGCCGCGTCAACCGCGAGGGGCAGCCGGCCCTCGTCTACATGCATCCCTGGGAGCTCGACCCGGGCCAGCCTCGCATCAAGGCGCGGGGGAAGCGCGGCATCAGCACCCACTACATCAACCTCAATCGGACGGAGGCGCGGCTCAACCGGCTGCTGCGGGACTTCGCCTTCGCCCCGGTTCGTGACGTGCTTGGACTTTCAAAATGAGAATCGTGTTCATCACCTGTGACGACGTGTTCTATCTCCCGCGCTTCTTCTCGCGCGTGCTCGACGACTGGGCGGCGGAAACGGCCGCCCTGGTGATCCTCCCGCCGCTTCGGGACCTCAAGACCACCGTGCGCCGCTCGTACGACCTGTACGGGCCGTGGGGGTTCTTCAAGAACTCCGCGCGCTATGCCGTTCGCAAGGCGGCGGGGCGCCTGGCCGGCTGGGTACCGGCCTGCCGAACGCTGTCCGTGGAAGGGGTGGCGCGGAGCCGGGGCATCCCCATCCTCCGGCCCGCCTCCGTCAACGCGCCTGACTTCATCGCCCATGTCCGCGACACGCTGCGTCCGGACCTCATCGTGTCGGTCGCGGCGTCTCAGATCTTCAAGGAGCCGCTCTTGGCATTGCCTCTGCGGGGCTGCATCAATATCCACGGGGCGCTCCTCCCGCGATACCGCGGGATGCTCCCCAGCTTTTGGACCCTGTTCAACGGGGAGCGCGAAGGCGGGGTCACCGTCCACTACATGAGCGCCGGGATCGACGACGGGTCGATCATCGCCCAGCGCCGCTTCCCCATCTACGACCACGACACCGTGGAGACCTTGATCGGGCGCTCGAAGGCGCTTGGCGCCGAGGTGCTCTCCGAGGTGCTCAGGGAAATCAAGCGGGGCGCCGTTGCCACCGCTCCCAATAACGCGGCGGAGGGGACGTATTACTCGTTCCCCACCCGCACCGATGTCCTGAATCTGAAAGCACGCGGCCGGGCCGTCGCCTAACCGCAATAGCCGTTCAAGGAGATCTCTCTCATGGCCATGGAAGTCGTCAAGAAGATCGCGAAGAAGCAGCTCCGCCAGATGGGTATCAAGCGGGCCCATCTGAACGTCTTGCAGTACTGGGTGCCGTACACCTGCGGGGATGGCAAGGCGTTCGCGCCAGACGCCATCACGGTCGAGCTCACGTTCCGGTGCAACCTGAGCTGCCAGATGTGCCCTCTCGACATCCCGCGCGTCATGTACAACCGCGCCAACCACGAGTACGTGGCCGAGCGGAAGAAGGAAGAAATGACCACCGCCGAGGTGCTCACGCTCGTCGATGACGTCGCCGACATGGGCGTGAAGCGGATCACCCTGACGGGAGGCGAGGCGTTCTTACGGACGGACATCTTCGAGATCCTCGCGCGCATCAAGCAGCGGGGCTTGCGGGTCTGCGTCAATACGAACGGGTGGTTCCTCGGCAAGGCCCAGGCGAAGCGCATCGTCGAGATGGGCGTCGACGAGATGTCGATCTCCGTGGACGGGCCCAACGAGACCCACGACTTCATTCGCCGGCGCGAGGGCAGCTTCAAGCACATCCTCGACTCGCTGACGAACCTGCAGGAGGCCCGGCAGGAGCTGGGTCGCGAGAATCCCGGCGTGGGCATCACGTGCACCATCTCCGCGCTCAACCAGTCGAACTTCAGCGAGGTGCTCGACGCGCTCAAGGACTACAAGGTCATCACCTCGATCGAGTTCGAGTACATGTTCTTCACGGAGCGATGGGCGGAGAAGGCGACGGAAAAGCTCATTCCGCTGCCCGTCGCCCCCAAGGAAGAAGACCAGGTGCTGCCGTTCTACCTCCGGGACATCGACGTCGACATCTTCCACGCCGAGGTGCAGAAGACCCTCGCCAAGGCGAAGGAATACAAGCTGAACGCGGCGTTCCAGCCGCCGATCACGGACAAGGAAGGGATCGGCAAGCGGTTCTTCGACGTGACCCACGCCTTCGTCGAGACGTGCTTCTACCCGTGGAAGGCCGCCCGCGTGAACCCCTACGGCGACGTGTACTCCTGCTCGATCGACGTCGCCTTCGGCAATATCCGTCAGGCGCCGTTCAGCAAGCTCTGGAACGGGGACGCGTACCAGACCTTCCGGCGAACCCTCAAGGAGCAGGGCATCTTCCCGAAGTGCACGAAGTGCTGTGCCCTCAGCGACCGCGTCTGGGACCAGTTGCCCCAGATCAAGCTTTAGTAGAGGGATCGGGCATGGCCGTGACGGTGCTGGTGTCGGGCGGAGGTGGAGCCGCCGCCATCAGCACCATCAAGGCGTTGCGGATGGGGGGATTCGACGGCCGGATCGTCTCCACCGACGCCGAGCGTCTGTCCGCGGGGCTCTACCTGGCCGACGCGTTTCGGGTCGTGCCGAGGGCGAAGGACCCCGCGTTCTTCCCCGCCGTCCGGCGGCTGATCGAAGACGAGCACATCGGGATCATCTTCCCGACCTCGGGCTTCGACATCTACGAGTTTGCCCGGCACAAGCGGGAGCTCGAGGCGATGGGCGTGGTGGTGGCCATGAGCGACGCCGACGCCATGGCCACCTGCGAGAACAAGTGGCAATTCTATCTGAAGACGCAGGGGGTGTTCCCCCTGCCCGAAACCGGCCGTGATGCCAAAGCCTGGAACCGGTTTCCCTGTTTTGTGAAGCCGGTGTTCGGGAAAGGGAGCCGGGATACCCATCATTGCGCGACCCGGGAGGAACTGGAATTCCATATGCTGCCCGCCCGCGACATGCTCATCCAGGAGTACCTCCCGGGCGAGGAGTACACCGTCGACGTCCTCTCCGACCTCTCGGGCGCCCCACTGCTCGCGGTGCCGCGGGCGCGCCTCGAAACGAAGGACGGCATCTCCTCAAAAGGCCGGGTGTTCCGCGATGAGGAGATGGAGCGGCTGTGTCTCGAGCTCGCGCGGCACCTCGGCCTCAAGGGCCCCACCTGCATGCAGCTCAAGCGCGACGATGCGGGGCGCCCCAAGTTCATGGAGGTCAATCCCCGGATCGGAGGCGGGAGCATGTTCACGACGCTCGCCGGGGTCAATATCCCGATGCTTCTCTTGCAGCTGATTGCGGGCATGGAACTTGCTCCCCAGAAGGCCAAGGAAATCGTCGTCTTGCGGTACTACGAAGAGGTCGTCCTCGACAACCAATGAGCACTGAACGCGCGATAACGAAGCTGGAATGGCGCTCGGATAGCGCCCGGGACGTGTCCGGGCGCCCGCGGCGCAAAGTCCTCGTTCTCGCCTACCGTTTCCCCCCTCAGGGTGGCGGCGGCGTGCAGCGAACGCTCAAATTCGTCAAGTACCTGCCGCAGCAGGGCTGGCTTCCGATCGTGCAAACGGTGAGCAATCCCTACTGGCCGCTTCAGGACCCGACCCTCCTCTCGGAGATCCCCCCATCCGTGAAGGTGCATGGCACGCGGACCTTCGAGTTTGAGAGGCTCGGCCGCGCCACCGAGGGCCTGATCGCCCCGCGCGGGGACGCGCCCCTCCGCGAGCCCGCGACGGGTGCGGGGTCCGGGCCTCGGCGGAGCGGCCTGCGGCAGATGCTCAAGGGGGCCGCCGGGCTCGTGCAGACGCACGTGCTGGTTCCCGACCCGCAGATCACGTGGGTGCCGGGCGCCTTCCTCAAGGGCTTGTCGCTCATCCGCAAGGAGCGGCCCGCGGTCATGTATTCGAGCTCGCCGCCGAACTCCTGCCAGGTGCTCGGGCTCATGCTCAAGCGCGTCACCCACGTCCCGTGGATCGCCGATTTCCGCGACCCGTGGACGGAGGGCATCCGGAGAAAGCAGTCCTATGAGCGGAGCGGCGTGCGCCGGCGCCTCGAGCACGCGCTCGAGCGCCGCGTGATCGAGGGCGCGGATCACATCATCGTGACGACGGAGAAGACGCTCGAGCAGTTCCTCGCGAAGTATCCGGCCATTCCGTCGAGCAAGTATTCGGTGATCACCAACGGGTTCGACGCGGCCGACTTCACCGTGACCCGGGACGGTGACCGCCTGCTCGACGCCAGCCATTTCAACGTGACGCTCACCGGCAACGTCGAGGCGATGTTCGACGCGGTGCCGTTCCTCACCGCGGTCAGGGACCTCCTCGATGAGGACGAAGCGTTCCGCGCGCGCCTGCGCATCAACTTCGTCGGAGCGAAGCGCGGGAAGTACGACGATTTCATCAATCACCACCGGCTCGAGACCAATGTCCGGTATATCGGCTACGTCCCCCATCAGACGAGCCTCACGTACCTCGCCGAGAGCGACGTCCTGTTTCTCTGCCAGATTCCCGTATACGAATCGGCCACGACCAAGCTCTCCGGAAAGCTCTTCGAGTATCTCTATATGCGCAAGCCCATTCTGGCCCTGACCCTGCCCGGCCTGACCACGGACATCCTGTCCCGCTCCGGCCTCGGCGTCGCCGTCGATCCCAATGACCAGCCGGGAATCAAGAAGGCGCTGCGGGACCTGTATCTCCGCTGGCGCGAGGGCGCCGGGCGTCCGGATGTCGACGAGGCCTATATCGCCACGTTCGATCGCGCTCGGCAGACCGAGCGGCTCGCCGGGCTCTTCGACCGCTTCGCGGGGAGCCGCTCATGAAGACGGCCGGTACGCAGCCCACCGCCGTCGTCCTCGGCCTCGGGCAGAACGGCATGGCGACCTGTCGCGCGCTGGGACGAGTGGGCATCCCGGTGATCGGGATCGACACCGACCTCGATCAGCCGAGTGCCCGGACACGGTATGCGACAAAGTTCCATTGCCCGGATTTCCTGAGCGGGGGCCCCGGCCTCGTCGACAGCCTCGAGCAGATCGGCCGCGGGCTGCACGAAAAGGGCGTCCTCTTCCCTTCCGGCGATCTCAACCTCGCCGTGATCTCGGAGCATCGCGAGCGGCTCGAGCCCTACTTCCACATCTCGCTGCCGCCGAAGCCCGTCGTGGAGATGTTCCTCAACAAGAAGATGTTCTACCAGTTCGCCATGGACAAGGGCTTCCCGCTGCCGCAGACGCTCTTTCCGAAGAGCCCCGAGCACATGCGCGAGCTCGCGGGCCGGCTTCAGTATCCCTGCCTCATCAAGCCGTTCCAGCCCAATGACACCTGGCGGAAGACCTTCGACACGCGCCTGTTCGTCGCGGACTCGGCGGACAATCTCGTCGCGCTCTTCGAGCGCCTGTTCCGTGTCCACGAGGACCTCATCGTCCAGGAGTACATGCCGGGTCCCGACAGCGAGCTGTGGTGGGGCGTGACGTACCTCGACGAGGCGGGCCAGCCACTCGTCGTCTGGACCGGACGCAAGCTCCGGCAGTATCCCCGCCGATTCGGCACCGCGACGCTCGCGGAGAGCCGATGGGATCCCGAGCTCGCGCGCGAGTCGACCGCCATCCTCCAGGCGATGGGCCATCGCGGCTATGGCGTCGTCGAGTTCAAGCGCGACCGCCGCGACGGGCGCCTGAAGATCACCGAGGTCACGGGCGGGCGCACGTGGTTCCCCCACAGCCTGGTCACGCGCTCCGGCATCAACCTGCCCCTGATCTGGTACCGGGACGCCCTCGGCCAGAAGGTCGACGCGCCGCGCTCCTATGAGGACGGCATCAAGTGGATCCACGAAGAGCGGGACATCAAGACGGTGTCGCTCTACTTCCTGCCCGAGCACGAGCTGACGATGTGGACGTGGCTCCTGTCGTACCGGGGCAAGCGGGTGTACGCGCTGTCGGCCTGGGACGACCCCAAGCCGATCCTCATCGCCATGCGCCGCGTCGTCAAGGCCGGCTGGCGCCGCGTCAAGCGCCGTCTGTCATCGTCGTCGCCCGAACGGGCGCGCCATGCCGGCAAGAAGCCCAAGCACATGGAAGAGATGCTCCTCGCCGCCGATCCCACCGTGGGCCGCACCCTGCGGCGCGTGGACTTCGACTAGAGCGCGTGGCGACCATCCGATGAAAGACGCACGGCCAAACGTGGAGAAAACGAGCGTGGACGGAGACGCCGGCTTCGGCGCCCTCGGCCTCGGCGCCCGTCTGAAGGAGCCGCCGGCGCCCGAGCTGGTGCGGTCGGCCTATCAGCTCGAGACCGACGACTGCGCCATCCTCTGGCGGGAGATGAGCCTGGCCGACCTCGCGCACATGGTCATGCTGATCGAGGTCGGCGTCCTCCCCACCGACACGGGGCGGCGCCTGCTCGGCCTCCTGCTCGAGCTCCACGCGACGCCGGTCGGCGATGTCCAGCTCGACCCGGTGCTCGGCGATGTCTACAGCAACCGCGAGGGCTGGGTGAGCCGGCGCGACGCCTCGGCGGCGGGGTGGCTCTCCGCGGGCCGAGCCCGCCGGGAGGCCACGACCACGGCCTATCGCATCGCGGTCCGCGCGCGGCTGCTCGGGCTCACCCAGGCCATGACGGACCTGATCGACGCCGTGCTCGACCAGGCCGAGGCCCATGTCGGGACGGTGATGCCCGACTACACGTACCTGCAGCAGGCTCACCCGACCACCGTGGCGCACTACCTGGTGTCGTTCGCCTACCCGATGCTGCGCGACGTCGAACGGATCGAGGCCTGCTTCCGCCACACCAACGTGAGCCCGGGTGGAGGGGGAAGCACGAACGGCTCCCGGTTGCCCCTCGACCGCGACCGGCTGATGAGCCTGCTCGGCTTTCAGGGCATGATCGCGAACACGCGCGACGCGATGTGGCAGGCCGACGGACCCGTCGAGGTGATGGCGGCGATCGTCGCGCTGCTGGTGAACGTGGACCGTCTCGCCGAGGACCTCATGATCTGGGCGACCCAGGAGTTCGCCTTCGTGGAATTGGCCGATCGGCATGCCCGCGCGAGCGTCATCATGCCCCACAAGAAAAATCCCTACTCCCTCGCGTATCTCCGCGGGGTGGCCGGCGTGGAGATCGGGCGCCTCGCCGGCGATGGCCAATGTGGGAAGAACCCCGTCGGCCCAGGTCGACAATCGCATCTTCGCCTACGGACAGATCCCTCGCGCCCTCGACACGGCGACCGACGCCGTTCGGCTGATGGCCGGCGTGATGCGGGGCCTCGCCTTCGACTCGGAGCTGATGGCCCGCCGGGCGCTCGATGGCCACGGCCAGGCCACCGATCTCGCCGAGGTGATCATGATCGAAGGCGGGCTCAACTACCGCGACGCCCACCGCGTCGTCGGCTCGGTGGTCCGCCAGGCGGTCGAGCGCGGCCAGCCGCTGCGCGAAGTCGACAGCGATCTCATCGACCGGGTGTCGCGCGCGGTGCTCGGCCGTCCCCTCGTGCTCGCGCCCGACGTCGTCGCCCAGGCGGTCGACCCCACGGCGATCGTGGCGAGCCGGGCGGGAGCGGGCGGAGCCGCCCGCGAGCCGATGCTCGACATGATCGCCGAGTGCCGCGCGGGAGCGCGCGCCGCCGACGAATGGCGTACGGCGACCGCCGCGATCCTGACGGCCGCCGAGGAAGATCTCGTGAAACAAGCCACGGCCCTCGCCGCAGACCACGCGGGCCCCGGCCCCAGACCCCAGACAAGGAGAAGCGAACCATGATCATGAAGGATTTCTTGACGCTGCCCCCCCGTAGCCAGAAGCCCCGCGAAACCGGCATCAGCCTCGTGATCGACAAGGGCACGGGCCTGCGGGACATCGAAGACCTCCTCGCCTCGGCGTCCGACTACATCGACATCGTCAAGCTCGGCTGGGGCACCGGATACGTCACGCAGAACCTGCGCGACAAGGTGAGCCTCTATCAGCAGGCGGGCATCCCGGTCTATCTCGGCGGAACCCTGCTCGAGCTGTCGATTCTGCAGAACCGCTTCGACGAGTACCGGGAGATGGCGCAGTCCCTCGGCCTGACCCACGTCGAGCTGTCCACCGGCATCATCGAGCTCAGCATGAAGGACAAGGCGCACTATATCCGCGAGCTGACGAAGGACTTCACGGTCCTGTCCGAGGTGGGCAGCAAGAGCGCGCAGAAGGTGCTGCCGGCCTACCGCTGGGTCGAGTGTATCCAGGCCGAGCTGGATGCGGGAGCCTGGAAGGTGATCTGCGAGGGGCGGGAGAGCGGCACCGTCGGGATCTTCCACACCGACGGCGAGGTGAAGTCCGGCATCGTGGACGAGATCGTCAACAAGATCGATCCCTCGCGCCTCCTCTTCGAAGCTCCGCAGAAGGCCCAGCAGGTCTGGTTCATCCAGAAGTTCGGCAGCGACGTGAACCTGGGCAACATCGCGTCCCACGACGTCATCGCGCTCGAGACCCTGCGCCTCGGGCTCCGGGGGGACACGATGCCCGACTTCCACGACGTCAAGACGTGGAACTTCCGCACCGAGGCCGCCTCGTCGTGGAATACCCCGGATGCCCGTCGCGACGGCACGCCGCGAGGCGGCGGGCGATGAACGTCGTCGCCTTTGGCGCCCACCCGGACGATCTCGAGATCGGCATGGGGGGCACCATCGCCCGGCACGCCAGTGCCGGAGATCGGGTGGTGATGGTCACCGCCACGATCCCGAACAACCGTGACACGCGGCGGCGCGAGGCGGAGCGCGCCGCCGACGTCCTCGGGGCGGAGCTCATCGTGCTCGACATTCCCCCCGAGGAGCTCCTGCACTCGCGGGACACCGTGAAGCGATTCGACAAGGTCCTGGAGACGGTGAACCCGGACGTGATCTACACGCACTGGAACAGCGACTCCCACCAGGACCACAATGCGGTGTCGATGGCGACCATCGGCGCCACCCGGGCGAACCGCTGCGCGGTCTTGATGTACGAGCAGACGATTCCCGGCGGCATCGTTCCGTGGGGGTTCCGCGCCCAGTCCTACGTGGACATCAGCGCGTGGATGCCCATGAAGATGGAGAGCATCGCGACCCACAAATCCCAGGTGCGCGCCAACGGCGATCTCTGGGTCCAGGGGGTGCGCGGCCGCGCCATGTACCGGGGCTACCAGATGAACGCCGAGTTCGCGGAGGCCTTCGAGGTCATCAAGGCCATCGACGTCTACTTCAAGGACTGGAAGCGGCGGCCCCGCGGCCGCGGTCAGGCCGCAGGGTAGCGGCGACGCTCCAGACGCTCACGACGTCCCCGGACGCCCCGCGCACGATGTTCGACAAGATCAGGCGGCTGACCGGCCATGTCCTCGTCTACGGTTTCGGCAATATCGGGAACCGTATCGTCGGATTTCTGCTCATTCCCGTCTACAGCCGCTACCTGACGCCCGAGGACTACGGCGTGCTCGCCCTCGTCGCCATGCTCGGCCAGATCCTGTACTCCGTCATGAACATGGGTCAGAACTCGGCCCTCTTCCGGACCTACTTCCGCCACGAGAGCGCCGATGAGCGGGAGACGGGTCGTCACCACCTCGCTCTGGCTCATCTTGACGCTGTCGCTGCCGATCGGCCTCCTGGCGCTCGCGCTGTCCAAGCCAATCTCGTCGCTCCTGGTCGGCAGTCCGGCCTACACCGTGTGGGTCGCCCTGGCCATCCTGGGCGTGGTGTTCAAAGTGTTCCTGCGCCTGCCTCTGGCGATCATGCGCGCCCGCGAGCAATCGCGAAGCTATGCCGTGTCGAGCATCGTTCAGACCATCGTCGGGCTGGCGCTCGCCATCATCTTCGTGGTCGGGCTGCACCTTGGCGGGCGTGGGGTGCTCCTGAGCCAGCTCGTCGCCGAGCTCGCCCTCTGTGTCTTTCTGTTTCCCGCAACCCTGCGCGGGATGCGCCTCCTGGTCTTCTCCCGCCGGGACGCGAGCGATCTCTTGACCTACGGGCTCGCCCTGGTTCCCGCCGCGCTCCTGAGCTTTGTGATCCACCTGTCCGACCGCTACTTCCTGAAGTACTTCGTCTCGGTCAGCGCGGTGGGCATCTACGCGCTCGGGTACCGCTTCGGTGAGATCTTGTACTTCGCCATCCTCGCCTTCGAGCTGGCGTATCCCGCATTCCTCTTCAGTCACCTCAAGAACCCGGATGCCAAGCAGCTCTACTCCCGGGTGTGCACCTACTACTTCGCGCTGATGGGGATCCTCTGGCTGTGCGTCTCACTGCCCGCCGAGGAGATCGTCACGATCATGGCGCATCCCGCCTACCACGAGGCGTATCGCGTGATCCCCTGGATCGCCGGGGCCTTCTTTTTCCAGGGCGTGGGGGCCGTCTGGAACGTCGGCATGCAGGTGAATCGGATCGTCAAGTGGCGCCTCGCGATGAGCGCGTCGACCGCCGTGCTCGCGCTGATCTTGAACTTCCTGCTCATCCCGCGGTTCGGCATGATGGGAGCGGCCGGGGCCGCCCTCCTCGCGTATCGTGTACCAGTTCGTCATCCAGGTCCTGATCGGGCACCGGCTCTATCCCATTCCCTACGAGTGGGGACGGGTCATCCGGCTCACCGTCGTGGGCATCGGAGTCTACGCGGTGGGCAGCTTGATCACGTGGGGATCGATGCCCGCCGCGCTCGCGGGCAAGGGGCTGCTCCTCCTCTGCGCCCCGCTCGTGCTCTACGCGGTCGGCTTCTTCGAGGCAGGGGAAGTGGCGCGGTTCAAGGTGCTCGTCGGTGACTTCCGGCGGGGCCGCACCATCCGCCCCATCCGGGGGAGCTAGCATGGAGCGCCGCGCGCGTGTGCTATTCGTCATCGACGAGCTGGACATCGGGGGAACCGAGCAGCAAATCCTCGAGCTCGTCAAGCGGCTGGACCGGGACCGGTACGAGCCCATGGTCGCCTGCTTCCGGCCCGGACGCGTCTCCGCGGAGATCGAGTCCGCCGGCATGCCCGTGTTCACGCTCCGCAAGCGGGCGAAGCTGGACCTGCGCCTCATCGCCGGGCCTTGTGAGCGCTCATGCGCCGGGAGCGCATCGACATCGTCCAGACGTACCTCTTCACGGCGAACACATGGGCGAGGCTGGCGGCGATCGTCGCCCGCGTCCCTGTCATCGTCACCTCGGAGCGGAACGTCGACATGTGGGAGGAGCGCTTCAAGCCGACCATCGGACGGTGGCTCGATCGCTTCACCTATCGGACCACCGGCAACTCCCAGGCCGTCAAGGACTACCTCGTCAAGAAGGGCTTGGCGCCGGACAAGGTCGACGTGATCTACAACGGCGTCGATCCCGAGCGCTTCGAAGAGGAGCCGGTCACGCCGGGTGTGACGAGGTCGGAGCTCGGCATCCCTCCGCATCACTCGGTGGTCGGCCTCCTCGCCCGCCTGGAACCGCAGAAAGATCCCCTGACCTTCCTGCGCGCCGCGGCCATGCTCGTGAAGAAGCTCCCGACCGTGTCGTGCCTCGTGATCGGCGGCGGCAGCCTGCAAGCGGAGCTGGAGCGTGAAGCTCAGGCGTTGGGGCTGGGCGACCGCGTGACCTTCACGGGACCTCGGCGGGACGTGGCGCGCCTGCTCGCCGCCTGCGATGTCTCCGTCATCTCGTCGGTGAAGGAGGGCATGTCGAACACCATCATGGAGTCGATGGCCGCGGGCAAGCCGATGGTGGCCACGCGGGTCGGAGGGAACGCCGAGCTGATCGCCGAGGGCGAGACCGGCTTCCTCGTGCCCCCGCGCGATCCCGCGGCCATCGCAAATGCCGTTTTGCGCATCCTCGAGGACCCGGCGCTCGCGAAGGCGATGGGCCATCAGGCCCGCGTCCGGATCGCGCAGCGATTCTCCGTCGAGGCCATGGTCAAGTCGACGGAGCGCCTCTACGGCGAAGCCCTCGGGGCCCGCGAGTCCGGTCGTGCCGCCCGCGGGCAGGTGTCGGGCGCTCCCGACGGGCGGATCGCCCTCGTCGCGTCACAATTCCCGCGAAACGTGGACGCGTACTTCGTGCGCGAGATCGCCGGCCTCGCCGCCCGTGGCTTGCGGTTCCGGATCTTCTCGCTTCGCGCCTTCGGCGGCAAGGTGGTCCACGCCTCGGCCCGACCGCTGCTGAAGGACACCGTCTACGCGGCGTTCCTCTTCTCCTGGCCCGTGCTCCGGGCGAATGCGCGCTTCGCCGTCCGCCGACCCGCCCGCTACTTTGGAGCGCTGGCGACGCCTGATCGCGGGGTCCGCCAGCAATCCGCGGGCGCTCGCGCTCAACATCGCCATATTCCCCAAGAGCGTGTACTTCGCGGAGCAGGTCGAGGCGGAGGGCATCCAGCACATCCACGCGAACTGGGCATCGCATCCGGCGATGTCGGCCTGGGTCATGGCGCGGCTGACGGGAGCCTCCTGGAGCTTCGCCGGGCACGCCTCCGACATCTATCTCCACCGCACCATGCTGCGCGAGAAGATCGAGGCGGCGAAGTTCGTCGTGACCTGCACGCGCCACAACAAGGACTACCTCGCCGACGTGGCGGGCGGCACGGCGGGCGACAAGATCGTCGTGAGCTACCACGGCGTGGATCTCGACCGGTTCAAGCCCGTCCCTCGGCGGGACGACGGCACCTTCCGGATCCTGACGGCGGGAACGTTGCGGGAGTGCAAGGGGCTCCCGGACCTCATCGAGGCCTGCCGCCTTCTCACCGCCCGCGGGATCAACTGCGATTGCACGATCGTCGGCGACGGACCGGACCGCCGGAGCCTGGAGAAGCAGATCGGCCGGGCCGGGCTCGACGAGTCGCATGAGGATCACGGGCTTCCTGAGTCAGGAAGACCTCATCCCGCTCTACCAGCACGCAAGCGTCGTGGTACTGCCCGCGCTGTCCGCGACGCACTTCGGCATCCCGAACATCCTGCTCGAGGCCCTCGCCGTCGAGACACCCGTGATCTGCACCCCGCTTCCGTCGCTCTCCGAGGTGATGGAGGATGGCACGCACGGCCTCTATGTCCCGGAGCAGTCTCCGCAGAAGCTCGCCGCGGCGCTCGAATCGCTGGCTCGGGATCCCGAGCGGTGCCGGGCCATGGGAGCGGCAGGACGGCGCAAGATCGAAGAGCTCTTCGACGCCGCGAAGAACACCGCGACACTGGACGCATTGTTTCGCCCGAAAACCAAATTCAACCCATCAAGGGAGCCAGCCTCATGAAGTCGCATCCACTTCTGTTTCGCACCGCCGTGTCGTCGCTGCTGACGACGGCGCTTGTGCTCACGCTCGGCGGGCCCGCCTCGGCACAGCTCGCCGATGGCCCGTGGTCGATGTATCGCCACGACGTCTGCCACACCGGGCAGAGTCCGAGCCTGGGCCCGCTGTTCGCGGGTTCGTCCGGCGTACCGGGGACGCCCGGGCCCACGGATGTCAAGATCTGGCACGGCTTCGACAAGCTCAGGACCTCGCCATCGCTCAGCGCCGACGGCGAGACCGTCTACTTCGGCATGGGCTTCAACTTCTGTTCCGTCGACACCGCCACGATGACGACCAACCAGTGCCGTCTGCTCCACGCCGACGTCTCCGACTCCTCGCCGGCCGTCGCGGCGAACGGCAAGGTCTACATCGGCGACCGCGACAATACACTGACCGCGTTCACCAGCAACCCGGACGGCACACTCAATCTCGTGTGGACGTACAACAACGGATTCGAGGGCGACATCTGGCAAAACCCGGTCATCGCTCCGGCGGGCCTGCCTGCCGCGGGCACGATCTACTTCGCCCACGACCAGAGCTTCGACGGAGCGGGCATCTTCACCGCCCTCACCGACAGCGGGGCGTCGCCGACGGTGAAGTGGAAGTACAAGATCGGCAACTTCGTCAGGCAGTCTTCCCCGGCGATCGACAAGAACGGCATCATCTACTTCGGCGATCTGAACGGCTATGTCTACGCCTTCGAGGACAGGGGGGCCTGTATGGACAAGCCCTCGCTTCGCCAGGCGCCGCCGCTGAGCTCTTCGTGCAACAACACCCAGAGTGGACCCGTCCTGTTAGGGAGACAGCTGGTCGGGACGGTTCCGGGTATCACCGCCTCGCCGGTCATCTCCGCGAACTCGAACACGCTCTACATCGGCTCGACCGCCGGTCTCAAGGCCCTCGACATCAGGGACCCGGAGAGCTGTTGGGTCAGCCACTCCCCTGCCGGGCTGCGCGGCCAGCCCCGTCCTGTGGACGTTCACGACGATCGGCAAGGTGGACCAGACGCCCGCCCTCGGGCGTGACGGGACCCTGTACGTCCCCGCGATGAACGGGGGGCAGAAGAGGCTCTACGCGGTCAACCCGAATGGTTCACTCAAATGGATATTCGGCCCGATCAACACCGGGTCCGAGACCAGCGCCTACCCCGTCGTCGGGGGCGATGGCACGGTGTACGTGGGCATGGGCAACTCCATCTACGCCCTGAACCCTGCGACGGGTACGACCACGACCCCACCCACAACGCTCTGGACGTACGCGACGACGAACCTGATCCAGGCCTCTCCGCTCATCGGCCCCGTCACCAACGGCCGGGCCATCCTGTACGTGCCCTCGCGCGATCACAACCTTTACGCCATCTCGAGCCCCCGCGCGAGCACCACCACCGACACGACCTGCTGGACGGAGGGTGCTGTTCCCCCCGGGAACCAGCCGCCGGTCGCCGACGCGGGACCGGATCAATCGGTGACCGTCAACCAGCCCGTCACGTTCAACGGCGCCGGTAGCCATGATCCCAACGGCGATCCCCTCACCGTCACCTGGAACTTCGGCGACGGCGGCAGCCATGGGCCATGCCAAGCGTCGGCTCCGGGCTGCCTGAACCCGACCCACACTTACCAGACCGCCAATCTCTCTGGCTACACCGCGACGTTGACCGTGAGCGATGGGCTGCTGAACGACGCCGACACGGTCAAGATCACGGTGAACCCGAGCGGAGGTGGGGGCGGCAGCACGTTCAATGACACCTTCACCCGTGGCGATTCCGACCTGCTCGGTCCCGGCGGGAGCGGGCCCCAGTGGGCCGAACCCCCTGTGAGCGGCCTGTATACGGGGAATCTGGTGATCGGGGGTGGGCAGCTCAGGAACGCGGCCCGGGGCGACAATATCGGGTACCTGCCGGCTCTCACCGGCGCGAACCAGTCGGCGTCGGGCGACTTCATCTCGAGCGACAACAACACGTCGCCGCGCCTCGGCGTGCTCCTTCGCGTCCAGGGTTTCGAGGGTTTCCGGAATCACTACCGCCTCTACCGGATCTCCGGCGGGTCGAGCCAGCTTCGCATCTCGAAGCTCATCAACGGAGCCGAGACGATCCTCAAGTCCGTCCAGGTTCCGATGGCTCCGGTGGGTACTTCGTTCCATCTGGTCGGGAGCGTCGTGGGCCAGACCCTGACTCTCACCATGGGCAGCACCGTGATCAGCGTCACCGACACGAAGTACGCGACCGGGACCATCGGCGTGCTCGTGAACACGGGCCCGGCCGCCACTCACTCGGCGGATAACTTCTGCGCCGGCTATCGGTACGGCGACGTGCCCCTGATTGCCGCCGCCCGGACCGGGCGATCTCTCGGACAACACGGTCGATGCGGAGGAGACGCTCTCTCCCGTCAGTGACCATTGGCTTGCTCGCGGCGTGGGGACTGCTCCTCGCCGCGAGCGGGCCCGCCGCGGCCCAGGTCGGGCCATGGCCGCTGCAGTCTTCTGCTCGGACGCTATTCCCATCAGCGTGCACCGAATCGAGCTCTGAGATGTCAAGGGGGCACGAATCATGAGGGCACAACCACGTCTGTTTCACGGAGGCGCGTCGCTGCTGTCGGCGGCGGCTCTATTGCTCACGCTCGGAGGGCCCGCCGCGGCACAGCTCGCCGGCGGCCCGTCGCCGATGTACCACCATGATGTGCGTCATACCGGCCAGAGCCATCTCCTGGGCCCACTGTTCCCGGCTGGAGCTCCGGCGGCCGCCAACGTCCAGACCTGGCAGGGGACCGGACAAGATCCGGACATCGCCGGCGTTGAGCGCTGACGGATCGACCCTCTACGTCGGCATCGGGTTCGACTTCTGTGCCGTCGATACCGCGACCATGGCGACGAACTGGTGCTATCGCCTGCATGCCGACGTCTCGGACTCCTCGCCGGCCGTTGGGATCGACGGCACGATCTACATCGGAGACCGGGACAATACCTTCAGCGCCTTCAATCCTGACGGCACGATCAAGTTCCAGATCAACCGTGGCTTCGAGGGCGACGTCTGGGCCCACACCGTGATCGGCCCGGCGACCCTCCCCAAGCCGCATCAGCGGGGCACCATCTACTACGCTCACGACCAGACCACGGAGGGCGAGGGCATCTTCAGGGCGGTCAACCCGAACGGGACGGAGAAGTGGAAGTACAAGATCGGGAAGTTCGTCCGGCAATCCTCGCCGGCCATCGACGCCGGCGGCAGGATCTATCTCGGCGACATGGCAGGCTTTCTCCACGCCTTCCGCGACAAGGGGCCGGAAAATATCCCGGGCGTGCCGGGGGGACCGCGGCGGATCTGGAAGTACCAGGTCAGCAGTTTCTCACCCGGCCTCACCGCCTCGCCCGTCATCTCCGCGGACTCGACCACGCTCTATATCGGGACGAGCAGCGCCATCCCCGGCATTCCCATGGGCCTCACCGCGCTCGACATCACCAATCCGGCCTGCTTCAGCAGCACGCCGCCGCCCTGCAACCCGATCCGCTGGACGTTCGCGACGGCCGGCAAGGTGGACCAGACGCCTGCGCTGGCCGCCGACGGAACGCTGTATGTGCCCGCGATGGACGGAGGCCAGAAGCGCCTCTACGCCGTCAACCCCAACGGAACCCAGAAGTGGGTGTTCGGTCCCATCGCCTCGGGGTCGGACAAGAGCGCCTTCCCCATCGTCGGCGCCGACGGCGTCGTCTACGTGGGCATCAAGAACGGAATCCATGCGCTGAGCGCCGCCACCGGAACGCAGCTCTGGGCCTATCAGACGACCAACTCCATCCAGGCGATGCCGGTGATCGATGGTCCTCCTTTGGGCGGCACGGGGACGGCCATCATCTACGTGCCCTCCCGCGACCACAAGATCTACAAGATCTCCGCGGCGCGAGGTGGAGGCGGCGCGAACAGCCCGCCCGTTGCCAACGCGGGGCCGGATCAATCGGCTACGGTCGGCCAGGTCGTCACCTTCGACGGATCGGGAAGCCACGATCCGGACAACGATCCCATCGTCAAGTACAAGTGGAAGTTCGGCGACGGCACGACGGGCACGGGCGTGAAGCCGACGCACACGTACCTGAACCCCAGCCCGGCGGGCGGTTATGTCGCGACCCTCATCGTGAAGGATGGCCTGGCAAAAAGCCCCCCCGATTCCGTCAGGATCACGGTGACTCAGGGCGGGGGCGGAGGCGCCCCGGGCACCTTCTTTGATGACTTCAACCGGGCCGATTCCGATTCGCTCGGCGGTCCAAGCCAGACGAGTCCGCAGTGGACCGAAGCGGCCGGCAACCTCGTCATCAATGGCCAGCAGATCGAGAACGGACTCAGGGACGACAATATCGGGATACTGTCGGCTCTCACCGGCGCGAACCAGTCGGCGTCGGCGGACTTCATCTCCACTGACCACGGCACCGGGCCCCGCCTCGGCCTAGTCTTGCGCTACACGGATTCCCGGAACCACTACCGGCTCTACCTCTGGACCGGCGGCACGAACCAGCTGCGCATCTCCAGGTTGGTCGACGGCAAGGAGACCGTCCTCAAGTCGATCGCGATCACGCCGGCCCCTGCCGTCGGCACGCCCTTCCACCTCGTGGGAAGCGCGACGGGGACCACCCTGACCGCCACCATCGGCGCCAAATCGATCAGTGTCATCGATACGACCTACGCCAGCGGAACGATCGGCGTGTTCATCAATCCGGGAAATGCGGTGGGGCCACACATCGCGGACGACTTCTGCGCCGTCATCGGCTCGGGGACGTGCCCCTGATTGCCGCCGCCCGGACCGGGCGAGCTCTCGGGACGACACCGTCGATGCGAAGAAGGCGATCTCTCCTGTCGGTGACCATTGGCTTGCTCGCGGCGTGGGGACTGCTCCTCGCCGCGAGCGGCCCCGCCGCGGCCCAGGTCGGGCCATGGCCGATGCTCCAGCAGAACCTCGGCCACACCGGTCAGAGCCCTCTGCTCGGACCGCTGTTCCCAACCGGAGCGCCCCCGGCGGGGGCCGTGAAAGTGTGGCAGGGGTTCGACAAGATCAAGATGTCGCCGATCGTCGGGGCCGATGGCACGATCTACGTGGGCTTGGGGTTCAGCTTCTGCGCCATCAATCCGCCTGACCCGAGCGCGCCAAAGCTGTCGACGAAATGGTGCACCAAGCTGCACGCCGACGTCTCCGGATCGGCGGCGCTCCTGGCTCATAACCCGTACTACGGCGCCGTCACCGTCTACGTCGGTGACCGGGACAATTCGCTCTCGGCCTTCAATATCGACAACGGCAGCCTGCTCTGGCGGTACAACTTCGGGTTCGAAGGCGACATCTGGGCGTCCCCGGCCCCGGGACCGAACGGCGAGATCTACTTCGTCCACACGCAGAGCTTCGACGGCCTCGGCACGCTCACCGCGCTCAACCCGACCGGAACCGTGAAGTGGAAGTACACGATCGGGCAGTACGTGTTCGGGTCGGGGGCTCCGGCGATCCACCCGAACGGCCGGATCTACCTGGCCTCGAAGGACGGGTTCCTGTACTGCTTCGTCGACAAGACGACGAGCGGCACCCCCTGCCCGTCCCCGTGGACCGTCGACTCCACCGTTCATCGGCAACTTTCCGAGCGCCGTGATGATCGGGCCGACGGGCCATCTCTACATGGGCTCCTCGATCGGCCTCGCCAAGATCGATCCGAATACCGGCCAGGTGCTCGCGAGCTTTCAGACCATCGGCACGGCGGGCATGCCCGCGCTCGGGCCCAACGGCACGATCTACGTCGGCTCGAAGTCGTTCAAGGACAAGCGGCTCTACGCCGTCACGCCGGAGATGACGGCCTCATGGGTGTTCGGGCCGATGTTCGTGGAAGAGGACGCCACGCCATTTCCGATCGTCGCGGCCGACGGGGTGATCTACGTCGGCTTCGGCAAAGGCGTCTACGCCCTCACCCCCGACAAGACACTCCTCTGGAGCTACCAGACGGGGAATCAGATCATTTCCAACCCCGCGCTCGCCGGCAACGCCACGCCCGACGCCGGCGGCACCGCCATCCTCTATCAGGGCTCCGTCGATTGGAAGCTCCACGCGATCTCGAGCGTGCGGTCCAGCCCGGCGTCCAATCATGCGCCGGTGGCCCTGGCGGCTGACGGGACCATCACCGGGACCGTCGGCCAGCCCCTCGTGTTCGACGGCTCGCCCAGCACGGACGAGGACCTGGACACCCTCTCCTACCAGTGGGCCTTCGGCGATGGAGCGAGCGCGAGCGGAGCCGTCGTCACCCACCCCTACAGCGCGCCGGGAACCTACGATGCCGTCCTCACGGTGAGCGATGGGCTCCTGAGCTCGACCTACCTGGTGAGCGTGGAGATCGCCGCGCGGAACTGGTCACCTGCACGGACAGCTTCGACCGGCCGAACGATCCCACCGTGCTCGGGATCCCCGACGGAGGCGCGTGCCCGCCGGGATCAGAGTGGATGCCCGCCGTCGGGACGCTGTTCATCAACGGGCACAAGGCGAGCAGTAAGGCGGTAAAGGGTACGCACATCGCCGTCCTGCCCTCCTTGCCGGAGTCAACCAAACCGTCGAGGCCGACTTCACCTCGATCCAGGACAATAACCCGTCCCCCCGGTTCGGCGTGGTGCTGCGGCATCAGACCCAGCAGAACCCGCAGAACTACTACCTCGTCTCCCGGCTGGCCGGCGGCACGACGGGCCTGCGGATCTCCAGAATCAAGGACGGAGTCGAAACGGTCTTGAAGCACGTCTCGGCGCCCAATCCCGTTCCGGGGACGGCCTTCCGCCTCAAGGGCTCGATCATCGGCAATGTCTTGACCCTCGAACTGGACGGAGTGCCCAAGTTCTCCGCTGCGGACCCGAATGTCCCATTCGGGTGGGGCAGCGTGGGAATCTACCTCGCCATCGGCTCCGGCCCGAACCGGTCGTACGTCGCCGACAACTTCGCGGCGTCGGCCGAATAGCCCCCGGGCGAAGTCAGCGAGGGCGCAGGCGCCGCCAGACGATCAGCGCTTGCTGCAAGAGGTCGTAGGCGCCCGCCATCTTCTTGGCGAACTCCGGCGAGGAGTCGCGGCGGCTGATATACGTCCGCTTCAATCCGAAGAGGTCGGTGCCACGGCTGTTGAGGCCAGGCAGCGTCGAGCAGGCCGCCCGATAGCCCTCGTCGCAGACGATGCGCCTCACCGCTTGGTTGACGTCGCCGCGGGGGTAGCAGAAGAACGGCACTTCCGTGCCCAGCCTGTCTTCGAGCATTCGCTTGGACTCGCCGATCTCCCGCCGGGCGACGTCCAGCGGAACCTGGGACAGCATCGGATGCGTGATCGTATGAGATCCGAACTCGACGCCCTGGGCCTGCATCTCCTTCACCTCGCGCCAGTCGAGCGGGCGGGGCATGAAGTCGGTGCGCGTCAGCGTCGGCAGCCGGTCGGTGCCGATATAACCCACCGTCAGGAAGATCGTGGCGGGGACCTTGAGCCGGGTCAGAATGGGCAACGCATGCTCGTAGTTGTCCTGGAAACCGTCATCGAGCGTGATGACCGCGCTTCTGTCACCGAACGCCGTGTCGGAGGCGAGCCGGTCGATCGCCTGGGACAGTGAGAGCAACGTGTAGCCGTCGCGCACCAGATACTCGAGCTGGCTTTCGAAGGCCCCGGGGCTGACGCTCGACCGGATGGGCGCGTCGCTGATGCTGTGGTAGTAGAGGATGCGGACCCGGCTCGCCGCGGCGCCAAGCCGGCCGAGCCGGTGCAGCGTGAGTCCGACGGAAGCGAGGAGCGCGCGGGCGGCCGGGGACACGAGCGGGGCGCTACCGGACGGACGCGCTGAAGTTGTCGATGCGATGGGCGGCCCTTGCAGAGACGACGCCGACGAGGACCCCTGGGCTCCCCGTCGCGAAGCCCGACTCGCTGACCGACAGCTTGAGCACGCCGTTGAGCTCGAGTGACAGCAGCCCCGTCGCCGTCGCCTCTCCGCGAAGGCGGAAGGACACCCCGCGGGCGGGGTTGGCAACCGGAGCCGAGGCCAGCACTCTCTCTACGCCGTTCTCGACCTTGGCGATCCGCACGAGGCTCGTGCCACCGACGAGGCGATAGGCGATGTAATAGCTCAGCGGGTCCTGGAACCGCAGCACGATGCCGAAGCGCGGACTCGTATTGTTGTCCCACGAAGCGAACTCCGCCTCCGCGCTCTGCTGGGTGCCGCTCAGCGATGGCTGCACCGCCAGGTGTGTGCCTTCACCGAGGCATTGTTCCTCAGCTCGCCGTCGGCCACGGCCAGGTCTCCTTGCACCGTGAGCCAACCCATCCCAGGGTCGGACGAGTCCCCTCGGTTGAAGTCGTCGAAGAAGTCCCCACTCTCTCCGCGGCGGATCGGTCCCGCCCCCCGGCGGGTCGGTCCCGCCCCCGGCAGCGGCCGCCGGGTGTCGGACCGACGACGCCAGGCAAGACCACGGCGATGTCGAGATCCCCGATGGCCAGCACGGTGCGGACGTCGGTCAATGCGCCCTTTGTCGTGGTGAGGACGTGGGGGGTCCTCGGGATCGTGACGGGGCCGATCCGCACATATTGCAGGAGCACTTGATTCGGCACGTCGCCATTCGCACCGGTGACGAGGTCGAACACGGTGCCTCCCAGCAGATCGACGGCCCGGATGCGCGCACCGGCAAGTGGGACGCCCCCCGAGCTCTCCACGGTGGCGTCGAGCCACCATCCCACCGAGAGCGTCGAGTCGACATCCACCGAGACCTTCGACGGGGTGAGCGTCATGCCCACGATCGTGTTCGACGACGGATGGGCCGGCGTGCCTTCGGACATGATCTGCGTCCCGCAGCCGTTCAGGAGGACATCGGACACGACGTTGCCGGACGAGCTCGTGAAGCGGAGACAGGTCGCTCCGCTCGTCATCGATCCTCCGACGACCGAGTTGTTCGCGGGAATGCGGTTCGGACTCGCCTCGTAGACCCGAAACTGCAGGGTCGCCCCTACGAATGCGTTGTTCAGGAACGAGTTGCCCTTCGCGTCGCCGGTGACGCGGGCGGTGCGGTCCCTGAAGGTATTGTTCTCGAGGCGATTGTCGTCGGAGTCCTTCAGGTACAAGCTGTTCGAGCCGGAGCCGTAGCTCGTATTCCCGATCAGGCGATTGCCGTGGGAGGCGAGCAGATAGATCTGCTCGCGATAGTTGTCGAACACGTCGTTGTCGATGAAGTCGTTGCCGCCCGAGCCCGACCCGAAGTGGATGCCCTCGTCGCCGTTGGACGCGATGGTGTTGCCCCGGAGGAGATTGTTCTTGGCACCCGCCGCGAGGTCGATCCCGTAGCCCACGTGCCGGGTGGCGTCGCCGTTGTCGTGGATGAGGTTGTCCAGCACCGAATTGCCCTCGGCTGACCGGAGGCGCACACCGCGCAGGAAGCCGCTGATATCACAGCCGACTACGCTGGCTCCCCTGACTTCGGCCCCTGTGTCTCCGTTGAGATACACACCGTACTGCTCGGAGCCATTGGCCAGCCCAACCAGCCTGAACCTCCGGCTCGCGCCAGTGCCAGCATCCGCTCCCCTGCAATCGAGCGTAACGTTGCTCCGAACCACGAGGCCGTGCCCGGGACAGGGGCCGAGGTCGTGCGTCATGACGTAGTCGGCAGCCACCGCGTCTCCGCACTGGCAAGGGACCGACCCTCCACACGTCCCGGCCGACGCGATGGCTACCCCGCCAAGCACGGCGAGGACGAGGATGGCGCAACCCCAAACGCCAACTCGCATACGTCGAGCATAGGCAAGTTCCCTTGGCTAGGTCAACTTTCCCCTGGAGCGCATGGCGCCAGCCCCGGGCGGGCTGAGCATCGGCTCGGCCGTGCAGAGCTCTACTTGGAGGCGGGCGCCTCCCTCGAGGTGTTCACCACGAATCCGCCAGGGTCTTGATCCGGCGAGACCCGCGTGCGGACCGGCCGCGGGCGCTCGTCGCCGAAGCGCCAGATATTGACGAGGCGGCCTCCATTGCCAGCGACACGGGCGGCGACGCCGAGCCCGAGCCCGATCAGCCCCCAGAAGAAGACCTGCAATGAGATCTGGAAGAAGACGTTCACGCCGCTCATCGAGATGAGAAAGCCGACCGCGGACGCGAAGATCGCGCACATGAGGCTCCGCTCATACGCATCGCGCGCCCGGCGAATCCCAAGTTGGATGCCGCGCAGCGCCACCGCGAGGATGGCGAGCATGGCGAACCAGCCGAGGATACCCATCTCGAGGATGAGCGAGAGGTGGGCATTGTCCGCCGCCACGCGGACCTGGTCGCGGCGAGGCCTGATCTCCTGACCGGGGTGCGGGTTGAGGCTCTTCGGCCCGGTGCCGAGGAGGATCTGGTGCACGGGCGCCGCCCGCAGCACGCGCAACTCCTTGGCGAGCTTGTCGCGGATCGGCTCGTACGTCCGCGAGAGCGTGGCCGACTCATCCCAGGCGCCAAAGATGAGCACCGGGATGAGGAAGATGCAGATCAGGAGCGGCACCGTGCGCGAGGAGGCGAACGCGAGAAACACCGCGCAGGCCGCGAGGAGCGCCAAGAGCCCCAGAAAGTCCTGGGTGAGCAGGATGCTCGTGAACGACACCGTCGTCGCCACCAGCCAGAAGTCCCGCCCGTGCCGCGTGCGCGAGTTGACGAGCTGGCAGAGGAGCAGCGGGAACCCGAGGACGAGATAGGCGGCGAGCACGTCGGATTTGGCGAACGTCGCCTTGATCGCCCACGCAGACGCCGCCCGCACGCCGCCGCCGGCGTCCGCGGCGAGGGCCGATTGCTTCATCGCCGCCAGCTCGAACAGGCCGAGCAGCGAGAGCGCGAAGCACGCCAGACCAGCCAGCGTCGCGGCGGACCGGCCCGACTCGCTGGTGAGCCTGGCATTGAGGATCGTGAGGGCGACGAGGAAGCCGGTGACGATGTAGTACCCCGTCCCGCGCAGGGCGGTTTCCGGATCGGCCGAAAACCACGCGGAGGCGATACCCACCGCCGCGAAGCCCGCCATCGGAAGATAGATCGGCGACCGGTAGAGGTACAGCTTGCGGCTGAGCGTCTTCTTGCCGACCATCCACATCCCGAAGACCACGATGGCCAGGTAGAGCAGATTGACCTTGACGCCGTAGATCGTCGCGTAGAGCCACGGATAGAGCCCCGCGGGGAAGAACGATGCGAAGAGGAAGAGCGCGCCCATCGCGACGCCGGCCGTCACGAAGCGGTTGAAGATCTTGATGAAGGTCAACCCCATCAGCTTGAGGTCGAGCAGGAGCGACTGATGGCGGATGTACACGACCTCGTAGCGGAGCTTGTTGCGCGGCTCCGTCCAGTAGCCGCCGCGGAGCTGCGCGAGTCCCGTGGCACCCGGCCGGACCTGAAACCGCCGAGCATAGCCGGGGATCTCGCGCTTGAACTGATCGAGGAAGATCGGCCGGACGGGCCGCGGCCCGACCAGGCTCATGTCGCCCTTGATGACGTTGAACAGCTGCGGCAGCTCATCGAGCTTCCACTTCTTGAGGAACTTGCCGATCGGCGTATAGACCGAATCCCCTTCCGTGAGGAGACGCGCGCCGATCTGCTTCTCGGCATCCACCTGGAGTGTGCGGAACTTGAAGATGTCGAAGACGCGCTCGTCCTTGCCCACCCGCTGCCCGCGATAGAAGACGGGGCCGCGGCTGCCGAGCTTGACGCCGAGGGCGACGAGCAGCATGACCGGCGACAGCAGCAGGAGACCCACCACGCACAATAAGATCTGGAACGCCCGCGACATCACGTTCTGCCCGCGCGGCGGCAGGAGCGGCACGCTGGCGGGCACGCACGGCGGAGCGACGGAGGCTCACGCTCATGTCATGCGCTCCGCCGCCGGAGGTCGGCAGGACGAATGTGGGGGCCCAGGCGGCCGGAGGCGGCGCTCACCGTCGCCACCGGGGCCTCGGAGCCGTACTCCTCGTGCCAGAGCGCAAAGATCAAGAGCCCCCAGAGATTCCGGCTGTAGTCCGCCTTGAGGTCGGCGTGGTCCCGGATCATCTGGTGCACGTAGGTGGGGCTGAAGAAGCCCTGCTCGCGCAGGCGCTTCTCGGACAGGACGTCGCGCACGTAGTCGTGCAGGTCGTGGCGGAACCAGGCGGCCACCGGCACGTTGAAGCCGCCCTTCTTGCGATTGAGGATCTGTCCGGGGAGCCGATGGGCCATCGCCCGCTTGAGGAGATACTTCTTGCGCAGGCCCCGGAGCTGCAGCTCGGGCGGGATCGTCGCCGCGAACTCGACCAGCTTGTGGTCGAGGAGCGGGACCCGCGCCTCGAGCGAGTGCGCCATGCTGGTCCGGTCCACCTTGACGAGGATATCGTCGGGGAGATAGACCCGCTGGTCGACGTACTGCAGCCGGCTGAGCATCGGCGCGTCCTGGCAATCGGCGAACTGGCGCGCGAAGGCCTCGTACGGATCCTCGAGGTCGGCGTGGCCGCCCGCGTAGAGATCGTCCTTCATCTCGGCCGAGAAGATCTCCTTCCACGCGTAGTGGGCCCGCTCCGGCGGCAGGAGGGCGCTCTGGACGAAGCGCTTGGCCTTGTAGTCGAAGCTGATCTTCTTGTGCGAGACGGGCAGCCGGGCCACGAGCGAGGGAATCATGCCGGTGAGACGGGGCGACAGCCCCCGGTAATACGAGGCCATCTTGTAGGCCGCGTAGGTCTCGTATCCGGCGAAGACCTCGTCGCCGCCATCGCCGCCGAGGGCCACCGTCACGTGCTGGCGCGCCAGCTCGGCCAGATAATAGGACGGGATGGCCGAGGAGTCGGCGAAGGGCTCGTCGAAGAAATGCACGAGCTTGGGCACGAGATCGATGGCGTCCGGTCGCACGACGAGCTCGTGGTGCTCGGTCTCGAAGTGGCGCGCGACGAGCCGGGCATAGGGCAGCTCGTTGAAGCTCTGGTTCTCGAACCCGATCGAAAAGGTCTTGATGGGATCGGAGGACACCTCGCGCATGATCGCGACGATCGTGCTCGAATCGAGTCCGCCGCTCAGGAACACGCCGAGGGGGACGTCGGCGATGAGGCGGTAGCGCACGGACTCCTTCAGGAGCTCGGTCAAGCGCTCGACGTAGTACGCGACGGGCTCGGGGCGCCCGCGGGTCGACTCCGCCGCGGGCTCCGGGCGCCAATACGATTCGACGGTGACGTGTCCCCGCCGGGCGATCAGGCGGTGGCCGGGCTGGAGCTTCTTCACCGCTTCGAAGATCGTCCGCGGCCCCGGGACGTAGTTGTACGCGAGGTAGTCGTTCAAGGCCTGGCGATCGATCTCCCTCGAGACGCCATCGGCGAGGAGCGCTTTGAGCTCGGAGCCGAACACCAGCCGATCGCTCAGCGCCGCGTAATAGAGCGGCTTGATGCCGAGCCGGTCACGGACGAGCACGAGGGTCTCTCGCGCCTTGTCCCACAGCGCGATGGCGAACATTCCCCGGAGGTGATGGACGAAGTCCGGACCGTACTCCTCGTAGAGATGGACGATCGTTTCCGTATCGGAATTGGTGGCGAAACGGTGCCCGCGAGCCTCCAAATTCGGTCGGAGCTCCCGATAATTGTAGATCTCGCCGTTGAATACGACCCAGACCGTCCCATCCTCGTTCGAAATCGGCTGATGGCCGCCGGCGATGTCGATGATGCTGAGCCGGCGCATCCCGAGGCCCACGGGGCCGTCCACATAGATGCCTTCATCGTCGGGACCCCGGTGAACGATGGTCTGACACATCGCCCGGACGATCCCCGCCTCGACCTGCTTGTTCCTGTCGTTATTGAGCTTTCCGGCGATGCCGCACATGTCGGAGTAATCTTCTTTCCAAAATGAGGAACGGTTTCCTCAAAAGCAGAAGTGCCTGATGCTGCCTGCCTGACGAGCGAGAAAACCCACCGCAAAGTGGATGGTTTCCCGCCTCCTGTTCGACCGTCAAGCGCCTCGAGCCCAGTACTCGCTGCGAACTCTGTGCCAAGCGTTTCGCTTGCGGTCAGCCGGGCCGGTGCGCTAGATTAGCGCGGATTCCCGGCGCCTTTCCAGAGCCGACTCGCGGTCGGCGCCAGTGAGGTGACGCTCAGCGGAACTCCACCTGGCCGCTCACCGGCGGGGCCTGATGCGCCGAAGGGCTCGTGGCAAGGTACTTGCTCAAACCGCTCCCGGAACTGCTCGCACATCAGCAATTTTCGTATCCAGAGGAGACGGAATGAAGGTCGGTATCGTTGGAGGAGGCCAGATCGCAACCGTGCATATCCCCTACGTTCGCTCCCATGCGGGAGCCGAGGTCGTGGGGCTGACCGATACGGACGAGGGGCGCGCCAAGACCACGGCAGCCCGCTTCGGGATCGCGAATACCACCCGGACCCTTGCCGAGCTGATCGAGCGGCACCGGCCCGATGTCGTGCACATCGTCACACCCCCGCAGACGCACGCCGCCCTCGCCATCCAGGCGATGGAGGCCGGCTGCCACGTCTTCGTCGAGAAGCCGATGGCGGTCAACCTGGAAGAAGCCGAGGCGATGGAAGCAGCATCCCGGCGCTACGGGGTCAAGCTCTGCGTGGATCACAATCACCTGTTCGATCCGGCGCTGGTTCAGGCCAAGGCCATGGTCGCCCAGGGCGGGATCGGCGAGCTGGTGTCCGTGGAGACGTTCGAGGGCTTCTCGCTGGGCACACCGGATAACCCGTATGTCGAGCCCGGCGCCGCCGCGCACTGGGTGCATCGGCTCCCCGGCGGAATCTTTCAGAACCTGGCGCCGCATCCGGTGTACCTCCTGCTCGCCTTTCTCGATCCGCCGAAGACCCTGCACGCGGTCGCCCAGAAGACGGGCCGGGTGCCGACCTCTTTCGCCGACGAGCTGCGGGTCCTGGTGAGCTCGGACAATGGGCTCGGGTGCTTCATGGTGTCTCTGTCGATCCAGCCCTTCATGAAGTACGTCAACCTCTTCGGAACAGAGGGCTCGATCCGCGTCAACCTCTCGACCAATAGCCTCACCGTCGCCAAGAACCGCGAGCTGCCCCGGGCGCTGGCGCGCGGCATGCTGGGCGTGGACGAAGCCACGCAGCTCGTCCAGAGCACGATGGCGAATGCCTATCAGGTCGCCCGAGGCCGCTTGCGGCCGTATCCCGGGATGGGCGTGCTCATCAAGGAGTTCTACCGCTGCATCGAGGAGAATCGGCCGTCGCCGGTGGATGGCGAGGCGGGCCGCGAGGTGGTTCGAATCCTCGATCAAGTGTGGGAGCAGATCGGCCGCGGCACGGGGTACGCCACCGTCGGCTTCGGAGGCCGAGGTCGATGAAGGTCCTGGTCACGGGCGGTACCGGATTCCTGGGGCGGCACCTGGTCGAGCGGCTCGCCCTCGAAGGCGACGAAGTCTGGGTGCTCGCCCGGGGCGGCAAGTCGGACGCCGAGCTTCGCGGCCTCGGCGTCCACGTGGTTGCGGGCGACGTGCGGCAATGGTCCTCGCTGCGCCGGGCCGTCGAGGGCAAGGACGTGATCTACCATTGCGCGGGCAAGGTCGAAGCGGGCGGGCGCTGGCTCGACTTCCTCGAGGTGAACGTGCTCGGGACCGAGCGGCTGATCCAGGCGTCCCTCGAGCACGGGGTGCGCCGGTTCATCCACGTCAGCTCCATCGGCGTCTATCCCGAGCGCCCCGACGGCGCGGTCATCTCGGAAGACGACGGCTACGACGACAATACGGGGCGCGGCGGCTACACGCGCTCGAAGATCATGGCCGATCAGCTCGCCTTCTGGTACGCGCGCGCGCAGTCCGCGCCCGTCACGGTCATCCGGCCGGCGACGATCTACGGTCCGGGCGGCAAGAACAACCTCGTCCGGGTCGGCGTCAAGAAGGGCCGGTTCAACGTCATCTTCGGGGACGGAGGAAGCATCATGCCGCTCGTCTACGTGGACAACGTGGTCGACGCCCTCGTCCTCGCCGCCCGTCGAGACGAGGCGATCGGGCGCGCGTACAACGTGGTCGACGATGACCGCATCACCCAGCGCGAGTACCTCGAGCGCATGGGCGCGGCCCTCGGGCGCCCGCAGTCGACGACCTATCTGCCGCTGCCGGCGGTTCGGCTTCTGGCCGGGGGCGCCGACGCGGCGAAGGCGGCGCTTCGGGGCGGGAAGAGAAGTCCGCAGGGCATGTTCTCGCGGATCAGCCGCAGCTTGCAGAGCGCGCGGTACGACACGGCGCGCGCCAAGGCCGAGCTGGGATGGAAGCCGCGGGTCGACTTCGAGGAGGCGGTCCGGCGCGTCGGCAAGGGGGAGCGCTGATGACGACCTTCCGCGGCGCCCTCGTCGCTTTCGCGTCTCTGGCGGTGGCGCTGGCGCTGGTCGGCAGCTCCGGAGTGCCGGCCGCCGCGCAGGTGCCGCACCGCGGCCCAACCTCATCGTCACGGTGAGCGACAGCCCCGATCCCGCCCGCGAGCGCGGGCAAGGTGGTCTACGCAATCACCGTCAAGAATGACGGCACCACCAAGGCGAAGAACGTCGTGGTCACGGTCCCGGTGCCGGCGGGCACGGCGTTCGACAAGTGCACCATGGTGTTGATCGAGGGTTCCCCCTCGACGCCCTGTACGCCGGGGCTCGCGAGCGGCATCGTGACGGTCAATCTCGGCAACATCCCGGCCCATAAGCAGCCCAGGATAACTCTCACGCTCGCCATGCCGGCGGTGAGCGCCGTCTACCACGGTCACGGTGAGCGACATCAAAGCCAACGGCGACGACGTCACCGACGAGCGACAACTCTCGGACGACCACCACCGTCCTTCCGCCCGACGCCGTATCCGTCACCTATTTGCCTTCCGGGCGCATCGGCGCCGATCGCGTGCGGCGACACGCTCTCCCCGGAGATCTTCGGAACCGACACGACCGTCAGGCTCGGCGGGGGGCTCGGCTGTACGTCCGAGCCATACGGGCTCAAGATCACGGCGAGCGGGAAGACGATCGATCTCAACCAGTTCAAGATCGTGGGAGCTCGCCGCGCTCGGCAACGTGGGCATCCTCGTCAAGCAATGCCACCGGCGTGACCATCATCGGCGGCAGCACGAACCCGCCGAGCGGCGCTAGCGGCATCGAGTTCTTCGACTGGTGCGTGAAGGACGAGGGCAAGAGCGTCCGGCTCGCCATCACCAACCTCCGCTGCTTCCGAGCCAGAACAGCCGGCATCGACATCAACTCCAAGAAGGCCTCGATCACCGGCGTCCTCGTCGACCGCGCGGTTGGCACCGCCACCACCACCGCCGAGCTGCCGGGGGGAGTCGGGATCCGGACGCGCGGGGACCAGACCCTGATCAAGGACTCGAACGTACGGCAGGTGGGCGCCATCGGAATCTGGGTCGGCGGGACGGACGCCAACGGCAATGGACGCGTCGCCTCGATCGAGGGAGACAAGGCAAGCTGCTCGACGACGACGGGGTCGAAGATGCTGATCGAGAAGGGCGCAGTCGCAGCGGGCAACGTGTCGCGCCCATCGGATTGCTCCTCGACGGCGGGCCCCACTTCGTCAAGAACGTCTGTGTCAAAGGCCTTTACAACGACCGCGAGGACCCGCCCATCGAGGGCAACAACGGAGTGGTGGTCGGCCTGACCGGTCTCAACAATCTCCTCGACGGCGTGGTCGTCAAGCAATATGGCGGGAACGGCTTCGTGGTCGACGGCACCGGCACCACGATCACGAACTCCAATGTCGACCTCGTCGGCCTCGACGGCTTCGTGGTCACGGGGGCGGGCTCGACCCTCAGCGGCAATAGCGTCCAGAACGCCCGCCACGGCTTCATCGTCACCGCCACCGCGGCTCGACACCGACCTCGACACCAACGAGACCGAGGATCTCGACGGAGACGGCTTCGTGGTGGACGGCGATACGCCCGTGCTCACGAGCAATAGCGCCCAGGGCAATGCGGGCCGAGGATTCGTGATCGGCGGCGACTCCGGCCTCCTCGACACGAACACGGCCGAGAACAACGTCGCGGACGGATTCGTCGTCACGGGCAGCAACAACACCTTCAAGAACAACACGGCCGCAGAGCAATGATCGGCATCGGGTTCAACGTGTCCGGAACCGGCAACCACTTCAACACCAACACCGCCAGCGCAATGATGGCGGCAAGGAATGGGTGGTCGGACCCGGACAGGTCGATGAAGGCGGAAACAAGGCGAGCGGTTCCACGTTCCCCATTCCGCCCGAAGGAGGAACATCGACCAACTGAGGTTCCACACAACATCCCACGAGTCCAGAAAGGCCCTGACCGTGAGACGATTGTCGATGCCCCTCGTCATCGTCGTCGCAGCGCTCCTGATGTTCCTGCCAGCCCGAGCGGCATTCGCTGACGGGTGTACCGCTCTGGGTGGAGCTGGTGGTCGGCGCCGAGTGCCAGATCTCCGGCAATGTCGGCAACAAGAGCGGGACGTTCAACCTGGACCAATCGCTTCACATCCTGGACGGGGGAAAGATCGTCGTGCCTCCGTTCGCCAATGGCAATATGCTTACCATCAACGTCTGTGCCGCCCCGGCGGTGTGCCACTTCGTCATGGAGCCCGGCGCCGAGATCACGGGCAACGTGACGAACGGCGGACGCCGCCAAGGGCATCGGCGCGACCATCGACATCAGCGCCACGGGAAGGATTCTGCTCCGCGGCGACGGCAGCCAGGGCGCCGTCATCTCCTCGAACCAGAAGGCGGGCTCGTGCGCGGGCGGCAAGGGCGGCAACGATCCACCTGACGGCGGTCACGAGCATCTCGACCGAGGCCGGCTCCGTCATCTCCGCCGACGGCAAGCCGTGCCCGGGCGGCGAACATCACGCTTCTCGCCACCCAGGGCAATGTCACCGTCGCCGGGCTGCTCTCCTCGGAGAGCACGTTCCCCGGCACGGGCGCGCTGCAGCCTCCGGGCGGTGGACCGATCACGGTGATCGCGCGCTGCGACCTCACGGTCGATGGCACCATTCGAAGCAAGGGGCTTGACGCGGGCGCCGACCTCATCCACCTCGAAGGCGGATGCCACGTGGTCATCAATGGCCTCGTCGAGTCAACGGGCGGCGGCCACGCCATCCCCAACAGCCCGGTGAATCATTGCTACGGCCCCGTCGGCAATCCCTCCCGGCCGGACAAGCCGCAGAACTCGACGGCGTGCATCGAGGTCTGGGCCGGCGACAGCCTCGTGATCAGCGCCACCGGCGAGCTGAACGCCGACCTCGGCCTGGTCGGCGGCAACGATGGCATGAGCTGGATCGACCTGTTCGCCCGCGGCGATATCGCGATCAACGGCGACGGCTCAGCCGCCGTTTTCGGTGCACGCCAACGGCCTCGGGGGCACCGGGGGCGATGGCGAGGAAGGCGGAATCGTCAGGGTCAAGTCGACGCAGGGCTCGGTGACGGCGAGCGGCAAGGCGCTGCAGGCCTCGGCGACCGACCAATGGCTCGGACGGCGGCCGCATCACCGTGGAGGCCGCGCTCGCGGTGACGTTCAGCGGCAGCACACCCACCTCGAAGCCAAGGCCGATGGACCATCGGCGGTGCGATCGCCGCACGGGCCTTCACCGGCGCGCTGAGCTGGCTCGCCGGCGTCGGCGACGTGCGGCCGAACGCCACCGGAACCATCAGCCTCACGGCCTGCACGGCCACTTCCAAGCACGGCCGGGACGAATTTCAACGGCGAGGTGCCCAGCAAGGCGACCGGCGTCTGCGCGCCGACCTCGCCCACGCTGCCCGAGCTACGTCGTCTTGCCTGCGTGCATCTGCGAGCTTGCCGTTCCCGCCGGTCGAGTGTCCCGAGGATACGCTTCCGCGTCATCTCGCGGACGGTCAACGCGGTCTCAGCAAGGACTGCCCAACCATGCGACGCTGTCCGAGGCCGTGCAGCAGGCGACCACGGGCGAGATCATCGGCGTCTTCCTCAATACGATCGAGAACGTGAGCATCCCGAGCAAGGCGCTCACCATCACTCAGTGCACCGTCGCGCACATCACCGCGCTCGATCCGACCAAGCCCGCGATCGACATCTCGAGCCCCGACACGATCCTCGTGATCGGCCTCGACACGGTCGGAGGAACCGTCGGCTGGCTCCTGCAGACGGACGCTCACGAGCTCCGCGGCGTGCGGGCCAAGGGTGCGACGGAGGCCGGCATCGAGATCGCGGGCAGCGGCAATCGCGTGAGCTGGAACGTGGTGAACGAAGAACGGCGCCGGCATCGTGGTCTCGGGCATCGGCAACGATCTCCGGGGCGGAACGGTCGAGAAGAACACCGGCAACGGCGTGCAGTTCTCGGCCACCGCCCAGGGCAATGTGCTGCAGGGCGCCGACGTCCAGCTCAATGGCGGCAACGGCATCTTGATCGAGGGCTCCGGCAATACGGTCCGGGACAATCCGCGCGTGGACAGCAATGGAAAGAATGGGGTGCTGGTCACGGGAAGCGGCAATCTCATCAAGGGCAATGTCATCGGGAGCGACAAGACCAAGGGCAATGGCGAGAATGGCTTCAAGGTCACGGGCGCCGGCAATACGCTCGACCAGCAACAAGGCCAGCGCCAATCTCGGCGACGGATTCACCATCAGTGGAGGCACCGCGGGCAATCCCAACGTGCTGAAGGGCAATCAGAGCAACGTCGGAGGTTCCGGCCAGAACAAGGAGAACAAGGGCGCCGAGTACCGGTTGGCCAATACCGTGACGAGCCTCGACGGCAACAAGGCCGATGGCGCCAGCGTCCCCAAGGCGGCGAAGTGCCCGGAGTTCCCCAAGAAGAACGAGACGAAGGACTTCCCGACGCCGTTCGTCTGCGAGTAGACGGTCGCAGACATCAGCGGGTCTCCGGGACCTGTCGCCGCACGGCGGCAGGTCCCGGCGCTCTCGATCTTCTCGACGTTGCCCTCCCGAGGAGGCGATGCGGACATGCAATCGATCGAGAGGCCCGACCTGACGCGCGCGCGGCCCCGGAGCGCCGCGTCTCTCCGCGCGGTCTTCATCCCCCTCTTCCTCCTCCTGGCCTGCTTCGCCGTCGCGCCCCGCCTCGAGGCCGCCTCGTGCGGGGGCGCGCAGCCGTGCAAGTGCGGAGACACGGTCACGTCCAACTACCTGCTCGGCGGCGACCTCGGACCGTGCTCCGGGCATGGTCTCGTCGTCAAGAGCAACGTCGTGCTCGATTGCCGCGGCTTTCAGATCACGGGGCTCGGCGGCACCTCCGAGCAGTACGGCATCTCACTCAGCGGGAAACCCGGCGCGGAAGTCTCGGGGGCGACGGTGAAAGGATGCCGGGTCAGCCGGTTCCGCCGCGGCATCCGGCTGCGCGCGGCGAGCAGCAACCTGATCGCCGACAATACGGCCACCGACAACGGCGATCACGCACCCACGTCGGCTACGGGATCGACGTCTCCGGCGGATCGCACAATAACGTGCTCGAGAACAATCGCGTGCACGGCAATGCCGACGAGGGCATCCACATCGGCACGGGGAGCTACAAGAATCGGTTCGCGGGCAATACCAGCGCCGACAACTACCGGGAGAATCTCTACCTGCTGCTCGCCAACGGCAATGTGTTCGTTCGGAACACCTTGGGCCCGGGCGGGGTCAATAGCCTCTACCTCAAGGACTCGGGCGGGAATCTGTTCGAGGGCAATACGTTCCGTGGCAACACGGCACGGATCGTGGGCGACGCGCGCGACAACCAGTTCATCAACAACACGTTCTCGGGGGCGGGACTGCATTTCCAGCCCTACAAGGGCACCACACGCTCCCCGAGCAATAACCGGGTGACCGGCGGGGCGATCACCGACGCCCCGGAGTGCATCCGCTTCACGAGCGCCCGGGGAAACGTCGTGGAGGATACGGAGCTCGCCTGCCGCACGGCGGTGCGAAGCGAATCGCCGTCGGGGCCCTCGGACAATACGCTGATCGGCGCCCTATCGGCCGCCCTCACCCTCGACGAGGGCTCGACGCTCAGCCGTGGACGACGGGTGAGCGTTCAGGTCAAGGACGCGGCAGGGGCGCCCGTGGCGGGGGCGAAGGTACAGGGGCGAGACGCCTCCGGCACCAGCACGTGGGAGGCGGAGACAGATGCGGCGGGGAATACCCCTCCCCAGGTCTTCCTCACCGAGGCGCGGGTGGGCTCCCGCACCGTCCCGCGGACCCCGTTCACGCTCATCGTCACCAAGCCCGGGTATGCGGCGGAGACCCAGGCCGTCTCGACTATCGAGGGCGCAAGCCTGACGGTTTCTCTTCGGCCTGGATAACGGGCCGGCTGCCCGGCCCACGGTCTCCCGGCGCGCCAGCAGGCGTCGGGACGACGGTCACGGTGGCCCCCACCGCTTCCAGACGCCGCACGTACTCGCTCACCTGGTCCGGCAGCACGTGGCGATAGCCGGCCACGGGGAGCTGCTCGAGCAACCGGGTCGCGTCGGCGTAGGGGATTCCGTACTCTCGAGCCATCTCGCTCAGCAACCCTCGGCGGGAGTCCGCGTCCGTGGGAGCACGCGTGATCATCACGTCGACCGAGGGGAATCGATACTGGCAGTAGTGACAGGCCACCGCGCGGACCCCGAGCGGCTTGCCGCACTGCGGACACACCACGGTCTCCGGCCGGTAACGGGCTGGATAACAGGCGTGGACGAGCAACGCCAGCGGGCCGAGCACGAGCGCCGAGGATCACCCACCGGCGCACGCCGCGCCCCTTGCGCGCCGCGATCCTCCCGCTGAGGAATGCCGACACCGCCCACACCACGACGAGCACGAGCACCACCACGGTTACCCGCATCGCGACCACTTCCTCTCTGTGCCCGGCGGCGACGCCCGCCCGCTCTCGCGACACACTTCGTAGTCTAGTCGAAACGCCGCCGCCAGCGCGAATCTCTCGGTGGGTGGGCTCGCCGGCGGGGCCGCGCGACGATCTCCCTCGGCCGGCTCGACTCACCCGGACCAGGCCGGCTCATGGCGTGTCCAGCGGCACCGGGGAGCGTCGGCGGCTCCTTTCACGGAGATCGTATGCCGCGTATACTCCCCTGCACAAGGTCCGCGAACCCGACCACCATTCATCTCCTGGAGGCGAGCCCCCGATGAGCTTCGAGCGTCTGCTCATGCCGATTGGCGAAGCGATGTTCACCCAGCGCTCTGTCCGGAAGTTCCGGCCCGATCCCATTCCCGCCGCTGACTTGCGGCTGATCGTGGAGGCGGCCGTGAAGGCGCCCAATGGCGGCAACCATCAGATCGGGCGCTTCCTCGTCGTCACGGACCGCGACAAGATCCGCGACTTCGCCAAGCTCTATCACGAGGCGTGGTGGGCCAAGCGCCGGGACGATCATGGCTGGACGGGACCCCAGGACATCCCGCCCGGCGAGAAGAACTACCGCGCCGCCATGGGCCTCGCCGACGAGATCGGCACCGTGCCCGCCATCGCCTTCGCCTTCGCGGTGCCGCCGGGCTGGGCCAACTCGATCATCCCCGCGTGCCAGAACCTGATGCTCGCCGCCCATGCCCTCGGCATCGGCTCGATTCCCACGACGCTGCACGCCACGGTGATCGACCGCTTCTACACGATGTTCGAGGTGCCGAAGGACGTCTCCTTCCACTTCTGCATCCCCCTCGGCTACCCCGCGGTGAAGTACGGCCCGAGCCTGCGCAAGCCCATCGCGGAGACGGCCTATCTCGACCGCTGGGGGAGCGCCGTCTCATGGTGACCCCGGGCAAGCCCGCGGTGAGCCTCGCCGCCGTCCCCGGACGACGGCAGGCGACGATCGACATGGCCCGGCGGCTCGAGCAGGAAGGCTTCACCGGCCTCTACTGCCCGAGCTTCGGCGACGGCCTCGGGCTCTGCGAGGCGATCGCGCTCAGCACGCGCGAGATCCCGTTCGGCAGCAGCATCGCCAACATGTACGCCCGGCATCCGTATGACTTCGCCCAGACCGCGGCCTTCCTCCACGAGGTCTCGGGCGGCCGGTTTCGCTTCGGAGTCGGGGTCAGCCATGGTCCAACCCATGAGCGGCTCCGCGTCACGGCGGGCAAGCCGCTGGAAGACATGCGCCGATTCGTCGACGACCTCAAGACGGGCGCCAAGCAGGCCGGTGAGCTGCCGCCCATCGTGCTCGCCACGCTCCGACAAGAAGATGGTCGCGCTCGCGGGCACCATCGCCCAGGGCGCCGTCTGGGCCAATGCCGCGCGCTGCCACATGCCCGCATCGCTCGCCCACCTGCCCGAGGCGGCCAAGGCTAATCCCCGCTTCTTCGTCGGCAACATGGTGCCGACCTGCATCGATGCCGATCGCGCCGCCGCCGCCGCCGTGAACCGGCGCACGCTCAGCGGCTATGTGAAGCTCCCCAACTACCAGAACTACTGGATCGAGGCGGGCTTCGAGGAGGAGATGCTGGCCATCCGGAAGGCCATCGCCGCCGGTGAGGAGCAGCGAATCCCGGAGCTGATGTCCGACCGCTGGCTCTCCGAGGTCACGCTCTACGGCAGCCCGGCCCAGGTCCGCGAGGGCATCGAGGCGTGGTACGCGGCGGGGGTCAATACGCTGATCGTCGTGCCGTCCTCGGCGCGCGGCAACCAGATGGCGGCCCTCCAGGAGCTGATCGACCTGTATCGCTGACCGACAACGAGGAGACAAAGATGCTCACCATCGACAAGCCCAAGGACGTCTTCCAGCACATCGGCAAGGAGCTCGGCCCGTCGGAGTGGCTGACCGTGACCCAGGAGATGATCGACAAGTTCGCCGAGGCCACCGGCGACCACCAGTGGATCCACGTGGACGTCGAGCGCGCAAAGCGCGAGCTCCCCGGCGGCAAGACCATCGCCCACGGCTACCTCACGCTGTCGCTCTTGCCCCGGCTGGCGCCCACGCTGATGTCCATCACCGGACGGCGCCGCGGCGTGAACTACGGCTCCAACAAGGTCCGCTTCATCAGCCCGGTTCCCGCCGGCTCACGCATCCGCCTTCGCCAGCGGCTCGTCAACGCCGAGGAGACGAAGGACGGCGGCGTGCGGATCACGAGCGAGATGACCATCGAGGTCGAGGGGGGCGAGCGCCCCGCCATGGTCGCGGAGACGATGGGCGTCGTCTACGCGTAGCAGGCTGCACAGGCCAATCTGCGGAGCCGTGCGAGCGCCCTCGGCAGCCCTCAACGTACAGCCACGTACGCCCCGGCCGCTGCCGCGCGCGAGAGCCTCGTCTGGCTCGCAACGTGCCCAGGGCCAGGACCGTTGACTCGCCCCAGCGCTCGATGGTCTAGCCGCGCCCTCGCCGGCGGGCGATCCAGCGCTCGCGCTTGATCCAGCCGAAGACGAACAGCACGCCGGCCACGATCGCCACGACGAGCCACCCCGCCTCGCTCACAGGACTTGAGCCTCCGGGTGCCCCATCGCTTCCTCGCTGATCACCTGCGTGAACGCCGGTTCCCTCACGTCGTCCCGGCCGTAGCGGACCTCCACCGGCAATGCCGGGCTCGACACGGGCGTCCCCCCGAATGCTTCGGGATGCTGGTGCCGAAAGCAGGCGGCGATCATCTCGAGGGCCGAGCCCTCCGCGAGCGTCTCGCAGTCCATCGGGCTCAGCGGGCGCTCACCTTCTTGAGCGCGGCGATCCGGTCCTCTGTCCCGGGATGCGTCGCGAAGAAGCCACCGCTGTCCGATCCCGACGGTCTGCATCAGCCATGTCAGCGTGTCGATCATGAGCTGCTTCGACTTTCCCGTGCGCTCGAGAAGCTCGGCGCCATGCTCGTCCGCCGCATACTCTTCCTGGCGGCTGTACGCCCGCGCGACGAGCGTCCCGGCGATCGGCGTGACCGCGCCGCTTCCCGGAATGATCTGGTCGAGAATGACCATGCCGATGTTCAGCCCTGCCCCCAGCGCCTTCGCCTTGGCGACATGCCCGAGGTCTTCGTGAGCGACCTCGTGCGCGAGTATCCCCGCGAGCTGATTGTCATTGGCCTTCTGCAAGAGGCCGGTGGTGACGAAGAACTCCCCGTTGCCGGCATTGGCGGCATTGATCGACGGGTCGTCCATGACCCCCATCTTGATCTGCTTGAGGTCGCGCGGCTTGTCCATGGCGGCGATGAGCGGCACCATGATCCGCTTGATCCGTTCGACCTGCGCCGCGTCGATCTTGGTCTGGGCGGGGCGCTGCGCCGGCGCCTCCGCTCGCGGAGCGGGAGTGGGGTTCGAAGATTCGACCGCGCATCCGCCGATGAGCGCCGCGACGGTCGCCAGGCCCGTGATGGTCTTCACAACATTCGCGTATCCGTGCATCGTCGTCGCTCCTTGTGAAGGTGAAAGTCGCACAGCCTAGACGCGACGCGTCTACGACCTGCAGAGAGCAAGACAGATACCAGCCACGTGTCGCCAATAAGCGCCGATTTTCCCCGCTCACTTCGTGAAGCGCTCAATCGAGCGCCCGTAGTTACTCGGTAGGATCTTCCCTGAGCAGCGTCCAGACGCCCGCATTCCGAGGCTCGGAAGGCTCAGTGGCCAGTCCCGTCCGCCTTTCCGGGTCATTCCGATCGTTCCCGGTAAGGTCTACGTCGGCGCGCCACGCTCCGGGGCGCGAAGCTGCGCAAGTGCGCGAAGCCTGGGCGCTTTCGGATGCGGCATGTGACTTGCTCTCAGCACGGGTGTGCAGGACGCAGCAAACTCCGGACGGAAAGGAGCACACACGATGAACAGCGACGTGTTGAAGGGGAAGTGGAAGGAGATGAAGGGCAAGGTCAAGGAGCAGTGGGGCAAGCTCACCGACGACGATCTCGACAAGATCGAGGGCCGCTCCGATCAGATGATCGGCCTCCTCCAGCAGCGCTACGGGTACGCGCGTGAGAAAGCGGAGGAGGAGTACAAGCGTTTCACCTCGAGCTTCGCGTCGAGCACTCCTGGTCGCCGCGAGCAGCAGGGGATGCCCCGCTAGCTCGGTAGAAGAGACAACTAGCGCCTGGTCCTCGGGCGCATTCGGGCGGCTGGAGGTCGGAGGGGAGTAATCCCGCGGCCTCCAGCCGTTCTACATTTCACGCTCCCGAGTCGTGGTATATCGGCTCCATGACGACACCGAGGCCCTTTCTGAACGTGCCGTATGGAGCCTATCTCAGCCGGGAGGTGCCCGCGCCGGACGAGGAGTTGACCCGCGTCGGGCCCGGCACACCGTGCGGCGAATATCTCCGCCGGTTCTGGCAGCCCGTCGCCTTCGCCCGCGAGCTGGGCGCCGTCCCGCTCGCCATCCGGATCATGGGTGAGGAGCTGGTGGTGTTTCGGGATCTGAGCGGGCGCGTGGGCCTGCTCCAGCGACACTGCACGCACCGGGGCACCTCGCTCGAGTTCGGCCTGATCAGCGAGCGCGGCATCCGCTGCTGTTATCACGGATGGGTGTTCGACGTGGACGGCCGGATCCTCGAGACGCCGGGCGAGCCGCCATCGAGCACGCTCAGGGACCGGCTCTGCCAGGGCGCGTACCCGACGCACGAGCTCGCCGGCCTCGTCTTCGCCTACATGGGTCCGCCGGATCGCCGGCCGGCGTTTCCGATCTATGACACGTTCGACCTGCCGGGCTTCACGCTCGAGCCGGCGGGCAAGTTCATGCTTCCCTGCAACTGGCTGCAGATCAAGGACAACAGCATGGACCCGGTCCACACCTCGTTCCTGCACGCCATCTCGAGCGGCTACCAGTTCACCGAGGCCTTCGGCGCGCTCGCCGAGCTCGACTGGGAGGACACGCCCTACGGGATGATCTACATCGCCACCCGGCGCATCGGAGACCTCGTCTGGGTGCGCGTCTGCGATTTCATGGCGCCCAACGTCCACCAGTTCACGCGCGAGATCGAGGAGGCCTCGCGGGAGAAGATCGCGAGCCGCCCGGTCATCATCCGGTGGGCCGTTCCGATCGACGACACCCATACCTGGAACATGGAGCTGGCCCAGGTCGATCCGGCGTGGGGGCTCACCCATGCTGAGATCGGGCGCCCCGGCTTCGGCCAGTCGAACGACCGCCCCTACGAGGAGCGCCAGGCGCATCCCGCGGACTACGACGCGCAGTCGGGCCAGCGCGAGATCGCCATCCACGCGCTCGAGCACCTGGCCTCGACGGACCGCGGCGTCCTCATGCTGCGGAAGATCGTGCGCGACGGCATCCGCGCCGTCGCCGCGGGGCGAGACCCGAGGGAGCTCCTGCGCGAGCCACGGCCGCCGATCACCACGTATACGCAGGACACGGTGCTGAGGATCCCCGCCGAGGCGGACCCCGAGGCCGACCGGCGCCTCCTGCGCGAGACCGGTCGCAAGGTCACGCGAGGGCTGCGGGCTGACGCGCTGGTCAGAGCACGTGAAGAGTCGGGCGATCGAGGAGCGCCACGGCTTTGCCGGGGCGCTTCCGAGCGTCTGGGGGCGTGGAGGGCCATGTCGGGCCCCCCACTCTAGTCGTCGACAGGCCGCAGGCCGTGCCAGGGCCGCGCGGCCTCGAAGGCGGCCGAGGCCTGTAGCACGGTGAGGTCCGCGAAGCGGCGCCCGACGATCTGCAGGCCCACGGGCAAGCCCGACGGCGTGAGCCCGGCCGGCACCGTGGCGGCCGGCTGCTGGGTGAAGTTGAAGGGATAGCTGAACGAGGCCCACGGGAACCAGTCCCAGCGGTGCTGGGGATAGTGCTCGGGATTGAGCCGCTCGACGGGAAAGGCCGCCACCGAGATCGTGGGCGTGAGCAAGAGGTCGTAGCGCTCGAAGAGCGGGCGCACGGTATCCCACAGGGCCAGCTTCTCGGCCCGCGCCTCGACGTAGTCCACCGCGGTCAGGCCCATGCCGTCGTCGATGCAGGCGACGAGGCCCGGATCCATCCGGTCCCGCCACTCCTTCATGTACTGGGCGCGATTGCCCGCCATGTGGGCCATCCACAGGCGCCGGATGAGCCGGGAGGTATCGGCAAAGCCCGGATTCACCGGCCTCGACGGTGCAGCCGAGCTCCTCGAAGACGCGCGCCGCCTCGTCGACCCTGGCCGTCACCTCGGCGTCGACCTGGAGGCCGCCGAGGTCGCGACTATACGCCACGCGCAGCCCCTTGATCCCTCGGTCGAGCTCACCCACGTAGTCGGCGGGCTTGGCCTCGAGCGACGTCCGGTCCCACTCGTCGGGGCCGGCCATCACCGCCAGCATCAGGGCCGCGTCCGCCACGGTGCGCGTGATCGGTCCCGAGTGCGAGCCGTAGTCGTCGTTCGAGACCGGCCACATGGGCACCCGGCCATACGAGGGCTTGAGGCCGTAGACGCCGCAGAACGCGGCGGGAATGCGAATCGAGCCGGCGCCGTCCGAGCCATTGGCGAGCGGCCCGAGCCCCGCCGCGGTGGCGGCCGCCGCGCCCGAGCTGGAGCCGCCCGGGCGTCATCGCGGTATTCCACGGATTGCGCGTGTGCCCCGTGACCGGGCTCTGGCCGAGGGCCTTCCAGCCGAACTCCGGGCTCGTCGTCTTGCCCACCATGATGGCGCCCGCATCCTTCAGCCGGCGGACGAACGGAGCATCCACGTCGGGAACGCGGTGCTCGAAGATGAACGACCCGGACATGGTCCGGACACCCTTCGTGAGGGCCAGGTCCTTGATGGACACCGGAATGCCGTGGAGATCGCCGAGGGGCCGGCCCGTCATCACCATCGCCTCGGCGCGGCGGGCCTCGTCCATCGCCTCCGTCGCCGTCATCGTGCAGTACGCGTTGATGACCGGGTTGATGCGCTCGATGCGCGCGAGCACCGCCTCCATCAGCTCCACGGGCGACAGCGCCTTGGAGCGGATCAACCGCGACAGCTCGGTGGCGGGCGTATAGCAGAGATCGGTGGCGTTCATGCGGTGACGCTAGCATGCGGCGGCCGCCTTGCGCCACCCGCGCGCTTCGGTCTATTCTCTGGGCGCGGCACCGGCGCCATCGAGCCGTCAGTGCAATTCGAGGGCGGACCACAAGGGGGAGACCATGCTGAGATCGACGCACAGCTCAACTTCCATCGGCCGGCGGCGCTTCGTGCAGGGGTCGGTCGCCGCCGCCGGACTCGGCATGCTGCCGCGCTCCGTCGCCGCTCAGGCCGCGGGACCATGGGCGACTCGTCCCGCCGGCAACCCGCCGCCGCTCACCTTCGTGGTCTGGCAATACGGGAAGATCTACGAGCAGATCGGCAAGCAGTTCGAGCAGGACTGGAGCGTCAAGCTCAACCAGATCATCGAGCCGAACGTCGAGCCGCAGGTCGCGAAGCTCACCGCCATGTACGCGGCGGGGGATCCGGTGGACGTCTCGCAAGCGCCCGTCCAGTATCTCTCGAGCTACATCGACCAGGGGATCGCCGCGCCCATCGACGGCCTCCCCGGCGTGGAGCAGTACGTCAAGGACTTCACGCCGTTCACGCGCGCCATCGCCCAGCGCGACGGCAAGACCTGGGGATTGCCCTATTTCTCCACGGTGTGGGCGTTCATCTACAATGACGAGCTCCTCACCAAGGCCGGCTTCAAGGGCAAGCCGTTTTCGAGCTATCCGGAGCTGATCGAGCAGGCGAAGAAGGCCAAGCGCGACGGCGTGTCCAAGTACCCCATCCTGTGGGTGGCCGGGGCGGGATTCGAGCAGCTTCCCGCGACCTGGTTCAGCATGACCCACAACCGGGGCGGCGCCATCTTCGACAAGCAGCTCGCTCCCCAGCTCGGTGCCGGGTCGGTGGCCCGCGAGACGCTCAAGTGGTGGCAGAGCACGTTCAAGGAGGAGCTCGCCGATCCGAATTCGTTGAACCTGCGCTTCATCCCGGCGGTGAAGGCGTTCAATGCCGGCCAGCACGTCTACCTCGGCACGCTCCACCACTACTACATCAGCCTCGTGAACGACCCCGCGCAGTCGCCCATCGCCGGCAAGGGCCGGGTGGTCGGCCATCCCGGGCGACGGCAAGACCATCGGCTACACGATGCTCTACATGATGGTCAGCACCACCAAGAACAAGGAATGGGCGTGGAAGCTCCTGCAGGCCCTCGGCGGGCGCACCAAGGACGGCCAGTACACCCAGGCCAACCGCCTCGCCACCGACGCCATGCTCGGCAGCGGCTACCAGTCGGTGATGGACTCCGATCTCCTGAAGAAGGGCTGGGCCAAGTGGGCGGATGTGCCGACCGTCCTCGGCCTCTGGAGCAAGGCGGCGAACTTCGCCGACGTCGTGCCCGCCGTGTACCAGCCGTGGTATCCGCGCTGGAGCGATGCCATGAACGTCGAGCTGACGGCGTGCCTGTCGGGGAAGATCACGGCGGATCAGGCGTGCGACAACATGGTCGCGGCCGTGGCGAAGGCCAAGCGCGGCTGACCCCGCGCGCTCCGATGCCGCGACGCCGCCGAGGCCAGCGTGATGGCAAGTCAGCGGGCGGGGGCGGGGGGGCGCTCTCCCCGGGACACGCTGACCCGCTCCCTTTGCCCGGCTCTCGATGGTGACCACGAGATCGAGGTCGCTGGCTTCGACGGCGCGCAGAAGCAACGGTCCCGGGGAGAGCGCCCCCCCGCCCCCACCCTTCCCGCTGTCGTCCATTCGGCTCGTCGAATCCGAATCTCGGCCGTGGCTCGCCGGCGGCGGTCGGAGTTGCGGGTCGGGGGTTTTTGCGTTCTGGATGAACCTGCCTGCGCTCGTGTGCCTCTTGGTGGTCTTGGCGTATCCCATCGGGTATGCGGCGTACTTGTCGGTGCACGAGGTGAGCTTGCGGCAGCTTCGGAGCGGGGAGATGCCGTGGGCCGGCCTGGCGAATTTCGCGCGGTTGCTCGACGACGAGGTGTTCTGGCTCTCGCTGCGGCATACCTTCGTATTCGTGGTGGTGTCGGTGGTGCTGGAGGTGGTGCTGGCACTCGGGATCGCGCTCGTGATCGACGACGAGCGGGTGTGGATCTCGCGGGTCACGCGGGCGCTGATCTTGCTGCCGTGGGCGGTGCCGCCCATCGTGAACGGGTTGCTGTGGTCGTTCATCTTCAATGCGCAGTACGGGTATCTGAACCGGACGCTGTCCGCGATCGGCGTGATCGACGAGTACGTGAACTGGCTCGGCACGCCCGGTCTCGCCATGGCGGCGGTGATCACGGCCTACGTGTGGCGCACGACGCCGTTCAATATCCTGCTGTATCACGCGGCGCTTCAGGGCATTCCCGGCGAGCTGTACGAGGCGGCCGACGTCGATGGGGCCTCGGCCGGGCAGCGGTTCTGGGGCGTCACGCTGCCGCTCCTCCTGCCGGTCATCGCGGTGAGCCTTATCCTGAGGACGACCTTCGCCTTCATGGTGTTCGACGAGATCCTCGCCATCACCCAGGGCGGTCCCGGCAATGACACCTGGGTGGCCGCCTGGTACACGTACCGGATCTCGTTCCAGCCTCCGTTCAATATCGGGCTCGGCGCGGCGTCGGCCTGGATGCTCGCGCTCATCGTCGGCGCGATCAGCCTCGTCTACGTCCGCTTCCTGTACCGCCGGGTGGAGCTCTGATGGCCGCCGGCCGCCGGCGCGCCTCGTCGCGGCACCGCCTCACCGCTCGGCAGGGCGCCGGCCTCTGGCTCGCCAATCTGGCCGCCATCGCCTTCCTCGTGGCGCCGCTCGTGCCCGTCATCCTCGGCAGCCTCCACTCCGAGAAGAGCCTCCAGCAGGACGTCCGGTCGCTGCTCATGAGGCCCGGCGACTTCACGGCCGCGAACTACCGCCTGATCCTGTCGGGCGGCGCCGCGCGGGGCCCCATCTTCGAGCAGGTGTCCTATCTCCCCAAGTCCGTCGAGCGCTTCCCGACGGCCTTCCTGAACAGCACGATGGTCGGCGTGGTCGTCACGGCGGCGACTCTCGTCGTCGCCGGTCTCTCCGCCTATGCCATCGCGCGCCTCGGTCTCCCCTGGACGCAGGTGCTGCTCAAGGCGAGCGTGGCCAGCCGGATGATCCCGCTGATCGTGCTCATGGTCCCGCTCTACGTGATGTTCCGCCGCTACGGGCTCCTCAACTCGCTCTGGGGCGTGATCGTGGCGGAGATCGGCTTTCTCATCCCCTACGCCGTCCTCATCCTCACGCCGTACTTCGCCTCGCTGCCGTCGGAGCTGGAGGATGCGGCCAGGATCGACGGCTGCACGCGCTTCACCGCGTTCCTGCGCGTGCTCCTGCCCCTCGCCACGCCGGGCCTCGCCGCCTGCGGCGTCATCCTCTTCGTCATCTCCTGGCACGAGCTGCTCATCCCGCTCATCGTCGTGAACCGGCCGGAGCTCATGACGCTGCCCGTCGTCCTCGCCGGTCTCGTGTCCGACTACTTCGTCTTCTTCACCCTCATGATGGCGATCTGCCTCCTCGGCCTCCTCCCCACCGTGGTCCTCGTGCTGCTGCTGCGGAAGTACATCGTCCGCGGGCTGGTGGCGGGAGCACTCAAGGGATGAGCAGGATGCGGCATCCTGCGCTCGGGCGGCCGGCTCAGGGGTCACGCGCGGTGATTCGATTCGGGCTGATCGGCTACGGGGCCTGGGGCCGTCACCATGCCGAGGCCATCGCGAAGGCGCCGGGCGCCCGGCTCGCCGCGATCGCCTGCCGCACCGAGGCCACCGCCGAGGCGGCGCGGCGCGACTTCCCCGACGTCCCCGTCCATCTCGACTACCGCGAGCTCCTCGCCCGGTCCGACGTGGACGCCGTCGACATCGTGCTGCCGAACGACCTGCACGCCGAGGTCGGCGTGGCCGCCCTCGAGCGCGGCGTGGACGTGCTCCTCGAGAAGCCCATGGCCCGGACCGCCGAGGAATGCGATGCGCTGATGGCGGCCGCGGCGCGCTCCGGCCGGATCCTCTCGATCGGCCACGAGCTGCGCCTGTCCGCGCAGTGGGGGCGGATCAAGGCGATGATCGACGCGGGCGAGATCGGCGAGCCGCTCTACATGCTCTTCGAGCTCTTCCGCTTCCCCTATCGCCGCGGCGCCGGGGGCTGGCGCTACGAGCGCGAGCGCGTGGGCTCGTGGATCCTCGAGGAGCCCGTCCATGCCTTCGACTTCGCGCTCTGGTTCTTCGAGCGCTGGGGCGACCCCACCTCCGTCGTGGCACTCGGCAACGGCAAGACGGTCGCCGAGGGGATGTACGACAACTTCACCGCGATGGTCCGATTCCCCGGCGGCCGCTACGCCGTCATCAGCCAGACGCTCGCCGCCTTCCAGTACCACCAGGTCATGGAGGTCGTGGGCTCCGAGGGCGCGATCCGCGGCTGGTGGTCCGGCGCCCTCGACCGTACCCTCGCGCCCACCTTCGCGCTCACGGTGAAGCGCCGCGGGCACCCCGAGCCCGAGACCATCCCCATCGAGCGCTCCGGCGAGGTCTTCGAGCTGCACGACCAGCTCGCGCGGACGGTGACGGCCTTCGAGGCGCGGCGCCCGCTCGTCACCGGGGTCGAGGCGCGCAAGCGGGTCATCGTGTGCGTCGAGGCGGAGCGCTCGCTCCGCGAGGGCCGGGAGATTCCGCTGAGCTTCTGATCCGCGCGCCATTACCCCCGAGAGAATTGCGGGCAGCTCCCGATTCCCGGACCATCGTCAGCAAGGGAGGAACCGACGATGACCCTCTTCGAGCCTCCGGTCAGTCACGTCCTCACGGCGCTACTGGTGCTCGCCGGCGCCTGCGCCGCCGTCGCGGGCGTCAGGATGATGAGCACGGCCCTCAGACGGGGGGATGCGCTCCGCCTCATCCGGGGCATCCGCGTCCTGATCCTCGGCCTGGTCGCGGGTCTCGCGGCGCTCACGTTCGCGACCGGGAATACGGGCTTCCTCGTGATCGGCCTGCTGATCCTCGCCGAGGAGATCTACGAGACCGGCACGCTGGCCGCGATCATCCGCCTGGGAGACCGCCCCGCAGCCCGTAGCAGTGAGATGACTGGTCCAGCCGGAATCCGGTGATCGATTCCGGTCGGCAACGGCCGCAAGCGCGTACGTGACCCGGCATCGGCAACCTGCTACGTCACGAGCCGGAGGCCCTCGGGCAGGCTCTCGCCGAACGCGCGCACGCGCTCGCTCTCGGAGGGCGGCCGGACCTCGATGAGTCGGATGGGGGCTCGGGCAACACCCCGGACGCCACCACCCGGTCGTAGACCTCGCGCCCGAGGTCCTCGTCGATGTCCAGGGCCGGGTCTCCGATGCGCGCCGCGATCTGCACGGCCGTCGCCGCGATATCCGGGGACAGCGGGCCGAGAGCGAGCAACGCGCGCACCCACTGTCCGGCCGTCTGCGCGTCCACGACGGTATTGAGCGGGCCGTACAGGGGCCGGCGGGCGCCCGTTCGCCCGAGCGCCCACAGCAAGCTGCCATTGCGGGGCTCTCGCTTCAGCCGAGCCAGCAGCTCGGCGCCGAGCGCTCGCCGATGCTGCGCGGGCAGATCCTCGAGGCTCGCGAGCAGGCGCAGCGCCTCGCGCTCGACCTGGGGCGGCAGGCGCTTCGGCCGCTTGCCGGCCGCGGCCATGACGAGGGGCGCCTGGCGATCGTAGATCTCGCGCTGCTGCCCGGGCGTGAGGCCGCCGGCGATGCGCTGCCACAGGACCAGCCACTCCGCCTGACACTGGACGTCCGCGGCAAACGCCGGCCCCGCGAGATACAGCCGGCGCGCGTGCGTCATGCGCCACTCGTCGCGCGTGGCGCCGAATCCCGGGCGCAGGCAGTAGCCGAGGAGGTTCAGCCACCGGGCCTCGTGCCGGGGCGACCGCCGCCGGCCATCCGGCACCTCGAGGAGCGCGTCGGCGATGGGCCGCACCGCGCCGAGCGGCCAGGCCTGCCTGGCGAACCCGAGACGCTCCTCGAGGCGGGCCATGAGGGTATCCGGCGTGACCGCGGCATCGACGCTTCCGCCGAACAGCGTCTGCACGAGGGCGACCGCGTCGGCCACCGCGCCGGGATCGATCACCGCGGAAGTCGGCTCGGGCGCCTCTCCGCCGCGTCCGTCGCCCGCGCCCGCCGCTCGAAGCTGGAACTGCAGGCGCCAGCGGTGTCCGGTCGCGGGGGCGATGATCCACAGCTCGAGCGTGCCGAGCTCGGTGTAGACCACCTCGAGCACGACGCGGATGTCGGCGTGCCGGGAGCGCTGGCCGAAGCGCAGCTCGGTCACGAGCGGCGCGTGCCGGTGCGCGGAGGGATCCACGGGGGCGACGTCGCCGAACTCGGCGGCGCTCGTCAGGCTGGACACGAGCGTGAACGACAGCGGGCGGTTGGCCTTCACCGCGAACGCCCGCGCCTCGAGCCGTCGCGTGGTCCCCTCCTGCGTGCCGCGCGGCAAGACGCAGACGGCCTGTCGCTCGCCGTCACCCGCCTCGCCGCCGAGCGCCAGGAAGCACGCGCGGGGATGACCGCCGCCGATGCGCAGCCCGAGGCCTCGCCGCACCAGGCCGGAGTACGCCGCGCCCTCGGCCACCGCCACCGCCGGCGCCGCGTTCGCGAGCACGCGCAGGGGCCACGGGCGGCCGTCGGCCTCCGTGAACCACCCGGACACAACCTGGGCGAGGCGCGTCTGCGTCTCCTCCGGCGTGAAGAAGCCCCCGTTGAGCAGCAACACATCCGGGCGCACCGTGCTGCGATCGCCCGCCGCGCGCAGGAACCTGGCGAGATGCCGGGTGATGGCCGGGTCGGCCGCGAACGGAAGCCCGAGCTCTCGGAGCCCGCTCCGCCGTCCCGCCTCCGGCTCGGCGTCGATGGCACAGGCCGGCAGGAAGCCGTCGAGCAGGAGCCGCACGACGTCCTCGCGCGCGAGGTCCACGGACAGGGCGCCGCCGACGACGGCGCCGCCGCTTCCGAGGAGCGACACCGTGGCCCGATCCACCGGCGGAGGCCCGAGCAGGCGCTCCTTCACCGCCGCGCACTGACGCCGGAGCGCCTGCTGCTGGCGCAGCGTCAGCCGCGCCTGGCCGAGCCGCTCCTGTACCAGCGTGGTCAGCGCGAGGTCGACGTTGTCGCCGCCCAGCAGCAGGTGCTCGCCGACCGCGATGCGCTCGAGCACCGGCCCGTCCGCCTCGGCGCGCACCGACACCAGGGTGAAGTCGGTCGTGCCGCCGCCGACGTCGCAGATCAGCACGCGGTCGCCGTCGCGGAGCGACGCGGCGAGCCGCCCGCGGTTGGCCGCGATCCAGGCGTAGAGCGCGGCCGTCGGCTCCTCGACCATGGTCAAGTGCTCGATGCCGGCCGCCCGCGCCGCCTCGATCGTCAGCTCGCGGGCTTCCTCGTCGAACGACGCGGGCACCGTGAGGGTGACGGCCTGCCGCTCGAATGCCAGCGGCGCGGCGGCGAAGCGGTGATTCCAGGCATCGCGCACGTGTCGGAGCACGGCCGCCGAGGCATCGACCGGCGACAGCGCCGAGCCGCCCGCCTCGCCGCCCCAGGGCAACATCGGGGCGCGCCGATCGACAGCGTCGCTGCACAGCCACGACTTCGCCGACGACACGAGGCGACCCGGCACGAGCGCCCCGTGGTCGCGCGCCCAGGCGCCGACGACGTGGGAGGGGTGTTTCGCCCACGGCAGGTCGAACCGGCCCGACTCGCGCTCCTCGGGGCGGAGCAAGTAGACAAAGGACGGCAGCGTCGCCATGGACGCCACTTCGCCCTCGGCCACGAGCTGGGGGACCTCGCACACGCGGACGCGCGGTGCGCCCGCGTCGGTCAGCTCACGCAGGTCAGCAAAGGCGACGGCCGAGTTGGTCGTGCCCAGATCGATGCCGATGACGAACCGCGGGGTGCCGGGCTCGCCCTCGGCCAGCGGATCCGACATGGCGCCGGGCACCGATCAGGGCGCGGTGGCCCGCCGCGCGCGGCGCTCGCCGAGGTCCCTCACCGCGACGCCTCGATCAACTCAGCCGCGCGCCGCGTCTCGCTGCCGGATGTTCCACTCGAGCTTCCAGCGGTGCGAGTCGTCGCGCGCGACGAGCCACAGCTCGATCGTGCCCACCTCGGTCACGCGGCTCTCGAGCCTCACGGGCAAGACGGAGTGCTCGCGACCCGGAAGGGTCAGCGTGACCTCGAGCGGATGGAGCTCGTCGATCTCGGTGCCCCAGTCCTCCACGAGGGTGCCGACGGTGTCCTGCTTTCGGGCCGCGGATGACAGGAACCGGAACTCCGCCGCCTCGCCGACCACGAGGCCGAACTCGCGCCCCGAGATCGTCGGCCTCGGTCCCTTCCTCCATGCCGAACGGCACGACGCACAGTGCCTTGATCGGGGCCTCGAGACCGGGCACCGCGGGCATGGCGCTCTCGATCCCGATGTAGTACGTGCTCGGGGCGCCGCCGCGGATGCGCACGCCGCGCCCGCGGCGGGTGAGCCCGTAGTAGGCGGCGCCGCGCGCCACCGCGTGGTCGAGGTCGGGCGCCTCCAGCACGCCGGCCTTGCCGAGCGGCGGGAATCCGTCGGCGACCAGCCACGCGTCGAGCGCCCCGCGCACCCGATCGCGCAGCACCGCCGCCTTCATGACGCCGCCGTTGAAGAGCACGTGGGTCGGCGCGGCCAATCCGCTCGGGCCGCGCCGCAGCCGGATGCCCTGCTCGACGCTGTCCGCGGCCAGGTCGGCGAGGAACCGCGCGAGGTGCCTGGTGATCGCGGCATCGGCGGCATAGGGCAGGCCCAGCTCCTGCAGGCCGACCCGACGCGTCCGCTGGGGCCGCGCATCGGCGCCGACCATCGGGAAGAAGCCCTCGACCAGCGTGTCGACCAGCTCGTCGCGCGTGAGCTCGGTGGAGATCGAGCCGCCGACCAGGCGCGTGCCCCGGCCCAGTATGGTGACGGGCTGGGCCTTGACGCGAGCCTCCTCGAAGAGCCGCTCCTTGCCGACCCGGCACTGGTGCCAGAGCTGCTGGAGCTGCCACGAGTCGATGCGGTGGCCGGCGCCCTCGAGCTTCTGCTGCAGCCGTCGCGCGAGCGCCAGATCCATGTTGTCGCCGCCCAGCAGGATGTGCTCGCCCACGGCGACGCGGCGCAGCGCGAGCGAGCCGTCCTCCTCGCCGACCGCGATGAGGCTGAAGTCGGTGGTGCCGCCGCCCACGTCGCACACCAGCACGAGGTCGCCCACCTTCACGCGCTCGCGCCAGGCGTCGCCCTGCGCGGCGAGCCACGCGTAGAACGCCGCCTGGGGCTCTTCGAGGAGGCGCACGCCCGGCAAGCCGGCCTCCGCCGCTGCCCGGAGCGTCAGCGCCCGGGCCTCCTCGTCGAACGAGGCGGGCACGGTCACGAGCACCTCCTGGTCGGCGAGCGCCGCGTCGTCGGCGCCGTGCGCGTGCTGCCACGCGCGAGCCAGGTGCGCCAGGTACCGCGCCGACGCGAACACGGGCGACACGCGGCGAACGTCGTCCGGGGCCTGCCACGGCAGGATGTCGGCGGTCCGGTCCACGCCCGCGTGCGAGAGCCACGACTTCGCCGACGCCACCAGGCGGGCCGGATTCTCGGCGCCGCGCTTGCGCGCGAGCTCGCCGATCACCGCGTCGGCCTCGGCGTCCCACGGCAACGCGATCGCCCCGGCCGCAAAATCCGCCGGACCCGGCAGGAACAGGAACGACGGCAGGAGCGTGGGCGCGGCGACCTCGCCGGGATTGATGAGCTGCGCGACACCCTGCACGATCGGCGCCGCCTCGTCGCCCGCGCTCGTGTCGACGTCCGCGAGCGCGCAGTTCGTCGTGCCGAGGTCGATGCCGACGATGAACCGGGCGTCCACGTCAGCTGATTTCCACCTCGGCCGGCGTCACGACCTGCCGCGCCGCCGAGGCGGCCAGCGGCGGCAGGGCCAGCCGGCCGACGCGCCAGCCGCGGTGGCGCACGGTACCGAGGTAGCTCGCCTGCTGGCCCACGTTGCCGACGAGCTTGACCGTGGAGGGGTCCACGGGGGCGCCCAGCGCCGTCGTCTGGCCCTCCAGCGTCGGCGAGAATCGGCTCGATGGGCAGGTAGCGATCGATCACCCGGCGGCAGCTCGCGTGCACCTCGCGCACCGCGGCGCCGACCTGCGCGTCGCCGTACGCGGTGATGTCCTCGAACAGGAAGTCGACCAGGCGGCCGTCGCGCTGGAACAGGGCGAGCAATTGAATCGCGCGGTCACCTGGATCGTCCGTTGCCACCGCCGCGAGCGGGCCCGCGGTCGCCACGGCCGCGGCCGGGCGCGCCGCCGCCCCAAGCGGCGCGGAGGGTGCGACCACCTCGACGATATCCGACGGCACGATGCCCTTGAACAGCAGGGCGAAGAAGCACCTGAACGCGAACGCGACACGCCGACCGAAGCTCATCGCGGCCATGGACCCCCCGAGGGAGCGCGCCGGGCAATC